>JACABD010000022.1:8677-53945 GCA_013377075.1 Geobacteraceae bacterium | reverse complement strand
AGCATGATGAACTGCAGGCGGTATTCGTGGGATTTTTGCCGAAGATTTTCGAGGGAGACCGAAATGTCGAGAAAACCGAGTACTGAATTGTCTTTGCCATGAAAGTGGCAGGGGGCGCTGAAGCACTCTGGCCGGTTATGAATCTCCTTGGTGAAGCCCAGAGCCTCCTTGCCGCCTCTTGTGGTAACGATTCTGCTCCGGTTCACTGTCGTAGATTTAATCCCTGGCGGATCATGGCACATGACGCATTCATCGGCATGCTTGCCGATAGCTGCGCCGATTTCATCCCTGTTGCTTGAAAAAACCACCGTGCCGTTATGGTCGATCAGGCGGATATGATCGATGTTTTCACTCTTTGCAATCCTGTCGATCATACCGCTCAAGGAGACCTTGTCATTTCTCATCATGCTCTCAAAAGCGCTCTGATTGATGATCTCGGCAATCTCTTCGGCATTGGAGGCGGCATATTCGATCATCTGTTTTCTGAAGTTTTTCAGGTTGATGCTGTCGAGAAGCCCCATAAACAGAAGGAGAATGATGAGTGCGGCAAAGGTGAATTTAGCTATGAGGGATATCTGGATCTTCATGCTCCGGCTTCCTTATGAATGCCAGTGGTGTATAGAAATCTTATACAGTCAGTAATGGTTTTTATACATTCGGGCAGCTGTCAGACCGCCCGAGCCGGGTGACTGCAGTTACATCTCCTGTAGATGTCCGTGAACCGGGAGGTTGCAGGTTGTTCATTCCCTCTGCCTTTTACGGCACAGTCAATGCTCTTTGATTTATGTCAGCGCTAAAAGGAGCCACCATGAAAAAGCCTTTGGACGAGAACTTCTTTGTAAAAACACATCTGGCCGTCTCAATCGGCACCATTGTCTTTGGCACCGCCATATTACTGATCTGCCTGACACCATCGTTATTCCCTGCTCTCTACAAGCTGCTCCTTGATGACAGGATTGCTATGATTATACCTTACCTGCTCCTTATTGCTCTCGGAGAGGCCATTTTTTCAATCTGGTATTTTCTTTTCAGGAACGGATAGTTCGGATATGCTCAGGTTCATAATGGTTTCAGGAGGTGATGAATGGAAAACAGTCCTGTCGATCCGGTTAGATATGCAGCTGTCATGAAGCAGACAAGGTTTCGCCGGAAACTGTTCTTCTTCACAATCATTTCTTACATACCGGCCTTATTCATAATCAATAAAATATCCCCCACCCACAGTGCCATGGGGACTTTCTTTGTTCTGTGGCTTGTTGCTCTTATTGTTGCAACCACTCTTGCTGCGTTATGCAGGTGCCCGAGATGTGGTAACTATTTCCATCTGCATGGCATGACTTTTTTGCCCCTGCGTAAATGCCTGCACTGCCAGCTTCATATAAATGGATCCGAAAAAGAAAAAGGCCACTCATAAGGTGGCCTTTCAGGCGCTGTGTCCGCTCATATAACCCTCCGGAGCTATTTCTTGGCAACCGACATCTCTTCTTTCACTACAGATTTAAGCCCTTTTGCCATTCCGACCATCAGCAGTATTGCCGGAATTACCTGTGCTACCACGATCATTGCGCAGATGCCGAGAAAGATCCATACAAAGATTCCACTGGTGTCTTCACGAACTCCTGATGCTGCAAGTGCTGATACCGGGGTCAAAATCCCAATTAATGTGGCTAGTGCTCTCATGACATCCTCCATCTGTTTCCGGCTGTGAAGTAATTATTTGCATTTGCTAATAACTATTGCATAGCCAGTGCCAGACTGGCTCTTCGGAGGGAAATGATATTGTAAGTTGTTGATATTACGAGATGTCTTTGTGGCTGTTATTTAAGCCGTGGCGGTTCAGAGGGGTGGAAACGGGTGGATTAGTATGGGGAGTTTATACAGGGGGGGGCAGCTCAGATGCTGAACGCCATAGTCACCCCCCATTACTTTGCATCTGCTTTCCCAGCCGCAAGGCCATCAATGCCAGCAAGCCGACCCCCAGAAGAAGCAGCCCCCAGAGCAGCAGCTTCTTTTTGGTTACGGCTGACAGCTCCTTTTTCAGAGCAGCTTCACCGGAAAGAGTTATGGCTTCACCCGCTTCAGCACGGACAATCTTTACCTTTGCAGGATCTGTGGCAGGGAGAGTTGACAGCAGGTCAGCGCCGCGGAGAGTGCGTGTATCGACCCGGCCACTACCGAATGCCAGTGTGAATGGTGCATCTCCTCTGTGGAGAAAGAGGATCTTTTGCGGTCTCCATGCTACTGCGACCTTTACTTTGCCGGTACCTGTCCCCCCCCCTGCTTCGGATATCTTCAGCTTCCAGTAACGATCTCTGTTTGCAGGGAGTGTCAGCTCCGGTGAAGAGAGTTCTCCTGCCTGACTGTCGAGCCGATAGCTGACCCCTTCAATTCGTTGAATCCATGGATCGCTCTCCCTGGGTCTGGAAAAGTATGCCACCTTGACCAGGCTGTTTCTCTCCGGGAGCAGCAGCCTGATCCGGTCAAGCGGCATCTGTCCGCCGAGGTCGAATGTGAATTCTCCAGTCTGTCCAGGTATGGCGGTGACGTCAATTGCCAGCCGTTCGTGTGCAGGTTCGGCACTACCGGCAGCGAGAGTTGCTGTTACTCTGGTTACATTGATTATCGAACCGGGATCCAACTGGACTATCCGCAGGTAGCGCATTTTGATGCCAGATAGCTGAATCTGCCTCTGTTCAACCCTGTTGTCACCACGCTGGAGCGCTGCCAGAGTGGCTGTTGTCACATGACGCCAATGCTCAAGGTCATCGCTCCCTTCCACGCTGACACGCTCTACAAACCCGGCGGGGATGTCGCTCCATTCGAACTCAAGAGATTCAATCGGTTCCTTGATTGAAGTGGTGTCCAGCAGGTAGGCGGCTGGCGGTTTTGCAGTCGTCCTGTTTTGGGAGACAGTGACGATTTCTCCTGTCGTGCGCCGTTCAATGCGGATTGACAGCTTTTCTCCAGGCAAGGGTGTTTCCGGAAGGGGGAAGTGGGGCAACGGGGCAAGTTTCTTCACCGCTTGCAAAGGCGGCGTTGTCAGTGTGAATGGTACCATTTCATCACGGCCATTAAAAACGCAGATGTCAGCCAGATCAGGAGAAACTGTGCCTCGGTAGACGGCAGCGGGCAGGGTCAGTTCATAAAGCGTTCCGCCAGGAGGCAGATTAAGGCTGCTTTTCCAGGCAAAGTCTTTGGGGAGCGGCGTCGCCGCCATTGCCTGGTTGGCACATAGAATCAGTAAGAGAAGCGCGGCACGTATCATTGCACCTCCTTCGTATCGGTGCCGGGTGGGACTGGCGAGAACCAGCCGATTATCAGCATGAGGAAGCCGACTCCGACAAAAGAGACTATTCGCTCTACAGTCCCTTTGCCGGAGAGATCGATGACAAAAAGCTTGAGCACAACCGCACCGAGGATGACAGCGCCGATAATCCAGACTGTCCGTATACCTTTTCTGGTTGCAAAAGTCATGGAACAGAAAGCCGTAATGCTCCAGATGATAGATATGGCCGCCTGGAAAAGGTGTGAGGAAAACATCGGTTCAAAGGAGAAGGGTACTCCGCCAAAGTGGTGTACGCCCCTGACTATTTCAGCATTGAGCCAGAAAAACATGGTCGGGTAAAAAATTATTTGCAAAAGTTGACTAGCTTCGCGAATCAATCCAGGCTCTTCGCGTCTTAACTGTAGTACCCAGTTGATGATTACGGCGGTAATAACTCCCTGAGTAATATCAAGCGGGTTCAAAAACGGTATGAATGGGAGCGGCGCAGCATCGCCGGAGCAGTGAATGTTCATGAGAATGCACCAGAGCCATGCTGCGACGGCAAGCGGCAGTGCTCCTATTTGCAGGTATGCGCGGCGATTGGCTCCGAAAGGCCAGAATAGGCGGTCAAGCAGGAGTTGGATCAGGAGGATGAGAACCGCAGGTACAAGCCCGAGCGGCAGCAGCGACCAGACCTCGGCAATGCCGCCAATCCGTCCTGCCTGCCAGTGCAGCTCCCAGGCAGCAAGGATTGCCACAATCCAGACCGGAACGGGGTGGATATAGGGGCGGAGCGTGTCAATCAGGGTTTCGCGGCGGCTGAGGATGAGATAGTAGAGCCCGATAGATAGCGGCCATGCGAGCCAGCCGCCATGGGCAACAGGATGGCTGGCGGAGAGAACCTGGAGAATAAGTGCACTGCAAAGAGCCGGAAGGATGAGAAAAGAGGGCATGATAAGAGCGTTCCACTTGAGACGTGTTGCAGCGAAATCACAAGCGCTTGCACTGAGCGCGACAAAAACAAGAGCTGCCATGAGGCGCGTATCCACAAGCCAGCGGGAAATCTCGAAAAGACCACCGAAAAACCACCAGATTAGACCCCAGGCCAGCAGGGCATCGGCAAACGACAGTTCCCATGTTTCAAGCTTCTGACGGTTGCGGCTTAAATAGAGCGCTGTCTGAAGAGCTGCCGCAGCTATCAGCGCAGTTCCCAGCCAGAAAGCGTTCAGGCAGGCAAAGTTTCCTTTTGGCGGCAGATCTGCAAGGAAGAAAACGCCGCCCCCCAAGAGAAGTATTACGCCGAAAATACGGACTTGCCACCGTTTCTGGCGCAGTCCGGCCCAGACCATTGCGCCACCTTCAAGGGCCCACGCTGCGGCGGTCCATCTGCCATCCAGGGCAAGCGGGATCGCTAAAGTGGCAAAGACGACTCCAAAGGCAAGGAATGCTTCGGATAAGAGCCGCAGTTCATGGCGCTTTCTGGAGAAGAGCCAGGTTGCCAGGGCGATGTAGTAAAAACCGGCCCCAAGGGCGCTCCAGGCAAGACCGTATTCATAATCCCAGACGAGGGACGACTGAATGGCAGCCGTAACCAGCGGCGTGCCGAAAACGAGGGTGCCGTCAACATACCCTTTTAGCTCCGGGGCCTGGCGAATGGCAAACAGCACGGCAACGGTGGTGTACATGATGAAAAAAAGGATCAGAAAAGGTTCGGTCGTTGCAAAGTAGTGGGGCTGGTAATAATGTGCTCCCCAGGCAGCGCTTATGACAAAGGTGAAGGCAAAGCCGATCAGGTTGAGCAGGCGCCATGCCTTGAACCAGGCAATGCCGAATATCCCGGCATTGAGGAGCGCGTAATAGGAAAAGAGCGCCACGTGACTGCCGCTACCGGTGGATGCGAGGATCGGCGCAAGGAACCCTCCGGAAACACCGAGCACGGCAAGGGTTCTGGAATTCTGGATGATGGCCAGCGCCGAAGAAAGTGCACAGATGGCGACCATGAGCCCAAAGGCAAAGGGGGCCGGAATCAGGGAATAGAGGCGCAGTGCGGCGAACACCGTCAGGTAGAGAATCCCCACGCCACCACCTTGCAGCACCAGTGCGTACTGCTCACGAACATCACGCAGACGCCAGCCGACAACCAGTAAGGCAATCGCCCCTGCGGTAACGGCTGCAAGCCGCAGCTCCACCGGGATCATCCCCCGTTCGGCAGCGAATTTAACCAGAAAGGAGACCCCGAAAAAGAGGATGATGACACCGATCTTGACCATCAGGTTGCCACCGGTGAAAAAACGGTTGATGGCTTCCACGACTGGCGACGGCTCATTGTATTGGCTCGGCTCTTTTTGGGTGGGTGAGTGAACCGGTTCGTAACTGAACTGATCGCTCTGTTCCTCCTGGTCTCTTGCATAAACCGGCTGATCAACCGGCCCGAGGATCGCATCTGGTGTCAACTCTTCGGGTTCCGGCTCAAACAGCGGCTCATTCCATTGGGGCTTGGCTTCAATCTCTGCCAGCGTCGCAGAAGCGGGAGTGTCACGATTTATTTTGTGAAGCTGTCTCTCCAGGCTGTCCAGACGGCTGCGGAGTGTTGCTATTACAGAGAACATCAGGCCAAGTGCCCCACCGGCAACGACTCCAACCAACTCGCGGGATATGGAAGAAACTATTCCGCCGATAATTGCTCCGCAGATAAAATAGAAAATGGTCATAAAATTAACTCCTTACGAGCCTGGTCTTTTCACGGTTGCTGCCAAAAAACGTTTAGCTTGATCAATATTGCACCTAGATGAAAAAAGCCGCTCTGCCGGTAGTCCCGGTAAAACGGCCTTTGCTAAGTCTGGATTATCAAACATTCCGGCATTATTTGCTCCAAATCATAAAAGTGTGCTCACAATAAAGTAGAGATTAAATGCTGTCAAGGAAGAAGGGTGGTGTAATCAGAAGGGAACGAACGTCAGAGGGTCACTGATGGGATAATTCAGGGGTGTTCACCGGCGGTCAGATTATCATCACCGCCGGTGCGCTTGCAGGGTTTAAAAGGGATAGATAATTATATAAGGCTGAAGGCTGAAGGTCTAACCTAAGTGCAGTTTCTCCTGACAGTCTTCAGCCTATCAACCTTTATTTCAGACTCTCCTGGGTCGAGACAACAACTATGCCCGATTCAGTAACGGTGAAGCCTCTTTTTGCATCAGCCTTGTGATCGTAGCCAATGACCGTGTTGTCGGGGATGACAAGGTTTTTGTCGATGATTGCCTTTTTGATCTTCGTATGTCTGCCGATGGTGACATTTTCAAAGACAATGGAGTCTTCCACCAGGCTGAAGCTGTTGATTCTGGTTTTCGGGCCGATTATTGAGCGGCGTACTGTGCCGCCGCTGGTGATGCAGCCGGCGCAGACGTAGGAGTCGATATTGATGCCGCGGCGGTCTTCGTCGTCAAAGATGGTTTTAGCAGGCGGCAGATTCCCCTGATTGGTCAGTACCGGCCATTTGTAGTTGTAAAGGTTGAGCTGGGGGGAGACATGGATCAGGTCCATGTTCGCTTCGTAGTATGAATCGATTGTGCCGACATCCTTCCAATAACCACGCTCTTCGGCCTTCATGCCGGGGATGAGGTTGTCATTGAAATTGTAGGCAAATACCCGGTCTCCTGCCTCCAGCATCATCGGGATGACATGTTTGCCGAAATCCAGATCTTCATGCTCACGCTTTCCTTTCTGCAATACCTCAATCAGCTTTCGGGTGGAGAAGATGTAGTTCCCCATGGAGGCAAAGCAGACATCTTTGCCGGGGATTGTTGTCGGATTTTCAGGCTTCTCTTCAAAACCGATGACGCGATTGTCGTCATCAACTACAACCACGCCGAAGCGCGAAGCCTCGTCAACAGGGACTTCAAGGGAGGAGATGGTGATGTCTGCCCGGTTCATGCGGTGGAAGTTGATCATCTGGCTCACATCCATTTTGTAGATGTGGTCGCCGCCGAAGATGGCCACATACTCTGCGTCCGAGGATTCAATGAAGCGGATGTACTGGTAGATGGCGTCGGCGGTCCCTTTGAACCACTCTTCGCATTCGTTCTTGGTCTCCGGGGAGATGGCAACGAAGAATTCGTTCAGCCCGGTCCACTTCCCCCAGGATTCGCGGATATGCTTCATCATTGAGTAGGCGCGGTACTGGGTGAGGATATAGACCTGCCTGATGCCTGAGTTGAAGAGGTTTGAGAGGACGAAATCGATGATCTTGTATTTGCCGCCGAACGGGACGCCAGGCTTGGGCCTGCTTTTTGTCAGGGGGCTGAGCCGCTCCCCTTTGCCACCTGCCAGAACCATTGCCAGTGTGTTTCTTTCAGCTCCTCCGGTGGTAAACATGAATCCCTCCTCAAGATGAAATGAACATTAACTATACCATAAGTTTCATGACTTGCTGCAAATCAGACCAGACTTCGCGTTTTTTTTCCGGAGAGCGGAGGAGGAAGGCCGGATGAAAGGTCGGCATGAGCGGTATGCCGTGATAGTCGTGGAAATGGCCCCTGAGCTTGCTGATAGGCTCCTTGCTGCCAAGCAGAGTCTGGCTGGAAAAGGTGCCGAGGGCAACGATGGCTTTCGGTGCTATCGATTTTATCTGTCTTTGCATAAAAGGGCTACAGTTATCAATCTCGGCAGGGAGTGGATTGCGGTTCTCCGGCGGACGGCACTTTATGACATTGCAGATGTAGACTTCGCTCCGCTCATAACCCATGGCTTTGATCATCTTTGTCAGGAGCTGTCCGGCCTCACCGACAAAAGGCTCGCCCTGGAGATCCTCGTCCCGTCCAGGTGCTTCGCCGACAAAGAGCACTTTGGCACTGTCGCTGCCGACTCCAAAGACGATGTTTTGTCTCGTTTCGCAGAGCTGACATCTGCGGCAGTCGCCAAGCTCATTGCGAATATCCTCCAGCGATTCGGCCAGAGAAGGGGGTGCTGGTGACTGAGTCTGGGAAACGGGAGCGGCTGCGGCACCAGTTGCATACTCAAGCTCTTCGACGCCGGTATCACGAAGCTCTTCAAGATAACGTTTCAGCGCTCCGGCAAGCAGCACTCTTTCATCAGGTTCAGCCATTTCCCAATCCTCTTTACTTTTCAATGCTCTATCAATAAGATACAAAGATGTTTCAAACTGTTATCGCCGTAATAATCCTCGTTCTTCTGCCTGACAGCTCTTTTGCCTGGGGCCCCGGATTTCATTTGCAAATGGGGGCAACGGTTCTTGGTTCACTCCATTTGCTCCCCTCATCGGTTGCCGGACTGATCGGCAGTTTCCCCAATGACTTTCTCTATGGCTGCCTGGCCGCTGATATTACCCTGGGGAAGAAGTATACAGGGTACATGCTTCATTGTCATCGCTGGCATGTTGGCAGAAAACTTGTCGACAAAAGTTGCAGCGATCAGCAGCGAGCCTGTGCATACGGCTATATCTCCCACCTGGCAGCTGATACCATTGCCCACAACTACTATGTCCCGTTAAATATAATGCGCAGTTTCCAGAGTGTGGTTCTGAAGCACGCCTACTGGGAGATGAGGTTTGACAGTTTCACCTCTCCGCAGATATGGGCGCGTGGAAAACGTGCAGCAACCTGGCACTTTCAGGAGAACGACGAGCTGTTTCGCCGTGAGATATCAAATACGCTCTTCTCTTTTGGCACCAACAAGAAGATATTCAATTCGATCCTGCTTGTCAGCCGTCTGGAAAAGTGGCAGCAGCTGATGCTGGCCATGAATGATGTATCCCGATTCCAGCTTGACGAAAATGAGGTTGCCGAATTTACCAGGCTTTCCGAGCGTGCCGTAATTGAAACCGTTGCTGATATTAATTCTTCGATATGGCTTGCTGCCGATCCTACCGGAGAGCAGGCTTTAAATGCTGCAGAGGCAGTCCGTAAAAATCTGAGGCTCCTTTACATCAGCGGCAAGATCAGTAAAGAGGCTGCCGACCAGGAGCTTGTTGCCATGAAGAAAAGGCTTGAGAGCGCCATTCTCAGGCCGGAAGAGCTGAGCAGGATTATTTCAAGCAGCTGACCTTATCGTCATTGCCTGATCGAGTATTCTCGCTGCCACCTTCTCTTTTGACATGAGCGGAAGCTCTTCAGCAGTTCCACCCTTGGTGATGAACCTGACAATGTTGGTGTCTGTGTTGAATCCGGCATTTTCCAGCGTTACATCGTTGGCAACGATCATGTCCAGGTTCTTTTTTCTCAGCTTGGCCAAAGCATTTGCGTCGAGATTCTCAGTCTCTGCGGCAAATCCCACCAGAACTTGACCACCCCTTTTTATTCTCCCCAGTTCGGCAAGAATGTCATCTGTTTTAAGTAAAGAGATGGTTGTCTCTTCGTCATTTTTCTTTATCTTCTGCTCAACACGCTGAAGCGGCTTGTAATCTGCAACCGCAGCTGCCTTGATGATAATATCAGACTCAGCAGCGCGGGATATGGTGGCATTATACATCTCTTTAGCACTGCTTACGGAAACCACCCTGACCCCATGGGGCACAGGGAGGGATACCGGGCCACTTACAAGGGTGACATCCGCCCCTCGCAGCCTTGCCATCCGGGCGATGGCATAACCCATCTTCCCTGAGGAGTGGTTTGTGATGTAGCGTACAGGGTCAATCTCTTCGCGGGTCGGACCGGCAGTGACAAGTAGCTTGACTCCAAGCATATCCTTGTCCGTAAGGGCGTTTATTGCCTCTTCAAAAATTATTGAGGGCTCCTGCAGTTTGCCTTTGCCAACCACATTGCAGGCGAGCCAGCCGTGGGCAGGCTCCACAAACAGGTAGCCGTACTTCTTCAGTGTTGCTTCGTTTCTCTGATAAATCCGGTTCTCATACATGTTGACGTTCATGGCAGGAGCAATAAGCACCGGCGCTTTCGTTGCCATGACAGTTGTGGAGAGAAGATCGTCGGCAATGCCGTTTGCTAACTTGCCAATGACGTTGGCCGTTGCCGGGGCGATGACAAAGAGATCCGCCCGCTCGGCCAGGGAGATGTGGCCGATCTCCCGCTCGGTGATCATGTTGAACAGCTCCGTATGGACAGGGTTACCGGAGAGGGTCTGAAAGGTGAGGGGGGAGACAAACTCCATTGCCGATTTTGTCATGATGACATGGACATCGGCGCCAGCCTTTGTCAAAAGGCGCAGCAGTTCTACAGCCTTGTAGACGGCGATTCCGCCGGTTACACCAAGGACTATGGTTTTATCTTTCAGCATCTCTTCCCCCTTACAGATAAGGATTATGCTTTTTCTCATGGCCAATTGTTGTTGACGGTCCATGCCCCGGAAATACCTGGGTTGCTTCCGGGAGAGTCAGCAGTTTCGCACGGATAGAAAGGACGAGGAGCGCCTGTGAACCACCCGGCAGATCTGTCCTGCCGATGGATTCGGCAAAGAGCGAATCGCCGCTGATGAGGATGCCGTCCTTTTCCAGATAGAAACAGCTGCCACCGGGCGAATGCCCCGGTATATGGATAACCTTGATCTCGTGGCTGCCAAAACGGATAATATCCCCTTCTACAAGGTATGATGACGGTGCAGGGGAGTCTTCGGCGCTCAGCCCGTACATCCTTGCTGAGGTGGATGCACGGGTAAGGAACGGCTCATCTTCTTTGTTGATCATCAGCTTTGCCCCGGTGGCCTCACTGACTTTGCGGTTGCCGCCGATATGGTCGAAATGGCCGTGGGTGTTGAGGACATAAAGCACTTTAACGCCGCTGTTTTTGACTGCGGCAAGTATGCGCTCCGGCTCTGCACCAGGGTCGATCACCAGACCTTCTTTTGTCTGGCTGTCAGCCATGATGAAGCAGTTTACACCCAGCTCGCCGACTACTAATGTCTCAAAAATCATATCTCCTCGCTTTGCTCCGTTTTTCTGGCAGCCTGCCAATGCTAAAATTGTAATAAACAGGATAAAAGTGACTGACTTCAGGTGTTTAGGCTGAAGGCTGAAGACTGAAGGTATGAAACTCGTTTTCATGATTTTGACTTTCCTTCAACCTTCAACCTTCAGCCTGTTTTTTTAAAACAGATCCAGATTTTCGGCTTTTGCCGTCTCTTCTTTCAGTTTGTCAAAAGGGTTGTTGTGAAATCCCTTCCTTGCCGGCATGGCTTCAGGCACCACTGTCACTTCCCTGATCTCCGGCTCTGCCGTTACTCTCTCCTCACTCCGGTCAACATAGAAGTAACGGTCATAGAGGCGGTGGTACGATGTCCAGTTCCCCTGGAGCTCGTTCTCCTTGTTGATATGGGTCCTGATGCCGTTTATCTTTGAATCGAGATCATCAAGGTAGTTGAGAATTGTCGCTTCAAGGGTTTTCGGTCTCTTTGGCGAGCCGTACTCGTACTGGCCGTGATGGGAGAGAATCAGGTGTTTCAGGTGCATGGCAAGCTCGGGGGGGAAGCCGTCAATCTTGCAGACACGTTCATGAATCATCTCGACGCCGATGGTGATATGGCCGATCAACTTCCCTTCGTCACTGTAGTCGAACGACCTGAAGAACTTCATCTCCCGCACCTTGCCGATGTCGTGCAGAAGCGCTCCGGCAATGAGAAGATCCCTGTTGAGCCCCTTGTAGAGAGGCACTACAGAGTCTACAAGGGCGCAGACCGCCAAAGAGTGCTCAAGAAGCCCGCCGATATAGACGTGGTGCATCCCCTTGGCTGCCGGGGCAACCCTGTAGAGCCCCATGATATCCGGGTCGGTAAAAAAGCATTCAAGGAGTTTTTTCAGCCAGTCGTTTGCAACTGTGCCGATCAGGGCAGCAAGTTCACCCTCCATCTCCTTTATATTTCTCTCAGTCTGGGGAAGAAAGTCGGCAAGCTCCACATCTTCTTCAGGGACTTTGCGAAGATCGGATATGACCAGCTGCATCTTGCCCAGATAAACTGAGGCTTTGGCCGACAGTTCGAGAAAATCGTTCTTCTCGAAGCGACCTGAAATCTCATCGACATTGTCCCAGATCTTGGCATCGACATCACCGCTTTTATCCATCAGTTTGAGGTTCATATACGGCTTACCGTTCTTGGCCATGGCCGTAATTTTCTCTTTGACCAGAAAAACCTCGCGCAGCTGATCCCGATCCTTTATGTCCTTCACGAAAACTTTTCTCACAGTGGGTTATCCTTTAAACAGATTGTATTTGATAATGCATCTAAGGGCCGAAATGCCATCCTTCCAGCCGATCTTTTTCCCTTCAGAGTAGGTTCTGCCGGAATAGGATATGCCGACCTCGAAAATCCTTGCCTTCAGTTTTGCCATTTTGGCTGTTATCTCCGGCTCAAAGCCGAAACGGTTCTCTTCTATGGTCACTTTTTGCAGGATCTCCCTGCGAAACGCTTTATAGCAGCTCTCCATGTCGGTCAGGTTGAGGTTGGAGAACATGTTCGAACAGAGAGTCAACAGCCTGTTGCCGACCATGTGCCAGAAAAACAGGGCTCTGTGTTCATCCCCGCCGATAAAGCGAGAGCCGTAGACAACATCCGCCCGTCCGTCAATAAGGGGTTTAAGCAGTTTCGGATAGTCAGACGGATCATATTCGAGGTCTGCATCCTGAATGATGACGAAATCCCCTGTTGCCTCCTTGAAGCCGCTGCGAAGGGCAGCTCCTTTCCCCTGATTTCTCTGATGGAACAGGCAGTTGACCTGTGGGTGATGAAGCTTTTCAAGGATCCGGCGGGTGCCGTCAGTTGAGCCATCATCGACAACTATTATCTCCTTGTCAAACGGTGTGGCAAGAACCGAGTCGATGACCATGGTGATTGTCTCGGCCTCGTTGTAGACCGGTATGATAATGGAAAGTTTCATTCTGCTCCAAGTTCCTTTGCAAGAGCATCGGCAACCCTGATACCATCAAGTGCCGCGCTCATTATCCCTCCGGCATAGCCCGCGCCCTCACCGCATGGGTATAGCCCCCTGATGGAGAGTGACTGAAAATCCTCGCCGCGCAAAATCCGCAGAGGGGCGGATGTGCGGCTTTCGACACCGACCAGAGTTGCTTCGGCACAGAGGAAACCGCGCATTTTACGGTCAAAGGAAGTGATTCCGTCCCTGATGGTCTTTGTGATGTAATCCGGTACCAGTTCATCCAGTTGAGAGCGGGTAACTCCCGGGAGGTAGGATGATTTAAAATCTCTCCCCCCCTTAAGTTTCATGAACTCCATCAACCCTTGTGCAGGGGCTTTATAGGCGTTGCCTCCGGCTCTGAAGGCAGATCTTTCGAGGTCTCGCTGGAATTCTATCCCTGCAAGGGGCGAACTGCCACTAAAGTCACTGGTTTTGACGGTTGCCACAAGGGCGCTGTTGGCAAAACCGCTGTCTCTTTTCAGGTTGCTCATGCCGTTCACCACCACTCCGTCGTTCTCCGAAGAGCTTGCGATGACCTCACCTCCGGGGCACATGCAGAAGGAGTAGGCAGAGCGGCCTGTGGCAGGGTCATTCCAGGCGAGGGCATAGTCGGCTGCAGGGAGGCGCACGTCAGAGGCAATACCGTACTGGATAAAGTTTATCAGCTCCTGTGGATGCTCGACCCGGAAGCCTACGGCAAAAGGTTTCTGCTCCATCGTCACGCCGATGGAGTGGAGCATGGCGTAGGTGTCACGGGCACTGTGTCCCGGAGCGAGGATCAGAGCGTCACAGGATTCCTCGTCCTTTTCATTGAGGATAACCTTCTGCAATCCGCTATTTATAAGCCCAAGTCCGGTGAGCTTTGTGGAGAAACGAATCTCAAGACCTTTCTGCAGTAAATATTTCCTGACGTTGACAAGCACGGCCCGCAAACGGTCACTACCGACATGGGGCTTTGCAAGCCACTCTATCTCCGGCGGGGCACCAAATTCGACAAGCCTTCGCAGGATATAGCCGCAGTTTTGATCCTTGACGCGGGTAGTCAGTTTGCCGTCGGAAAATGTCCCGGCGCCACCCTCGCCGAACTGGACATTACTGTTTTCATTGAGAATACCATCCTGCCAGAACCTGTTGACATCGTGAATCCGTTCTTCCACCGGCCGGCCTCGCTCAAGCAAAAGCGGTGTCAATCCATACTCAGCAAGTCTTAGCGCCGCAAAAAGACCTGCAGGGCCGCTGCCGACAATGGCGATTTTCTTTGTACTGGTTAATATTTCCGGATTTGGCGATGAAATCTTTTCCGAGATTTTCAGATCCGGCGAATCTGAATGCCTCAGCCAGAACCTCTCCGCATCGCTCACCCTGAACTCGATAGTGTACACATAGAGGATTTTCGACTTTTTGCGGGCATCAACACCTTTTCGCACTATCCTGAAATCGAGGATTTCATCTGGATTTAATGAGAAAAGCCGGGCAACCCTGATCGGCACTTCTGCCTCGTTTTCCGTGTAAGGGGCGCAGATGTTTCTGAGAAGAAAAAATGTTTTTTCAGGGAGCACTTGGTTACGCCTCTACTGCTCTGGCAAGAAGCTGCTCAACAAGGACGACCACGTTCAATGGGTGGGTTGATTTCGGGATATGTATCTTTGCTCCCATTTCAGGTGACTGTAGCATTCTTGGCGGGCCCTTGAACATTGAGGTGAGAAGGGCGATGATCGGTTCGTTCTGTGCGGCAATTTTTCTGATGGTCATGCAGGTGCTGACTCCGCCCATTCCTGGCATGATGAGATCGCAGATAACGACTTGCGGCTTGTTTTCGATAAACGCCTTTACCCCTTCATTGCCGTCAACTGCTGTAAAAACGTCAAAACCACTCCCGGAAAAGGCCTCAGAGAGTACTTTCAGGAAGAAGGTGTCGTCGTCAATAAGCAGAACGGTTACGGGTCGGTTCAAGGTTAGGGCCTCTTTGTTCAGGTGAGGCGTAATAATATCTAATTTTACATGAAATTGAAAGGGTACTGTTATTTTAGGAAGGTGATAATTCGAAGTTTCTGCAATCAGGCAATGGGCAGTCGTATAAGGAATGTTGTTCCGCTATTGCCGGTATTGGTTATTTCGATCTTGCCCCCATAATTTTTGACGATTCTGAGGACAATCGGCAGACCCATTCCTGTGCCACGGTTTTTTGTGGTAAAGAACGGATCAAAGATATTAGGCAGGTGTTTTTCCGGAATGCCCCTGCCACTGTCGCTTACAAGAATTACAATGTCATTGCTGTCGTAATCGAGTTCGATGTCGAGTCTGCCGCTTTCAGGCATTTCATCAACAGCATTAAGGAGAAGATTTGTGAAAATCTGCTGAATCTCAGCCGGGTCTGCCATAAGGTGTGGAATATTTTTTCTGGAGGAGTAGTTGAGCTCAATCCCTTGAGTATTTATCTGCGGTGTGAAGCTATCCAGAGCCTTCTGTATCACTTCCCCTATATCAACTTCGGCTAGCTCAAAACGCGGTCTTCTTGCCGTGTCGAGGAGTTTGCCAAGAGTTGCGTCAACACGGTCAACTTCTTTGAGGATCTTTTCGATATATTCTACCTTTTCAAGATCATTAACCCCTTCCTTTATTAACTGTACAAAAAGTGCAATTGAATTGAGGGGGTTCCGGATCTCATGGGCCATCCCTGCGGCAAGATAGCCGAGTGTCGCGAGTTTTTGTGACTGAACAACCTCTGCATGGGCTTTTTTAAGGGCTTCGGATTCCTTTCTAATTCTCAGTTCGAGCTCTTCATTCCATGCTTTTATCTCTTGCAGCAGTTGTTCCCGCTCTAATGTCAGCTCGCGGTTGGATATCTCGACCGTTCTTACCTTGAGTACATTTTGAACCCGTTCGACCAGATCTTTGTTGCTGAATGGCTTAATTATGTAGTCGGATGCGCCGGCCTTCATCAGTTCAACGGCAATTTCTTCACTCCCCTTGCCGGTAAACATGATGACATAGGTATCTGGATAGCCGCTCTTGATCTGTTTTAGCGCCTGTAGGCCATCCATGCCCGGCATCATGTAGTCAAGGATAACCAGCGAGGGGTTGTGGGCTGCAACCATCTCCATCCCTTTGAAAGCATCATTGGCTTTTTCAATCCTGTACCCCTGATTGCCAAGGACTATGGCAACAAGGTTAAGGATGCTCTCTTCATCATCTATTACAAGGATTCTGGCATTGGCTCTGTTTGGCATGGGTCCCATAAAAAATGAGCAGCAGACGGTCTGCTGCTCGTAAGTGGAATTTTAAGGCAGGTGTATTCTAGGAGAGGCGAACCGTCATTACAGGGCAGAGGGCATTTCTGACAACCCTCTCTGCTGTGCTGCCAAAAAGGAGATGGTCGACCCCTTTCCTGCCGTGGGTCCCCATGATGATCAGGTCGGCTCCGCTCTCATCGGCTTTTTTGACAATCTCCTCGTAGGGGACACCGCTTAGAACAAATCTTTCAAAATTATCAAAACCGGCAAGATTTTCGCTGCAAAAGCGATGCATCATCTTGTCTGCACTGTCTGCAATCTCCTGCTCCAGGTTTTCGAAAGAGATATGGGGCACATAAAAACCCCGCAGGTCTACCGGTTCATTTATTACATGGACGATCAAAAGTTTTGACGAGTACTGCTTTGCTAGTGAGAGGGCATAATCAAAAGCGTGATTTGCCCCTTCGGAAAAATCGTTTGCAAAAAGAATTGTTGAGAACTTTTTCATCCGCCCCTCCGTCTTAATGGCTAACCTGTGGTGAAAAAACACGGTCGATTATCGATTTTAACTCTTCAATCCTGACCGGTTTGTTTATGTATTCGAATGCACCAAGATTGATCGCTTCAATATATGTTTCGACTCCGCCGTAAGCTGTGATCATGACGACATTGCTGCCAGGGAAGGATTTATTTACCTCGCGCAGAAATTCTATCCCGTCCATCTCCGGCATGTTTATGTCAGTGACGATAAGATTTACATCATGCTCGCGTAGATGATTGAGAGCCTCAAAGCCGTTGGCAACAGTGTCAACGATATAGCCCTCTCTGGTAAGAAGCCGGGAGAGGGCTACCCTGGCGTTTTCTTCATCATCTACAAGCAGTATCCGTTTGGCGGATTTAGGCAAACAAGACTCCATGAATCATTTTATTGTGAAAAAATCTTATCATGGAGTATTCGGGTGTCAAGGTGATCTGCTACTGAAATTTCACTCTTTGTGAACGCCGTCTGCTTTCAGTAAAAGATGGGCTGCTTTTCCGGGGTCGCCAAAGACACCAAGTTTGACTCCGTCAAGCTCGCCTTCAACCGAGGCTGCATTGTCAAGATCAAGCAGGAAATTGTTCTCGGCCTTCCATTCGACAAGATCCCCAGTAACAAGATCGTAATCCTGAGATATTGAACCGTCTAAGGTGATATGAATCCTGCCGTCTGTGATAGCCTTTAGCCTCAATATTATCCCCTGAGAATCGACTGCTTTGGGAACGCTCTGTAAAAGGGGTGATGCTGGGGTTCCAGTGGCAACTTTTGGCTGAACAGCAACGGAACTCTTTTCGTTGTTAAGGGGCTGCACTGTTGCTTTGCTGGGTGCCTGTTCAGCGGTTTTTTTAGCAGATCTTGTTTTAAAAAATAAATATCCGCAAACAGATGTCATGGAGAGGAGCAGTACCAGGATAATCGCCCGGCTGTAATGGGCTTTGGCGGAACTGATCGTGATACGGGCCGCTGAGGATGATGGCTCTGCCGGGGGAGGTTCAGCGCTAGACATATTCATTTTCGCGAGTGTCTCTTCAGCCGAAAAACCAAGATGGGAGGCATAGAGGCGGATAAACCCTCTGGTGTATGCCTGACTCGGCAGTTTTGATTCAGCCCCTTCTTCTATTGCTTCAATATAGTTCTTGCCGATCCGGGTTATTTTTGAAACATCGTCAACAGACTGGCCCCGCTCCTCTCTTGCAGCTTTGAGCCATGAGCCGAGTGTGGCTATGTCCAGCGATTCTGAGCTGTTATCTGTATTAAAGGGGGTCATTTGAGGAGATCTAAATATTCCCTGGAGAGTTGGGCCATCTCGGTATCAGGAGCGATTCTGACAACTTCGCGGAAATGTTTTGCAGCGCCTTTGCGGTCGCCCTGTTTCATCTTTGCCTGGGCAAGGCTGTAGTGGGCCTGGAGGTAGTCAGGGTAGATGTCGATGGACTTTTTGTACTCTGTGACAGCAAGATCCATCTTGTCAGTTGCATAATAGATCTTGCCCATATTGTAGCGGATTCTTGGGTCAAGGGGGTAAGAGACCGCCAGGGGGCGAAGTACTTCCATGGCCTGTTTGAAATCACCCTTACCATGCAAGGCGATGGCCAGATTTATGCCTGCGTTAGCCTGATTTTGATAGAAGATATCCTCGCTTACCTGCTTTAGCTGATAAATGGCGTCATCCCATCGTTTCATCTCAAGATAGGTTACTGCAAGATTGTTCCTTGCATCAGAGTAGTCGGGTTTTAAGGCGATGGAGCGGAGATATTTCTTTTCGGAGATGTCGAATTTGTTTTTTCTGAAGTAGACCAACCCGAGATAGTTCTGTAGTTCGTGGTTGTCCGGGTCTATTTTTTCGGCTTCGGTGAATTCAACCAGGGCGCTGGTGACATTGTTCTCGCCTAGGTATGAAAGTCCCATCTGGAAGTGATAAGTGGCCTGCTTTTTTGATGAAACGCCCAGAGCACAACCTGTGAAGAGCAGTGCAGCGGAGGCATAGAGGAAAAATCTCGAAAAACGCACTCTCACAATATCCCCTTTTGGGAAGTCTTAAGCCGTCAGCAGGTCATCTTGAAATTTGACTGAATAACGGATAAGTAGCAGAATTACCGCTACTTGTCAATGAACGTCACTTTGCGAAACTTCTTTAACTTGATAGCAATCTGCGTTTGTCTTAGTATGTTTGGCAGAAGAGGAGATTTATGCCAAAAACAGACCTTAAAAACTTTAATTTGCAGGAACTTGAGCAGTTTCTTTCCGGCAAGGGGAAAGAGCGGTTCCGTGCCACACAGATATTCAAATGGATCTACCAGTTGGGGGCGACTTCCTTTGAACAGATGACCAATCTCTCCAAGGATTTTCGCGCCGAACTCGAAGCCACGGCCTGCATCAGCGAATTTACGGCAGCTACCGTGGAAGAGGGGAGTGACGGCGTCAGGAAATATCTCTTTACTCTCGAAGACGGGGAGGCTGTCGAATCGGTTCTGATCCCTGACGAGGGGAGAAACACCCTCTGTGTCTCAACACAGGTGGGGTGTGCCATGGGGTGTGAATTCTGCCTTACCGGAACCTTCAAGCTCAAGCGCAACCTGACTACAGCTGAGATAATCAATCAGGTCTGTGCTGCAAAAAAAGACGCAGAGATCCGCAACATCGTCTTCATGGGGATGGGTGAGCCGCTACAAAATCTGGACAACCTCGTCCGGGCTATCGAGATCATGCTCAATGGCAACGGATTGCAGCTTTCAAACCGGAGGATCACGGTCTCCACTTGCGGTCTTGTTCCGCAGATGGCTGAGCTTGGCAGGCGGGTTACTGTCAACCTGGCCGTATCGCTTAATGCCACAACGGACGAGCTGCGCAGCCAGATTATGCCGATCAATCGTAAATATCCGCTGAAAGAGCTGCTCAAGGCCTGTCGTGAGTTTCCGCTCCCCTCCAGTCGCAAGATCACCATTGAATATGTCCTGATAGGTGGTCTTAACGATTCGCTGGAAGATGCAAAAAGGCTGCTGAAACTAACCAGCGACATTCCCAATAAGGTGAATCTGATCCCGTTCAACGAGCATGAGGGGGCTGGCTTCAAAAGCCCGACGCAAGCGGCTGTAGACGCATTTCACAAATATCTAATTGATCGCAACGTGACGGTCATAACCAGAAGCAGTCGTGGTGGCGAAATCTCTGCTGCCTGCGGTCAGCTGAAAGGAAAACTTGATAAGCTCAAATTAATTAACGAGGTGGAAGATGTCTGAAAAGGTAATCGGAGTTATCGGCGGCAGTGGACTGTACGAGATGGAGGGGCTTACAGATGTGAATGAGGAGGTTGTGTCAACACCTTTTGGTGACCCTTCAGATCTCTTTATAACCGGGACTCTGAACGGAGTGAAGATGGTATTTCTACCCCGCCATGGCCGTGGGCACCGCTTCTTGCCATCGGAAGTAAATTATCGTGCAAATATCTACGGTATGAAAAAGCTCGGTGTCGAGCAGATAATCTCTGTCTCTGCGGTTGGCAGCCTTAAAGAAGAGATTGTCCCCGGACATATCGTCATCCCCGACCAGTTCATCGACCGGACAAAAGGGGTCAGGAAAGATACCTTTTTCGGCAATGGTGTTGTTGCCCATGCAGGCTTTGCCGATCCTGTCTGCGCCAGCCTCTCCGACAGGCTAGAGAGTGCCGCAAAGAGCGCCGGTGCAACTGTTCACCGTGGTGGAACCTACATCTGCATGGAAGGTCCGGCGTTCTCCACACGGGCGGAGTCGCTCATGTACAGGGGACTTGATGCCTCGATTATCGGCATGACCAACCTGACTGAAGCCAAACTTGCGAGGGAAGCGGAGATCTGCTACGGAATCATTGCCCTTTCGACAGATTACGACTGCTGGCACAATTCCCATGAAGATGTGACGGTGGAGGCTATCATCAAGATTATCCACCAGAATGTCGCCATGGCGAAAAACATCATTCGTCATGCTGTAAGTGGCATAGCTGCGGAGAGATCCTGCCCCTGCGCAACAGCAATGCAGTATGCGGTCATAACAGACAGGAAAACGATCCCTGAGAAGGCAAAGGCTGATCTTGATGTAATTGTTGGAAAGTACCTTTGATCTGATCACCTGACAGCTGAAAACCGTCTCTAATGTGACCCTCCTGGAGTCATCTTTTTACAGCTCAGGAGGGTCATGAAAATCAATGGTGACTAAGTCAGGTTGGTTACTTCATTATCTCGATCTTGCCGATCTTCGGCTGGGGCACCAGCGCCTTGGTCAGGGAACTTACCCCTTCACCGACATAGTGTGTGGCAATAAAAACAACTGCTGCAAGCAGAATACCCACAGCGACATTGCCGTTTTTCAGATGCTCACCAAGTTTCATCTGCGGGTTTATGTTCCGTGCCAGTCTTCCGAAGAGTCTCAGGGTTGCTGAAACCGTAAACAGTGCTATGGCGAGGGTTAGAGTCAGATGGCTGAGTGTCAGAAGGGCTGTCTGCCAGAGGGGCATGGCTATTTCATCGGGAGCGGAGAGTGAGAGCTTGAACATGCCGACTGACGCTCCCAGCCCCTTTTCGAGCAGCAGCGCAGCTGAAACCATGATTGTCGCAACAAGAATACCGACAGCGATGTTCCCCTTTGCAATCTCTTCTTCCATGTCAAAATCTCTGTTTGCCTTTATGAAAATCCGGTAGATGGTGTAAATAATCACGCCGGACATCACCACCATCAGCATAAGCTCAAACAGACTTACCATAAGCTGGATCAAAAACATTTTTCTCTCCTGTTATCAGTTCAGAGTAAAGGGATCTATTTTTACACTCTCTGTTACGCCAAGTTGTGAAAGGGTTTTTTTGTCAACACTCCCGGGTGGCAGCCACCCAGGGCCTGCCGCCTCCATCAGAACGTACTTGATCCCCTTGTATTCGACAAAGACATCTCCTTTTGCAGGGTTCCTCATTATTCCAACCAGATAGTGACCCGGAACGTTCACGCCTATCATCCTGATCCTGTTCCAGTTGAGAAGGATGGTGGCAAGAAGTGCGCTCTTGGTGTCGCAATCCCCTTTGCCGATGGCTGCTGTTTCGAGCGGCGGGTAGACCCCGCCGGTCTGTCTTCCCCTGATCTCCATCGGCACATTTTCGTAAAGAACAGCTGTCTGGATAAAGGAGAGTGCTGCCGAGATGATACTGTCAGAGTCGTAGCCGAGTCTTTCGGCAGAACTGCTCAGGGAGAGAGCCAGCGGTTTGGCTTTTCTCACATTTCTGCGGACGATTTCAGGAATGTCAGCTACCAGAACATTGCCTGAGAGAAGGGTGAAACCACGCAACCGGTAAAATGCCAGAACCTTTGCCTTGTATTCGGCAGCAATCCGTTCTCCTGCAAGGTTCAGCTGCTCCTGGCTCTGGTGGTTTTTTACCGCATTCTTGTAGGCATCTTCCATGGCATTCTGCTGCCAGCGGTCAATTGCGGCCCTTTCATCCGCTGTATAGCCGTACTCAAGTTTGTAGGTGGCAAGCTCTTTTGCGTGGATTGAAAAGGTGAGGGCAAGCTGGTCATTATTGAAGTTGACAAAGGTGTAGTCGCTGGTTATTACTCCGCTGGTCTCCCGTATTTTCTGGGATGCCTGGGATTTTGCCGACTGCTTTGTTATCCTGGTTTGGGGGGACTGTTCGGAGGTGCCGCGCAGCATAATTCCTGTTTTCCCAGGCAGGGGCGACTCTTCCGATGTACAGACCAGAAGGGCTGAGAAAAGAAAAGAGCAGGCCGCGACCATGCCCCATAATTTCAATGATTGTAAAGTCCGGCAGTTTTCAGGCATGATACGCCCTGTTCAGCAGTTGGCTATTTGTCATCAGAAAGCGTGTCGATTATAGAACCACCAACCAAAAAAGCAAGAGCGGGGATCATGAAAAAGAGAGTTACAAAAAAACAGCAGAATTCTAAGTCATGTTTTGTCTGCGGGCTCAAGAACATTGCGGGTTTGAAGGCCTCATTTTATGAGACCGATGATGGCGAGCTTGTGGCGACATTTACCCCTGGTGAAATGCATCAGAGCTATCCCGGGCGACTTCATGGCGGCCTCGCCTCAACAATACTTGATGAGACAATCGGCAGGGCAATAATGATAGGCAACATCGCCGATGTCTGGGGGGTAACGCTGGAGCTGACTGTCGAATATAAAAAGCCGATCCCGCTGGATATTGAACTGAAGGTGCTCGGCAGGATAACGGAAGAGAAAAGCCGCTTTTTCAGCGGCAGCGGAGAGATTCTCCTGCCTGACGGCTCTGTTGCCGTGAGTGCAAAAGGGCGATACCTGAAGGTGCCGCTCGAAAAGATTGCCGATTACGATCCTGCCGAGTTTGACTGGGCGGTTGTTGAGAGGGATGACGATCCGAAGGAGTTTGAGGTCTGAGCAGAACCTGTAGCCCCCAACTGCCGTTTTTACTCCATTTTCAACCGCTTCATCTTCTCCACCAGGGTCGTCCGGTTCATCTTCAGAAGGGAAGCTGCTTTTGCCTTGACGTTATCGCATCTTGAGAGTGCCCGGGTGATGATTCTTGACTCAATCTCACTGACCGCAGCTGCCAGGTCGAGGCCGTCATCATTGAACTCGTAGCTGAAGGAGAGCATGCTGCCATGCTGCCTGCCGACATTGTCCGGCAGATCGGAGATGGCTATGACGTCACCTTCTGTCAGCGCGACGAGCCGCTCCACGGCGTTTTCCAGCTCACGTACATTCCCCGGCCAGTCATAGAGCTCCATCGCTTCAAGGGTCTGCCTGCTGATCGTCATTGGCTGGCGCTTCATGGCGGTGCAGTATTTTGTCAGGAAGAAACGGACAAGGGGGACGATGTCGTCTTTCCGGTCCCGCAGAGGGGGAACTGTAAGAGGAATTACATTGAGGCGGTAGAAGAGATCCTCCCGGAAACGGCCATTTTTGACCTCATCTTCCAGTGAAACATTTGTTGCCGCAATTACCCTTACATCCAGCTTTACCGTAGTGTTGGAGCCGACCCGTTCAATCTCCTGTTCCTGGAGAACCCTGAGCAGCTTGATCTGCAGATGCAGTGGCATGGTGCCGATTTCGTCGAGGAAGATGGTGCCGTTATTGGCACTCTCGAATTTGCCGATCTTCTCTTTTACGGCACCGGTAAAAGCCCCTTTGGCATGGCCGAAAAGCTCGCTTTCAAGGAGTGTCTCCGGTATGGCGCCGCAGTGGACAGCCACAAACGGCTTGTCGAGTCTGTTGCTGTTGAAGTGAATTGATTTTGCAACTATCTCCTTGCCAGTGCCCGATTCCCCCATGAGCAGAACCGTTGAGTCGGTTTTTATGACCCTGTGCATAAGGCGGAAAAGGTCCTGCATTGCAGATGAATTACCGATAATTTTTGCAAAGCCGTACTTTTCGCGGAGCTGTTTTTTCAGGTAGGTGTTCTCCGTGAGAAGCCGCCGCTTTTCAAGGGCTTTAGCGAGGATAATCCTCAGTTCATCCATGTTCAGGGGTTTGGTCACATAGTCGAAAGCCCCTTCCTTCATGGCGCTGACAGCGGTTTCAGCCGAGGCGTGACCGGTAATGAGAATGACCTCGGTTGAGGGGTGATAGCTTTTGACCTGTTTGAGAAGGTCGATGCCGCTGCAATCGGGAAGGCGCAGGTCGGTAACGACTATGTCGAACCTTTCCGTAGCAAGACGCTGCCTGGCTTCATGGCCGCTTGCCGCACCGGTGACCTCGTAGTTCCCTTTGAGGAGCATGGTCAGGGCGTGGCGGCTCCCTTCCTCGTCGTCTATCAGCAGAACAGATGGTTTCTCATTCATGGCGCAACTATTAGCACGGTTTAGCACTCTCTGCAAGATTTCCAATGTTTCGGGTGTGGTTGACGAATCCATGTTTTGCGGTACAGTCAAAGGGTGCAATTCGCAACAGAGCCGATTTCGCTACAGCTTCGCTATCTTCAGACCCTGACCGAAATTGCCGCTGAAAAGAACTCGATAACAATCTTCCCTGTACCGATTGACCTCTTGAAAATGTTTATGGAAAAAAGCGCTAAAGCTGGTGTAACTTAACAAAATCAATACTCGAATGGAGGACTCACAAATGCTTTCAAAATCAGTCTACGCAGCACTTAACAAACATATGAACACCGAACTTTTTTCAGCGTATCTCTACCTGAATATGTCGTCTGCAGCCAACGAAATGGGATTTAAAGGGGTGGCAAACTGGTTCAGTGTTCAGTATCAGGAGGAGATGGTTCACTTCACCAAATTCTACAATTATATTAACAGCCAGGGGTCACAGGCTGTTGTCGACAAGATGACAAAGCCGGCCAGCAGTTTTCCGACACTGCTTAACTTCTTCGAGGAGACCCTGAAGCACGAGCAATTCATCACAAAGTGTATCAACGAGCTGACTGAGCTGGCCGTAATGGAGAAGGACCACGCCACCCAGATATTCCTGCAGTGGTTCATCACCGAGCAGATTGAGGAAGAGGAGAACGACCGTGAGATCATCGGCAAGCTGAAGATGATCGGCGATAACGGCTACGGTCAACTGATGCTGGATAAGGAGCTTTCAGTAAGGGTCTTTGTGCCGCCTGCTGCGACGGCAGCCTGAAATTGATTGACTAAAATAATAAAAAAGCCCGGCAGAGAAGACTCTGCCGGGCTTTTTACTTTGATTTAACGGTGGATTACAGAAGTATCTCTACCTTTGACTCTTTCCTCAGTTTTGTTACGTGATCAAAAACGGCCTTCTGGGTCTTTTGCCCTTTGAGAAAGGCAGTGATCTTGTCTTTGAGTTCTTCAAGCTTCGGCGGGTCTGATTCCTTCTTCTCCGTTACCTTGATAATGTGGTAGCCGAACTGGGTTTCGACGACATCGCTGAGTTCCCCCGGCTTCATGGAGAATGCCGCCTGCTCGAAGGCCGGAACCATCTGTCCTTTACCAAAGAATCCGAGATCGCCGCCCTGATCCTTGCTGGGGCAGGTTGAGTTGGCTTTTGCCGCTTCGGCAAAGTCCTTGCCCCCTTTCAGTTCTTTCAGGATGGCTTCGGCCTTTGCTTTTGCTTCTGCCTTTACCACCGGTGCTGCGGCAGAATCCACGCCGATGAGGATATGGCTTGCCTTTACCTGGGGCTCTTCCACAAGTCCTGCCTTGTTGTCTTCGTAGAATTTCTTGATCTCTTCATCTGTTACCGCAATAGACGGGGCTATTTTAGTCTCAATGTAGTTGGTGATGACGATATCCTTGCGGCTGATTGCAGCAAGCTCATTTTCGGTTATTGCAGAATCTTTGAGTGCAGCCTCGAACTCAGCAGGTGTGCCGAATTTACTTTTGTTCTGTGCCATCTTGAACTCGACCTGTTTTTCCAGGTCAGCCGGAGCAACCTTCATCCCCTGCTGATAGATCAGCTCGGCAAATACAAGTTGCTCAAGGGCAGACTTCTGAGCCTCCTTCATTGCCTCCGGTGTGGAGCCCTGCTGAATCCTGTTCTGGGCAACAAGCACCGATAGTGCCCTGTCGAGCTCTTTTCTTGTAATGGTGGTTGTGTCAATTTTTGCAACAGTGTCTTCCGGTGATATTGCAGCAGGTTTTGCCTGAGGCTCTTTTGCCGCAGCAGGCGCGGACACGCTCTTCTCAGGCAGAGTTTCGGCAGTAGAGTTGACTGCCAGAAGAGCAGTGCAGAGCAGCATGGCGGAAACAGGAAGTAATTTGCGCATTAATTATGTTCTCCTTTTTGACAAGATACCGGTTTGCGGATAAAATTCTGGTTCATTATACACAAGCGGAGCAGTTTTTCAATCATGCAGCTCTTTGGACCATTTCTTGTTGACAATTTGTGCTCATTCTGTTTCTATGCAGCATCTGAAAGACGCGTAACTATCTAAAATAACTAAATAATTTTACTTTTACTAAATATTTAATTTGCATAAAACAGCAAGGGGGTTTTTTGATGCAGAAGAAAAAATTCAGGAAGATTATGGCTGCCAATCGTGGCGAAATTGCAATCAGGATTTTCCGTGCCTGTACCGAACTCGGCATCGGCACTGTTGCTATCTACTCGGAAGAAGACAAGCTGTCGCTCCACAGATACAAGGCCGATGAAGCCTACCTGATCGGCAAGGGGAAGGCGCCGATTGATGCCTATCTCGGCATCGACGAGATTATTGCCCTTGCGCTGAAGGCAGATGTTGATGCAATCCACCCAGGCTACGGCTTTTTGGCTGAAAATGCAGAATTTGCCGAGAAGTGCGAGGCTAACGGGATATCATTTATCGGACCGACCGGTGAGATGCAGCGGGCACTTGGCGATAAGGTTGCCGGTCGTAAGGCCGCAGTAGCTGCCGGTGTGCAGGTTGTTCCAGGGACTGAAAATCCGATTACCAAGGAAGAAGAAGCCCTTAAATTTGCCAAGGAGGCAGGTTATCCGATCATCATCAAGGCCTCTGCCGGTGGTGGTGGCCGTGGTATGCGGGTCGCTCAAAATAAAAAAGAGTTGCTTGAGGGGCTTGTCGCTGCCAGCAGCGAGGCAAAAGCATCTTTCGGCAATGCTGATGTTTTCCTTGAGCGCTACATCGAAAATCCAAAGCATATCGAAGTGCAGGTCATGGGGGATAACTACGGTAACCTCGTTCACTTTTTTGACCGTGACTGCTCAGTGCAGCGCCGCCATCAAAAGGTGGTCGAGTTTGCGCCATCACTCTGCCTCACCCAGAACCAGCGTGAAGAGCTCTGTACCGCGGCTTTGAAAATTGCCGGACAGGTGAAATACCGCAACGCCGGAACTGTTGAGTTTCTTGTGGATGCCGAGGGAAATCACTACTTCATCGAGATGAACCCGCGCATTCAGGTTGAGCATACAGTGACCGAGATGATCACCGGTCGTAATCTCGTCCAGACCCAGATACTCATTGCCGCCGGGCACAAGCTTTCCGATCCGGAGATCAACATCCCGTCCCAGAGCGCCATAGATATGCGCGGCTACGCCATCCAGTGCCGGATTACTACTGAAGATCCGGCCAATAACTTTGCCCCCGATTTCGGCACCCTTACAACCTACCGCTCCGCAGCAGGCTGCGGCGTGCGACTCGACGCCGGTAACGCTTCAACCGGCGCCCAGATAACACCTCATTACGATTCGCTTCTGGTAAAAGTCAGCTCCTGGGGGCTTACCTTTACTGAAGCCGCCAATATCATGAATCGCTCCCTGCAGGAGTTCCGTGTCCGCGGCGTCAAGACCAATATCGGTTTTCTTGAAAATGTCGTCACCCATCCGGTCTTTTTGAAAGGCAAGTGCAACACCTCCTTCATCGACAAGCATCCGGAACTGCTTCATATCCGCGAGAAGAAAGACCGGGCAACCAAGGTGCTGACCTTCCTCGGCGATGTCAGTGTCAACGGCTCACCAGGGGTTGCCAAGCCGCTTAAATCAGCAGAGCTGATCGAGGCGAGAGTTCCTGAAATTGATATGACCAAGCCGCGCCCTTCAGGTAGCCGCGACCTCTTCATGACCCTGGGTGCAGAGGGGCTTTCCAAGTGGATTCTGGAGCAGAAGAAGCTGCTCATTACCGACACCACTATGCGTGATGCCCACCAGTCAAACCTGGCAACCCGGGTCAGAACCTATGATCTTCTCAAGATTGCCGAGCCGACCTCATATCTGGGCGCCGATCTCTTTTCCCTTGAATGTTGGGGTGGAGCAACTTTTGACGTCTCCATGCGTTTCCTCAAGGAAGATCCATGGCAGCGTCTGCACAAGCTTTCGGAAATGATCCCGAACATTCTTTTCCAGATGCTGCTGCGGGGCTCCAATGCGGTCGGTTACACCAACTATCCGGACAATGTGGTGCAGAAGTTCGTAGAAGAGGCTGCCAATTCAGGGGTTGATATCTTCCGTGTTTTCGACTCCCTCAACTGGACAACCGGCATGAAGGTGGCCATGGAAGCGGTTCGCAAGAGCGGCAAGATCTGCGAGGCGGCCATCTGCTACACCGGCGACATTACCGATCCAAAGCGTGACAAATACCCGCTGGAGTATTATGTCAGTATGGCCAAAGAGCTGGAGCAGATGGGTGCCCATATCCTTGCCATCAAGGATATGGCGGGACTCCTGAAGCCAATGGCCGCTTACAAGCTGGTCAAGGCGCTGAAAGAAAATATCGGTATTCCGATTCACCTCCATACCCACGACACTTCATCCAACGGCAGCGCCATGCTGCTCAAAGCGAGCGAAGCAGGCGTGGATATAGTCGATGCGGCGCTGTCATCACTCTCGGGACTTACTGCCCAGCCAAACCTGAATGCGCTGGTTTCAAGCCTGGAGCGCAGTGAGCGCGATCCGCTCGTCAATGCGGCCGGCCTCCAGCAACTGGCAAACTACTGGGAGACGGTCCGTGATTACTATGCGCCGTTCGAGTCAGGACTGAAATCAGGGACTGCCGAGGTTTATCATCACGAAATTCCGGGGGGGCAGTACTCCAACTACAAGCCCCAGGTTGCCGGGCTTGGCCTGATCGAGCGCTGGGACGAGTGCAAGGAGATGTATCACAAGGTCAACATGATGTTTGGCGATATCGTCAAGGTGACGCCATCTTCTAAAGTTGTCGGCGACATGTCCATGTTCCTGGTAAAAAACAACCTTGAGCCTGAAGATGTCTTCACCACCAAAGAAGAGCTTGCCTTCCCCGAGTCTGTTGTCGGCATGTTCAAGGGGATGCTCGGTCAGCCGTACCAGGGGTGGCCACAGGAGTTGCAGAAGATCATTCTCAAGGATCAGCAGCCCATTACCTGTCGTCCGGGTGAGCTCTTGGAACCGGCGGATTTTGAAGAAGAGCGCTTGATGCTGGAAGAGAAACTTGGACACAAGATCGACGATAAGGCGTTGATCTCGTCGATACTCTACCCGAATGTCTATCCGGAATTCGACCGCCATCGCCAGGAGTATTCCGATACCTCAGTCATCCCGACGCCGATCTTCTTTTACGGATTGGAGCCGGGCCAGGAGACCTCCCTTGATATCGAGCCGGGCAAGACATTCATCATCAAGCTGAACGCCATCGGCAGAGTCCAGCCCGACGGCACCCGTCAGGTTTATTTTGAACTGAACGGCAATGCCCGTTCCGTAACTGTGCGTGATCAATCGGCTGCAACAGATGCAACTGTCCGGGAGAAAGCTGACAAAGGGAATCCGACCCATGTCGGCGCGCCAATGCCTGGAAAAGTGCTTAAGGTCAATTTCAAGGCCGGTGACGATGTCAAGGCTGGCGATGTCCTTATGGTAACCGAGGCAATGAAGATGGAGACAAACATCAAGGCCAAGGCCGATGGCAAGGTTGTTGAGGTGAAGTTTAAAGAAGGGGATAAGGTGGAGAAAGAGGATCTCGTAATCGTCATGGGGTAATACGGCTCCGATAAATGGCCGCCTGCGGCGTTGCTCCTCGGATTAAGCGCTCAACGTAGCGTTGCTATGCCTCGCGCCTAATCCTCCGGTGCGCCTTGCATCCGGTCCATTTCTCGAAGTCAGTGGGTTTAACTGAAATAAACAAACGCCCTGCTTCCTTTTTGAGGCAGGGCGTTTGTTTGTTATGATTTGTCGGGCTAATCCTTTTTGTTATCGGCGTTGCCGTGGCACTGGCCGCAGTGGCGGGTCGGACCTGCACCCTCTTTGGTGTGGCAGCCGATGCAGAGTTTGTGGGCCTTCTGCTTGTCTATGCCGAACTGGCGGGGTGGTCCTTCGTGGCACTCGGTGCATGGGTAGAGGCCCATGTGCTTTGAATGGTTGAAGTCGATATCGCCGTTGTAGGCTTTGAATATCTTTGCCTGAACGCTTGATATCATCAGGATTGATAGCAGCAGAGTGTATATGCCGAGTTTCATTGTCAGTACTCCGATCTGGGTTCTGTTCCAAGCCGTGTTATACGACAGTGACTCGAATTTCTCCAGAAAAAATTAAGGTCATGTTAGCCATTGTTAAATTATGATGCCGAGCTCCAGGCTTGCCTCTTTCAGGTAAGCGGCTATCTCTTTGCAGCTTTCAAGCTGTAATGCTTCTTCTGCTACCTTTTTTGCTGTTTTGAGAGTGGTACCGAGGATCGCTTGTTTTACTTTGGGGATGGACGGCGAGGACATGCTTAAGTCGGTGATTCCCAGGCCTGCAAGCAAAAGGACATTGAGGGGGTCGGCAGCCATTTCGCCGCAGAGTGATACAGGTATACCCGCTTCGATAGCAGCTTCAGCTACCGCTTTTATCGAGTGAAGCAGCGCCGGATGGTAAGGGGTGTAGTAGCTCTTAACCTTAGCGTTATTTCTGTCAGCTGCAAGTGTATACTGAATCAGGTCATTGGTACCGATACTGAAGAAGTCGGCCTTTTTTGCGAGAATGGCGGCAGTCTGAACTGCGGCCGGTGTTTCGATCATGATGCCGAGCGGAATGTTCCCATTGAAAGGTATTCCTGATCCACGCAGTTCTGCGGCAGTCGCGTCAAAAATCTCCCTTGCCAGAACTATCTCCTCAACCCCGGTGATCATCGGCAGCATTATCCTTGCATCGCAATTCACAGAAGCCATCATGATCGCAGCAAGCTGCTCGCGGAAGATTCCCTGCTGCTCAAGGGAAATCCTGATGCCACGCCAACCCATGAACGGATTTACTTCCTGGGGGTGTTCAAAATACGGAAGCCCCTTGTCACCGCCAATGTCGAGGGTCCGGACGGTAATCTGTTTACCTTCGAAGCCTTCAAGAATCTTCGAGTAGATGGCTGCCTGCTCGTTTCTGTCCGGGAACTGCTTTCTTGCCATGAAAGGGAATTCGGTGCGGTAGAGTCCAACCCCTTCGGCGCCGCTGGCAACGGCAATGCGGATATCGCTTATCAGGCCGATGTTTGCCTTGAGATAGATGCGCACACCGTCTTTGGTGACAGCCGGTGTGTCACGCAGAGTGTCGAGTTCACGCCTTTTTATTCCGAAGTCGCTCTCAAGCCGCTCGTACTCTTTTTTGACGTGGTTATCAGGGTTTATGTAAATGTGGCCGCTATTGCCGTCTATTATCAGCACGTCAGACATGGCCAGATCCTGGGCAAATCCCTCAATGCCAACAACCGCAGGGATACCGAGTGATCTGGCAATAATTGCAGCATGGGAGTTGAGGTCACCTTTTTCGGTGATTATGCCAAGAATGTTTTCAACCTCAAGAGTTGCAAGGTCGGAAGGGAGGATCTCGGTGGCGACCAGGATCCTCTTCTCGTTGAAAGTAGGTTGCTCCGTACTCCTGCCATCGAGAGAGTCGATGATTCTGCGGCCGATATCTTCCATGTCGGCGGAGCGGCTGCGCAGGTAGGGATCTTCCATCCGCTCAAAGGCGTCCATGTAGAATTTGACGACATCATGAACAGCCCTTGCTGCCCCGTAATTCTGATTGATTAACTCCTCGATCTTGGCGATAAAACCCCGATCCTCCAGGATCATCAGATGGGTGTGGAATATTGAGGCATCCTCGTCTGAAAGCCTTTCTGCCACACGCTTCTCCATGTAGAGCGTCTGAATGCGGGCTTTTTCAATTGCCAAAGTCAGCCTGTGGTGCTCTTCCTCTGGCGATCGGGTGCTCTCCATCATTGCTGAAAGAAGCTGGTTGCGCCTGGTGAGGATGTAGATACTGCCGACTGCAAATCCGGGTGAAACGCCGGTTCCGCGCCTTACACCGGGAACCGCCCCTCTTGTGCCAGGTGGCAGATCATCTCCTGGAATCCGTTTGGTGTGAATCTTCTTCAGCTCATTTTCAAGAATGATCCTTTCTTCATCTTTTTTGCGGATTGAGTCGAGGAGCTTTGCATTCGTGACGATGCTTGAAATCTGGTAGGCGATTGTTGAAAGGGTGCTGATCTCGGTTTCGGTATAGGCACGTGGTTCGCGGTGCTGGACAACAATGACACCGACCGGACTCTTGCGCTCTAACATCGGAATGCCGAGAAAGGAGTGGTAGCGCTCTTCCTTTGTTTCGGCAAAGTACTTGTAACGCGGGTGTTCATGGGCATTTTCAAGGCTTACAACGCTGCGCTGCTCAACGACAAGACCGGTGAGTCCTTCGGAAATGTTCATGGTGATCTTGCCGACCGACGATAGGGACAGACCCTTGGTGGCATGGAGGCGCAGCGTTTCGCCGTCATCATCAAGCAGATAGATGGAGCAGACATCGGATGCCATCCGTCTTGAGACGACATTGACGATGTTGTCGAGCGTCTCCTGTAGGTCGTGGGAGTGAAGAATCAGTGCGCTTATGTCTTCGAGGGTACGAAGTCCGAGAGATTCGATTCGCTGTGGCATGAATTGTCCCGAAATGCTGAAATTTTTAAGGAGTATAAATGATTTTCCCCCATACTGTATAGAATAAGATTGCAAATATGCTCATTGGAGCAATTTCTGTTCAAGTTTGTAATAAAAAAAAGGCGACTTTTAAGGCCGCCTTTTCTAATCTGTTTTTCGTAGAGGTTGAAAGGATTATTTCTTCATGTCCTGAACGTCTTTCTTGACTGCGTCGTTGAGGTTCTTTGCCCCTTTTACAGTGGCATCTTTTTTCTCTTTGCTTGCGGCCAGCTTTTCATCAGCCTTTTGCTTCTTTGCTTTGGCAGCCTCTTCTTTTTTCTCTGCTTTTTCTTTTGCTGCAGCAGCTTTCTTCTCGGCCTTTTCTTTAGCCGCAGCTTCTTTCTTGGCGGCTTTTTCCTTCAGATCAGCGTCTTTCTTGGCAGCCTTGTCTTTCAGGTCAGCCTCTTTTTTTACAGCTTTGTCAGTTGCGGTTGCCGCTTTGGTAAGGGCATCGTCGGCTTTTTGCAGTGGATCCGCTGCAATAGCTACGGTTGAAAGAGATGCTGCGACAAAAAGTGCGGCGATAATGGTAGAAATTTTCTTCATTTATTATTCCTCCGTTGAAATATTTGTTGCCAGATACTATTTCAAAACTTGCGAATTATCAAGCCAGTTCAATATTCTTAGTCCCTGAGTGCCCGGCTGGCAGGGCTAGATGGTAGCTGTCAGTTTTTGCACTAGATTGATTTGAATTTGCGTGCTAATTAAGTTTTCCTATGATATAAGGCGATAACATTCGATGAAGGAGGATATATGAGCGCAATATTTGAAGAGACAATTGAGAGTGTCATTGCAGCAATAGAGTCAGGAGATTTCAAAAAGGCCTGTGATGGAGCGAGAAAATGCATAGAACTGGAGCCGAAAGATCCGGAGGGACATTTCTTTCTTGGTGAGGCGTTAGAGGGACTGGAGAAAACGGACGAGGCAATAGCCGCCTATGAAGCCGGACTGAAACTGGCTCCAGAGGATACAGAGGCTCTTACTTCGCTTGGAGACATCTATTTTGAGCAGGGGAAGCACAAGGAAGCGCTCAATACTTACGAAAAGATTGTCAAGATCAATCCGAAAGATGCCGACGGTTATGTCAATATCGGTCTTGTTCAAAACAGCATGGAACGGGTCGAGGATGCCATAAAAGCCTATGAAAAGGCCCTGGAGCTCGACTCTGACAATGTCTTTGCCTATAACGCCCTTGGCGATGCCTGGTATGGTCTCGGCAACCGTGACAAGGCCATTGAAGCTTTCAACCGCGGGATAGCAGTCGATCCCTATGATGCGGCAGCCCACTTCAATCTGGGCGAGCTGTTCTACGATCTTGGCGAACATGATGATGCCGAACGTGAATGCCTTGAAGCTATCAAACTTGACCCCGAGTTTACCCTTGCCTATCTGACTCTCGGCAGCCTGCATATGGACAGGGAGCATCTCACCGAAGCGGTGAAATATCTCAAACTATATCTCAAATACGAAAAATCTCCCCAGGCACAGGAAATGATCGATGAGGTCAAGGCGGTTATTGAAGGGCTGAAAGAGGAGCTTGAGGGGAAGAAGGGGAAGTAGTTGAGTATTGAAAAAAATATGATTTGAAAGGGCGTCCTTTGGGGCGCCCTTTCAAATTCAGGAGTTGCATGATGCGTTATCCATTGACAGCAGATCTTCCCTTTAATCGAGCCGCCGTGCAGAGCGGTTTTGTGGCGATTCTCCCTGGCAGCCCGCAGAGCGCAGGGCTTGACGGGGATGGATTCTGGCTTATCCTGCAAGGGAACTCTATGCTGGTTACGGAACAGCTACAGATGCCATTCGGCCCAATGCCGGAGTTTTTGTCTGAGCGCTGTGAACCCTCGACGATCGGGCTTTGGCAGGGTAAACCCCTGTGGATTGCTGCAATCAGCCGCTCTATTGAGATACCGCCGTCATTTTCCGCCGAGCCGTTCAACGCCTCAGGAGATCGTCTCGATGACGCCACCCTCACTCTCGGCGGTATGGCGATGCAGATCATTCACTGGCAGAAGAAGAGCCGTTTTTGTTCCAGCTGCGGCGGCGCTTTGACACCAATGCCCGGTAACTTCGGGATGCTCTGCCCTGTCTGCAACTACGAGCATTTCCCTTCAATCCACCCCTGCGCCATCGTCCTTGTCCGCCGTGGCGATCAGTTTCTCCTTGCCCGAAAGAAGGAGTGGTTCCCCGGTCGTTACGGTCTTGTGGCCGGTTTTCTCGATATGGGGGAATCACTGGAGGAGTGCGCTGCACGGGAGGTGCTGGAGGAGACCGGCATTGTCATCAAAAATGTTCAGTATGTCGGGAGCCAGTGCTGGCCCTTTCCGAGCCAGCTTATGGCAGGTTTTATAGCTGATTACGAAAGCGGCGAGATTGTTGTTGACGAGAGTGAACTGGAAGATGCCCGCTGGTTCAACCGCGATGAGCCGTTGATCGGCCTTCCGCCACACAGGAGCATTGCCCGGTGGATACTTGACCGGTATATGCTTGGCAGTGATTAGTTCCAGGAATGCAACGAGAATTACAGCCTTTTGCCCAACCCCATGTCAATTTTACGACGATACTCCAGTACCTGTTCGTAGGGGATGACTCTGACCAGTTCTTCCAGAGTCGTCTCCCCCTTTAGCACTCTTTCGAGGCCATCCTGCAACATTGTCAGATTATTCCCGTTGATGAAAGCAGATTCACGCAATAACTGGTTTTCTGCATGTTTGTTGATAAGCAGAGCCTCTTCACGGGATGGAATCCACATCTCCACTATCGGTAGCCTCCCGCTGAAACCTGTGCAGTTGCAGTTAGGGCACCCCTTGCCGTGGATGAATAGACTCGTGGAGCCCAAAGCAACTCCGAACTCTTCCAGTATCTCCGCGTTCGGTTGGTACTCTTCTCGGCAGTGGGTGCAGTTTATCCGGACAAGCCGCTGAGAGATAACACAGTGGAGGGTTGAGGATAGCAGGGTGGCATCTACCCCCATGTCCAGCAGCCTTGGGACAACGCCGGTGGAGTCATTGGTATGCAGGGTGGAAAGAACAGTATGGCCGGTCAGGGATGCACGGATGGAGATCATCGCCGTTTCCACGTCCCTGATCTCACCGACCATGATGTTGTCAGGGTCCTGGCGAAGGAAGGCTCGCAGGTATTCAGCAAAGGTATTGCCAATGGCCGTATTGACTTCCGATTGGCTGATACCGTCCATGGTGTATTCAATCGGGTCTTCGACCGTCATGGTCTTCACTCCCGGACTGTTTAGCCTTCCGAGGATGGAGTAAAGGGTCGAGGACTTGCCGGAACCTGTCGGCCCGGTAACCAGAAAGATTCCGGTCGGTTTGGCCAGGAGTCTGTCCAATTCAATACTGACTGTATTACTGAATCCCAGGGTCTGCAAGGACATCGGTCCCTTGCGGTCGAGAATCCTTATGACCATGTTTTCACCGTATTTGGTAGGGACGGTTGAGACCCGGAAATCGACGGTCTTAGGGAAGTTGCCAGCCGTCATCTTGACGCGGAAACTGCCGTTCTGGGGACGTCTTTTTTCGGTTATATCCATATCACAGAGAATTTTTATTTTGGAGATCAGCGGTCGGCCATGGGTCATGATGAGCCGGTAATCCCCTCCCATGTCGATAGACTGCAAGACGCCGTCGATCCTGAAGCGGACATCGGCTCCGGATTCAGTGAACTCCAGATGGATATCACTGGCATTAATCTGAACGCCAACAGAAATCAGCCTTTTTGCAATATAGTCAACGTTGTGGTCGAGGACGTATTTGGAGCGGAGCTCTTCGGAAGAAAAATCCTCCATGATGTCGAGTTGAACAGGATCAACCTGTGATGCGGTTGGCGCCTTGCGCTGCACACCATAGATATTTTCCAGCGCCATGAAAATATCACTCTCCCTGGCGATAACCGGTTTGATGGTGAGATGGATCAGTTCTTCCAGTTCGTGCAGAACGTGGGGACTAAGGGGAAATGCCATGGCAACAGTGACGCTGCAAGGGCACTTCTGAATGGCTACAATCCGGTGCTTCATGGCATAACTGGCGCTGAAGTATTTGCCCAGCTCTTCAGGCAGAATGTACTTGTCAAGAGATACATAGGGGAGGTCGTACTGGGAGGAGATGGCCCGTGCCAACTGCTCTTCCTTGATAATGTGCTGTTTTACCAGAGCACTGCCGAGTGAAATATTATCCTTCTTGCTGAGATTTATGGCGTTCTCCAGCTTTTCCTGATCAATCAGATTCTGTTTAACGAGAATATCCCCAAGGTTGAGCCGCTTTTTGCTTATATCGAGGGCAAGACTCATATCTTCTGCTGACAAATAACCGAGCTGGCAAATTATCTGTCCGATAGGAATGTTTGGTGTCTGTTGCTGGACTTCAAGAGCCGTGGCAAACTGTTCCTGCGTCAACCTACTGTTTTCAACAAGAATTTCACCAATTCGTTTTTCTGGCATGACAACCTCTGGTAAGCAGTTTCTGGACTATTGAATCTGGCAATAAGTGGGTTCTGACCTGTCCAGACTAAAATTGTGAAACGAAATCCAGCTGTTTCAGGTTTGTCAAAGCTCTACTGACAGCCGCTTCATGACTTTAAGGAAGTTTCTGGTAAGCGACGGGTTTAGTTCGACACCGGCTTTTTCCAGCAACAAGCTTTCAATCCGTTCGAAATCTTTTGGAGTCTGATAGACCCGCCGGGTACGCAAGGCATCAAAGATGTCGGAAATCATGGTCATCTGGCTGGGGAGAGCCAGTTGCCAGTCGGAATGCATGGAGGGGTAACCGGCCAGACTGTATTGCATGTGATGTTCGAATGAACTGAGAACCGCTAATCGCGGTATGCCGGGGCAACTGAGCAGGTATTCGGCGCCGCGGCGGGGGTGTTGTTGCATATGCGCCATCTCGGCGTCATCAAGTTTTGCCGGTTTGTTGAGGATGCTGGCATTCATGAAGATTTTACCCACGTCATGGAGCATCCCTGCCAGACCGATTTCTGTCAGGAGTTGTCCTTCGATACCAAGCGACATCCCCTGAACAAGGTTGAGTACGCAAACATCTAGGGAGTGGGTAAAGGTATACTCATCCATTTGCCGTAGCGGAACCAGGGCGAGGAGCGGATTGAAGTTGTTGCGGATAGCACCGACAAAGCCGGAGACAATGCTTGTTATTCCTGAAACCTCAAAAGGTTGGCGCTCGGCAATCCGCTCAAAGGTATTGACGAGAGTTGCCAGTTCGTCTTCCAGCAGATCTTCAAAACCGGCTATATCCCGGCCAGTCACATCACTATGACGGACCTCAACCGTGCCATAGCGAATATTCTCACTGGAACGGGCATCAACTCCGCCTGGTCTTACCCTGGAGATGGTAACTATCAGCTGGCGGATTTCGGCAAGGGTAACCGGCTGCAATATTTTCAGATGGCCAATGCCGCGTGCCTTTAGCAGGCGGGCAAGCTTCTCGCTGTAGTAGCTCCCTTTCATGGGGATTTCTGCCATAATCAATTCATCGCCGATGGCAAGCATGACAATTTCGGCTTCGCTCCCCATGGCAGCCTTGATGCTTGAATGGGCTGCGTTGCAAAGCCTGATGACCTGAGGGTGATCAATTGCATAGAGTGCAGCTGTTGATGCTGCCATTACCAGCTGGCGGACAATCTCATGTTGTGTGTCGGTCTGAATCCTGTTCATGGGCGTCTCGTCTGAAGTTTGCCGGTAATTTCAGCTGCCAGTAAGGTGAGTTCCCTGTCGCCAATCTCCGGAATATTCTCAAGCAGTTTGCCGGCCGGAAGCGCCGGATAGCGTTCCAGCGAGCGGACAATCTCCAGCTTCAAATTGTGCATCATGATTGGATGCAGGATGCTGCCGGTTTTGAGTAGTTGCCACAGTTCCGGCAGGATCATCGGATTGCCAATAGCTGCAAGAGGGTGGAGGGTGGCGATCCTCAGCGTAAAGTCGCCGCTGGTTTTTAACAGCTCCAGCAGCCTGGCCTGCACCTGCGGGCTCTTGCTGGTATCTGCCAATTGCAGGGAGGCGAACTGGACGTCGTGGTTGTCGCTATTTAGATCCTGGAGAAGTTGCCGGTCCGCTTCAGGATCCTGAAAATAAATCAGAGTGCGGAGCGCCTCTTGATGTACCCGCGAGTTTGGGTGTGTCAGCAGTCTGCGCAGTTGGCTTACTGTCTGGGTCGCCTCCAGAGTCCGCAAAAGCACCAGCATATTTCGGACCACATACCAGCGATCATCACGCAGGCGGGCAACAGTCGGTTCAATCGCTCTTTCGCCAAACTCACGCAATCTTTCCATATAGAAGCGCCGCAGGGACATACTCTCTTCTTCTGCCAGTCTGTCCAGAGTGGGAATAAGGAACGGGGTTCCCACCCGGCTGATCAGGGACTTGATGTCGTCGTATTTAGCCTTGCCCCAGATGGAGACACTGCTCAGAACTTCATTAATGAAGTCCGGCGTGGCAAAGAAGCCAAGAAGGTCATGCCTGAAAGCCTGGTTTTCAATATTGCAGGTCAGTCGTTCATGGATGCCGCAGAGGGCCGTAAAATCTCCGGTGCCGAGGAAATATGACAACATGTCAATGATGTGTTGTTTCAATACCTCAGGACGATCTTCACCGGAGGGGTGTTCAAGCAGATCGAGAATGACAGCATTCATCTGGAGCTCAAGAGGATGGCCGGCCATGCTGGAGAGCAACAGCTCCCTCTCTGCCATCTCTTCCACCGAAATCTGCCCGGAAGAGAGGATTGAGCGAATCAGCGCCTCATAGTCAACAGGCAGAAACAGTTCCACCTGATCATCCTTGAGAATAGTTTTCAACTTGTCAGCCAGATCGGTCCGGCTATAGTCACCTCTTTCACTTGCCGTCGAGATTACCTCCTTGCTGACGCCAAGTGTGGAGAGCCGTTCCATAAGGGCTCGCAGATACGGGGAGATTGTCTCTCCACGGTTGTTCATTTCAACCAGTGCATCAAAGATGGCGTCGCTCGTCAACTCTGCCAGAAGCTGACCGGCCAGTTTCCTGTCATCTTTGAGCGCTTCCAGTGTGCTGACAAGGAATTCCTTACGCATCTCAGGATTCAGATGATTGATGAACTGGATTATTTTTTCGATTCCATCGCCATCCCGCTTGGCTTTACGTATAAAGTGGACTATGGCCTGGGCATAACTGAGAGATCGTCCATTGGCAGTTTCACTCTGCATCCGGTTGATTATTTCTGCCAGCATGGCAGGAGCCACTCTGGAATAGGTGACGGACGGACTCCCCTGCGGGTCAAGAACATCATTGAGGATTCCCCGGACAAATTTCTCCCAGAGCAGTGAGGCAGAGCGTTTTACGGGGATAGAGCTTTCCAGGGCGACTGTCTCATCCTCAGTCAATCTAAATGCGCCATAGTCAATTTCGGTTATCTGAATAGATCGGATGTTGGCGGCGGCAACAGCCCGGGCAATGCCTCCCTCCCCGGCAATTTTTTCCGGAGAGGTATTAATTATGTCAACAAACGCAAGCAGCTCATTGACTTCAATCTCCGGTGAAATTGTAACTGCAGCAATTTTGTGTGCGAAGAGGGATTTCGCCACATCCTGAAAGACCGGGTTCTTCCTTTCGAGAGGGGAGTCGGCAATGAGAAGTTCGTCCATGGCAATGCCGATGGTTAGAGCCCCGGACTCTGTAGCTATCCTGTTGAAGATATCGATGACCTTGCGAGCACCAGGGGCGATGCTGGGGTGCTGCCTGGGGTATATGTTCACATAGCGGCGCAAAAGACTGAATTCCATCAGACCTTGCGTTAAAAGCTCCATGTTGATGGCGGAACTTGATTTGTCATTGGGGGCAAGGATCACAGCAGCTCCCTACAGCTTATTCATTTCTTGTCGGTTATTGATCGTGTATGTCAGCTGGTCTGTTATGGTCATCAGGTTCATGCTCGAACCGGTAGTGGTGTTTCTGGAAGATGAAAGCGCGTTTAACCCGGATGAGGAGAGTGATTTCATTCACCGGCTTTGTCATGAAATCGAAAAATCCCTTTTTGAAGGCACTGGACTCTTCATCTTCATGAGCCACTGCGCTGATGAGGATCACCGGAGTGAACATCATTTCCGGGAGGTTTTGCAAGGCGCTTAAAAGACCGTAACCATCAAGTTTGGGCATAACCATATCGGTAATGACCACCTGCGGTTTTTCGGCAATAACAGACTTGAACCCCTCCATGCCGTTAGTTGCAGTAATTACCCGATAGCCGTTTTTACTGAGGATGTTGGTGATCATGTCAAGTGTGATCGGGTCGTCATCAACGACCAGCACGGTATCAATACCTGATGGCACGTATTCTCTTCCCAGATAGAACTTGCATATCGCGCTGAAAATTTCAGTTCTGGATGCTATGTAAGGGGTAATCGTCAGGCCGTTGTTTTCGGCGATGTTATTAACAATCCTGGTGTCAGTGGGGTCGGCCATGGCAAGGGCGAGTTTGCTCTGTTCCAGGCGAAGCGGAAAGAGAATCTGCTCTATGCAAACTTCTTCCGGAATGATCCGGAGGACTTCCGGTGGATAAGCATAATTCAGGAGATTTGACACTGTTTTGAAGCCGTACTGAATTCCGAGGGCGGCTGCAAGCTCTTCGCCAGTGACGAGTTCCATATCTTCCAGCACTGTGCCGAAACGCTGATTGAGCAGTTTTGACCGGCAAAGAATCCGCTCAACGGTCTTTGCGCTGATAATCCCCTGCTCAACGAAAATTTCACCAAGCCTCTTACGAGTAGGCATAAAATCCTCAGAGTTCTAAGATCGGCTATAGATTTTAATGATAGATGGCAGCAGATCCTGAACAGATAGCTAAACCCACAAACTGGCAGCATGTTAAGAACATGTTATGTGTGAATTTATCAGGCCAGGTGGGTTTGTCAAATTTGGCAAGATCAATGGGGAATATGGATCGTAACTTTCAGTATGCCGAAAGCCGACGCTGGCTGTTTTCGAGCCGTGTGTATTATTGACAAATGTATGTTGTGGAGGGCAGGCATTCATATGATGGTTGATGACGGGGCGCAGGTTAACTGTTCACAGTTCATGTGAAACCAGAATCCCTTTTGCCCCGTCTACATCCCTTTCAGGAGTTCTCTTTTGGAAATGCTTACTTCGCTTTCTGAACCCAGAACTGATACATACCCAGGAAAATGTCAGGATTTTCCTTTTCAAAAATCTGCCAGTTATCCAGATTTGTGGCGCTATGGTCGTCAGGAAAGCTCTGCAGATAGGCATGAAGGACATTTTCATCAATTTCAAAACCAAGGAAAGTAAGACTGTTTTCCATGAGAAATGTATTGATAGCAGTCAACGTTATCTGATGTTCCTGTGCATGGAAAAGCAGATCCCGACACTCACTGGTTGTAAAGAAATCAGCTGATTGCAACGTGACTCCGAAGTTTTCCTTCACATCCAGATCAACCAGCTTCTGCCTGTATCGTCTGATCTCATCAGCTGTCGAGCCAATCCCCTGCTCCTTGATAAGTGTCCGGATCCTGATAACATCACGACGCGCACATTTGCTGTATAAACCAATCTGCATGAATCCGCCGGGATGAAGGAGGCCCAAAAGGGTACGCCAACCATCCCAGGGATTTGCAAGGTGGTGCAGCACCCCGGAAGACTCAATAACGTCAAACTTTCGTCCAATTGTGCCAAGCCGGGTCAAATCGGCATGGGCATATTCGATAGAGTTCAGACCGAGTTCCAGGGTCTTGCGTTTGGCATAGGCAAGGCTGCTTAAGCTGAGATCGACTGCCAGGACTTTTGCGCCCAGGAATGCTTGCGCTGTTTCAATCGGATGCTGGCCGGTGCCGCATCCGGCGACTAAAATATCGATATCGCCACTCTTGCCGTAATGATTGAAGGAAATGTTGGGAAATTTCTGGCTGATGTATTGGTCGATATTCTTAGGTTTCACGACTGTTGTCACATTGACCCAGCGGGGGTATGGATTTTCTTCATACTGATTCTGAACCATGATTGAAACTTCATCCTGGATTGTGGTCAACCGGGGGATGGAAGCGCGTAGTTGTGACTCTTCGAACGGCTCCCTAACCTGTTGCTGCAGAACGGCAGCAACTTCATCGGGCCTTTGGCCGTCCAGTAGCCTGGACGCCGGCGATAGCGAAGAGAGTGGGAAATAGGAAGCAACCGTAATTATTAAAAGGTCTGGCACCGGATCCCCTGCTTCCAGCAGACTGGCAAGACGATCTCTCAAATTTGTGGCTTTTTTGATTTCTTCATCGCCGTAAGAAAAGAGATATTCGTTTATGAAACATTGACGTGCCAGGGCACTGAAAAAACCTAAGGCAGAATCAACATCGACATCTGCAGCATTCGACCCGGCGGCAAGTTCAAGCATGGCAGTTCGTGACAGAGTAAGAAATCGCTCCATTTCAGTGTCACAGACTGGTGATGACACGAGAAGGGCCAACAGCAGTTCATCGGATGGAACTGTCGAGATGCCATAGCCACCGAATAAATCCTGGGCTGACAGGCGTAGAGGCCAGGCGGCAACTGCTCGGCCAATGCAAGCTGAATCCGGATTTTGCTTAATGAGCATGGTGCTGATTTTTTCCAGGCAGGAAGGCCGTCCCCAGGTTTCGGTTAACGCGCGAACCATGATCTCCTGAAGCTCTTTGTCGTAAGGCATCGGTTCCTGTCGGTTAAGGCAGGCTACAAATATGCTTTTTGCTGAGTCAGTTCCCATTATGTTCAGAGACTTTCTGATTATATCCAGGGCCATGGCTGACTTTCCCTGCTTGTTGAGCAGCAAGGCAAGGTTGTTATAGGCTTCGGCAAAATCTGGTCTGATCTCAATAGCTCGAACGTAGCAGTGTTCTGCCTCTTCCAGTCTGCCAAGGTCATTGTAGGTTTTTCCCAGATTGCAATATGCTTCAGGGAAGTCAGGGTGCAGCTCAAGTGCTCGATTAAAACAGAGTAAAGCGGCTTCGTAATCCCCCTGTTCCTTATGGACAATACCCAGGTTTACCTTGATAAACGGTGAGGTAGGCATGATCTTTTCTGCCTTCAGCAGGTACTTTTTACCTTCGTCAAATCTACCGGTCTGCGAGTAGAGAGTCCCGAGAAGATAATTTGCGTCAAGGTGCATTGGCGCTTTCATGAGAGCTGTTTTGTACAGTCTGATTGCTTCTTCGAATTTCCCGGCGTTATGTTTTGCAAGTGCCTTGTTGAAAAACTGAGAATTCCCCATTTGTGGCTCTCCTTAGAGGGTTTAGGCTTATTATTGTCCGGACAATAACGATGAAAACCTGATGTGGTGCATAATGAAACGGAGCTGCCGTATCAGGCCGTACCGGACTAACCCGGTTCGCTTATGGTGCGTCTTTTGTCTGGATTTATAACTGGCTTGGTGTTTTGGTGGGGCGATAATACTGGCTTTATGAGGGTAATTCAATAAAGAACTGCTTTGAGCCTGTTGGCGATATCGATAAAAGGGGCGGCCGCATTTTAGCAGTCGCCCCTTTTTATGATGCCATAATAACGGTGATTACCCGGCCTTGACCATCAACTCCGAAATCAGTTTGGTGAACTTCAGCGGATCCTTGATTGGCGAACCTTCGGTGAGGAGCGCCTGGTCGAGGAGAAGTTCGCAGTAGTCGGCCAGTTTCGGGTTCTCCTTGTCGGCAGCGTACATGGTGCCGAGCACCTGGAGGATCGGGTGGGTCGGGTTCAGTTCCAGGATCCGCTTTGACTTGGGGACATCCTGATTCATCGCTTTCATGATCCGCTCCATGTTGGCGTTCATGCCGTACTCATCGGCAACGAGGCAGCAGGCACTCTCGGTGAGGCGGCTTGAGAGGCGTACCTCCTTGACGTTCTCTTCCAGTTTCCCTTTGATGAACTCAAGCAGATCCTTGTACTGCTCCTGGGTCTCTTTCTTCTTCTCTTCCTTTTCCTTCTTTTCGTCTTCGCTGTCCAGCTCAACATCACCACGGTCAACGGCTTTCAGTTTCCTGCCGTCGTACTCGGTGAG
>JACABD010000022.1:0-8577 GCA_013377075.1 Geobacteraceae bacterium | reverse complement strand
TCGTACTCTTCGTCTGTAATGTCGCTCTTCGGGCGTGTCCAGATCGCCTTCATGGAGTTGAGGATCTCTTCGGTGGTTGTTTCGATATCGCCGCCACCCTCGATTACCTTGCCATCAAGCCCCTTGGCAGGTTCGGTACGGGTGATGTCCATGCAGACCGGATACTGGACGTAGTCGGAGTATTTTTTGATGATGGAGCGGATTTTCCACTCATCCAGATACTCCTTCATCTCCTCTTTGAGATGGAGGACGATTTCAGTGCCCCGGGTTGCCTTTTCGCACTCTTCGATGGTGTAGGTCCCGTCTCCTGTAGACTCCCACCTGCAGGCGGCTGACGGGGTGCCGGCCTTTCTGGTGGTGAGGGTTACTTTATCGGCAACCATGAATGATGAGTAGAAACCGACGCCGAACTGGCCGATCAGCTCCGGATTGTTGCTGCTCTGCGCCTCTTTCAGTGCCTCCATGAACGCCTTGGTGCCTGAGCGGGCGATGGTGCCGATATTCTCCTCAACTTCGGCAATACTCATGCCGATACCATTATCAACCAGGGTAAGTGTTCCGGCTGTCTTGTCGGGAGTAATCTTGACCTTCCAGTCGCTGTTCCCCTCAAGCAGGGTTTCGTTTGAGTGGGCTTCGAAGCGGATCTTGTCGATAGCGTCAGAACTGTTGGAGACAAGCTCCCGCAGGAATATGTCCTTGTTGGAGTAGAGTGAGTGGATTACCAGATCGAGGAGTTTTTGTACTTCGGTCTGGAACTGTTTTGTTGTCTTCATGGTGCGGCGCTCTCCTTTGATTTTATCAAATTATCAGGTCGTTTGAACCTAATCACTGCGGTCGGCTATTTCAAGGAGCATAGATGAAAAAATATACTGAAAACTGAAATTTCTGGTTTGGCCTAAAAAATTATCATGATAGTATTGTGCGAATCCATTTTTAAGGATCAGGATGAAGAGAGCAATCAGCATACGAAAATCGCTCATAACAAGTGTTGCAGCTCTGACACTTCTGCCCATGATGACTGCCATGGTCATCTCACTGGTTATGTTCCATCTCGAAACGACAGACAGGATACGTCTCGATAACCAGAAGGTGGCACAGACGGTGGCAACAGCGGTAGAGCTTTTTATCGCCAGACCTGTGGTCATGCTCAAGCAGATACGGGATGAAGCCAATGAGCCTGTTCATGTGGGCATGGATCTGGCAGCTGTTGCCAATTCCACTCTCAATACCGACCCACTTTTCGAGTCTGTCCTTTTTGTAAATGCCACAGGTGATCTCATTGGTGTGGCAGGCGAGGGTGTTGCTCCTGTTAAAAAAGACGGGGTGAAGCAGAATTATTCCGGCACCGATCTCTTTAAAAAAATAAAGCAGTACAATCGCACGGTCTGGTCTGAACCTTATACCTCGTTAAAGAGCGGTGAGTCGGTCATCTCTATTGCGCTCCCCTGGAAGGGGGGGATGATTTCCGGCACCATGAATCTCTCCTATCTCTGCAAGCTGGTGGAACCGACAAAAACATATCAGAACTCATATGCCTTTATTGTAAGTCCCCAGGGGCGTCTTGTCGCCCATCCCGACAGGGCCCTTGTGGCCGAGAAAGAGGCATTCATCTCCATCCCCCAGATAACGGCCGGATTTCAGGGGACTACAGGAACCTACAATTTTAATATAGTTAACAGGCCGGTCATTGGCAGTGTTCTCCCGTTTTCTCAGAATGAATGGGTCATTGTTTCGGTTCATGACAAGGAGAATACCTATGCCTCGCTCTACAGAATGGAGCGGTTGCTCGGACTTTTGACAATCATGGTTATAGGTGGTTCACTCTTCTATTCGTTCAAGAGGGTTGACAGGATAACTGCTCCGATCCTTGCATTTACTCAGAGTACTCGCCGTATTGCAGAAGGTGAGCATGTTGTCGATGCCGGCGAGGGTTCTGAATATATTGAAATAAACGCGCTTCACGAAAACTTTCAAGCAATGGCAAAGGCTGTTGCCGAACGCGAGAACGAACTTCAGGTCAGAAATGAAGAGCTTGCCATGACCGAGGAAGAGCTTAGAAGCCAGGTGGATGAGTACATAAAGACCCACGATGCCCTGGTTTCGGAGAAGGTCAAGCTGGAGTCCATTCTGTCAAGTATGGGCGAAGGACTGAGTATTCAGGACATGGAGTACCGGGTAATCCTGCAAAACCGGGCGCATATAGCGCTGGTCGGTGATGCTCTTGGGAAATACTGCTATCAGGCCTACAGGCACTTTGATGCAATCTGCCCGGAGTGCCCGATGAAGATGGCTTTTGAAGATGGTGATATTCATATGGCTCTTCGCAAGCTGGAGCGAAATGGAGTGGATATTTACCTGGAAATATCGGTTTCTCCACTGCGCAATTCCGTAAATGAAATTATCGGTGGTATCGAGGTTGTTCGGGATGTCACTGATAGGGAAATGGCAGATGCCGAGATAAGGCGGCTCAACCAGGAGCTTGAGACAAGGGTCATTGAGCGGACCGCAGAGCTTGAGATTGCAAACCGTGAGCTTGAATCGTTCAGTTATTCGGTTTCACACGACCTTCGTGCCCCGCTTCGCCATATCAGCAGTTACAGTAAAATCATTGAGTCTGAATACTCAGAAAACCTCGACGCGGACGCAAAGTATTACATTGCAAGGATCATGGCAGGGTGCGGCAAGATGGGACTCTTGATAGATGATCTCCTCGAACTTTCACAGGTCACACGGACTGAACTAAGGCGCAAACAGGTTAATTTCTCGAAAATTGCAAATGCGATAGCCGTATCGTTGGCAGAGAGTGACCCGATGCGTAAAGCCAGCTTCAGGATTGTTGATGGACTTGAGGTGATCGGTGATGAGGGGCTTTTAGAGGTAATGCTCAACAACCTCATGAGTAATGCCTGGAAATACTCTTCCAAAAAAGCAGAGACTGTCATAGAGTTCGGCTGCAAGACCATCGCTGCCAGACAGGTATTCTTTGTAAGGGACAATGGCGCCGGTTTTGACAAGAGCTGCGCTGATAACCTTTTTGCTCCTTTTCAGAGGGTTCATGGCAATGAGTTTGAAGGGACAGGGATCGGGCTCGCAATCGTGCAGCGGGTTGTTCATCGCCATGGCGGGAAAATATGGGCCGATGCGGTTGTTGATGAGGGCGCCACCTTTTATTTTACCCTGAAATACTAAAAAAGAGTGCCAACGAAATATTGTAACAATCTCTCCCCTGTGCTAGTTTCTTCTCAATTTCCCCGCTTATGGAGAACCGATGTTCTATCCTGATCTTCAGACCTTTACAGCCCTTGCTGCCAAAGGGAACCTGATTCCTGTCTACCGTGAAATAATGGCGGATATGGATACCCCTGTCACCGCTTTCAAAAAAATTGATGACGGCGCCTACTCTTTTTTGCTCGAAAGTATCGAAGGTGGAGAAAAGTGGGGGCGCTACACCTTTATCGGGGCATCGCCATCGGTGGTAATCCGCTCCCGCGGTGAGCTTGTGCAGATCATCAGAGGTGGCGAGATAACATCGTTCACGACCCCTGATCCACTCGGTGCGGTGAGAAAAGAGCTTGAGCGCTTTACGCCGGTTGAAGTGGACGGTCTGCCACGCTTCTTTGGCGGTGCAGTAGGCTATCTCGGCTACGACATGGTCCGCTTCTTTGAACGTCTTGAATCCGACAAACCGGCAGTGATCGGCACTTGGGATTCATGTTTCATGATAACCGACACTATCCTTATCTTTGACAGCGTCAGGCAGAAGATCAAGGTCGTTGCCAATGCCCACTTTGACGGCATTACACCTGAAGATGCCTATACAGAGGCCCTTGCCAGGATCGAAGCCCTTATTGCCAAGCTGAAAAAACAGCTCCCTGCCGAGCAGCCAAAAACGGTCAAAGAGAAGATCTCCCTCTCCTCAAATGTGCTGCGCAGCGACTTTGAAGCTGCTGTTGAAAAGGCGAAAGGATATGTGAAGAGCGGCGACATCATCCAGGTGGTTCTTTCCCAGCGCTTTTCCGGCGACCTCACTGTAGATCCACTCGATATCTATCGTGTCCTTCGCACACTCAACCCGTCACCTTACATGTTTTTCCTGCGGATGGACGACACCCTGGTTGTTGGCGCATCCCCTGAAGTCATGGTGCGCAAAGAGGGGGAGCGGGTCGAGCTGCGCCCCATTGCCGGCACAAGGCCCCGAGGCAAAACTGCTGAGGAGGATCTGCAGCTTGAAAAGGAGCTGCTTGCCGACCCGAAAGAGCGGGCCGAGCATGTCATGCTGGTGGATCTTGGCAGAAACGATCTGGGCAGAGTCTGCAAAACCGGCACAGTCAAGGTCTCAGAGCTGATGACCGTCGAGCGCTACTCCCACGTCATGCATATCGTCTCCAACGTTCAGGGGGAGATCAACGGAAACATGGACGCCTTCGACCTGGTCAGAGCAACCTTTCCGGCCGGAACGCTTTCCGGTGCGCCCAAAGTCAGGGCAATGGAGATCATCGATGAACTTGAACCCCTGAAAAGGGAGATTTACGGCGGCGCAGTTGGCTATTTCTCCTTTTCCGGCAACATGGATCTGGCAATCGCCATCAGGACTCTGGTCATAAGAGACGGCAAGGTTCACCTCCAGGCAGGGGCAGGGATTGTCGCCGATTCCGACCCGGCTGCCGAGTATCAGGAGACTGTCAACAAGGCCATGGCGGTGGTGAAGGCCATAGAGACTGCGGAAAGAGGGCTGGACTGATGCTACTGATGATCGATAACTATGACTCCTTTACCTACAACATTGTCCAGTATTTCGGCGAACTTGGTGAGGATGTGCAGGTCCACAGGAATGACAAGATAACTCTAGAAGAGATTGAGGCGCTGAAGCCCGAGCGGCTGGTGATCTCACCCGGCCCCTGCTCACCTGAAGAGGCCGGTATCTCCGTTGCCGCAATCCGCCACTTTGCCGGCAGAATCCCGATTCTCGGCGTCTGTCTCGGCCACCAGTCCATCGGCGCGGCTTTTGGCGGCAACATCGTCCGCAGCTCAACTCTGATGCATGGCAAGACCTCGCCGATCATTCATGACGGCACGGGGCTCTTTGCCGGGTTGCCGAATCCGTTCAACGCTACCCGTTATCATTCTCTGGTTGTTGAAAGATCAACCTTTCCCGACTGTCTTGAGATCACCGCCTGGGTTGAAGAGGGTGAAATCATGGGGTTGCAGCACAAAACCCTTCCCCTCTGGGGGGTGCAGTTCCACCCTGAGTCAATACTTACCGAGGGGGGGATGCAACTTTTGGCGAATTTTCTGGAGATGTCGAAATGATCAAAAAAGCAATCGCAAAAGTAGTTGAGCGTGAAAACCTCTCCGAAGGGGAGATGATTGAGGTGATGGATCAGATCATGTCCGGCGGGGCAACCCAGGCACAGATCGGCTCCTTTATCACCGCCCTGAGGATGAAGGGTGAGACCGTTGACGAGATAACCGGCGCTGCCCGGGTGATGCGGGAGCGGGCAACCCCGATCCGCGTCGGCCGCGGGGTGCTGGATATGGACCGCGACGACATCAACATCGACCAGGAGACCATCCTCGATGTTGTCGGCACCGGCGGCGACGGCACCAACAGCTTCAATATTTCGACCACCGTTTCCTTTGTCGTTTCCGCCTGCGGCGTCAAGGTCGCCAAGCATGGCAACCGTTCGGTCTCATCACTCTGCGGCAGCGCCGACGTTCTCGAAAAGCTCGGTGTCAATCTCGATGTTTCGCCGGAAAAAGTAGAGCAGTGTATCGCTGAGATCGGCATCGGTTTTCTTTTTGCTCCGGCTCTGCACGGTGCCATGAAGCATGCCATCGGACCCCGTCGCGAAATCGGCATCAGGACGATCTTCAACATCCTTGGCCCCCTGACCAATCCGGCCAGCGCCGAGTGCCAGGTGATGGGGGTCTATTCTGAGCAGTTGGTCGAAAAACTCGCCAATGTCCTCCATAAGCTCGGTTGTCGTCGCGGCTTTGTCGTCCATGGTCTGGACGGCATGGACGAAGTAACCCTTACCGCAAAAACCAGCGTCGCCGAAGTGACTCCGGCCGGCGTAAAACTCTCTGTTTTCACCCCTGCGGAGCTTGGTTTCAGCCTCTGCACCATGGAAGATCTGCGTGGTGGCAATGCGGTCGAAAACGCGCTGATAGTAAAGTCTGTGCTCTCCGGTGAATCGGGAGCCCGCAGGGATATCGTCCTCCTGAATGCCGCCTTTGCCCTTGTCGCCGCTGGAAAGGCTGCCGCTTTTGCAGATGGTGTAGAGCTGGCAAAAGAGGCGATTGATTCAGGCCGGGCAATGGAGCAGTTGATGCGGCTGGCGGAGATGACCAATAGCGAAGCAGTGTAAGGAGCGTATGAGCACCCCAGACATTCTTAAAAAAATAGTTGCTCACAAACGTGAAGAGGTTGCCGCTGCCATGGCTGCTACACCCCTTGCCGAGCTCAAGTCTCGCTTAAGCGACCGGGAGGATCAGCCCCGCGGGTTTGAACGTGCCCTGCGAAGTGCCGCTGAGTCTGGCTGGACAGCCGTAATTGCCGAGGTGAAAAAAGGCTCCCCCAGCAAGGGGATCATCCGTGAAGATTTTGACCCCCTTGATATTGCCATAACCTACCAGAACAACGGTGCAACCTGCATTTCAGTCCTTACCGACGAAAAGTTTTTCCTCGGCCATCTGCGCTATCTCTCTCTTATCCGTGAACAGGTCGGGCTGCCACTTTTGCGCAAGGACTTTATCTGCGACCCTTACCAGATCTACGAGGCCTATGCCGGGGGAGCCGACGCTATTCTGCTGATTGCCGCTATGCTCGAACAACAGCAGCTTCACGACTACCTTGCCATTGCCCGTGAACTCCAGCTTGACACCCTCCTGGAGGTCCATGACGAGCGGGAGCTGGAGATGGCGCTTTTGACCGACTGCGGCCTGATCGGTGTCAACAATCGCAGCCTTCACACCTTTGTCACCGATCTCTCCACCACCGAGCGGCTGGCTAAAATGATTCCAGCGGACAGGCTCCTTGTTGCCGAGAGCGGTATCAACTGCCGGGCAGATGTGGAGCGGCTGGAGACTGCCGGTGCACGGGCGTTTCTGGTTGGTGAGTCGCTGATGCGTGGCGAGGATATCGGAGCAAAGTTGCAGGAACTGCTAGGATGAACCTGTTGAGTAGTTGAGTCGTTAAGAGGTTACTCAACTACTCAACTACTTTTCTCTGATTGATTATCACAGATACCTGGAGGTTTGCATGAACACGAAAATTCTTCTCGATGAATCCAGAATTCCAACCCATTGGTACAATATCATCCCTGATATGCCGGGGCCCCTTTCGCCGGTTATTCACCCCGGAACACTGCAGCCGGTGACACCGGATGATCTGCTGCCGCTCTTCCCCATGGGGCTGATCGAGCAGGAGGTGTCAACCCAGCGCTGGATCGAAATACCTGAAGAGGTCCGTGAAATCTACCGTCTCTGGAGACCGGCGCCGCTTTTCCGCGCCCACCGGCTGGAGAAAGCTCTCGGCACGCCGGCTAAGATTTATTACAAGTACGAAGGCGGCTCACCGGCAGGTTCACACAAGCCCAATACCGCTATCCCCCAAGCATATTACAATAAAATTTTCGGCACAAAGCGAATTGCCACCGAGACCGGTGCCGGCCAGTGGGGAACGTCAATGTCCCTTGCCTGCCAGATGTTCGGCCTTGAGTGCACCGTCTACATGGTCAAGGTTTCCTACAACCAGAAGCCGTACAGAAAGAGCATGATGCAACTCTGGGGGGCAGAGGTGATTCCGTCGCCGTCAGACCGCACCAATGCCGGACGCGCCATACTGGCACAATTTCCCGACAGTAACGGCTCCCTCGGCATCGCCATCAGCGAGGCGGTTGAGGATGCGGCAACCCGCGAGGATACCCGCTATGCCCTTGGCAGCGTCTTGAACCATGTCTGCCTCCATCAGACAGTCATCGGCATTGAAGCCAAAGAGCAGCTGGCAATAGCCGGGGATTACCCCGATGTTGTCATCGGCTGCCATGGCGGCGGTTCCAATTTTGCCGGTATCGCCTTCCCCTTTGCCTCTGATAAAGCAAACGGCAAGAATGTCAGGCTGGTTGCAGTCGAGCCGACAAGCTGTCCGACATTGACAAAAGGTGTCTATGAATTTGACTATGGCGATACTGCGAAAATGGCGCCGATCAGCCGGATGTACACCCTCGGTCATGACTTCATGCCGCCGGGAATCCATGCCGGAGGACTCAGGTATCACGGCGCTTCGCCGCTGGTTTCCCAGCTGGTCAATGCCGGTGTTGTCGAGGCACGGGCGGTTGCCCAGAAAGGGTGCTTCGAGGCTGCGGTGCAGTTCTCCTGCGCCGAAGGTATCATTCCGGCCCCCGAGTCATCCCACGCCATCAGAGCCGCCATTGACGAGGCTTTACAGGCAAAGGAGGAAGGGAAGGAGAGGACAATCCTTTTCTGCCTCTCCGGCCACGGCCATGTTGATATGGCCGCCTATGACGCCTATTTCGCCGGCCAGCTGGAGGATTACGAGTATCCGGCTGAGGCGAT
>JACABD010000021.1 GCA_013377075.1 Geobacteraceae bacterium | reverse complement strand
CGAGCAAGCTGAACGCCAAGTTCTACGCCGCTTCCGTGTTTGCAGATATCTGCAACCGCAACTGGGAAGGCGACATTCAGAACCTGGGCGACAAGATCGTCATCAACAACATCCCGTCCCTGACCATCCAGGACTACGTTGTTGGCGGCAATCTGAACTACCAGACCCCGACTCCCAACACCATCGAGCTGCAGATCGACCGCGCCAAGTATTTCGGCTTCAACGTCTCCGACGTGCTGGACTACCAGAGCAAGCCCGACCTGATGGACGCGTTCAGCAATGACGCTGCCGAGCAGATGCGTATCGTGATCGACTCCACCTGCACATACCGCACCTTCATCGGTGGCGCTGCTGCAAACCGTGGTACCACCGCTGGCGTGAAATCCGGCGCGATCAACCTGGGTTCGGACGCTGCCCCTCTGCTGTTCACTGGTACCCCCGCTACCGTGCTGAACACGATCCTGGGCCTGGCTGGTGTGCTGGACGAGCAGAACGTGCCCGATAGCGACCGCTGGTTGGTGATCGACCCCCTGACCCGTACTCTGCTGATGCAATCGAACTTGCAACAAGCTCAGATCACTGGCGATGGCGTGTCCCCGGTGCGCAACGGCCTGATCGGCAAGATCGACCGCTTCAGCATCTACGTGTCCAACCAACTGCCTTACATGGCAGCTTCTGGCACCAACTGGATTTCCGGCGACGGTTCGGAAACCAGCACCACCGGCACCACCTTCGCTTCCAAGCGTCGTGCCATCATCGCTGGTCACACCAGCGCCATCAGCTTCGCCAGCCAACTGACGAAGACTGAGCAACTGCGTAACCCCACCGACTTCGGTGATCTGGTTCGCGGCCTGCAAGTGTTCGGCCACAAGGTCACCAAGCCCGAAGCCCTGGCTCTGGCCGTGGTGTACTAAACCGACGATTAAGGAGTAAACAACATGACTCAATCCATTCAACTTGGCCGCTTCGATGGCGGCGCGGACCTCTACAACGGTACCGCTACCGCTGGCCAGATCACCATCGCTGCTCAGACCACCCTGGTGGCTGCTACCACGACCGTCCAAAGCGGTATCGCGGTTGCGACCCCCATCACTGGTTCGACTGCGCTGGCTCTGCCCATGAACTCCCAGGTGGGCTCGCCCATTGTGATCACCAACACCGCTGCTACCGCAGTGTCCCTGTTGGTGTTCCCTCCCTGGAACAACGTGACTGGCGCTGTTGCCGGTGGCAAGATTTACGGCGCTGCTGCAGCGCTGCCGTCTGCCAACGCTTCGATTACCGTAGCCCAAGGCCGTAGCGTTGCGCTGTGGCCCCACGCCAACGGTATTGACTACACAGCCATCTGGTCTGCCGTAGCCTAAACGTACTACCTGTTTACAGGTAAGCGTGATAAACTAGACCCGGTTCGTCCGGGTCTAGTCGTATTTGGAGCCCACACATGACAATTTATGCGCAGTCGATACTCCGCCGCGTAACGGACTTATCTCTGGATACTTCTTCCGTACGCTGGTCTTTGCGCGAGCTTGTGCGGTATTTGAATGACGGGCAACGCGAGATTGGTATTTACCGCCCAGACGCCACCGTGACAAACGCCCTGGTAACCTGTGTAGCGGGCACCAAACAAACTCTCCCTGCTGGCGGTAACAAACTCATTGAAGTTGTGCGCAATAACCCCGCTGGCTCTGGCGGGCGCTCTGTGCGTTTGGTCCAACGTGAAATTCTGGACGCCACTGAGCCCTCTTGGCACCTGAGTACGGGGTCCGCCGAAGTGCGGCATTACCTCTACGACCCGCGCGACCCGAAGACGTTCTACGTGTACCCGCCCGCTACCACAGCGGCCAAGCTGGACATTATCTACTCGGCCACCCCCACCGATATTGCTGTCCCGGCTGACGGGGTAAGTCTCCCTACGGACTCCAGCACGGACAACACCGCGCCCACGGTTGTGGTTGGGGCAATTTCTGTGCCGGATATTTACGCCAATGCGCTGGTGGACTATGTGCTGTACCGCGTGTACGCGAAAGATTCTGATTTTGCTGGTAACGCAGCGCGCGCGTCCGCGTATTACGGAGCCTTTGCCAACGCTATTGGCTTAGAAATCAAGACCACTGTGGCTGTCGGCCCGACGCAGAAGGGTCTACATAGTGTGGCCGACCGAGCCTTGGCGGGGTAAATATGAAATCTCTTGACCTGTTTCTGCCGCGCCTGTTGCCTTGGGTTATCGGGTGCCCTGATCCCCTTATCCGCCAGGCCCTGGTGGACGCAGCTATTGAGTTCTGCGAGCTGACTGGGGTCATCCAGACCATAAGTGCGCCGCAGACGGCAGTGACCAACCTTGGCACCTACACGATCACGCTGCCTGCCTATACCGATGCAGTGTCAACCAAGACCGTGTGGTATGGCGTGGACACTCTGACCCCCGTACAGACTGAGGCCCTGGAGAACGTGTACGCGTATGTGTCGTCTGTTGGCACGCACACCCAGACCGCAGGGCTGCCCAAAGAGTTCTATGAAGCCTCTCCCGGCGTTATCGGTATCTACCCGATCCCGGATGCCACGAATATCGACTACATCACAGCCAAGGTAGTTACCAAGCCCATGCGGGACGCGCCTGTGCTGGATGACGCGCTGTACACCGACTGGGTTGACGCCCTCGTCGTGGGGGCCCGTAAGCGCCTGCACGCCATCCCTGACCAGTCGTTCAGCTCCGATGTGAAAGCCGCAGAGGCTTCGCGCGAGTTCCAGCGCTATGCAACCAAAGCCGCGAATCTGGCTATGCACGGTCGCGTGCAAGGCAGCCTGCGTGTCCAAACCAACTTCTTTGCGTAAACACCATGACCGCTGCAACATACGATCTCATCATTGAGCAGGGCGCGACCCTCCAGCAGACGTTCTATTGGACGGACTCCGCAGGCGCAGCGGTCAACCTGACCGGGTACACCGCGCAGATGATGGTTAAAGCCAACTATGCGGACTCTGGCGCTGTGGCGCTGCTTACGCTTACGTCTGCTGGCGGGACCATCGTACTGACGGCAGGGACAGGCAAGATTGACCTCCTGGTGCCACCGGCCACAACGCAGGCATTGACGTTCACCAAGGCCATATATGACCTGGAGTTGACTTCTGCTGGTGGCGTGGTGACACGTCTGGTGCAGGGGAACGTGTTCCTTAGCAAAGAGGTGACCCGTTGACCACAACCATCGTAGCTAGCTCAGGCTACAAGGTTGCCACGCTCCAAAGCCTGCCCGACGTAGCCACCCTGTCCTTGGTGGCGTACAGCCCGTCTGTCCAGAACCCGGTGAGCGTCATCAACGCCTTGGATGTGTTGCGCCAAAGCTCGTTCGTGCTAGGTAATGGTATGGGCACCATCACCGCCCAGATCATCGACCGCGTTGCCACCTACTTGAGCGTGGCGGTTGTAATCGCCCCTGTTGCCAACTTCACCGGGTCGCCGGTAACAGGCATTGTGCCGTTCTCGGTCACGTTCACAGATACCTCTGCCAACCACCCAACGTCCTGGTCCTGGAATTTTGGGGATGGTGGCACGTCCACCTCCCAGAACCCAACGCACGTCTACGCGGTCGCTGGCACATACAACGTCACCCTCACAGCCACCAACTCGGCTGGAAGCAACTCTATCACCCAGACTTCGTACATCACTGCCGCTCCGGGTGGGCCGACGTACCAAATTCCCCGCAGCCTGCGGTTCCGCAGTAGCGCGAATGCAAGTCTTGGCAGAACTTACACCAGCAATAGCCGGGTGTGGAGTTTTTCGTGCTGGGTAAAACGTGGGAAGTTGGGCGTTATATCCCCAATCCTCGGGGATTGCATTTACTTCAATTCGTCCGACCAGTTGGTTGTTGGAAATTGGCCAGGCTCAATAATCACAACAACCGCAGTGTTTCGTGACCCGAGCGCGTGGTATCACATTTACGTTATATATGGGGCATGTTGGGTAAATGGAATCCCGCAGCCGGGACAGCCGCTATTTACAACACTGACCAATGTGTCTATCGGAACAGACGGCTCAAACTATTTTGACGGCTATTTGGCAGAAGTCGTGTTTATTGACGGGACCAACGGCCTGCCTATAAGCACGTTCGGAGTAACTGATCCCGTGTGGGGGGCATGGACAGCCGTTGCAGTATCTCCAATCCAGTGGGATTCTTTGGGCAATTCCATTTGCGCAATGAGTTTCAACGCAGGTGTGGTTGATTTGGCCACAGCCTATGGGTCCGGTATACCGGCAGTGATACCAGGGTCCACGACGCACACCAGTAGTTCTATAGTCAAATTTGGTGGAGCGTCCTTAGCCATATCTGGGGTAGCCACAGACTCTCCGGCGTTGTACGGTCCAAGTTCTTACAACTTGGGCACGTCAAACTTCACTGTGGGTATGTGGGTATACCCCACTGCCGTTGGTTCAGGAGCCATACGCCGGTATTTTTCACTGGAAGGCGCAACAAACGCAATAGTTATTCGGGAAGAAGCCAACGTAATAAAAGCCTTCCTGCGCATGGGAAGCGGGACCGTATACAACATCCCAAGTGCAGTAGCCCCGGTAATAAACACGTGGCAATATCTGTGCCTTACTCGTAACGGAGACGTGTTCACGTTGTACCGAGACGGCAGCCCCATTGCGTCGTTAACGCAAGCAGGCTCCATTGACATGACCGGCATCGTTGCGTATCTGGGTTGCTCTGGTGCTACTGAAATAATGACTGGGTACATTGATGAGTTTACGTTCCAGCGCAACGTCGTAAATTCCGTAGTACCGACAGGCAGCGTGACTTACAGCCCGACGTACACATACTACGGGCCAAATGGCTGCTACCTGCCGTTTAGCAATACTGCCAATGTTTCTACCGTCGGATACGACTACAGCATAGGCAACCAGAACGTAGTATCTGCGCAGTTCCCCGACTCTGCACCCGCTGACCCAAGTTTTGCCAGCGTGGCCCTGCTGCTGCATGGGAATGGTGGCTATGCGGACGCAAGCCCTGCGGGAAATAGCATAACCCCGAGCGGCGGTGTGTCTATTAGCTCAAGCACGGTTAAGTTTGGGTCGGGTTCCTTCCAGTTTAATGGGACTTCGGGCTATCTAACCCCGTCCGGCTCATCGTTCAATTTTGGCACAGGGGACTTCACAATCGAAGCGTGGATTAACCTAACCGCCGCTTCAGGATATCAAATGATATTCGGTGGAGGTCTGGGTGAGTTTTCTGTTTACACAAACGCAGGGTGCATTGAGGTTGGCTCTTGGGCTATCACTGGAATAGTGGCCTCTTTACAGGGAACGATTTCCGCTGGGGTGTGGACCCACGTCGCTGTAACCCGCGCCAGTGGGGTAGTGCGTATATACATAAATGGGTGGACCTCCGAAACAACTCCAGTCACGTATGCTACTTCGCTTTCTTATGGGTCAAACCCTAGGGTGGGGGCAAGCAGTTACTCGGGCAATTTCGCCTACTTTGGCGGGTACATGGACGACGTTCGTGTAACCAAAGGCGTAGCTCGGTATATACCGCAAAACAACTGGGGTAATAACAATATCTCCTTGACCTCGGGGTCTACCTACGATTCCATGTATGACGTACCTTTGGGTTCTGGCGGTAGCGTGGGGAACGGGCTGGGGAATTATGCGGTAGCAAATCCAATCGTCCAAGTTCCCAATATTACAAATGGCAACCTGCGCGGCACTGGACCCGGATCATTAGCGTACTATGCCAATGCGAGTACACAGGACTTCAAAACAAACATATATTTTGAAGTTACCGTCGCCAATATGTCCTCTGATTTTCAGGTAGGAATATCTGGGGGGACAAACCTATTTTTGTACGACCAAGCTGGGACAAAGTACAGTACGGCAGGAGGGTACGTTGCGTTTAGCGCGTCCTATACAACGGGCGACATTATCTCTGTGGCCTACAATACCAATGGCATGGTGTGGTTTGGTAAAAACGGAGTGTGGGGGGCTTCGGGCAATCCCGTCACGTTGGCAAACCCCGCATTTTCTACGGTTGCAGGGATCGTCTATTCCTATATTGGAATCCAAAATGCGTCAATCGCTGACCACAATTATGGCCAGCAACCCTTCACCTACACCCCACCAACCGGGTATCTGGCGCTGCACACGGGTAACCTGCCAACACCAGTGATTCAAACGCCAAGCTCATACTTTTCCCAGATTGTTCGACTGGGTACGGGTGCCCCACAAACCGTATCATCCTTGTCGTACCAGCCTGATCTGGTGTGGATCAAAGACATAAACACTGGCGCAGACAACAAACTAACTGACTCAGTGCGCGGGGTAACCAAGGCACTGATAACCAATTCGACCGCAGCGCAAACAACTGATGCGGGTGGGGTGACGGCTATTAGTAGCAACGGATACACACTAGGGTCTGACTCGAACTACAACACGTCTGCGCAATACTACATTGACTGGGCTTGGCGTAAATCCGCGCTTTCGGGGTTCGATATTGTCCAATATACAGGTAACGGAACATCCCTTGCGGTAGGCCACAGTCTGGGGGTAACCCCGGCAATGATCATCGTATTCCGCAAAAACGGAGTAGCCAGCCGTGCCGTATGGCACCAGAACTTGGCAGGGGCGACCTATCGTGTGTGGCTGGATGACGCTGCTGGCCAAGCAAATGACGCAGGGGTGTTCGCGTCTGCTCCGAGCGCAACCCAGTTCTTTGTCGGCTCTACGGGTAACGTAAATGCCAACGGAGAACAGTACGTGGCATACGTGTTCGCATCAGTTTCTGGTTTTTCTGCATTCGGTTCTTACTCCGGCAACAGCAGTGCCGACGGTCCATTTATCTACACTGGTTTCCGCCCGTACTGGATACTGTTCAAACGCATTGACACCACTGGAAACTGGTATATCTACGATACTGCCCGTCAGAACTACAACGTGATGAATCTGGAGCTTTACACCGACGTTGCGGCTTCTGAAACTGATGGTGGCGCAACTATTGATTTGCTATCCAACGGGTTCAAACTGCGCACGTCGTCGCAAGCTCCAAAGAACGCAACCGGAGGAACTTACATGTACGCCACGTTCGCAGAAAACCCGTTCAAGTATGCCCTCGCCCGTTGATGCTTACAGGTAAACACGTTAAACTCACGCAACTCTGAGGACCGCCAATGGCACGCGCTCAACTTACCAACAACGCCGCTACCACGCTGGCCGCAGCGATAACCTCCACAGGGGCCACCTCATTCACTGTGGCTTCAGGTGGCGGTGCACTGTTCCCCTCGTCTGGGTACTTCTACGTCACGCTGCTGGACGCGGCCAACATACCAGAAATCGTCAAGTGCACAAGTCGCTCTGGGGATACTTTCACAGTTACCCGCGCGCAGGACGGAACTTCCGCCCGCACCTTTGCGATCTCCGCTCGCGTCTCCCTGAACCTTACCGCTGCAGTTATCAATGAGCTTGCCCCGCTGGACGGCTCTGGCGCCACTGGTTCCTGGGGTATCAATATCACTGGCTCTGCAGCTACCGCTACATCAGCCACTTCGGCAGGCACGGCAACATCTGCGACAACTGCCACGACCGCAACCAACTTAGCTGGCGGAGCAGCGGGCCGCGTCCCATATCAGACCGGCGCAGGCACAACGGGCTTCTCTGCTGCAGGCACCTCCGGGCAGGTGTATACATCTGCAGGAACTGGCGCTCCTACCTGGACCGCGCAGAGCGCTCTGGCCGTTGGCACAGCTACCAACTTGGCTGGCGGCGTAGCAGGCGGAATCCACTACCAGACTGGCGCTGGTGCTTCTGCCATTACCGCAGCGGGTACCGCAGGCCAAGTCCTGACCTCGGGTGGTGCAGGCGCTCCGACTTGGACCGCAGGCAACGTAGCTGGCGTTAACGGCCAGGCATTCACTTCCCCCGGTACGTTCACCATCCCCGCTGGTGTTACCCGCTTGAAGATCACGGCAGTAGGCGGCGGTGGCGGTGGTTCTGGCGGGCTAGGCGGCGGGACTGGGTGCGGTGGCGGTGGCGGTGGTGGCGGAGCGGCTATCGCGTTTCTCACAGGCGTTACGCCAGGGGGGACGATTTCAGTCGCAGCCATTGGCGCTGGGGGTACTGCCGGACTTCCTAGCGGCGGCGCTGGTTTGGCTGGGGGCACAACTACTGTGTCTTCTGGAACGCAGACTATCACGACCCTTACATGCACTGGAGGCGGCGGTGGAACGGCGGGCCTTAACACAGGCGGAGCAGTGGGCGGGACCGGGACTGGCGGGACTATCAACCTATCTGGTGGCAGTGCGATGGGCCCCGGCCCTAGTACGTCCGGTTCCGGCACCTACGGTGGAGCTTCTGTTTTTGGAGCTGGCGGGGCTGGCGCCGGTTACCAAGGAGCTGCTAGTGGCCCTGGTGCTGGCTACGGCGGCGGTGGCGGCGGTGGTAACGGGAATGCTGCAGCGCCCTCAGGCGCAGGTGGTGGCATTGGCGCCAACGGTATTGTTATTTTTGAGTGGTAACCATGACTGACCAATACACAGGCCCTGACCGGCGCACTATCTCCAGCGATGTTCACTGGACGTTCAAGAAAGAACTCCAACTCGGGCACATCATTTCCACCGTGATCTTTGCACTGACTGGCTTGTTCTATGTGACCAAGATGGATCAGCGCATTGCCATCATTGAGACGCAGGTCACCGCCCAGAAGGAAAAGGACTCTGCCCAGGACAAGGTGTACAGCGAAGCCCTCCAGCAGATACACGCCCAGATGGACCGCATAGACGCCAAGCTGGATCGTCTTGTGGAGAGGAACGGCAAATGAAACTTGAAGTCGTCCGATTCCAATGCGGGGCCACCTGCACCATCGGTGAACTGATGGTAGATGGCGAACACGAATGTTGGACCCTGGAGGATGTGGTTCGCCCAGACGGAGTGAAGGTCTATGGAGAAACTGCTATTCCCTTTGGCACTTATCCTGTGGTCGTTACTTTCAGTAACCGTTTCCAGCGCGATCTGCCGCTGGTTCAGAATGTGCCCGGTTTCGACGGAATCCGTATCCACCCCGGTAACACCGCCGCTGACACCCACGGATGTTTGCTTGTCGGAACCGGACGAACCGCAACCTCCGTTACGGAATCACGACTGGCATTCAATGCCCTATTCGCCAAAATTGGGGATGCCTTCCGCCGTGGCGAAACGATCACCATCACCTACAAGTCGGGAGATGCCTGATGCGTAAGTGGTGCGTTATGGATTTGGTTACCGACCACCAGACTGGGAAGCTGCGGGAAACTGCGCTCTGGTCCAACATCGGTAAGTGCGCCATGACGTGGGGGTTCATTTATACGGTATGGCAGCAAAAGGCCAACTTCAACGAGTTGCTGTGGGTAGCGTACGGGTCCATCGTCGTAGCCCACGAACTGACGGCCCGCTACTTCAATCAAAAGCAACAGGTACTGGACAAACAAAATGCCCCAAACCCTACTGCTTGAGCTACTCATTACCGCCGCCCTTATCGCAGGGGTTGGTTGGAAGTCCTACGAACTCGGAGGTGAACATGCACGCACAGAACTGGCTCAGTACAAAGAGCAACAAGCCCAAGACGCCCTCAAAGCAGAAGCCGATGCCCGCGCCAAAGAAACGGCCATGCGTGCAGCCAATGACCGCGTAAAGGCAAATTATGAAAGCCTCAAAACCGCTACTGCCACTGCTGTTGGTGCTGTTGACGCTGACCGCCTGCGCTTGCAAGAAGCCCTTACCTCCAGTGACCCCACCGCAAATCCCAGCGCCCGAGCCTGCGCTGATGACGCCGCCCGAACAAGGACGGTGGTCAGAGCTTGTGCAACAGCTCTTCAAAAGCTGGCAGGGGCTGCTGATGCAACCGAAGACCAACTTGTAGGACTGCAAGAGTACGTTACCAAGGTACTGAAGCCATGAAGTTATCCATCACAGAGTTTCAGGGCATGGCCCCGAAGATAGCCTCGCACCTGCTGCCTGACTCTGCTGCACAGGTAGCGTCCAACACACGGCTCACATCTGGCGCTCTGCGCCCGTTGAACAGCCCAAGCCTCGCGTCCACGATCATTGTGGCCGGGGCCAAGTCCGTACACAGCATCGGCCCCTCAGGGAGCAACGCATACCTGTCCTGGGCAGTGGATACCGACGTAGCGCGCAGCCCCGTGTCCGACTCCGAGTACCGGGTGTACTACACGAACGGGGTGGCTCCAAAAAAGACGCGGCTTGTGGATGCCACGGGTGGCGCTGGGCCATGGCCTGCTACAGGCACTGAGTACAACATGGGCGTACCCGCCCCAACCACTGCAATGTCGTACACCCTGGCGGCTGGCGGAAGTGTTCCCACTGACCCGACGCTTGGCACCGACTGGGTTTACGTTTACACGTACATCACCCAGTTTGGAACTTCTCTGGTTGAGGAATCTGCGCCTTCGCCGCCGCTTACTGTACATACATCTCCCGGCAACCAGACGGTGCAACTGGCTGGCATCGCAGACCCTGCAGTGACTCTTGGCTACAACTATGTTGGCAAGCGCATCTACCGCACTACCGGTACCGCATTCCAGCTAGTCCAGACAATCACCGCTGGGTCGTTGGCGATCATGCCGACCTCGTATATCACCGTGGCAATCGGAACAACCACGTTCAGCGACACGTATGCTGACACCGCCATAGCTGGCGGTACCTTGGACACTGCCGACTGGGCCCCGCCGATGGATGATCTAAAGGGCATCGTGGCCATGCCGTCCGGTACCATGGCGGCGTTTCGTAACAACGAAATCTGGTTCAGCGAACCTGGCTTCCCGCACGCGTGGCCCCCGAAGTACATGCAGGCGCTGGACGCGCCGATTGTGGCTATCAAGGCATTCGGTAATAACCTGGCAGTGGGCACACAGGCGCACCCGTACGTTGGCTCCGGTGTGTACCCCGACTCTTTTACGTTTACCAAGGTCGCGCGCCTGGAGCCTTGCGTGGCAAAGCGGTCTATGGCCTCTGACGAGAGCGGCGCGATGTATGCCAGCCAGAACGGGCTTGTCAGTATCGGCCTCAACGGGGACGGCGTAGCCACGGCTTCAGTGATGACCCGCCAGGAGTTCGCAGCGTACAACCCGAGTTCGATACTCGGCGCTGTGTTTGAAGGCCGGTACTATGGGTTCTACACAACCACCACAGCTTCTGGTGCGTTCGTGTTTTCTGCAGCCGAGCAGACCGGGCTCCGGGCTTTGGACGCAATCGCTTCTGCCGTGATGGTGGAGCCGTACTCTGCGCAGTTGTACTTTGTGAACCCCTCCAACAGCAGCTTGTACTCCGTGGACCCGACTGACGGGTACCCGCTGATCTACACCTGGAAGTCAAAGCTGTTCAACACCCCGTACCCTACGAACTTCGGGTTCATCAAGCTGAACGGGCGGGAAGACAGCGCGGCAGACCTGGCAGCACAAGCGGCCATCGACGCAGCCAACGCAGCCATAACTGCAGCCAACGCCAGTATCTTCGCCAGTGGGGCGCTGTATGACGCGTTGAACACGTACTCGGCGCTGAATGAGATGACCTTGAACGGGAATGCAATGGCCCCGCTGCTGCCGTCCCCGGCTGTGACAGTAGCGACAAGTGTGTGGTCTGGAAGCGAACTTCGGTTTTCTGCAAACCTACGTACCAATCAGGTTTATCGCCTGCCGTCTGGCTTTACCAGCCAGGGATGGGAAGTGCAACTGGTCGGGCAAAAGACGGTCACGTCCGTAGAGATGGCCAACTCGTCCGAAGAACTGCGGGGCTCTTGATGGCTACACGTAAGTTTGCGAATGTACCTCCGTTTACAGGCCAGAATGACAAAAACGTCATAGCGGCTTTAGCTGGGGTGGTAGGGTTTATCACTGCGCAGCAGCAACCCGCCATATCCGCCTTGGATACCACTGCCACCACAGCGCAGATTATTGCCAAGGTGAACGAAATCATTGCCCGCCTTCAGGGCACACAGTAGTTGGCACTTGCTTACATGTAAGTGCATAATACAGGTATCTACAGGAGTAATGTATGGACAAGCTAGAAGCACTCGGTTTCATTTGTGTTGCAGGCCAAATTGACCGTGAGGGTGTTAACTACGGTTTCCTAACCCCCGATGGCCCGGTACTTACCCCGGACGGCGAAGAACTCGTCAAGGCACTCTCTACTCCCGCCCCCAAAAAGGGTAAGAAGGCAGCCCCGGTGGAAGACGTGCCTGCAGAAGACCCTCCTGTTGACCCTGCCGTGTAGTGGCTTCCCAACTCGTCTTTGACCTGGAGCGCATACACGCTTTCGTGAAAGCACGTACCCCCATAAACATGGTGTCCGGGTCACAGGCGATTGGTTTAGAGAAAGACGGGAAGCTAGTTGCCGGGGTTATCTACGAAGGATTCAACGGCTTCAATGTGTGGATGCACGTTGCGGCAGAACCCGGTAGGCACTGGCTGACCAGAGATTTTTTGGGTGCTGCGTTTCTGTACCCCTTCGTTCAGCTTAATTGCAATCGGGTAAGCGGGTATGTGGAAGCCTGGAACGAAGACGCCAAACGGTTCGATGAGCATTTGGGCTTCAAGCAAGAAGCCATTTTGAAAGGCGCTGCCTCTGACGGTGGTGACGTTATTTTGTACGTGATGCCGCGCGAAGGATGTAGATATGTTCCTACCAAGTAAACACTCAGGCTACCAGGCCGGTATTCGAATCTACCCCGGTGGCGGTAAAGGTGGAAGCTCGGCTCCCGCGCCCGATCCTCGGCTAGTCCAGGCCCAGGTAGAGTCCATGGGCTACCAGAACAAAGCCATCCAGCAGATGATGGACAACAATGCTGACATGGCCCCACTGCAGAAGCAGCAGATGCAGTTCGGCCTGGACTCTGCCAAGACGGCATACGATCAAAGCCAGCAAGACCGCACTTACGCCCTTGGCAAACGAGATCAGTTGTCTGGGCTCCAAGACACCGTGGTGCAGCAGGCCAAGGACTTCAACGAAGGCGACCGAGCCAGCACCCTGACGAACCAAGCCCGCGAAGGCGTGGCCAACTCCTATGCCCAAGGGCAGGGTATGACGAACCGGGCCCTGGCTGCCCGTGGTATCTCCGCCAACTCTGGCGCAGCTATCGCAGCGCTTAACGGCAACGGCCTGAACCAGTCAATGAACTCTGCGGCTGCGGCCAACATGGCCCGTGACGCCGCACGGCAAGAAGGCTACCAACTCACTGATCGCGCCAGCAACGCACTGTCCGGGTACCCGTCGATGGGCATGTCTGCTACCGGCTCTGGCGCTACTTATGGTGGTGCGGGCCTCGGCTACGCGAACAGTGCGTTGACCGGCTTGAACAGCGGGCAGACCGCTGCTGGTGGGATGGCTGGAAATATGGGGCAGAACGCTACAAGCATGTACGGCGCGCAGGCCAGCTACAAGAACAGCCAAGACCAGATTGCAGCAAACAACAACCCATTCAACTCTGTTCTGGGCGCGGCCACTGGTGTGGGCATGTCCTATGCGATGGGCGGGCTTCAACCGCAATCGTTTTCTGGGATTGGGTACGGCGGCGTATCCCCGAAAACCCGAAATTAAGGAGTAGATGATGGGTGCATTTCAAGAAGGCATGAGCCTTGGGTCCAACATCTGGAACTCCGGGCTTGCCAACCAACGCGCGCAATCCGCACTAGAACTACAACAGGCAGCAGACCAGCGCGCCGCAGAGGCCCACGGCCAGCAAATGCAGTTAGGTGGTTTGCAAGTCAGCGCAGCCCAGCGTGCAGAAAACCTGGCTGGCCAGGTAGAGGGGTACCGCAAGCAGTTGGCCCAACTGGATAGCGCGCAAGGTGGCAACGCCGCACCGAGCCCTGCAGCCATGGGCAACGCCGCGAACAACGCCATGCAGGACGCCGATTTCTATACTGGCGCGGGCCTACCTACTGGCGGGGCAACGAACCCCGCTACACCTGTTCCCGCTCGCGGGATGGCCCCGGCCACCCCACCCACAAGTTACTTCGACCCCGACTCGGTGATGAGCCGCAACCAGATTCTGGGCAAGATCGCAGTGCTTCAAGGGCAAGACGCCGCACCGTTCCAGAAGGCGTACGAAGGCGCGCACCAGCGGAAGATCGCCAATCGCGTGACCAGCATGTCTGACTCCGATTTGGAGCGCGCTGCAGCCGGTGCAAATGCTGCTGGGGTTCCTATCCTGTACGGCGGCAAGGAAGGCAACAACTACACGATCCTCACCACAGACGACCACAACGTACCTGATGGCGGTAAGTTCAAGTTGAACAAGTCCCAGCTCCAGCAGTTGGTCCTGGCAGGGGAGTACAGCAAAGAAGGCTATGGCGACGTAGCGCTGAACACTGCCGCCGCTGCACACAAAGAGATCGGTGAGCGCGTAGATAAGTGGAACCTGACTCAGAAGGAGATGGCCACTGTAAACAACGACGCCCGCTATAAGGACGACACCAACGCCACGAAGTTGGAGATAGCCGGTATGCGGGCGGAGCTGGCCTACGCCAAGCTGGCCTACGCGCGAAGCGGAAAAGAAATGGACCCGAAAGACGCTACACGCCTCAACGAGATGCAAGCGAACATTGAGGCTGAAACAGACGAGAAGAAACGCGCCAAACTTACTGGCGACTTCAAACGGGAATACGGCGTGGTTATGGGACGGATGGGCAAGGTCGTTGCAAATATGGACGACAAGGCGCCAAAGGCTATCCCAGAAGCAGATATCGACTCCGTGGTTTCAAAGCTGAGTTCCGACCCTGCGTTCAAGGGCGTGCCTTATGAGCAGCAGCGGGCCAAAGCCATAAGCATTCTGCAAGGCGGGAACGCCGGGGCGCTGCCAAGTTGGGGCGGCGGTACAACGGCTGCGGCTGCCACCAAAGCTACATCCCCCAGCAGCGGTACTTCCGGCAGCCACCCAACCATTGACGCCCCGAGAGGGTTGATGAAGAAACCCGACCCCAAGCTGGCAGAAGTTGAGACACGACTTCGTTCTCCATACATCACGGACACCAACAAGCTGGGCGCGCTTCTGGAAAAGAACGCACTCACAGAGCCCTCTCAGTTAGGGTTGCAGACGCCGCTAGGTATGACCCCCAACGTAAAGTAAAAAGGCAAATATGGGCGGAATTTACACACTCTCTGATATTCGTGACTCCGCCCCTGCGGAGCTGAAGGGCTTGTCCGATAACGAGCTGCTGCACCACTACGCCGCTTCTGTAGGGATGGACCCATTGGAGGTGGCACACAAGGTTGGGTATGGTGCTGGTAAGGGAACGATGGGGGATATGGGGCGTTCCCTCAAGGCTGGTATCCAGCAGCTTCCTGGCATCGCTACAGGGCTTGCAGACATTCCGGTTGCCCTTGCTACCGGGTATCGCCCGTTCAGTGCTGCTGCCGACGCTCTAGGCGAGGCTACCGGGTTTCAGCCAGGGAAGTGGGCTAAGGATACGGGCTACTCTGACCAGTACAACCGCAGCCAAGCTGACGTGCAGCAGGCATGGCAAGACCCCAACACCAGCGGGCTGGATGTTGCTAAGGCGTACTTGCGCAACCCGATGTACACGGTCAACCAGACGATTGAGTCTGCGCCTGCAATGTTGGCGGGCGGTGCTATCTCTAAGGGTCTTGGACTTATTGGACGTGCTGCTGGTGTAGCCGGTGGAGCCGGGGATGTTGCTGCTGCCATAGCTCGCCCCGGAGTTATTGCCCGCACAGTAGGCGAGAACTGGGCGTCTCCGGTACTTGGTGGTATGGGAGAAGGGTTGACCCAGGCTGGCCAGGCCATGGACGACTACCAGGGCGATGACGCACGTAAGGGCGCTATTGCAGCTCTTGGCTCCGGCACTGTAGACATGTTGATTGCTGCAGGCGGTGGTCGCTTGGCCCACAAGTTCGGCCTGGAAACCCCTGAGACAGCTATGGCCGGGGGAAAGCCCACAGGCGTGGAGAGCCAAGCCTCTCGCGCACGGCGTGTATTGGGCGGTATGGCAGTGGAAGGTGGCGTGCAAGAGTTCCCGCAGTCCATGCAAGAACAAGCGTGGCAGAACTACGCTGACGGCAAAGACATTGGTGATGGCGTACTCCGCGCTGGTATCGAAGGCGGGCTTGCCGGTGCAGCTATGGGCGGCGCGTTCAATTTCCGTAAGCAGAGTCTTCCTGTCGCTCCGTCTGCGCCCCCCGCTAACTTGTTGCAGCTCGGTCTGTCCAACCACCGGCCCAACGACATTGTTACCTTCCCGGATGGAAGTTCTATGCTGCGGTCTGAGTACGAGGCCACGTTTGGAGACAAGGCCCAAGGCGGAGCCGGACCGAGCAATGTTGCGGACATGAAGCGGCAGGCAGCACTGCAGGGGATGATTGACCGCAAGGAAATCACACCAGAAGAAGCGGTTAAGTACGGGTACGTTACCAACCCCGCGTTCAGCACTTCGCAGGGCTTTGAAGATTTGACCAAGCCGCAGCAGCCGGGGTACGTAGCCCCGTTGCAGGACACTGCACCTAACTGGTCAACTTCTGCCGGGGCTAATGGCTCGGGCGAGTCTGGCGTTGACTTCGACCATCAGGCGCTTGGAGAGCAGCAACCAAATACGGGGGTGAACCCGCGTGGTCGCGGTTTGCAGATGCCTGTTGTCCCTGGCCGTCCTGGCCTGGACGATGTTATGCAGGTTGGTCCTGCTGCCGATGTTGGTAAGACTGGCCCTGGTGGGCCCAACGGTCCAGCCTTTGCCCCTGCCGGTGGCGGTAACGTAGCTACGAACGGAGAGCTTGCTCAACCTGACCTTGGCCTTCAGTTGGCTATGGAGCGCGCTAAGACTGTTCAGGCCGAGCAGCAGAAGAAAGACCAAGAGAAGCGTGAGGCACAAGCCAAGCACGACGCGCTGGTTAAGTCCACCCACGAAACCCTGTTCACGCAGGACGAGCTGGCTACCGTTAGCCAGCCGAAAGTGTCGCACCCTGTGCTTCGCGCCACTGTCGAAATGAACGAGGCGAAAGCCTCTGGCCTGATTACCGAAACCCAACACACCTCTCTTGTGGGGGAGCTTCGTTCTGCACTTGCTTCCAACGATAAGGAGCGCATTTCTGGCGCAGTAAAGAACGTCAACGTCACGATCAAAGACGCCAAGAAACTGGCAGAGGCCAAAGCTGCCGAAGCGGAGACTACCAAGAATGACCCACCAAAGCCCGTCACAGCCAAAGTCGTTGAAACAAAGCCCGCTGCCGCTGCCCCCGCAGCCGCCCCAACCGCGACCACCAAGGCTGACGCTGGATCAGAGACTGCTGGCAAAGGAACTGAATCTAAGCCCGCAGCAGCTCCTGTGGCAGCAAAGACTGGAACAGATGCCGTACCTGCGAAGCCCGCTGCCGAGACTAAGCCCGCCGCTGCGCCAGTAGTTACGACCAAGCCCAAGAAGGAAAAGGCAAGCACAACCGAGTCCGCGCCAAAGCCCAAGGTATCAACCCTTGTGAACAAGCTGCAGGGCAAGACTGCTGTTCTTGGTAAGTCGATTGACTTCAAGGCGTTGAAGCTCCTGCTGGAGCCGCTGGACGCCCGTATGCACCACGCCATTCGCCTGACCTTGGGCGTGGACGAGCAGGGTAACCGCATCCCACCGCTATCTGATCAAGCTGCTGCCGAGAAGGTGGGCCTTGCCAAACCTGGTAAATCGAACACCGAAGTCAGCCGGGTCCGTAACGCCATTGGTATTTCCCGTGAGGTCAAGAACCGCTTCCTGGCATCCCCTGATGTAACCGTAGAGGATTTGGCCGAAGGCGACATTGGCCATGATCGCGTTGCCCCCGAAGACAACGTAGAAGCCCACAACGCCGAGCCCACCGAAGGCGTGCCGGAAGATGAAGCTGCATTGAGCAGCGATGATATTGACCATGAAAATGCGGCCAACAACGAGTTTTCTGAAAACCGTAAGCTGGTCAACTCCGTTGGTGGTAGCAACGCCGATGTGGCCGCGCCCAAACCCCAGCGCCTTGAAGACCACCCCATCTACAAAGGGATATCCGGCAAGTACAAGGGGGATTTCAGAAAGGCAACCGCGCACGAACTAGGCTATCTAGGGTATTTGGCGGCTGCCTATAACGGGCTCGCGCACAACGATAACGCTGTTGGCAAGATTATGGAAGCGGTTCGTTACCATATGGATGCCGGGCCCGACGCTACCCCTGAGACACGGGCTGCTATCCGTACTTTTGCCAAAGAATCCCAGCAGGCGTACGATAGGGCGGAAATAGTAGAACGCAAAAAGGCCCAAGATGCAGAAGCAAAAGCAGCAGCCGCAAAAGCAGTCACAGAAGGCGGAACTGGAAGCGCTTCTAAAGCTAATGTGGAAGATAGCGGACGGAGCGGAGCCGAGCAGCGAAGCGCTGGCGGCGATACCCCGGGCGGGGGAACTGCTACCGGAGGGGCAACCGAAACCCAAGTAACGCCTGCCGCCGAAGCGGTACAGAGCGTTGTAAGCGAGCTACCCGATGAGCAGGTAGAAGCGCTTGAGGCCCATTACGGTGCGGAACGGAGCGACCCACGGTTTATAGACCGTGTTACACAAGATGTAATTGCGTTTGTAAACAAGGGCGCGCAGGCAGTAAGTGCCGCGATCCGCGAGGCAATCAAGGCTGTAGCAAACGGGGTTCTTGCGGTGGGGGTGATTATGAACCCCATGCAGTACAAGGCACACTTTGACTTTAACGTGCCGCAGGCAGTGACCACAATCACTACCCAGACCCGCGCCTTGCGGGCAGAGGTTCCTGCTGAAGCCCGTGCCAAAATGTCTGACGCTGCTGTGCAGGTGTATGAAGCAGTTGCTCCCGCTGCTATGAAGACAGGCAAGGGCTTTATGATTGCCGATAAGCCCAACGGGATGCTGCACGTTTTTAACGCAGACGGAACTGTACGGGTACAGTCTGCCGCCTTGTTTGGCAAAGACAAAGGCGACACACTCAGCAGCAAGGCGTCTCTTGAAGGAGGGGCCAAGATAACACCAGCAGGTACTTTTCACTTGCGCGCTGTCGAGGACCATGAGTACACCGGGGGAAAGATTCTCCACTTGGTAGAGACTACTCAGAAAACGGCACGCGGCACTGCAAACATTGCCGTGCACTCTGTGTGGCTTGGCGACCAATCGGAGCATCGTTCGGATCGGCTCAAATCTGATACTGCAGCAGATAACAAAATCAGCTTTGGCTGTATCAACACCACCGAAGACGCCTTTGTTAACAATGTGATTCCTGAGATCGACAAGTTCAACGGCGGCATGATGTTTGTGCTACCAGACGAAGTTTCCAAGACAGGCGAGCTGTTCAAAGAAGCAACTGAGACACAAACCACGGAAGCCACAACAACCCGAAGCGGGAACATCAATGACGGTACTGACCGGGATATGGTTGGTAAGCAAGAAGACACAGCGCCTGGCAGCGCCAAGTTTTCCAAAGCCTCTGGCGGAGTAACCGGCAACACGGTTGCTGCAGTAAAGGCCGTATTCAACAACTGGTTCCCTGTGGTGGCCCGTGGGCCCTTGCGCGGTGTCGCGCGCTTTTACCAGTCTGAGGCAGATGCGTTGGCAGCTAACCCGCACATATCCGCTGCGGATATTGCAGGGGCCAAGGGGTTTGTTGACCCCAAGAACCCCCGTGTCATGCACCTGATTGCGGACAACATCCCCAAGGGCAAAGAGCTGGCAGTGTTCCTGCACGAATTGGGTGTGCACATTGGCTTGGCCAATCAGTTCGGGGCCAACCTCCCTGTGCTTATCGGCACGGTTAAGGCGTGGGCCAACGCCCCCAAGGGTTCCCTGGAGCGCCGGGTGTTTGACGAAGCCAAGCGGCGCATGGAAGCTGCTGGCACGATCTCTGCCCACGCAGACGAAGAACTGTTGGCCTACGCAGCAGAGGTTGCCGCAGAAGAAGGCGTTGAGCCTGATGACCGGGCGGCGCATGGTACGGTGCAATATTGGCTGTCCAAGCTGGCCAAAGTCTTCTCCGATATCGTACGGTCCCGCTTCGGCGGAGTGAAGCTGCCTGCCATGACTGCGCAGCATCTGGTAAATTTGGCGTACGGTGCTGCCAATATCGAAGTGACGAATGGCGCGCGGGAACTCGGAACGAAGTTGAACGCTACCGACAAGGAGATCGCAGATTACTATGCCAAGTCTGAAAAGCGAACTGGCCAAGTGGGCGCAAAGATATCAAACCGCGATGACTCCAAGCCAGGAACAGAAACCCTTACCTGGGGCCCCGACGAGACATACGGTAACTTCCTCGGGATCACTACCCGCGCCGATAGCCGGTACGACGACGGCAACAACGGAATCGGAGAAGGACTCAACGCAATTACGGTGGGTCTTTACAGCGACGGAATCGGACAGGCAATCCAGACGGTAACTGCTTGGCAGAACAAAGATGGAAACTGGGGGGTCGCCATTGACGGCCCACGATACGGAAGCACTGCGTTCCAGTACCTGAAGAAGGAAGGGATGGCTTCGGAAGCGCCTACCAGCTCCCGCTTCAACCGCTACACACGCCTTGAAGGCATTCCAGCAGCAGCCACGAACCGTTTGCTGTCCGAAGTACGCCGCCGTCTTACCCGCGCGCTGGGCGGAGTTGTACCCCACATTAATTCGGTGCGGGAGACAGGGGCTAACCCCGGCAAGGACGGCAGCTTCTCCCCGGATGTACTGGCTACCAAGTTCTCTAAGGCTGTTCCTGCAGCCGTTGAGGCGTCAGACACTGTTACAGCCGCGTACGACCACGTTCGCGCAATGCTGCCGCCCAAGGTGAAAGACAACTGGGCCACGGTCACCGACTTCATTACACGCCTGTCCCCCAAGATGCTGACCAACGAGCAGCTTAAAGAGCAGTTTGGCGACAAGCTCAAGACCCTCGGGCAGTACATTGGCTTCCAGCAGATGATGCGCAAAGCCCGCATGGCTGCTGCCATGGAGTACCACAACGTCTCAGTTAAGTGGGACAAGCTGCCCAAAGCAATCAAGAAGGGCCTTGACGCTGTGATGATGGACGCCACCATGCAGCAGATTCACCCTGACGAGAAGTTCACTCCAGGCGTACACGGTACGCCCAACAGCCACCTGGAAGCAGCCGATAAAGCCAAGTACGACACGCTCAAGGCCAAGTACGATGCCATGACGCCCGAAGCCAAAACTGTGTACCAGGAAGCCAAGGCTCAGTTGGCCAAGTCGTGGGCGGACCGGGGGGCAGCGTACAACGCGCTGGTGGATAACACCTACCGCAAGATGTTTGAAAAGGCCAACGAGCAGGCCGAGGAAGCCAAGACGCAAGCCGAGAAAGAAGCAGCCTTGGAGCGCATTGCCAAAATCCAAAAGGACCGCGACGACGCTGTGGCAGAGTACAAGAAGCAGCTTGAGAAGATGAAGGGCCCGTACTTCCCGCTTGTGCGTTTCGGTAGCTACTTGGTTATCGGTGAGTCGCAGAAGCTCAAAGACTTGAAAGACAAGATCAAGGACGCCACGGGCGAAGAACGCGGTAAGTTGGAAGACGAGCTGGAAGAACTGCGCAAGTCTGGCCAGCACTACCGGGTGTCCGCCCATGAGAACAAGGGCGAAGCCAACGCTGCCAAACGTGAGTACGACGCTGCCGGACTTGAGTCGCGCTTCGATATGACCGACCAGCACATTGACGGTATGCGGGGCACCTCGCAGGATACGCTGTCTGCTATCGGCCACGTTATGGAAACCCAGTTCGGTGCGGACAGCGACGTGACCAAGAAGCTGAACGAGGCCCTGGCCAATATCTTCCTGCGCTCCCTGCCAGAGATGCACGCTCTGCGCCGCGAGGCTGCACGCAAGGGTATCGAGGGGGCCAACCCCGACATGCTCCGCGCCTTTGCCAGCACTGGTCAAAGCAGTGCCTTCTACAATTCGCGCCTGCAGTACGCCACCGATCTGGCCGACACCATGTTCCGCATGAAGCAGGAAGCCAAGGGCAACATCGACCTGCAGCACATCCACCGCGAGATGGAGCAGCGTATGGCCCTGGACATGAAGTTCACGGACACGCCGGTACAGGACGCACTGAGCGGCGCATCGTGGGTCTACCACCTCGGTATGTCGCCTTCTAACGTGCTGATTAACGCCACCCAGCCTTGGATGGTTACCGGCCCTATCCTTGCTGCAAAACACGGCCTGATGAAAGCCACCTCCGCGCTGACTGCCGCCTCTGCGGACGCCATCGGCATGGTCAAAGACGCCCGTATGAAGGGCGACAAGTTCGATATGTGGAGCGGTATCAACGAGACCTCCCTGCCCAAGCAGAGCGAGCGGCTGATGATGCGCAACCTGATGGAGCGCGGTATTGTGGACGAAGGTCTGCAGCACGACAACGCCATGATTGCAGAGGACAGCAACCGCAAGATGGCCAAGTTCAACCGCGTTATGGGTTGGGCGAACCAGCAAGTTGAGCTGGTGAACCGGGCATCCACTGCTCTGGCAGCGTACCGCCTTGGAATTGCTGACGGCATGACCCACGAAGAAGCAACCGAACACGCATACAACACCGTTGTATCCACACAGTTCGACTACTCTACGGAAGGTACAGCCCGCATCATGCGCGAAGGTGGCGGCGTACCGCTGGCCAAGCTGGTATTCCAGTTCCGCAAGTACCAACAAGCCATGCTCTACCTGCTGGCCACCAACGCCAAGAAGGCGTTTGCCGGGGACAAAGAGGCCATGGCCGCTGTGGGCTACCTGTTCACTACCTCTGGGCTGGCTGCCGGTATCACTGGGATGCCGCTGGCTGGAGTAGCGTTTGCCCTGGCCAACGCCTTCCGTGACCCGGACGATCCTGAGGGCGATGCAGAGACAGCATTCCGCAACGGTCTGGTACGCATAACCGGCGACAAGAAAATTGCAGACGTGTTCACCAAAGGCATACCTGCCGCCTGGGGCTGGGACGTATCGGCCCGTATCGGTCTGGGCGACGTTGCCTCTCCGTTCGGCCAGTACACCAAGTTCGACGGCAAGACCGGCCAGGACCAAGTGAACAAGATCGCAGGCGCGCTGGCGGGGCCGGTGGGCGGCATGGCTGCAAACATGTACGACGGTATCGTGCGGTTCAACGAAGGTGACTGGGCCAAGGGCGCAGAGAAGATGCTGCCCAAGGCTGGAGCCGACCTTATCAAGTCCGGGCGCTACGCTGTAGAAGGTATGACTGACGGTAAGGGCGTGCCTACCGGCACCAAGCTCGACGCGCTGGACATTGCATCCCGCGCCATGGGCATGACGACGATGGCCGAGTCGGACTACTACGAGGGTACCAAGGCGGTGAAGAACACCGAAGCCGCCATCAACGCCCGTGAGGCATCCGTTGCCAAGCAGTTTGAAGAAGGGCTACGTGGAGGGGATATGTCTGCGGCCCGTAATGCGATTGCCAAGTTCAACGCTGATCACCCTGAGAACCCCATCACAGGGAAGAAAGAGCAAGAGTGGCGCAAGGCTGTACGCGAAGAAGGCAAGAACCGCCAAGACGGAAGTGGTGTCAAGCTGGGCACCAAGAAGCAAGCTGCATACAACCATCTGGCAGCGTTTGCCGAGCGGCAATAAGTTAGTGTACACTCACGTACTGTAAGCACCTCCCTCCCGCCACGCGGGTTAGCCCCCGGCCACAAGCCTGGGGCTTTTTCTTTGTCTGAGAAGGTGGCGCACCCACAGCCGCCATGCAGCCCGTTTCTCGGGCGCGTACTCTGCGCGGTTATAGACGGCCATGACGCCCTGCATGGTGTGATTGAGGCACTTCTCGATGACGTATGGGTGCACCCCAAGGTTTGCCATTCCTGTTGCCATTGTTCTGCGTAGATCGTGGGCAGTGGCTGGCGGGGCGAACTCCAACCTGCGCATCTTCCTGGCCAGCGTCTCGCCCGACATTCCAGCAAACGGGGCCTCCCCCAAGTGAGCGAACATTTTGTCGGCCAGCCGCATGAAGGCAGTGGGCATCCGCACGCACATCTCTTTTTTGTTCTTGGTGCGCTCCTTGGGAATTATCCAGACCCCGTTCACGATCTCGCTGCGCACCAGGCCACGAACTTCGCCGGACCTTTGCCCCGTGGCGATCAGCCACAGCAGCGCCCAGCGGGTAGCGTCGTGCACCTTGTCCGTACGGATGAACTCAAGCAGCTTGGAAATCTCTGCGTTATCTAGCGCGCGGGTGCGGGATTCTTCTCTGCCCCCGACTGTCTTCTTGGTGATCTTCTCGGCAGGGGACGAGTTAAGCCAGCCGCGTTCTTCGCAGTAGGCCAGGAACAATCGCAGGTGAGTCAGCGTCCTGTTCGCTGCTACAGGGGCCCGGTCAGCCACCTTGTTGAGTTCCTCTGATAGCTCTGCGCGGGTTAAGCTGGTCAGCTTGCGGTTGCCAAACACTGGGAGGATGTATGTCTCTTGCGTCCACTTGGTGTACGCTGGCTTGGGGGTCTTATCCACTACCCGAGTGACCCACTCGTCGTAGGCGTCCTGCACTGTCTTGTTGGCTGGCATCTTGCCTGTAGCCAGTTCTGTGGCTTTGGTCCGTGCGTCTGCAAGGGATAGGGTAGGGTAGGTGTCCAGGGCCATCCAACGGGCTTTGCCGCCGACTCTGCTCCGATACATGAAGGTCTTGGTTCCCGTGGGGTAGACCCGTAGATACAATCCGCCTGTGTCGGCGTGATCGACTGCCTTGTCGGCAGGTTTGAAGTTCTTGATTTGCGTGTTGGTAAGCGCCATTGGAGTGACCATTACAGTGACCAAATAGGCTTAGATTCTAGTAGATGGTAGTAGACGCCTGTAGAGCCTTTTCCCAATGAAAACAGGGCAACAAAAAAGGGCCCCGAAGGGCCCCAATTTGCTTTACTGACAGCGCACATTCATACTGCTCCAGAGGAAGATTCCGGTTCTTGGGGGGCTACAGTGACCACTTCAGTGACCGGTTGGAGCTGGACCACATTGCTCATGTCTACCGGGGCAGAGTCGGCGTCGAACTCGGTAACCTTGTCATAGTCCAGTTCGTAGCAGGGCGCTTGTGACTTAATCACTGTGGTGCCGCTGCCGATGTTGATCAGCTTCGGAGTGACCGTTGTGCCCGCCACGCCCACCATGTACCCACGGGCAATCATTTCTTCCAGCAGGTTCTTTGGCAGCAGCCGGTTGTTGCGGCACCAGTTCTTCAGCGCAGCCACAGTGACCACAAAGCGCCGGTCAGTGATCGCCTTACGGGCCTCAGGGCCCACTGAGGTGGACAGGGCTTCCATGGGAATCTCGGAGGTGGCGCGTTTGCCGGGGCCCATCTTCATGTGGTGGGTTACGATGATGCGGCCATGCAGACTACCGATGAAGTCGGAGATTCTGCCCTCCCAGTCCTTGGTGGCCACGGAGTCCCGCAGAGTCATCAACCGGCTCTCTGCCCACTTGATCATGGGGGCAACGTCCCAGCTAATGAACCCTTTGCGCTTGGCCAAGGTGGCGGCTACCTTGGTGGTGATGATCAAGTCCTTGTAGAACCGAATCTCGGAGGTGTCCGTGGGGTTGACCATGTACTTCTCCCGCTCTACACCAAGCATGTCCTGGATTGCGATGCGGTTGTTCACGATGAACTGCAGCCACTCATGGCCCACCTTACCGTACTGCTTCTCCAGCAGGGTGTGTTCGATCATGTTCCGGCTGACATTGTGGAACACCCTGCCCAAGTCGGAGCGCTTCAAGTCGATCTGGAACAGACGAATCTGGCTGGCTTCTTTGGTGTTGGCGCTGCGTACACCGTCCAGAACATCGTGGAGCGAGTCGTTTGAGGTAGCGATGGACAGCACATCCCAGCGGTAGGGGTTGGGTATCATTCGCCCATTGGGCCCCATGCGGTCCTTGGACTTGCCGTTGGACACCATGTAGGCAATGTTGCTGATCTTGTCTGCGTCCGCGCCGGTCAGCTCGTCCATAAGGAAGGGGACGTTGCGCAGAGAACCAATCTTCAGGGACAGCGCGTTGATGGTGTCGCCCTGGCCGTTCTTGTCGCCTTGGGCAGAGAAGCGAAGTAACTGGGGCGGAGCGTATATGGATAACGCAGCCAGCGCAGTAGAAGTTTTTGCTGCGCCGCTATCACCTCCGAGGACGACGGGGATGCCGTGCCACTCGCCTTCACCCGGCATGAGCCTGACCAGCGGGGCCCCGAACATTGCGCTGATAACGAACTGGTAAGCCTCTGCGCCTGGGCGGTTGTAGATGAAGTCAATCAGCTCGACCCACTCCTTGGTAGTCCCTGCCGTCTTGAAGTCTGAGCGCAGTGATACATCCACCGTATCGCCAAGAATAACCTGCTGGGTTGGGGCCTTGGCCCGGAACACTGTGTCCCCAAGAATGAACTCGCCGGTCAGGGCGCCACGCAGGGAGTTGTTCTCGCTGGCCCAGCCCATCGTTGGGTAGACGGTTGTCTCAGCGCGGTATCGTGTGTTTATCTTCTGGTCCCATCGTGCTAGTTCCATACCTTTGAATGCGGCACCCGCATCTCCATAGAAGTGAATTTCTCTTGCTGCAAACTCTTTGCAAAATGTGTCCCTTGCTGCCAATGTAGAACTCTCCATCAAGAACTTTTTGTACGGGGTTCCTGGGTACAGCTCGTACCCAATCTCCAGCTTCCAGATGCCGTCCGTGTCACGGATGCGGCGCATAACCTGCCAGTAGCGGTTGCAGAACGGTACCTGCTTGTAGCCGGTGTTGCCCTTCTGTCGCACGCCCATGTACATCTCGCCGTTGTTCCATCCGGTCTTGGTGGCAGTGTGGCGCGCACGTACGACCCATGGGGCTTTGAACTCCCAAGGGCCCTGCATGACCAGAGAGGCTTCAACTGCTTCTTCGTCGGTGGATTCGTCAGCGTCTTCTGTGTCGTCCACCACAATGGGCGGCTGCTCATCGACCCCAAGGTGCAGGGGTGTAGACAACTTGCCGAACATTGGGCACGAAGCGCACTTGTCGCTGTGCTTGTTGAAGTCGTTGCAGGTGGTGGGGCCAGTAGCCCACGCATCCATGAGGCCCTTCCAGTCCGATTTATCGCGGCCAGAAGCTGACCGGTTACGGGTCCAGTGTGCGGCTACAACGTCTGGCTCCGTGGTGTGCTTGGCAATACCGAGAGCCCGCCACCAGATTTCGTAGGGCACATCCCCACCAGAGATATCCACCTCTGCAATGACGGCGCAGACAGAACCAATCTTGTCTCCGTGGGACGGTGGGAAGTCCCGGTTCATCATCTTGTTTTCTTTGAGTGGCTTGCCCTTCGGGGCAGTGCTGCCAACCAAGACACCGTTGGCGTCGGCGTAGTCCTTGAGCTTCTTGTAGAACTCGCCAGCAGGGACTTCTTCACCGAGACGCTTAAGGGTTACCGCCTTGGCGGGGTCCGCTTTGTAATTGCTTGTCCCCGGAATGCGGAGGATGCTGGCCTTATCTTGCGTACGGGACGTGTCGTGCTTGACGCCGTAATGGTCCATACAGGCTGCATAGAGTGCGGCAACACGGTCCCAGTTATCTGGGCTGATGGGCTTGGTGAAGGCGTGGTACTGGTGGATACCATTGCCTGAGGAAACGATATGTGACTTGGGTAGTCCGAGCGATACTCTGAAGGCTTCGTAGTCTGTGACGGCTTCACGTTGGGTAGCGTACGGTTTCGTCGGACCCACATCCAGATCGAGCCACAAAGATTTGCAAGCGAGAACATTTTCTCCCTTTCTGTTGTCTGAAGTCTTGTACACGGCGCACCCGTGGTAGACGTTCTTTCCGGTTGAGTTGTATGCCCCTGCAGCTTCGATCAAGTCTTCGTTGTTGTCGTAGAAGCTGTGGGTGGGAGCTTTCTTCAGTCCGTCCTTGAATACTGCCAGTGCGCGGAGTCCAATGGGCGGGAAGATGCTGTTATAAAAATCTGATATCACAAGTCCCCCGACATGTTTACGTGTAAGCAAAATAGCCGGTTACGTTATCCGGCGTTGCAGCGGTTGTCAATGCGAATCGACAACATCCAACCGTGTCAGGGGGGTCTTAGTTGTCGAAGTCCATGCCGTCCATGAGATCACCGATCTGGGCTTCCAGAGAGCTGGACTCCTTGACTTCGGTAACCACAGTGGGCGCTTCAACTTGCACAACGGCTTTCTTGGTAGTGGCTGCTGCGGCCACTGCTGCTTCAACGGCTGCTGCCGCCGAGGTTGCCTTCGCGGGCTTGGGTGCTGCCTGGGCTGCGGGCTTGGGGGTAGCAACTACCTGCGGGGCTGCGACCAACGCGGCGGGCGATTCTTCAGCGGGAACGTCAGAGGGGGGAGTGGGCTTCTCGCCTGTGATCTGCGCCACAACTTCCAACGCACGGGCAGCGTCAATCTCAGCAGCCATAGCAGCATCTGCGATAACACCAACGGGCTTGAACGTCAGGGCCGGGTGCGCCACCGAGTAGTCAAAGCCGATCTTGGTGATGACCTGATGCAGGTCCAGGCCGCGCGCAGCGACGATCTTGCCGTACTCACCCATAGCCTTCAACGACGCAGCAGGTACGCGCAGCAGCAGGGGGTCAGCAGGAGTGTCGGGAGTAGCGATGGCCAAGCGACGGGAGTCGGCACAGGCTTTGAGCTTCTTTCCCTCGTTGGAGATACGGGCACCCCACTGGTTGTGTGGGCACGTTGCGCAGCTCTTGGATTGCGGCTCGGCAGCGTCTGTCTCAGGGGCCTTGCCGTTGTTGCTGTAGCAAGTGGGCTTGCCGTTCTCACCTTCCACAAAGCCGTTGGCGTAGAACACCTTGGAGTTGTGGGCGTTGAGGTCCAGGACAACCACTTCCAGCGATGCTGCAGGGTCGTCTTCACCGGGCTTGGTGATCAGGGTGCGTTCGCCGCCACGGACTTGGTGGAACACCTTGCCCTTGATGGAGATAACAGGGAACCCTGTGGGGGAGCTACCAACCATCTTGTTGGTGGTGGAGCGGCGGATGTGGGCAGGCAGATTGCCAGAGTCGAAGGGGATGATTGCGGTCATATAAGCACCTATTATGAGTGTGTTGCTGTCGGTCTACGGATACTTACCACACGGGTTTCTGACCAGTTGAGTCCTGGGGGCAGATCACCCGTGGCTTGCTTGTACTGCTCAACGGCAGCCTTTGCTGGACGACGCTCTATCATGTCAAAAGCATCGTTCTCTTTCACGAACTGGAAGAAAGCATCGGGGTCGGCCAAGCTGACAGAACTGCGTGTTGTGGCAGTAGCTGTCCCATAGTCCGTCCTTGTCGATTCAATCCCCATTTCCTGAAACTTGGCCAGAATCAGCGCTTCCAGTTTGTCCTGTAAGGCTGTGTACTTGGCCTGTTCTTCTTCGAAGGCAGCTTTAAGCTGCGACTTCTTCTCCCGTACTTGGATGTACGTCTTGACTATCTCGTCCATTTTCATTGGGGGTCACCTCGTTCACTTGTTTCTTTGTAAGCAACCATTGGTTGATATCAGAATCCAGCCACCGGATGCCGCGCGGAACGTCTCCGCCCAACCCAAATGACACTGTGGTCGGGAAGGTGGGGTCACGTTTTTGCAGCACGTAGATGTAGCTGACTGAGCAGGCTAGTTTAGCCGCAACTTGTTTAACTGTAAGCAGGTTCATGGATGTACTGTAGTTATTGTTTGCACAAAGTCAAGAGGCTGTAGACACTCTTTCGTCTTCAACCATAGACAACAACAACCCTTGCATCTTTTGTTTGTTGCGTAGGCGTTCGTAGGCTTTTAGTTCGATAGGACTCCCTTCAATGTTGACGATTAACTGGGCCTTGGTTTGGCCGGGGCGGGTGATACGTGCGCAGGCTTGGTCGTAGATATCGTTGCTGAATATCGGTGCGTACCAGATGATGGTGTTGGCAGCGGTCAGCGTCAGTCCATGGCTCATGGCCGCAGGCTGGGCAACGATCACGCGCATCTGGGAGCCCTTTTGGAACTCCTTGAATATGCGGTCCCGCTCGGCCTTGGTAACCTGGCCGTGGATACAACCAACGCTGGGGGATGAATCCCCAGCCAACCTCTGGGCTACAGCGTTGACCACGCCATCCAAGTGCAACGACACTGCAGCAGATACCGTTTCAATCGCGGATACGAATGGCACAAAGATGATCACCTTGCCCTCTGCTTCGTCCACGATTTCTTTGACCACCGTAAGCCTTGGGGTAGCGTCTAGCTGCACCGTACTCTTGTTGCTGTCGTAGGCAGCGCCGCAGGCGATCTGGACCAGCTTGGAAGCCTTGACGGCTTCGTTCACTGCCAGCACCTCACCGTTGGCTGCTTCGAACTTCAGCTTGGTAAACATGTCCTTGTAGGCGTCACGCTGCTCTTTGGTCAGGTCAACGTGGCGGGTCTGGAACACACAGGGCGGCAAGTCCATACACTCTGCGCGGCTGAACCGGATGCTGGGCTGCATGACTTCAAACACCTTCTCGGTAGCGTCTGGCCGGGGCATCCACAGGAACTGGTTTACCTGACGCATCACCAAGTCTTTGAACTTGTTGAAGTACGGGGGCACCGTACTGGGGGTGACGATGCGGCACTGTGCCCAGGCGTCCGTGGGGGCGTTAGGGGTAGGGGTTCCTGTCACACCCCAGCACCAGCGGGTGCCGTCCTGCTGTTTGTTGACCACAGCGTTGATCAGCTTCCAGCGGTCAGTGGATGCGTTGCGCGCGGCCTGCGCTATCTCGTCAGGGACAATAATGTCAATGTCGGGCCGCTTGGCCAAGTCCGCTGCGATGATGCTCAGCCCGTCATGGTTGACGATGTAGATATCTGCTTCCTGCTCCAGCAGCTTGAGCCTGCGCTTGCGGTCACCGTAGATAACACGGAAGTCCAGGTGCGGGAAGTGCCTGAATATCTCGTCAGCCCAGGTGCGCTCCATCGTAGACAACGGGCAAATGACAAGCATCTTGTGCACATGACCGAGAGAGCGAAGGTAGTCGTAGGCCCACAGCGCCGCCAGAGTTTTCCCAGTACCCATCTCATTCAGTACATAAGCGCGGGGGTTAAGCGTAAGAAACTCTGCAGTTTCCATCTGCGCCTTGAACGGTGTGTACTGCCCAGACCACTTGTAGTGGTACCGGATAGGCGAGGGCGGGTTCATGCCCAGGTTGCGCAGCACTCTTGTCTCGTCCAGCTTGTGCGGGATAGCCAGAAACTCTTTGCCGTTTACCTGTAAGCGTTTGGCCGTGGGTATCAGCGTCTGCAGGGCAATCGGGTCACGCGGCCTTACGACCAGGGCGCGTTTGTTTGGGTAGACTAGCATCTACTTATCCACCCCTACCTTGTACCCGCTGCGCCCCTTGCGCCAGTCTCGGTTCGTCTTGGCGTCCTCCACCTTGAGGTTGCTGGCCACGGTCTTCCCACCGGCAGAGGCGGGCACCTTGTGGGCAATGTCCTTGCCGTCGCCTATGGCGACTTTGCCTGCGGCAATCTCATGGCGGCGTTCGCGGCGGCGCTCCACGCCCAAGGCTTTCTGCTCGGGGCTGGCGTTATATGCTTTTTGGTAAGCAAGTTTGGTCTTGGATGATTTAGGCATTTGATATTCCCATTCTGTCTTCGACAATAAATTGGTTCACAAGACGCTGCGAGATATGCAGCTCTACGCCTGCATGGTGCAGGACGTTGATTCCATCAAGGGGCAACAGTTTCCCGGTATTAAACTGCCGGTAGATTTCGTCCTTGTAATGCGCAAGCACATCGCGCAAGGTCAGCGCGCAGTCGTCTAACGTGGATTCTTCTTCCATGGTTATGGGTAGGTCCATAGCTGCCCTTACTTGAGTTTGGCGGACACCAGGGCCACGGTTATGGTTTCCATCAGGTCCGCGCCGTTCGGCACAAGGTAGACCTCCATGTCGTTCTTGTCAGGGCCAGAGGGGTTATCGAAGCGGCGGTTGAATACAACAACCTTGCCATTAACAGCGTCGATAACTTCGAACATGTTGCGGTGCTTGAGGCCGTAGATAAGGCTATCGCCGTCGCGGGATATAACGTTCGGAGTGGAATGGTTGGGCTCTGTAGCGATACCCAGCCAACGCAAAATCCAATTTTTCATCATTCACCTTCCTTCAAAATTTCCAGTAGTTTTTCCATGTAGTGCTGCCCCTTGGCAATCTCTTGTGGGGACTCGTCCTTGCTGCCCATACGCATCAGGTACTTGAGCGCGCCGCCCCGGTAGTAGCCAACCTTCTGCTCGTAGGGCCAGGTGTCCACAACGTCCCAGGTCTGCACACCCATGTCTTTGTAGTGGGTGCCACCCACTTGTCTTTCACTTGCTTTCATGTAAACACGCTCCATCAATACGTTTAACTACGCGCATCACTGCTAACTGCATACCGAGCATTTCTGCAGAGTCCACGACGAGCGTGTACCCGCCCGAACGCTTGATCTCTGCCATGCGGGCTTGCTGGTTGGCCGACACGTTCTTGATCTTGCCGGGGGCCTTGGTTTCTATGGCCACGAACTCGCCCTTCCAGCAGCAGATGAAGTCGGGTATGCCGACTACGCCCATGCCGTTTTGAACCGGCATGTAGTACCAGATATTCATCGACTTAAGCAGCCGCTTAACGTCTGCTTTGACCTTTGCTTCAGGGCCCATTGCCATCACGACCCTCCACCCAAAAGTCCGTCAGCTTCGGCGGCGGCTTATGCAGTTCGTCCAGTGCGTGTTGGAGCCGTGCAGCCAGCTCCAGGATCATAGGGTCCACTGGGTTGGAGATATAGACCCTCCCGAGCAGTTCTTCGTCTGTCAGGGTAGAAAGGGGTAAAAAGTTGGTAGTCATTGTTTACCTGAGAACTCACATTTATGTTTTGGAACAGGGCAATAATTTCTGCACAGCCCTGAAGGGTTTGGTGGGAACTCTGCTTTCTCGTAAGCACGCTCCATCCGTTGCACTCGCGGCAAAAACGTCATCCATATCGTCGATATGTCCTCCCTCTTGAAAGTTTGCTTGTCGATCTTGTTCTCTTTTAACCAGACGAATCCGGTCTGCACTATCTGCAATTCAGGGTAGTGAGAGAAGGCCAGTCCAGCGAACAACATTAGCTGATCATTGTCAGCTTTTCTTTTTCCAGTTTTCCAGTCAAGTAGCACAGCTTTATTAAGGCTTCTTGACAAAACACCTGCGTCTACTATGCCACGGCACCACGCATCTTGTGAAGTCCATTCCGTTGGTTTTAGGGAACTATTCACAGCCATTTGATGTTCGACAAGCTTTTCACCTGGAGCGTTAGCGATGGGCGCAACTAAACCTTCATACCCGCGTACGCTTACAGGTAAGCGTGTTCCATCCCGCAAGCGGTCTTCAAGATATTTGTGCACCGTGCTGCCCCACTTGGCAGCTTCTCCGGGATTGTCAATCGCGTCCTTGGCGACCTTGATGTGGTAGTAGCGTTTGGGGCAAGTCTCAAAGGACGTAAGCCCTGAGTACGACCAGGGGGGCATTTGCAGCGGGGTAGTCATTTAAGTCTTTCAACAATTTCGTCAATATCGTGTTCCCCCAGAAGCACCTCACCCTTGTCCAGCTTCTTCTCGATGTTGGTCCAGAAGGCTTTGAGAATGACTTCGCGTTCCTCTGTGGGGATGCGCTTGGTTCTAAGACTAGCACGTTCTTTATTCAACATATCCGTTCGCATTTCTTCCCAGGCAGACCCGATGCACGTAGCAATATCCATCTGCTCGTCGTAGGTAGTAGGTCGGCCAAGGCGCTTACAAACTTCTGGGTTTATCACCATGACCGCCTTGCGCATACGCTGCCTACGAACCACCTGCAGTGCCCTGAGACTTACCTTGCGGTAGAGGTCGTGCAGCTCGTCATAGGCAGCCCCCTCACAGGAGTCCCGCAAGGCCCGGATGTAGTCTGCGAACTTCCCTACATCGCTGGCAAAAGCCTCTATGATGGGCAGCAGTTTTTTGTGCACCGATGGCAGGACGAACTGGGCGGGATTCTTGTTGTACATCTGGATGTAGTTATCTGCCATCTCTATCCAGGTACCAATGTCGTGGCTTCGTAGCAACGTCGTCGTTGTCTCTCTCAGGTCCATAGTTCACCTTTCAGGCGGTTGGATTTGTTGTCTACATGTTAGCATGTGCGTCTTCATTAGACCACATAAGTACACAACCGCACAATACAAGGTGGGGCACCAACACTATTTCGCGCTCCCGTAATCGAGGGCAATGTCCCCCTCAGAATGCAGAACTATCCCCGGCAACCACCGTGGGGGCGTGCGCAGCACCTTGTCGATGGCAACCAAGTGGGCATTGGCTTGGGCAGTAGGAACCACGTAAACAAGTTCGTCGTGGACCATGAGGGCGGGGGAGCGCCCAGTCTTTGCCTTGATGGCCAGCGCCTGCTCTGCGATCACATCCCGTGCAATGGCTTGGACAAGGTTTTCGTCCATAAGCCCGGAGTACACCTTGCTTCGGTTCTTGCCTTCGCCGTACCAATACTGCAGCTTCCCGTTGTCGGGGTCTGCCTCTTGGTGCAGGTTGGGGTAGTACAGGCTGCGGCCCGATGGCAGCATGATGCCGTCTTTGAACGTGCGGCACAGCCCTCTGGGGTCGGGGGAGAACGTAGCGCCCTTGTACATAGCGTCCACAGCCTTCTGGCACTTACCCCAGCCAGCCACAATGTCGATGTACTTGGAGCGCCACGCCAGCGTGACCCGTTCGGCTTCCATGTCATCCAGGTCGATACCACCCATGATCTTGGCAACCTTCTTGAACGTGCGCCAGCCAGCCCCGAAGCCCAACCCGAGCTGGGCCACCTTAGCCAGTTGGCGTTGCTCCTTGGTGACCTGGGACTTCTCCACCCCAAACAGCGCAGCAGCGAACTCCTTATACAGGTCGGCTTCCGCGTCCCCGGCGTACAGCTCACGGGTGCTGGCAACATCCCACAGGTAGTGGTTTACACGTAACTCGATACCGCTAAGGTCAGACACCACCACGCAGTACCCTTCAGGCGCGCACAGGCTCATGCGCAGCGCGTTGGTCAGTTTGGGGATGATGTTGCCCTGCTTGTCTCGCGGGATGCGCGGCAGGTTCTGCGGGTTCCAGATACGACCGCCCCAGCGACCAGTGGTGGCAGAGTGGTACGCCAGCGGAACCGGCATCCAGCCGCCCATGACCTCTGCGCACTTGAGCATGGTAGCGATGCGCGTTTCCAGAAGCGTGGACTTCACCCCAAGGCGCGCGGCCACCAGCATCTGCACATTCTCGTCCGGGTGTTCTAGCAGCGCGGTAAATTCCTCGTCGGTCTTGGCCAGGGCCAGCGCTTCTTTGCCGGTGGTCTTGCTGATCTTGGTGGGGGGTGTAACGCCATTACACGTAAGCAACTCTGCGAACTTCTTGTTGGATGCCAGCTCTGCGCGAACTTCCTCGGTCGTCAGCACCCCCAGCGTGTCCGTTAACGCCAGCAGTTGCTTTTCCTTTATGACTTCAGCCTGCTGTAAGGTATCCGTCAACAAGGCTGTATCTGCCACGAACTGCGGGTACACGATGGCGCGGGCGGTAATGTCGGAGAGCAGCAGCTCTTTCTTCCAGGACACAAGGCACTTGGCAATATCGCGCAGATCATCCACATGCTCCACGTACTTGGTGCGGAAGCGTCGGAACAGCTCGTAGGTGTTGTCAGTGTCCCCCTTGTTGTAGATGCGCATGTCTGCAATCTCTTGGGCCGTGAAGTCTTTCAACCGCCGCCCCTTGGTCTGCATAAGCACCGTGTTGTCTTTGTCCTTAAGGCAGTAGTGCTTCGACAATTTAGCCAGGCTGCCGCCCACTTGCGACTGGTGGAACGGACGCGACATGCACAGGGTGTCTGCGAATATCTTGGGGTGAACGTCATACTTCCACACCAGCAGCGGACCATCAAACTCGTTAAGGTTATGCCCGATCATTATGCAATTAGGCCAATCTATTGCCTTAACTGCTGGGGCCACTTCTTCGCCAAAATACACGCTAGTAGGTTCGTCGTCTACCTTTATGGCTATAGATATAACTTCGAATCTGTGGTCGTGTATGTACTCCATGAAACTCATTTTTGACAAAGAATATTCAGAGTCCCAGTATGTTTCTACGTCAATCGTTACTGCTTTCATGCGCTAACTCCTGCTTCTGCCATTGCGGCTCTTGTTCGCGCTTCTCGCGCTGGGGATAAAGTTGCTAGGTGCGCAACGCCTCTGTCCTTGTAGCGAACCTTCTGCATCATGGTTCGGGCTGTACCAACCTTTACGCCGAGAATCTCTGCTACAAGCCACGACTTAGCAGTGCAGCAAGAGCGGTTCTTGTTTTGCTCGTCGTATGTAGCCCACTTACAGTTGTCTTTGCTGTAGGGGCCATCGTTATCAATTCGCTCCAAGGTATGGACTCCAGACGGCCTACGGCCCATATCCGCCAGGAAGTTCTCGAATGCACCCCACTCGCTAGCGATGGATATTCCTCTGCCGCCATATCGCTTGTACGCTCTGTGGCTTGGGTTTAGACAGCGTTTTCGCATCTGGCACCATGCTTGGTACTCTGGGGAAACTATCTGCCGCTTACCTTCCATGCGGGTTTCGCCGTGCGATTTCATAAAGGTTCTTCCAGGTCGAGTTCGTTGAGCATCTGGTCTATATCCATAACCAAGTCCGTTGTGTCAGACACTTGGACTACTGTCGGATAGGGGCCGCGAGTTCCCTTGTATGGGTAGGGCTTCAGAACGGAACTGAGTCCGCGAACGGGCCCTTGCTTCGTGGCTTTTTTGGGGTGTCGTTACTGACTCCCTCCAACTTCTGTGCCACAAGAGATGCGGCAATAACTCCAGCCAGATCGTTGTCGTCTTGAACAACCATAGTGTCCAGAGCGATGGAGCCAGGGTTACGGATATCGAAGCTGCTGACAATCCAGCCGTTGTTGGCCTTGATGATGCGCAGGGTGTATTCGGTGGTCATACGATGCCCTTTTTCTTAGCAACATCAGACTGGGAGTTGATGCTCTTGATCGCATCCAAGATCGAGCTGTTCATGTTCATCCCGGCGTTCTGCGCCATCAGGGCGTAGCGTTGCGCATCGTATTGGTTGTCTTGGGCAATTTGCGAAGTTCCCTGCGCACCCCAGGCTATGCCTGCGCCAATGGCGCTTGTAGTTGTGTTCCTGTACGCCATGCGCCGCACTTCTTCCGCGTAGCGTTCGCGTTCTTCCCGCAGCTTGGCGCGCTCCACTTCCCACTTGGACTTCTCGTACAGCAGATCGTCAATCTCGGAGGTGGTCATCCGTGCTGTCTCTTTGGACTTAACCCCTGCCAGCTTCTGCGACACAAGCGCGCCCATGATGGCGTTGCCAAGGTGTTCTTCTTCGCCCACGATAAATATCTCGTCGTGGTTCTGGTTGTTGATCACCATGTAGCCGTTCATGGCCTTGATGATCTTGATGTTGTATTCGCTCATTTCCAGTCATCCTCTCGTTTAATTTGGTTACATGTAAGCTGCTTAATCTGCAGCCGTAGCTTCTCGTTCTCGTCCCGCAGCCTCATGTTGTCGTCCCACAGTTCGTGGGCCAGCTCCGCCAGAATCGTGTGATTCCACGTCTGAAAATGTGGCTTTGTGTACCCTTGCACTGCCATGATTTTTCCCTTCTACAAAGTAATGTGTCTGGCCGCGCCGTATGCGGGCAGCGACCTCGATGTGTGCCTTCTCCAGCATCTCTACCGTGGCCAGCTCAAGCTGCGCGTCATGGATATCCATACCGATGTTGACGGCGTTAAGCTCCTGCCCGGAGAACCCGAACTTGCCGATTGCCAGGTAGCGTCTACCGCTCTCTGCATGGGCCTTCATAGCCGCCTTGATGGCTTCCAGGTACTCGGAGCCCAACCCACCGTCCGCAAGCACTGCAGCCATGTTTAGCGCGGTGCACACCACATCCCAGTCCTGCTTGGTTGCCTTGCCGGTGACCATTGCGTTCATGGCCCCGTGGTTGATGATCTGCAGCTTGGTCAGGGCGCTGCCGTACATACGCTGCATACCCGACAGCACGTACTCAACTGGGTTAACTTTTTCGTACTTTGGCACGTACTTCTTTCTTGGTTTCTTGCTTGCTGGCATTAGGGCCCCTTGCTCATGCTACGGTCCGCCACGTTGTGGAGGGCTTCACGGTGTCTCTGTAGTGCTTGATAAGGTAGTCCACTACTTGTGAATAACTAAGGTCGATGCCCATCTTCTGTTCCAACTCGCGCTTGATGGCGTCGATGTTCCCCTGCACGGGGATCGTGATGCGTTTCATGTTTATCTCCATGTAGTGCGTAGCGTTTCCGCCAATGGGGTTGTGGCACTGTGCCTTGCAACAATGCGTTTTTCGTTCTCTCTCTGGCGCTGATTGGCGCGGTTCTTAGACCAGTCGCGGGTAGGGCCAAAGACTTTGCGCAACAAGAAAAGCCACTGGCCGCACTCCTTGCAGTTCTTTATGTAGTCGCGGCGGTGCTGGTTCCATGAGTAGTCTGAAGTTTTCTTGGACTCCCCGCAGCAGTTGCAGACCCGCAGCTTCTTAACTCCACCGTGAGGGTTCATACACCCCACAACCCGAAGTAAGCGTAAGCTGCTGCAGCGCCAAGGGCGCCTGCTCCTATGACAACGCCTATGCTGTACGCAAGCTGCCGGATTAACTCTGGGTAGGGCGATTCGTCTTCGGTCATACGCTCAGTCCCTTGCTCGGCAGCGCCTTGAAGTCCATGGCACCCTTCCGTCCGTCGAAGGGGCGCAACTCTGCGCCGTCGTAGAGTTCCTTGGTCCAGATATCTGTCTCGCGTGGCAGGGCTTCTGTGTAGTCACGGACACGGGCCACAAACTTGCTCTTGCCCTTCACGGCCTCATGTGCCACATCGCTCTTGTGGTTGAACTCGCTGCCCCTCGGCTTGGCGGTCAGGTTCTTCATGGCGCGCTCTTTGTTGGCTTTGGCCTGCGGCTTTGCCGTCATGTTGTTTGGGTTGAATTGCATCGGGTGTCCTTAGTCTTGGTGTTAGGTGGGGGCTTATGCGTTCCTTGGCCCCCTGGCAAGGTATCGGATGAATAGCGGGGAAGGCGTCTAGGCATCAGGGGCCCAGCTATTCCCGTACAGAGTCACGACGCACCATCGTCTGTCCGGTTTGTCCAACCCCCTAGCCGGTAATCTGGCGCTTCATCTGCAGGAATTTCTGGAACGCTTGGTACTCCAGAAACTCGGCGTAATCATTGGCTGTGCCCTCTGCCTGCGGCTGGGGTTCGTGCGCCGGGGGCGGTGTGAACTGCATGGGTACGCTGACCAGTGGTGTTGCCGGTCCGTAGGCAGTCATCTTCACCGCTGCCCGTGGCAGCAGCACAACCTGTGAGTGGTGGGCGTACTTCTCACCCACTGCCTTGTAGCGGCGCACGGTTTTCCTGCGGGCGGTATCGGCGCTGTACTCGGTGTCACGGCGCAGCTCGGCCAGGCCGGTGCGCGCTAACTGGGTAAGCGCAGAAGATACGTTGGGCATAAGAAGCCCGGTGTGTTTGGCAATCTCCACGGATGAGTAGTACCCGCCGCCTTGTTTCAAGGCATCCCAAACTTGTTCTTTGATGGATTTCATGTAAGCTACCTTTCTTTCTACTAGTGTACGTGTAAGCATGTGTGTATTCAAGTAAAACCACCGAGGGGAAACCCTTAGATGGTCGCCCCTGCCATACGGGCCAAGACCGTGCTGGCGTTGATGCTGTCCATGTCCAGAGCCTTGAGGGCTTCCAGTGCGTTGGACTCGTTCTTCACTGCCTTCTCAGACTTCGTGTTCACCTTGTCGATAGCTTCCTTGGGCAGGTAGCGCACCACATCAGGCCAGAGCTTGATCGCCTCGTTGACCGACTTGCAGTTATTCAGGAAGTTGACGACCTGCTTGTTCACAGCGTCCCAGCGGTCGGTGCACTCCTTGATGGCCTGCTTGCAGGTGAACATCTCCACTGCGCGGGGGTGGGACTCCATCGGCATGTCCACCATTACGTCTGGGTGCCCGTAGTAGGTGTCGCCCTTGTTGTAAATGCACGCAACACGGTGATTGCCCATGGACACAACCATGACTGCCAGCAGACCGTCTTCGTCTGGCTGAGTGAACTTTACCCGCAGCTTGACCTCTGTGTTGTACTGGCTCAGGCGGTCCCGCAGATCGGCCACCGGCGCCCATGACTTCTCGATAACCAACGACAGGAACTCCTTGTCCCCCTTCATCTCTGCCTCGATGCTGTCCGGTGTGGGCAGGGGCTTGAGTTCGGCTTCTTTCAGTTGCCGGATTTTGTACTCAACGTCGTTGATGAGCGTCTTGGTTATTGCTGCGTATGCCATGTTGTTTCCTTTAAGGTAATGGTTGAAATTGGGGGATGTAGGGAACAGTGGCCCTACCCGTTGCTGTGCTGGTTTGGTACCAGCGTTTTCTTGTCTCTGGAGACTGCCCACACAGCATCTCGTAGTACCTGCGGGCCAGGGTAAAGTTCCCGCACTCTTTAAGTCGTAGGCAATCCTCCTTGCTGTGCCCCATAAGGCGTAGTTCCACCATCCAAGCCAGCTTCTGTGACTGCTTGGCCTTGCGCTTGCTGCGCTTCTTGCGTCTGCTCGCTGAACTCATAGAGTCTGTCCTTTAGTAAATGTCGAAGGGCGGGTTGCCCGCTAAGCCACGATCTGAACATGCCCTTGGTAGGGAACCTCTGCCGCATACGGTTGATTTGGTCAGTGGTATACCCATAGGCAATCCGCAGCAGTACGAACCTGACTTCGCACCATTCCCGGTCACGCTTTCGCCGTTCTTCCCTGCGCGCCCATGACCCCCGGTTACTCATTTACTTTCACCACATCGTATCCACCGTGCGTTGTTTTCAGGTAAGCACGTAGGCGCTCGGCAGCGTTCTTCTTCAGCTTGGTCCAGTACAGGGCCGCGCACTCTGCTTCGCTGCGGTCAATGCGTACGTAGTGGTCTTGCCCTTGTGCATTCTTTACCCAAGTCCCGTTGTATGTACTCACCTTATTGGTGATTGCCTTGGCCTCGATGTACGCGTACTCTGCCAGCAGGGCCATGGTGTCTTCTGTCATGTCGAACACGTTGGCTGTATCCAGCTTCTTCCTGCGGTTGTACCAGCTTTCCTTGGGGGCTTTGGGGTCCGCATCAAACGCGCCGATGCGGTTCATAACCTCCATGACTTTCATCACATCCTGCACGTACTTGATAATGGGCTTGCTGGCTTCCTTGTTGGTCACCTTCTTCACATCATCCGGGCACCAGAGAACCTTACGGTTGTTGATATCGAACTTGAACCCAGGACCGAAAGGGTAAGTGACGGGCGGTTCTCCGCTTCTCCAGCGCACGCTAACGCGCAGCTTATGTTCGTACATGGCGAAGCGGCTGCTGTTGCTGTACAGGGATATACCCGCCAACTTGTTTACCAAGTTCTTCGCTTGGTTATCGCCCGTGCCGTCCGTGTAGTGGAACGTGACGATGCTCTCGGGTGTGACCGTAGCCCAATGCTTCTCCACAACCGGCAGCTTCTTCCAGTGGTGCGTCACAGGGTCTTTCTCGTACTTGACCTCCTTGCGGAGGAACTCGAAGTCCCCATTGGCCGCGTTCTTGCGCATGACCAGTGCTGAGTTGAACATGGCCTTGGTTGTAGAGGCTGCGCCACGGCGCTTGGTCCATGCTTTTTCAAAATCTGCGTAGTTCATTTAATTCTCCATGCCACTTGGGCCCATTGATCAATATCTTCCAGGGTGTCGAACTCGGCAACGTCGAGGTGCATTGGGGGCAGCGTTATAAACGCGCCGTTCTGTATCGTTGCAACAAAGCTGCCTTGCTCCGCGTCATCCACGTACTTCTGGTACTCAGGGTTGCGTGGCAGCACAAGGTACTTGGTTGTTCCATCCAAGACGTTCTCTACCTTCTGCAGCTTGAAGATCACAGCGCGCCAATACTTCGGCCATGTGAAGCTGTTCTCCTGGAACGCCAGCCACTTGGAATGCTCCACGAAAGTCTTGTCAGGTAATTTGCTCATAAAGAGTCCCCTCTATACCAAGGTCGCCTAGCGGTTTACGTGTGTCCACCACACCCTGCGGGAGCCCGTTAAGTCTCATGTCCACAGCAGCAAGCGCCAAGGCTTCTGCCAGGTTAAGGTTGCTGGGGTAGTTGAACACCTGCTCGATGGTGGTACCGACGTACTGCACAACCACAGAGGAACCTCTGGCGTTGGTGATAAGGGACACGTTAACTTCCTGTCTCATGGCTTCTCCTTGTGTTCGCACGGCATGGTCTACATCCCTTCGTCGGCCAGTGCTTCGGCCAAGATTAAAAGAAACAGGCTGCGGTGAAGTTCGCTAACTTCATACGCTGCAACTTCACCTTCTGCCTCCCAATTTATGTAGGTGATTGCTTGGCCCGCGTGTACAACACCCGTAGCACCTTCACGCAACGCCGTGCTGATCGGCCCGTAGGCCAGATACTCGTCAGCGAGGTGGATGCGGTAGCGGTCCCAGTCAGTGTTTGGTAGGAGCGGTATTTGTGTAAGTGGCATCCATTCCGGAGCGTCTTCAATGAGCGGTTGGTAGTCCAACCGCGCGCCGCGTGCTGCGGCATGAAGGAGGCGGGTCATTTCACACTCCCGATCACGGCGAGGGCAATCGCCTTTTGTGGGGTGTCGGAGATGGCCCCTCTGACTCCATCGCCCCATGCCACGCTGTTCTTGAAGTTGACGGTGAGCTTGTACTTCTTCGCAATCGGGCCGATGACAGCCCAGTCGCGGTAGTCGAAGACGCGGCCCTTCACCCACCACGGCCAACCCTCTTTGGGCTTAAAGCGGTCGATGGCACTGCCGGTAACGACGTAGCATTCGATTCCGATGGTGCGTACTTGGTCTTCGGGCCACCCAATCGCCAGTGCCAGTGCCTTTGATATTTCCAAATCCGTCATATCTCTGCTCCTTGTAAGAATGCTTTCCGCTGGTCAAGCGGTAGCTTGTTGATGTACTTAGCCAGATCGTCGGGGGATAGCGGTTCTTCTTCCTGCCACTCCACAGCGTACGGGCCGGTTATGGTCATGTTCAACCTGCGGCGAATGTCGCCAGCAAACCCCAAGAGCCCGTTGACGTTGATAAGGGCAGCGGCAACTTCGTCTGTCTCCATACCCATACGCTGCATCACAACCAGAGCCTTCTTGTACTCGGCCTGCGACTTGAAATTGACCAGTGGTGTCGCGTCTGCCCAGCCATCAAGGTACAGCTCCCCATCAGGCTCGGAACGCAGGGTGAACACGTACTTGTGCATATGTGCTCCTAGTTGTCGAACCAGAACACAAGGCGGTACTCTGCTTCCTTGTGATCGTCCATGTAGATGCTGAACAACTCCAGCAGCAGCGTGTACTTAGTGTCGCTCTGCCCTTCCAGCTTGTCAGCCACCCACTTCGCTTTCTTCTCTGGGGCCGCAACCCTTATCCATGCAGACAGGAACTCGTCCATCGACACGTAAGAGGGTGTGTGCGCGTCACCATCCCAATCCTCGTACAGCATGGCTGCAAGGTCAGAGGCGTCAGCGGGGATACCGCGCGCAGGTAGTTCAGTGGAAGACTCTCCACGCACCCCAGCCAGCTCAGTGAACAGCGCGTAGTTACGGGCAGATACAGGGCGGTCAACTTCCCCCAGACCTACCCATTTATTGCCGTGCTTGCGCTCAAGCACCATGTGAATATCGCATCCCATATCGTTCTCCTTATTCGTCGTTGAGGTCGAAGTGGACGTTGTGGCCATACGGTGCCTGCTGGTTCGGGCTGCTGATGCAGTGGACAGTGGGGAAGGGTGGCTCAGAGTCCCAGCCCGTGTATCCATCCGTCAACGTGACAACAACCTCAGGGGTTATGCCCTTCTCTTGGATGTAGTCGAACCCGGCAGGCATGTGGGTGCCGCCACCGCTGTGGTACTGAATCTCCATGTCCTCTGGCTTGGTGAACTCGTCGTGCTTCTGCACCTGGGTATCGGTGTAGATAACGTGCACCTTGCTGGGCTTGCATTGCTCAACGATGCGCTTCATGTGCCCGTTGTAGTGCTTGATCTCCTGGCGTGACACCGAGCCAGATATGTCCACCTGAATCACGATCTCGCCCATGCTGCCTTCGCTGTCCTGTGTGGGCATGTAGTAGTCGGGGGCGTAGCGGCGGTTGGGAACCTTCCAGCTAGATTCCTGCTTGACGCGCTCGGTCATAAAGCGCTCCAGGATATCGAACCAGGGAGTGCGGGACTCGATGGTTTCCTCTGCGAACTTGGCCAGCACACCAGGCAGCTTGCCGCGAATCTTGGCGTTGCCTGCGGCCTCGGCCACCTCGATCTTGCGGTTGGCATCAGCCTCTGCCTTCTCGCTGTCGGTCATGCCTTCGTCGGGCTCCATGTCACCTTCCATGGGGTCGTCGCCTTGCCCGCCGCCTTGACCAGTGTTGTTGTCACCGCCGCCACCGTTGTCATCATCGGGCGGGAATGCAGCGTAGATATCCTCCACCGTACGGTCAGCGGAACCAGGCACGTCGATGCAGCCGTCGATCTTCTTGCCCACATTGGCGCGGTTCAGGGTGTCGTTAATCCACATATCCCCTGCGTAGTTGAACTTCTTGGGGTCGCGGTGCTGGCGGCGCAGGCCGTGGCCAGAGGCGTAGTGCAGGATTTCGTGGCAGATAGCCCAGACAATCTCGTCCGTGGTCTTGGACGCAATGAACTGCGGGTTGTAGAAGATCGTGCCGCTATCGGTAACAGCAAGCGTGGGGATATCAAAGCGTTCCACGAACGGGCGCTTCAACATGATGGTGGCAAAGAACGGATGGTCCAGCACAATGAATGCGCGGGCCTTCTCGATCACTTTCTTGGCAGCGGGGCGGGAAGCCTCTGCTGCTGCGATAGCAGCGGCAATCTCTTGCTCAGTTGGAAGCTGGCGTTGTTGTGTAGCCATGGTTATTTTCCTCTCGTAAGTTGGGGGTTGCAGTAGCCGGTAGGCCCTGCGCATACATGGAAGTCGATCAAGTTGCACCAACCAAGCACGACCAGAACCACAAAGACCCAGCCGATTGCTTTCATATCATTTCTCCTTGTTGAGTTTTTCCATTGCAGTCATCACGGTTTCTGCGCCAAGTTCTTCGTGCAAGTGGACAAAGATGCGCTGGCCGATACGTTCAGCCACATGGAACCCGCGCTTATATCCAGCGAAGTACCGCGTGACTTGTGTAAACAGCACGACGGCAGTGACCAGCAGGTAGGGGCCAAGCTCCATGTGCATGTAGTTCGCATCTGCCACATAGAGCAGTGCGTACGGGATAGCGGACTTAACAAGGTCCATTGCTTCTCCTTCGATTGCGTAAATCATTTAACTCTCCAGTCGCGCAACTACTTGCGCTATACGTTGGGCCATAACTAGGTCGGTCTGGCCGGTGTCTATCGAGGGCTTGTGGTTGCTTTGCACAACCAACCATGTACCGTGGTGTTCTTTACGCCAGAGGGCAAGCAAGATGTGGTTACCCTTCGGGGTTTCCCCCCGCTTGGGGGGTGGGGGTTCAGCTACAAGTAGCGCCCCCTCCCACCATGTTTTGGTCATTGGCTCAATCCTCCTATCCGGTAAAGGGTTTCAACATATCGCTTGGCGTCCGTGTAGTCATGCAGCCCGGTGTCGAACACCTGCAACGCATTGCCGAACGCGCTATTGACGGTGCACCAGAACGATGCTGTTGGGTAACTCATGGACGAGTTCAACCTAGCGACTGGGACTCGGGCACGTACGCCGTTAAACACGTACATGTTTCCTTCCGAGTCCCACACCAACTCAGCTTTAGTTGAGGACGACATTGCCTGCAGAAGTTGCCCACTGGATGAAGCTCTTGGTGGTCTTGAGCTGCGGGGTCTTCTTCACAGAGTCTTGCCAGAACATCACACCGAAGTCCGAAGGCAGGCGCTCAACGAACTTGCTAACGCGCTCGATGTTGGTCGGGCTGACGTTGTGTGCCACAGAGCCTACGATGGCGTACTGCGCGCTCAAGTCCTTGGGAATCGCCACGGTTGTCGGGTTCATCACGACCTCTTCGAAGCTGACCAGTGCTGCGTAAATCTTGCGGAACGCTGCGTACTCAGCGGCAGGGCCTTCGCCCACCTTGGACTTCACATCTTCGAAGAACAGGTGCATGGGCAGGGACTCGGGCACGCGGTTGACCAACTCCCACTGGCGCGGTGTCGGGGAAGTCTCTGCGTCGGCAGAGTATTGGTCCAGCAGGTTGGGCTTGAAGCGCAGGAACTGAATCAACACAGGGTCGATGTTGCCCTTGGACAGTGCCCAGTCGGTCCAGTCGTCCAGGTTGGATTCCATGGAGAACTGCGACACAGCGTTGCGCACCTTACCGGACAACTTACCGGCACCAGACTTGTCAACGCTGCGGTTGGTCATGCCGATGATGAACGTCTCGGGGGACAGCTTCAGCCCGTTGATCTCACGGGTCCAGAGAACGCGACGGCCCACGTTCTGCATGGCGATGCTGGCGTCACCGAACTCGTCCATGATCAGCAGGTTGCGGCCAGTCTGCAGCGGGGCCATCAGCGGGGACTTCTTGAACTTCAGCACATCGCTGCCAGCGTCACCGATCAGGGCCAGACCGCCAACATCAGGGGTGTCCAGCATGGACAGATTGATTTCTGCCACGTTATCGAACGCAATCTCTTGGGCCAGCTCGTAGCCCAGCGCAGACTTACCGCAGCCAGGGGAGCCGCTGATCAGGGGCATGGTCTTGAAGTCGTTGGCGTCGATGTGGGCCTTGACGATGGTTTTGATATCGGAGAATTTCATGGTAAGCACCTCTATGGTTTGGTTGAAAAAACTAACTACTAACTTCCGATGGCGGTGGCCCGCCATCTCCTAACTCACTAACGTGTAAGCATGTGTGCGATGTAAATCACACGGTTGTCTGGGGTGTCGTCCACGTATATAACGGCACCCTGTTCGTCCTCATTCCCGCAGGGCGGAAGATCAAGGCACATCTTTCGACGGGCTCTCCACTCTTTACTGTCCGTCTCCAGCTCGCTCTTATCTGCAACGCATCCTTGGCACTGCGTATCCTTGCTGCTGTCGCCAATCTCTGGTACAGCAAGTAATACCCTCCCTTCGTATGTAAATTTCATGCAACCTCCAGCCTTGCGGCCACGTATGCGACTCTCGCCTCGGGGGTGTCTTCTATCCAGACAGAACCCTTGCAGGGGAAAGCGCCGCCTGCTCTTTCTTTAAGCCTACGGCAGCGCTTCTGGGCGTCTTCCTGTGTAGGGTCGTTGTAGTTGTGGTCATGGGCGCATCCACGGCACGATGCCTCGCCTGCAGCGTTGAACTGCTCCAGCTCACGCACACGGATGTAGCGGCCCACGCGGTTGACCAGTGCTGGCTCAGGTTTCTGCAACATTGGCTACACCTGTTAACCTGTAAACAACAGCGTCTACCTTTGTCACCCACACGCGGGGGTAGTCTTCCCACTCACTGTCATAACCGCCCGTGTATCCACAGTCGAACCCGTCGTCTCTGCATTCAGGGCCGTACAGCCCGGAGCGCGCATGTACGCGCACACAAGCATCACAGTCCTGTCCCTCGGGGCGGCTACCCGTAAGCACAACCAGCACACAGTCTTCCAACTTAGGCTGGGGCGGGAGCTTAGGTTTCTTTCTTGCCACGGTCCATCTCCTTCATAGCTGCGTAGATTTCTTCCGTTGTCATGTTGGGCAGGGCCTGTGCAAGCAGTTCGCACATAGCGTTCAGGAACTTGATGTACTCCGCTGCTCGCGGGTCGTAGGGTGTGTCGGGCATATCAATCTCCTTTCACTGCGATAAGGAACACCATCACATTGGTGTAGCCGATATCTTTGGCGGCGGTCATGGCCGACTCGGGGGTTAGCCATTCCTCTGCAAACTGCGGGTACTGCGTCGGGTTGTGTGCATCCTCGTAGGGCACGAACCCTGTCTGCCCACATCTGTCTCCATGGGCTATGTATGTGTTGACCATATCAACCTCCTTCCAATCTCTTGGCTATGTACTCGGCTTTCGCCTCGGGTGTGTCTGCTATCCAGATGTGTCCAGCGCAAGGGTGCGCGTCGGTAGAAGTCTGGCTGCAGATAGTTCTGCACGCTTTGGTTTGGAGTTCCTCGTTGTGATGCACGCAGCCATCGCACCAGTCGCCTCCACCAGGCAGTGTCTTTACCCTTATTGCTACGGCCACGTTATCCCCCAAAGAACGCGCCCATCTTGGACGCAACATCTGCCAAGCGTTTGGCTGCTGCCTCACGCACTACGGGGGACTGGCGCACTGCCTCGGGGTAGTCAACCACCGGCTTCATGGCACTCTCAACCATGTCACATGCGGCCAGCACCTCGCTGTCTTCCATCGCCAGTTTCCTGACGATGGCCACGGCATCCGTCACGTTGGTGATCTTGGTATCCCTGAAGATACCTGTGCCCTTACCGTCCTCGTCCCCGCTGCCCTTCTTCTTGGGCGTCTCGTTGAGCTTGTCGATCAGGTCATGCAGCGGCGTGGTAATCCGTTCACGCAGGTCGTCCACCGCGCGCTTGAGCGCGTCTTCCATGAACGTGTCCAGTGCTTTCTGATCTTCCTCGTCCACATCGAACACAGCGTGGGTCCGGTCAGGCAGGGGCATGAATGTCACCTGGAAGTCGATGGCCTTCTCAAACTGTTCAGCCGTGGGGTAGTCGGCAGCGGTTGCCCGTCCAACATTACCAAGCGCGGCTGCTTTTGCATTCCTGTAAGCAACATCAAGCGCGACGTATGTGTCGTACTTAGGGATAACCGCTGCCTTGTCTGCAGCCAGTTCGCTGCGCAGTGCGCGCATCTCGTCGCGGTATTCCTCGTACAGCCCTACCGGCAGGAAGCGTGGGCCACGGTCGATGTACGGCATGGTGTGCTTCTTGTGGTACTGGTACGGCGCACCGGACTTGGCCAGCAGTTGGCGTGCAGGGTTCATCGGGTCGCTAAACAGTTTCACGTAAGCACCTACGCCTTCATCCCCAAGGGATGCGCGTGCCACCTTCGCTGCCTGCTCGTCGTTGAAGCGCGTGGTGGGCTTGCTGGACTTGAGCTGCACGGTCATAACCTTCTGGGCCAGGGCCTTGGGTTTGGGCGCGGCCACGGGCGCGGTGTTGACCAGTGGTGTTGCGCCCAGAATAATCTTGTTTACAGCAAGCTGCATAGCAGCGTACTCGGGGCCGGTGTTGCTTACTTCTTCTGCAATGATGATTGACTTACCGGTCCCTGCGGGGGAGGGGGGAAAATAGAAGCTCATTGGTCATTCTCCAGGTTGGACGTATCCAGTTTGTGCAACATCATCAGCAGTTGCGTTGCTGCCTCGATAGACGTATCAAGGTAATCGAATTGGTAGAACTCCTGCTCTCCACGGACAGGCAGGTACGTGATCTGCCACTGCATAGCTTCTGGCAACAGCTCGATGCAGCCAATGAAAGAGTAGCGATGCTCTACGTGGTAGCGGTTGGTGTGGTAGAGGGTTACGTCATACCCATTGACGCTGTGCACCACATCACAGGGCCAAGACTGGTCTTGGTAACCGATGGAGTCCTGGTACTCGTAGCGGCTGTCGTCGTACGTGCTGTCGTAGTAACGGCCACGGTTCTCGTTGGGATAAGCCGTACCCTCTGCCCAGGCGCGGTAGCGTTGCTGCTCAATGTCCAGCATCTCCTGCTCGTCGCGGTCAGTGTCAGGCGCACCGAAAGACAACCAGACGCTATCGCGCCACTTACCTACATCATCGCCCTCTACGTGGGCCACCAGCTCGTCCGCTGCCAACATGCAGTCAGCAATACGGACACGCGCGTTACCCTGCGCCTTGTACTTCAGCTTCCACGGGGGCAGCAGGCTCCGGTCATTGGCTTGGTAGGTAGTACCCACCACCCTGCGATGCAGATTTGATTTCATGTAAGCACCTCGTTTTTGTTGTCCGAAGGCGGTGGCCCGCCTTCTCCTGTGTCGCTAGTGTACGTGTAAGCACGTAGGTAGACGCTAGTAGAAACCCTAACGTCAGGAATTTGTCAGCCGCAGTGCCATGTACTCTGCGATGGCTTCTGGTGTGTCTTTAATCCAGATGGTTGTTGGGCACCAATACTCTGGATGCTGGTGGTTGTCGGGGCCTAGCCGCTGCATCTCTCTGCATTCTTCAGAGGCCACACGTCCAGGCACGTTGAACGCGCAGGCATCGCAAGCGCGGCGCTCACCTACAGGTACAAACCTGGGCACACGCTTGTATCCCTTCAACATTTTGCAAGGAACCGCTGCCGGTCCCGCATGGCGTCTATCTCTGCCCACAGCTTCTGTGCGTACGGGTGGCTGTACTCGTACTGGCCGACTTGGAGCGTGTCGTGCGCGTCGGCAATGCCGTGGATACATTGGTGCAGGGTGTACCTGGCCACCTTTGCCTTGGCGTTTATCCGCAGCACTTCTTGTGCAGATACGATACGGGCTGCCTCGGCCACGTCGTCGCGGAGCGTGGTTTCGGTCATGGCTGGCCCTCCTGGTCTTGCATATCCTGCTCAAAGCCATAGAACTCCATGCAGTTGGCAGGGAACCGCTGCTTCTCTTTGTAGAACAGCGCCGCGTTGCAGTCACTGCACCATGCAGAGTAGGTCTTGCACCCACGGACTTTGCGCAGCGGCCACATGTAGTTGTGGTCCAACACAGCGTTCCAGCTACCGTGCACACTGTCCCAGCGCCTGACTTGTTTACGGCGCAGCTTGCGTATGGTTGTCATGTCAGGGCCTCCACAGAAACACGTCCAGCAGGACGACGATAAGCGCAGCGATATACGCTGCAGCCAGGATGCGGCCCGCAGGCGGTGGCCCGCCCGCACCCATGAGTTTGACCAGTGCTGATTTATTCAACAACATATGCTGCCCCTGGTTACACGTAAGCGAAGTAGTCTTCGGGGGAGACAGTCTCCACAAAGTCCTCGTCCAAGAACAAGTGGCAGAAAGCCTCATCGCCGTGGTTGGTGTCCTCTGGCTCCAGGACAGTAGTGATGCAGCCAGCAGGCGTGGTGTTCGTGTGGTCGTGGCCGCACTGCAGACAATCGTCGGTTGTGAGCAGCGAGATCAAGTAGTAAAGATCATCCATGGTTATCTCCGGTTGGGTTAAAGGGAATGCCTGTTGATGGGTCAGGCTCCCACAGTTCTTTACTTGATAGCCCACTCTTGGTCGTAGGTCGTATCTGTCTCAGGTTGCAGATACCCACGGTGCTGCAGGCCCACGCGCATCGCTGCCCCCGCAGCTTCTGCCATCGTGTCGAAGTCGTTGCGCTGCATGTAGCTGACCAGTGCTTCGCGGTCAAAGGGCCACAGCGTTATTGTGGTGAGCGTGGTACCGGCCTGTCTACGCTGCGCACCAGAGGCTTGCGCCAGCTTCATTGCTGCCATACGCACCAGCGCAGACACGGTTGTCCCCTGCTTCGCAGCCAGAAGTTCAAGGGCTTCGCGCTCAGAGTCAGTGAGTCGCACAGATGTGGGTTTCATTGCTTTCCTTTCGTGGTTACAGGTAAACAAATGATACCTCAAGCGTGTAGTGCGCACTACAGAATGTAGGCAACAAACACGCACGAAAAGATAAACGAACGAGGCTGTTTTCTACTTATCTTTCTGTAGTGCGCACTACACGCAGTGCCTAAAAAACAGGCAAAATATGTAGCGCGCACTACAGAAAAACAGGGCCAAAAACGGCCCAAAAACGCTGTTTCCCGCAATAAAAAGAGCGGGGTCGATAATAAAAAACCGTAATAAGACTGTCGATAAACATCTACAAGCGTCTACAAGAGGGTTATTACGTTATTATGATATTAAAGTCATCCAAGCAGAGGTTTGCCAGGAGCGTGTGCACTACAACGCGTGGAAAACGCGCGCGGATTTGTAGTGCACGCTGCTCGGCAGGTTTGGCTGTGGATTTGCCTCTTAATATAATAATATCATTAATATAAAGATATATATATAGTAGAAGAGCCCTGTAGATGCTTATAGAGCAGAGTTGACGACCTCTTATTAGTGAGTTTTATTATGATGTTTTTTCACCACACTTAATAAGAATGGCCCCTTCGGGGCAGGCAGAGTCGTCCCAAAGCACTGTGTAGAACCACAGTACAATATTAATATAAGTTCCGATAGGCTCTCACGTTCTTATTACGGGAAAACCTATCGCAACCCCCTGCGATGCGCCAGTCGCAGGTAAGCCATACACATGTAATGTGCTTAGGCTTGTGGGGTTGTCGTTAACGTAGCTTTGAGGTGAACGCTATACCTGCGCATGGAATACCACCATGCGGCCTATCCGGTCATACCGGTGTCTTTACTACGTCACGTCATATCTGCGCCCTAAGAACAACCAAAGGGTTACAGCGTTATCCACGGTAGAGAAAGATAAGTCAATTCGATAAGCATGGTTCGCCTGTCACGCGTCATGCTGTAATTGCCGTCGTCCTACTTATACCCGTTAAACCGCGCTTACGTTATGCGCGGCAATGGCACTGTGATATGCGTCTAACATCCCGCAGGGTTACACCTGCGGCTTTCAAGACTGGGTGACTTGCGTCACCTACCATGCACCGCCTTGTAAATTGGAGCATGGGCAAAGGGATAAATTGTTAATGAGGGTTCCCACTAGCAGGGCGCACACTACATGCGCCTAGCGGTGCCACTACAGCACCATCAAGGGTTTGCGCGTGAGATCACAGCGCGGGGGTTAAGGGGTTAGCCTTACCAATGGCTCGGAGCCATAGGTAAAGCCCCCTAGGGGGCTTACGGGGGCTTAGCGCGGGGGCTTAGCTGGCTTCGCTTTCCGATTCCAGACGGGCGGTTTGCAAGCGAGTGACATGCGCGGCAACATCCTGCGCACGGGACAATTTTTTCTGGGCGGTTTCCTGCGCCTTGACAGTCTCTGCCCGATTGAACTTGACAACCAGCGCACTACGGACCGTCGCCATGTACGAACCCGCGCCGTGCTTGCCGCGCATGGTCGCGCGGTTGAAATCAGCCACGCCGAACTCACCAACCAGCGCGGCGAGAAAATCCCCCCATTCGGCGCCATCCAGCGCATCGCAAGAGGTGAACTTATCGACGGACTGCAAGCCGGACAGGTTAGCTATGGCAACTTTCCGCACGGCGCCCTTGCCGTTCACTGCGGCGCTTATCAGGGCCATTGTGCTGGCTTCACGGAGCACTACTGCGGCTTTCATGTTGCCGGTGGATTCCTCACCCTTGGCAGTCAAGGGGGCGATGATGGTTTCGTTAACTGCAAGTTCCATGATTCAATCTCCAATAAAAAAGCATGGCAAAGGCGCCATACAAGGGGCGCTTGCATGTATCTTGTGTTTACGGGTAAGCATGTGCCACGCGTACAGGCGCAGGCACGCGCGAGGGGGAGGGGGGATGGACCACGGCGCGGCGCGTGGGGGGTAGGGGGGCTATCTCGCTCACAACAACACCCCCAAAACGATACCCCTACACTTTAGTCAACTATTATATTAAGTGTTTTTCAAAAATTTTCCAGGTTTTGGCGTATACACTTTCTATATGCATCTACAAGCTATACACGACCTGGCGCAAAAGGGCTTATTACTGTGGCGGCTGACTGACGACCCGCTAACCCTGTCCGCAGCGACGGCCTTATTAAAGGCCAAAGAACCACTTAATAAGCAGGAGCAGCTTTGTGTCACCGTATTAGAGAAACAACTGGAAGCCTACGCAGTTCTATACACTAAGCCGCTTGTGTAATAACATCCGGCACTATGGACCAAGAAAACCCAGCAATATCTGACCAGCTTATAGTTCCGCCCACTCTCCTGGCAGCGGCAGCTAAAGACCCGAAGGTAATTAGTGAGCAGGCGCGCAAGTTACTGCTGGTAGAGCTGGCCATCACCGGGGACTTGTTCAAAAACCCCCAGGTACCCATGGGGCAGCGTCTGACGTACCTGGACCTACTGACAAAACTCTCCGGGGTAGTAACAGCCGCAGCAGCCCCGGTGGCACAGGGCCCAGGCTTCCAGGTCCAGATCGTGTTCCCAGAGGGCATGGGCAAGCCGCGCAAGGTAGTGGACGTTGAGGCTACCGAAGTCCCAGAGACACCTGCTTACGTGAAAGCAGTTGAGGCAGCCACCAACAAGATGATGATCAATATCCCCGAGTTCGCGGAACCAAGAGAGGCCCTGCCTGAATGAAAACCACCTTCAAATGGCTTGGTCGAAACATTGCTGCTCCAGGCCCGTATCTGTGTCTTTGTCTGTCTGAAGCAGAGTACAAGCGAGCGTTCAAGCACTGCAAGGAAGCCCCTGTTGGTCCGTGGATAACAACCCCGCAAGCCAACGCTACCGCGCACTTCCTAACCGCGCCCTCTGGGCTTTGTGCAGTGGTTTGTATCAACCCCCTCAAAAACAGCACAGGTATTGAGATTGCTGGCCTGCTGGTGCATGAGTCCGTGCATGTTTGGCAGGAGTGGTGCAGCTACTACGGAGAGACAACCCCAGCCTCTGAGCAAGAGGCGTACGCAGTCCAGGCTATCTCACAGGAGCTGATGAAAGAGTATGCCCGGAGGGTAGCGGTATGAATAACCTGACCAAATTCGAACCCCCACTTTCCGCCGCAGGGTTCCTGGCCAGCGAGGCGTTTATTTCCCTGATCGTGGGCCCGGTGGGTTCTACGAAGACCAGCGCCGGGATTATGAAGATCGCCTACCACGCAGCGCAGATGGCCAAGAGCCGGGACGGCATACGCCGCAGCCGCTGTGTATGGGTGCGTAACACGAACCAGATGTTGGAGGACACCAGCATCCCCGACTTCTTGAAGTGGTTCCCTGACGGCCAGGCGGGCAACTTCGCCAAGGTGCAGAAACGGTTCATCATGCGCTTCTCAGACGTGGAGTGCGAGGTTCTATTCCGTGGCCTGGAGGATCAGAATGACGTACGACGTTTGCTCTCGCTGCAGATCAGTTTCGCAGTGCTTGACGAGTTCCGTGAAATCAACCAGCAAATCTTCGAAGCGCTCCAAGGTCGTTTGGGTCGTTACCCAGACAAATCACTTGTGCCGCCTCGTCCAGAGTGGGGAAATGACGCCGATGGGCTACCTATTGGTGGCTGTGTCACGGATGACGGCACCTCTAACCGACACATCTGGGGAATGACCAACCCCCCGGACCTGGACACTTTCTGGGAAACCCTGCTCACAGACCCACCCAAGAACTGCGACGTGTTCTTCCAGCCCTCCGGGCTCTCCCAGGAAGCGGACTGGCTGCAGTATCTCCCGTCCGAGTATTACTCCAACCTGGCAGAGGGCAAGAGCCAGGAGTGGATCGACGTGTATATCAACGCCCAGTTCGGCAAGTCCCTGGCCGGTAAACCCGTGTTCAGCTCATTCAAGCAGGATATCCATGTTGCCAAATCCCCCCTTATCCTCCAGGCATCAACATTAATAATCGGGGTAGACGCCGGTCTAACCCCGACAGCCACAATCTGTCAGCTCGACTACCAGGGGAGACTCCTGGTGCACGACTCCATCACAGGCGAGTCAATGGGAGCTTTACGATTCTGCCGGGAAATGCTTAAGCCCTTACTTGCATCCAAGTACGGAAGCCGCCCCCAGATAATCATCATCGACCCTGCAGCGTTCCAGCGGGCACAGACGGACGAGCGCACCGTTGCCGATATCTTTAAGAACGAGGGGTTCGTGGTCAAACCCGCGTTAACCAATACGATAACTGCACGGATAGCTGCGGTGGACGGATATCTCACAAGGACCGTGGACGGCAAACCCTCCATCCTGTTCGACCCTGGCTGCACCAAACTCATCATGGCCATGCGGTCGAAGTACCGCTACAAGACCAACACCAAGGGCGAGACGGACGAAACCCCCGACAAAACCCACCCGTGGTCCGACCTGGCAGATAGTTTGCAGTACGCCTGCCTGCACGCCGATAACGGGGCTACGTTCGGTGCCAAACGCATGTCTTCCCGCCGAGAGATTAAACCCGTACAATACGCTTACGTGTAACCACATTGGGGAACCCCATGTCAAACGAAACCTCCCCCCGCTTTGTCTCCATCGACGCCAATAAGAGTGATACGGTGGACCTTCCCACCGGCCAGTGCCGTGCGCTGTACGTGGGCTCCGGTGGCACCCTGGTGATCGGCTTCGCTGGCGGCGGCGCTGGTGTGACATTCTCCAACGTGCAGAACGGCTCGGTTATCCCCGCAGCAGCAGCCCGGTTGTTCAACACCGGCACAACCTGCACGGGCGTGATTGCACTTTACTAAAGGCTGACCATGCAGCTCGGCTTCGACCTCGCCCTGACACGCCTGTCAACCGGCATAGCGTCGGCCATGCAGCTCAGTTTCCTGGGCGGCTCGCCCAGCACCCTCGACCCCCGCATCACGTTCACCCGCGCAGACGCCACATCCTGCGCCACGTACTTCGACAGCGACGGCTTGCTGAAGACAATGGGGGCGAACTACCTGAAGTGGAGCAACGACTTTAGTAACGCAGTGTGGAGTCTTGGTGGGACTGCAAGCAAGACGGGGACGAACCAAGTAAACCTACCTGCGCAGACCGACAGCGTAGCGCAAAGTACAGCCGCCGCCACTTCTGCCGCCGGATATGTGTGGACATTCTCTTGTATGTTGTCGGGAACAGGAACTGTACGATTGCTGATACAGGATTTCGGTGGTGCATTCCCTAACTCACAAAGCAGCAACATTACGCTGACTTCGACGCCTACGCTGTACCAGTTAACCCGAACTCAAACGGATGCCACAGCAACGCAAATGCTTGCACAGGTGTTCAATATCCTTGTGGGTACTCCTGCGACAGTGATTATCGGCAACGCCCAGTTTGAGCGCAGTGCTGTAGCCACCACCTACTCCCCCACCCAAGCCACCGCCACCAGCGGCCCCCGCTTCGACTACGACCCTGCCACGCCTGCGGGAACGACGGGTGGGGAACTGAACCCGCAACCGACATTTGCGTCTAGTTGGACATCGACGGGGACTGCCACAGTGGCTCCCGGTGACATCCGTATTTTTTCTGACGGAACATTTTGTGATGCCAACTGCACGACTCAGATCGCGACCACAGGCAAGACTTATCAGTACACGATCACGATCAGTTCCACAACAGGGGGTGGGATCGCCATTGTCTGCAATGGGGGGCAGCAAACCGCCGCGCTAACTACCGTAGGTACGTTTACCGGCTACGTCGTTGCAGGTTCGTCCACCATTTATACCGGCTTCAAACGTGCAGGCGCGGCCACCGACACCCACGTTTCGTTCTTCTCGCTCAAAGAAGTCACCTTCGCCCCCCGTGGCCTGCTGATCGAGGAATCGCGGACGAATTTGCTGCTGCAAAGCAGGGATATGACGCAGGCGGCTTGGAGCAATACGGATATAACGCCAGCACACACCCAAGTCGGTATCGACGGCGCAGCAAACGCAGCAACACTGATGACAGATGGGGCTTCGTTGGCGTCCTTTTCTCGGCAGGCAGGTGCTGCCGTTACCGCAGGCTCCACAGTAACAGGTTCGTATGTGCTGAAGCGCGGCAATACTGACTGGATTCGCATAACCGTTGGAGAAACGGGTCTTGTTGACGGGGCTACGGCTTGGTTCAACCTTGGCACAGGCGCAAAGGGGGCAACTGCTGCCACTGGGGCAGGCTCCGCCATTACAAGCACCATGACCAGTTTGGGCGGTGGGTGGTATCGGTGTGCCCTGACGGTACTGCCAAACGGGGTGTTTACGGTACCTAAGATAGGTATCAACTCGTCAAGTGCAAACAGCAGCGGTAGCTCAGTGAGCGGAGGCACCTACATCGTAGACGCCGCCCAGCTTGAGGTTGCCTCGGTTGGCTCGGTCAACCCCTCGACCATCATCTTCACCGGAGCCAGCACGATCCAACGCGCAGCGGAAGTCCCCTTGATGACGGGCACCGGCTTCAGTTCGTGGTTCAACCCCGCGCAGGGTACGTTCGTTGTTGAGTTCGACCGCTTCGGCATCGACTCTGTGGCGGGTTCGGTTGCGCTCATACAGGCCGACGATAACACTTCAAACAACCGCATTTGTCTGCGCGCCACGCCCCGCGCAAACCCCGCTGCCGTGCAGGGAACAATCGCCTCAGGCGGTTCAGTGTTGTCGAACGACAGCGCTTACGCGACTGCGGATTTCTCCAACGGAGCGGTTCACAAGTTCGCATTTGCGTACCAAGTTGGCGTGGGAGCGGTAACGCGGGACGGTCTTGCAGCTTTCCCGGTTACGTCCGTAGCCAGCCTGCCGACGGTTACCCAACTCGGAATCGGCCTCGCCCCAGGCGGGGGCGCCGTACCCCTCAACGGCCACATTCGCCGCCTCACGTACTACAACACGCGGCTGGCCGATGCCACCTTGCAGTCCTTGACCCTTTAAGTTAGTATCTGCTTACGTGTAAACGCACGTATTTAACCGATCTACATGGAGTAACACATGGCAACCTCGAAAGTAAACACCTCCCGCTTCCTCGCCAAAGGCGGTGATCGCGGTCAAAAAGTCGGCGGCGTGTACGTCTCGCCGGTCACCCAAGGTAACCCCGCCAATCCCTGGCTGGCAAAGGGCGGCACCGATGGCGGCAAAGCCGGTGGCCGTATGGCTGGCCTGGCAACCAACGCCAAAGTGCGTACCACGGGCACGATGTAATGCCGTTGCCAGCATCCCTGGCCAAAGCCCTGGCCAAGAAGACCATCTCTGATGGTCCTTCGGGCACAACCACTATCCCCACCAAGGGGCAGCTCACCAACGAGCCGTCCGGCCCGTCTACTTTCGACCGTACGCCAAAGCAGGCATCCATCTACAACGGCAAGCCCGCTGACTACGCCAAGGGGAAAAAGTAATGGCTACAAAGAAACCCATGCCCGCCAAGATGGCGGCTTTTGAGAAGTCCCGCTTTGACGTTGAAAAGAAGGGCGTCAAGGAAGGCTCCAAGGCCGACATGAAGATGGACAAGAAGCAGTTCAAGGCTTCTCCCTTCGGTAAGAAAAAGTAGGTAAAACATGGCCGCATTAGGACTCGCACCCCCACCTGTCCCTGCGCAGCAGTTCGCCGCGCCTGCGGCCATGCCCATGCCACAATTCAAGCCGCCGTCATTCGGTACGCCTTCCGGGGGAAACCTCGGGGGCGTTCTTCCGTTTGCCAATACAGCAGCCGTCCTGGAGCAGAAGCGCCAGTCACTGGCCGACACGCTGGACGCACAGCAGCAGGCCCCGGTAATCGCAGGACTCTCTGGCCATATCCACACGTTCTGGACCAAGGCCAAGCACTCCAAGATCAACATCGAGAACGACATGCTGGAAGCCGTGTACGCCCGCAGGGGCGAGTACACACCGCAGAAGCTCACCCAAGTCATGGCCAGCAAGCAGCCGCCCATCTACATGATGTTGGCCGCAAGCAAGATGCGCCAGATCGACGCCCTGGTACGCGACATTCTCCAGGGTACAGGCGAAGAAAAGCCCTGGACCCTGAACCCCACACCCAGCCCCGACCTAAACCCACAAGATGTGGACTCGATGGTCCTGTCCTTGAAAGACGAGATCGAGCAGGCCATGAACATGGGCATCTACCCCTCGCGGGAGCAGGTGCGTGAGCGCCTTCGCACAGCCAAGGACGAGCTGACAGCGAAGATGAAAGAAGAAGCCCGCATCAAGTGCGAGCGCATGGAAGACAAGATGGAGGACCAGCTCCTGGAGGGCGGCTTCCGTGCAGCAGTCGATGGCTTTATCTCTGACCTGTCCACCTTCAAAACTGCATTCGTCAAGGGCCCGGTGGTACGCAACAAGCCACAGTTGTCTTGGGGTAAGGACGGCAGCTTACAGGTAAACAATACGCTTACGCTGGAGTGGGAGCGCTGCGACCCGTTCAACATTTACCCAGCCCCGTGGGCACGCACCATAGGCGATGGCCCGCTGATCGAGAAGCACAAGATGACCCGTGAAGAACTCACGCAGTTGATCGGTGTGGAAGGTTACAGCGAAGCGGCCATCCGCAAGGTCATTGAGCAGTACGGTTCTTCTGGGCTTAACGACTGGTTGGCCATCGACACACGCCGTGCTGCCGCTGAAGGAAAAACCCAGATCGGTGCCACATCCGGTAACGAGCTGATCGACGCCCTGCAGTATTGGGGCTCTGCCTCTGGCCACATGCTCATCGACTGGGGCATGGACAAGAAGCAGGTTCCAGACCCTGAGAAGGAATACCAGATAGAAGCCTGGCTCATCGGTGATTACGTCATCAAGGCCGTGCTTAACTCCGACCCCCTGGCCCGCCGCCCGTACTACTGCTACTCGTTCCAGCCCATCCCCGGCACCGTGTGGGGCAACAGCCCGTACGACCTGATGAAGGACTGCCAGGACATGTGCAACGCAGCCGCGCGCTCGCTTGCCGCCAACTTGGGTATTGCCTCTGGGCCCCAGGTAGCCATCCTGTCCAACCGCCTGCCACCGGGCGAAGACGTGACCGAGATGTACCCCTGGAAGATTTGGCAGTTTGAGTCCGACCCCATGGGCTCCACGGCTGCCCCCATCACGTTCTTCCAGCCCACTTCCAACGCCAAAGAGCTGATGGAGGTCTACGACCGCTTCAGCCAGCTCGCAGACGAGTACACCGGCATCCCGCGCTACATGGCCGGGTTCGGTGGTGACTCTGGTGGGGCAGGGCGCACAGCCAGCGGCATGTCCATGATGATTGGCAACGCCAGCAAGATCATCAAGCAGGTGTTGGGCGGCATCGACAACAACATCTTCACCCCGCTGCTGGAGCGCCAGTATTACTACAACATGCGGTACAGCGACGATCAGGACTTGAAGGGCGACGTTCGCGTTGTGGCCCGTGGTTCGATCTCGCTCCAGGTCCGTGAAGCAGCCCAGCAGTTCCGCAACCAGTTCCTGCAGGCCACGGCCAACCCCATCGACATGCAGATCATCGGCATGGACGGACGCGCGGAAGTGCTGCGCGCTGCTGCGAAGTCTCTCGATATGGACACAGATAAGGTCATACCACCTATCGAGGTTCTTAAAGAACGCCAAGCAGTAGTACAGCAGCAGCAGCAGGCCATGCAGCAAGCCGAACTTCAGACCGCGCAGGGCAACGCCATGCAGGCCAACACACCGCCCGACCAAGGCGGCGCACCTCAGGCTATGCCTGCGCCACAGGCGCAAGGCCCGCAGCAACAGCCGCAGGTGAACCACAACCCCAGCCCGCTGATGAACGGCCAGCCACAAACCAACCACTTCCTGCCAGGTAAGCAATGACCGGGGCGGAAGAACTTGAGATATTCGCGCGCATCGGTGGGCAACGGTTTGAGGCGTACCTGGACAAAGAACTGGTATCAACCACGAAGTATCTGACTCAGGCAACTGAGCCACTACAGATTTACCGGGCCCAAGGTAAGGCCCTGTTTATCGAAGAAATGAAAAAGTTGTTGGCTGCTTCCAAAAAGTAGTTGACACGTAAGCACGTTAGTAATATCTTCGCTCCATAAGTGAGTTAGCACTCACTAACCAACCAAACCCAAACCTGAATATCCAGGCGGTGCGGACAAGGAGCGAAGAAGTTATGGCATTACCTAAGCAAGTTCAGCGTCAGCTAGACGAAGCGACAGCGGCAGAAGCAGCGATTCAAGCGTCCCTCACACAACAGAGCCAGACCCTTGTAACCGACCCAAGCCAACTGATTGCACCAGCAGCGAACGAGCCCGTGGTACAGGCGTCACAGCCACCCGCAGTACCGGCAGCACCTCAGGCCCCGTCCGAGGACTGGCAACAGAAGTACAAATCTCTGCAAGGCATGTTTGCCCAGAAGACAAGTGAACTTCAAGGCCAAGTCAAGGTTTACGAGAGCCAGATGACAAACCTGCAGCGCCAGATTGACACATTGATGCAATCCCGCTCCCAGGAAGCCACCGAGAAGAAGGTGTCGATTGACCCAAAAGATATTGAGAATTTTGGCGCTGACATGATCGAGATGGTCCAGAAGTACGCAAGAGAAATCTTCGCTGCAATGGACGGACGAATTAGCGCGTTGGAGAAAGCGGTGCAGGGCGTAAACACCCGTACCGAAGTGACATTGGAACAGCAGTTCTATGCGTCGTTGAAGGGCCTGGTACCCGATTGGGAACAAGTCAATGCAAACGATGCGTGGCTGGGTTGGTTGGCAGAGGTTGACCCCGTTTACGGGGCGCCCCGTCAAGCAGCATTGGACGCAGGCCGTCAGGCCCTGGATGTTCAACGTGTAGCCAATGTGTTCAACGCGTTCAAAGCAGCTCATCAGCCCCGGCAACAAGATTCTCTGGCTAGTCAAGTGGCCCCGACAACCGTAGCGTCTCCAGCTCCCGTAAGTCAGGCCCAGGTGCAGAAGCCCATTTTGGCTGCGAAGTTCGTAGAGCGTTTCTACAACGACGTTGCCAAGGGCCGGTACGTGGGCAAGGAAGCGGAAATGCAACGTGTCGAGGCAGAGATCAATGAAGCAGCGAGCGAAGGCCGTATTCGGTAAAGCCACCTGCTTACACGTAAACAGAGGAAACCATGACTACTTTGACCCTTTCCCCCGTCACCCCCGTTGGTGCGCCGTACAACACCACGCCGTCGTACTCCGGCACGTTCATCCCGACCATCTGGTCGAGCAAGCTGAACGCCAAGTTCTACGCCGCTTCCGTGTTTGCAGATATCTGCAA
>JACABD010000020.1:25282-62826 GCA_013377075.1 Geobacteraceae bacterium | reverse complement strand
GTTCAACCATCCTTCGGGGTGTATTTCATCAAAGGGAGGTATTAACGATGGAACAGGATGTAATGGAGATTGAGGTGCTTGACGAGGGGTGTGCAGATAGTGAGGAACTCGCTCCGTGTTGCAAGGGGGCGAGTGCCCAAAAGTAACAAATGATTGAAGCCGTTGAAGGGGGAGCCTTGGCTCCCCCTTTTTTTTGGAGAAACTAAAAATGCCCATCTCCCGCTACCTTAAGATTTATCCTGACAAAAGCCGCGCCGGTCACGTCATTCTTTATTCCACAAAAAAAGGCTCAAGCGTCCGGCTCCCGGAGAAGCTGCTTGCAGCGGCCCTTGACGATACTCTTTCCGATAACAACAGGCAGACCCTGACCCGCCTGGGGATGTATGTCGATGATCCAGTCCTTGAGCAACGGGAGATGTCAGCTCTTGTTAAAAGGACAAACTCCCGTAGCACCCTTTTCAGGGGGACGGCAGTGCTCAATCTTGAGTGCAATCTTGCCTGTAGCTACTGCTATGAAGAGGGGTTCAGGGAGGGACAGCGGATGTCTGCCAGTGTCGCCGAGAGCCTTGTCGACTGGGTTGTGACCAACCATCTTGAGCATGGGCGAGACGTGGAGATGCAGTTCTACGGTGGGGAGCCGCTTCTTTCACTTCCTCTTGTGCACAGTATATCCAGACAGCTTCAGGATGAGGCTGCAAACCGTGGAAGAAAATTTTCAATCACCATGACCACCAATGGCACCCTTTTGACCCGCGCCGTTGTACAGCAGCTTCTTCAGTACAATTTTACCAAGGCGATTTTGACTCTGGACGGGCCAAAGTCCGTTCATGATATCCAGCGCCCCTATGTCTCCGGAAAGGGGAGCTTTGACACCATTGTCACCAATATCAAGGATGTCTGTGATCTTGTCAGGATCGATCTGGGTGGAAATTATACGCAGGATAATTACCGGCAGTATCCGCTGTTGCTTGATTATCTCCTTGAAGAAGGGATCACACCGGAGAAGCTTGGTCTTGTGCATTTTTCCCCTGTAACACCAAAGTCCGGGGCAGGGGTGGATATCAGTGCCGGTTGCATCTCCAGTAGCGAGCCGTGGATCATTGCGGCTGTCCCCTATCTGGAAGGCGAGATCATGGCGAAAGGCTTTAAAACGTCAAAACTGACCATGTCAGCCTGTGTGATCGAGTTTGACCATGATCTGGTCATCAACTATGACGGCACCCTCTACAAATGCCCGGCCTTCATGGGGTGGTCGGAACTCTCTGTCGGTACACTGGCAGAGGGCATCAGTGATTACAGCGAATCCCACCGCCTCGGAATATGGCAGAATGACGAATGCATGGAGTGCCCCTATCTCCCCTTATGCTTCGGCGGCTGCCGCCTCAACCCCCTCCTGCAGACCGGCAGCATCAGCGGTCTCGACTGTCGGCGCGATTTTTTCGACGCTACCCTTGAGACGCTGGTTTTGCAGAATCTTCATAAGAAAGCCACCAGTTGATCTTTGATTGAAAGAAATTTTACTAAGCTGTGAATCCGCGTAAACAGCTGCTTCACAGCTTAGTGTAAAGTTTCTTTTAAATTTGTAACTCCCTTAAATTTAAACAAAACTATTTTTGTTAGAACTCTGTTTACAACAGAAAACCTCATATTCTCCTGCCTTGACCCATCTCCCTTAGTTTGAATTAACATGAATAGCACCTGTTTGCAGGGTTTTTAGAACAAATTACATATTGGCATGTTATGTGAATAATCCTTTTCTGTGTATGGCGGAGGCTTACAATCATGAACGATGACTATTCAATTGAAATAAAGTCTCTCCCTTTAATGATTGATACGATTACTGTGCCCGGATTATCAGGTGCCATCGGTATATCGTCCTGCCCCGGCATGAAGACACTCAGTACTGTGGATATCTATGAAGAGCGGATGTCCAGTGACCTTGAGAGCATACGCAAATGGGGCGCTACTGTTGTCCTCACTCTTGTTGAGCTGCGCGAACTTGCGCTTCTGGGGGTATCTGATCTCCCTGACCGGGCGCTTTCAATGAGCCTTCTCTGGCTCCACCTGCCGATCAGGAATATGGGGCTCCCCGATGAAGTTTTTGAAGAGAGCTGGAAGTGGATCGGCCCGAGGCTTCTGAATCTTTTGAAGGATGGTAAACGGATTTTGATTCACTGTAAGGAAGGTATCGGTAGATCTGGTATCGTTGCTGCCAGGCTCCTCATTGAGTCGGGTATTGACCACCAAACTGCACTCCGGGCGGTCAGAAAGGCAAGACCCGGCAGCCTTATCCTCAACTCCCATGAAGAGTACTGTTATACCCTTTCCCCTTGCGAGCCTTCTGAAAAGATAGCTTCAAGATGTTATGCCATGCCCGGATCATGCTCAGCCTGATCCTGCTGATGATGTCTGGAATGTATTGTTATCTGCTTACCTGTAATCGCCCCCCTTGCCGGGGGCTTTTTTTTGTGCAAAAACTGCCTTTTCCGGGCAGCAAAAATCCCCTTTCCCTTGCATCATCTCTTGTCTTGGACTATTATTGCCAACATAAAAACTCCTTTACGGAATAAATTCTTGAAAATTACTGTTGTCATACCGACATATAATGAGTCCGAAAACATCGGCAAACTTTCTTCACTCATTCTCTCTCAGGATGAGCGGATAAATATTCTTTTTGTCGATGACAACTCTCCCGATGGAACCGGCCAGATCGCAGCCAGGCTCGCAGCTGAAACCTCCCGTGTAAAGGTCCTTCACCGAGCCGGAAAACTTGGTCTTGGCTCTGCCTATCGTGAAGGCTTTGCCATTGCGATCAAGGAGGGTTCAGACTTTATCATTGAGATGGATGCCGATTTTTCCCACGATCCTGCCATGCTTCCTCTCTTCATCGAAAAGATGTCGGCTTTTGATGTTGTTATCGGCTCGCGCTATGCAAACGGTGTCAGCGTTGTAAACTGGCCGATCAGGCGGCTTATCCTCAGCTACTGCGCCAGTGTTTATACGAGGCTTATAACCGGGCTTCGTCTCTCTGACTGCACCGGTGGCTTCAAGTGCTTCAAGCGAGAGGTCCTGGAATCGATTGATCTTGCTTCTGTAAAATCAGATGGATACTCTTTCCAGATAGAGATGAACTTCAGGTGCAACGAGCTGGGCTTTAGTATTGGCGAGCTGCCTATTATCTTTGTCGACCGTCACGCAGGGAGCTCCAAGATGTCAAAGCAGATTGTCAGGGAAGCGGTTTTTATGGTCTGGAAACTGAAATTCGGAAGTATCCTCAGGGCACTTACCGGTAAGGGACGCAAGCGATGAACGAGTACGGAGCGCTTCTTTCGCAGATAGGTCTGTGGGGATGGATTGTTACGATCCTCTTTTTCATACATTATTCATTTCCCGACAGCGACAGGTTTGTTACAAAGGCTGCATTTAAGTGGGGTGGAATCTCCATCTGTTTCTTTATATTCTGGGTTACCGGTATGCTTTTAGCCTGAAAAGGAACCATGCACTTGCGACTACTCTGTCTTATAATGCTTTTGTTATCAATGCTTGCCGGCTGTTCGCACGAGGCTGCCAAGGCTGCTTTCTTCAAGGAGTCAACAACATCTGTTGTCTGGCCACCTGCACCTGAGCAGCCAAGGGTCAAGCTCCTCAAGGTTTTTACCGGTGCAGATGAGTTTGTCGCCCCTAAAAGCGCTTTCAATACCCTTTTTGAGGTGATCACCGGTGAGACTCCGCAGCCGGTTGGATTCATTGCTCCTTCAGGAATTGTCTCCGATGGCGAACGTTACATTTACGTTGCTGATCCTTCGGCTCGTCTTGTTCACAAGGTCGATTTTATCACAAATGAAGTTACTTATCTGACCCATTCCGGCATAGAGCCCCTTGCAAGCCCGGTTGGTGTGGCGCTTGACTCTCTGGGGAACTGCTATGTGACAGATTCGGTCAAGGCAAAGGTGTACAAGTACAGCCCTAAGGGTGAGTATCTTGGGGTACTGGGCAACGGAACCGTAGAGTTTCAAAGGCCTGCCGGGATTGCTATCGGCAAAAACGATCACAAGTATGTAGCGGATGTTCTGCTCAACAAGATTCAGATCTTCGATAGCAAAGACAGGTTTCTGAGGGACTTTCCAGATCCGGAGCACGCAAAAGAGCTCAACAGGCCAGTGAATGTGGCGGTTGATCCGGCAGGTTTTGTCTATGTGACCGATGCGTTCAATTTTGCAGTAAAGATTTTTGACCAGTCCGGAAACCTGATCCGGAGTATCGGTTCACCAGGAGACGGCCCCGGTACTTTAGCCCGGCCCAAAGGGATTGCCATCGATAGCGAGTCACACCTTTACATTATCGATGCCAATTTCGATAATTTCCAGATCTTCAGTCAGCAGGGGCAACTGCTCCTCTATGTCGGCGGAACCGGCAAAAAACCGGGCCAGTTTTTCATGCCAAACGGCATCTTCATAGATAGCGATGACAGGATATACATATCTGACTCGTATAATCAGCGGGTTCAGATATTTCAGTACCTGAAGGAACAAAAGTCAAACTAATGAGATACCTGATAATTACAGCTGCTTTCGTTTTTGTTATCATGACCGGCCTTTCTGAAGGGGCTGGCAGAAAGATCTCTCAAAACGGAAACAAGCATAATTTCGCTTATACTAATATTTCTGTCAATTTCAGGGCTGTGCAGGGTGGTGATACGTCCGGTAATGACCGCAGCTCCCAGATTTGTGTCTTTTGCCACACTCCGCACCGCGCCAGCAGTGAAGGGCCACTCTGGAACAGGAAGGCTGTCACCAAAACTTTCAAGCACTTCTCATCCGGCTCTCTTGCCATTGATGATGCGGGCGAACCATTGAAATCCGCAGCGGATTACGGTCAACCTACCGGTTCTTCAAGGCTCTGCCTGAGTTGTCATGATGGTGTGACGGCCCTTGGCGCAGTCTTTACAACTCCGACAAATGCCAATCCAGCGGGGATCACTTTTACTAATGTAAGAACAGGCCAAACGGGTACCGGCGTTGCCATAGGCTTTGAGACATTCTCTTCTCATCATCCGGTCTCTTTTCGCTACAGTCAGGCAGTTATCGACCTTCTTAAGGCCCCTCCATACAACAAGACAGATTACTGGTGGAGTCCGACTTCGAGCGCTGTCAAACTTGACAAGCAGGGGCGTATGCAGTGCACAACATGTCACGATCCCCATCAGGATCAGTCGGATAATCCCAGCACATTGACACCGTTCTGGACGTCAAAGACATATGGCGAAGTTTGTGGCAGCTGTCATAACGTAATCCCGACACCTAACCCATGGTAACGTATTCATGAAAATGCTGAATTTTATATATACCTTGCTGATATCTACGCTTTTATTTTCGACGGTTGCTAATGCCGGCGTCCATCTGGATAAAAACAATCTACCCCTTGGGTGCGCCACATGTCATTACAAGACCAGTCTCAAAGGCGGCGGCGGCTCGGAAGGATGCATCGTCTGCCACGGCGATCCTCAACGTAGAAAGGGATCAAAACGAATGCCGGCCGGTGCGGTTGTTGTCAAGGCTGATATGAAAAATATTGAAGCCGAATTCTTCAAAACCTTCAGGCATCCGACTTTTGATACTCCCGGACGTCATCGCCCAACTGAGGTACTTCCAGAGATAGACACAAAGGCGTTGCGTCATGCCGACTGTGTTGACTGCCATCACCCTCACTATGTCACCAGAGAGAACCTTTTTGCCGGACTGAAGGGAAAGAGAATAGTAAACCAGGTGACCCAGGTGAGCAGGGAGTCTGAGGTCTGTTATCGCTGCCATGGCGACTCGCTCAATCTCCCAGGCAGGTACACCAACAAGAGAATCGAGTTTTCTTTGACAAACCCGTCATTTCACCCTGTTGAAGGAGAAGGGAAAAGCTCCACCGTCATCAGTCTTCTCAAGCCTTACAAAGAGAAGAAGATTTCCTCCTCTGATGTTTCTGTCATCACCTGCGGCGACTGTCACGGTAATGACGACAGTAACGGTCCCAAAGGTGTTCACGGCTCACGGTACAGATACATTCTCAAGGATAATTTCGACACTATTGACGGAGCTTCCGAGAGCTCCTACGCCTATGCTCTCTGCTACCGCTGCCATAGCCGCACAAGCATCCTCGCAGACGAAAGCTTCAGGTATCATTCACTTCATATTCAGGGCCGGTCGATAAAAAATCCCGGTACTTCATGCTTTACCTGTCATAATTCACACGGTAGTGTAGAGTTTAAATACCTTATAAAATTCAACCGCAATGTTGTGTCTCCAAATTCCAAGGGGCTGTTGAAGTTCGTTGAGAAGGGGAATGCAAAGTTTAGTGGCGAGTGCTATCTCACCTGTCACGGGGTTGAACATAATCCAAAGTCGTACTGATGCTCGCTGATTTGGTTGCTCACTTATAAAACCTACTAACTATGTACTACTGACCGGAATATGCCACTATTTATCTGTAAAATCGGCTCTGCTGACGGCAGGATTATTGAGAAGGAGTTTGAGGCTGCGTCCTCGGATATTCTCAGACAGAACCTTACTTCTCAGGGTTTCTTTGTTTTCAGTATATCGAAAAAGCCGCTTCAGTTCCTATGGAACAAAGGGGCCTCACGCCGGAAGATTGATATTAAATCACTGATCACATTCAATCAGGAGCTGCTTGTCCTCATAAAGGCCGGGCTGCCGATCATTCAGTCGCTTGACACTATTCTTGAGAGGATCGAGAAGGGGCGGCTTGCCGAGGTCCTGGAGATCATTCGTGACGATATCAAGGGGGGGAGTTCTCTCTCCGATGCTTTCGAGCGCCATCCGAGCGCATTTTCCCATCTCTACATCGCGTCGATCCGTGCCGGTGAACGTACTGGCGATCTTCCGCAGACAATCAAGCGTTACATTACTTTTCTCAAAAAAACTGAAGGTTTTAGAAAAAAGGTCATTACCGCGCTCTTTTACCCGGCGATTTTGCTCTCTGTTGCTTTTGTCGCCATAACGCTGCTCCTGGTCTACGTTGTCCCCACCTTCAGTCAGGTCTATGCTGATGCAGGGTCAAGGCTGCCAACTCCGACCCTTGTGCTTATAGCCTTTACCAGTATCCTGAAAAAGTTTTTTCCGCTGCTGATAGGTGCTGTTGTTTGCGGGGTCTATTTTTTCAGAAGATGGGCTAATACCGAGTCGGGCAGGATGATTGTTGATAAATTCACGTTAAAGATTCCGGTGATCGGAGATGTTTTTGCCAAATACGCTATTGTAAGCTTTACCAGAACTCTTGCAACGATTATCGAAAGCGGCATTCCCATCGTCGAGTCGCTGAGGATGTCTGTCGGAACCCTTAACAACAAGGTCCTTGAAGTGAGGCTTACCGCGGCTATCAGGCGTGTTGAGGAGGGGGTTTCCTTGAGCGTTGCCATTGACGGAGCAAAGCTGATGCCGACCCTTGCACTGCGAATGCTCAGCGTTGGCGAATCAACAGGTTCTCTTGAAGAGATGCTGGAAGGGATCTCCGACTATTTCGAGGAGGAGCTTGACCAGAAGCTTCACTTGCTGAGCACTGCCATAGAGCCGGCAATAATGGTTATCATGGGGGTTGTCATCGGTACAATTATTGTTACCATGTATTTACCAGTATTCAAAATCGCCGGGACGGTCGGATAACTAAATGAGCATCTCCTTTGCAAGAAAAATGATAGGTGAAATACTTGTTGGTCACGGTGATCTGACGCAGGATCAGTCTGATTATGTTGTTGAAAAACTAAAGAGTTCAACTCTTCGTTTTGGCGATCTCTGCATCCAGGAGGGGCTTGTCTCTGAAGACACCCTCTATCAGGCCCTTGCCGAGCAGTTTGGTCTGGATTTTGTTGATCTGGCAGCCCATAAGCTCGACGAACATCTGCTTGCGCTTTTCCCGGCTGACATAACCTATCGTTATACCTTTGTTCCTCTCGAACTTGTCGGCAACTCTCTTGTAATTGCCATTCCGGATCCGACGGACGTTGTCAAACTCGACGATCTCGAACTCATTCTCGACAGGCCGTTGATTCTTAAAATTGCCTCTCCCTCGGCAATTCATCTGCTTCTCAAAAAAGGAGACGGTACAAGCAGGGTGCTTAAAGAGGTCTCTGAAGACTTCATGCTCCAGCTTGTCACCGAGACGGAGAAGGGGGAAGAAGTTCTCTCCGTCGAGGCAATTTCCTCTGACACAAGCCCTATCATCAAGCTCCTCAATTCGACAATTATGGATGCGCTTACCAGAAGGGCAAGCGATATCCATATCGAATGCGCCATGGAAGGGGTAGTCATCAAGTTCAGGATAGATGGCGTTCTCTATAAGGCGACAGATACCATTGACATGCATTTTCAGGGGCCGATAATCTCCCGCCTCAAGGTAATGAGCGAGCTTGACATTTCCGAGCGGAGGATTCCGCAGGATGGCCGCTTCAAGTTGCGCATCAACAACAAGGCCATAGACTTCCGTGTTTCCATTATGCCGAGCGCATTCGGCGAGGATGCGGTCATTCGTATTCTCGACAAGGAGAGCATTGCCAGCGATATGAAGGGACTTACCCTGAATGTTCTCGGCATGTCCCAGCACGAGATAAAACGGTTCAGGAAAATGGTTCGTGAGCCTTACGGAATGGTTCTTGTCACCGGGCCGACAGGTTCCGGTAAAACGACGTCCCTCTATGCCGCCCTTACCGAAATCCACACCGGCGAAGAGAAAATTATTACGATAGAGGATCCTGTTGAATACCTCCTCAAAGGGATTGTGCAGATTCCGGTAAATGAGAAGAAGGGACTCACCTTTGCGAGGGGACTTCGCTCCATCTTGAGGCACGACCCTGACAAGATCATGGTCGGTGAGATCCGCGATCCTGAAACTGCGCAGATAGCCGTTCAATCTGCCTTGACAGGGCATCTTGTCTTTACGACAGTTCATGCCAACAACGTTTTTGACGTTATCGGCCGTTTCATCCATATGGGGATAGATCCTTACAACTTTGTCTCCTGTCTCAACTGTGTCATGGCGCAGCGACTGGTGCGTAAGGTCTGCCCGAAGTGCAGACAGGCGGTCAAACATACCGATGAGTACCTTATTGAATCAGCCATTAATCCTGAATTGTGCAGAGACATCACTTTTTATGAGGCAAAAGGGTGCGATGAGTGCAACAATACCGGCTATCGCGGCAGATCAGCTATTGTCGAGCTGCTTGACCTGAATGACGAGCTTCGCGAGCTGATTGTTTCCAAGGCGCCCGCCGCTGTACTGAAAAAGGCTGCCAGAGAGGCAGGTACAATGTTTTTGCGGGAATCTGCCGTTGAAAAGGTTTTTGCCGGTGAGACCACGGTGAAAGAGATCAATCGTGTCACTTTTGTGGAGTAGAAATGTTATTTCAGAGTAATTCACTTGGACTGGAAATACATCAGCACGGCTTTGTCTGGACGCTTGCGTCAGGCCGCGCCGACTCTCCGGTGATAGAGCGGTTCGAGGTTACTACCGGTTCAGAGGAGATATTGAAAACCTCCATCAAGGAGGGGAATATCTTTGACCCTGCTCTTCTGTCAAGGCAGATTGCTGAAGGGTGGAACAAGCTTTCAACCGATATAAAGAGAGTTTCAATCTCTCTGCCTGATCTCTCCGGAAGGGTCATGGTGCTTGAGATGGACTCCCCCATTAAGAGCAAGGCGGAAGGGATAGATCAGATCAAGTGGAAGCTTAAAAAGAGTTTTCCTGTTGAGCTGAGCGAGCTGCATCTTGATTATCACCTGTTAAAAGTGGATGCAGAAGGGAAATCTTTCCTCCTTGTTGCGCTTGCTTCGAAAAGCGTAATAAGCGAGTATGAGGAGCTGCTCCTCTCAATATCACTGGAACCGGCACAAATCGATTTCGCATCTTTGAATCTTTACCGGCTTTTTTCCAGCCGGTTGGAGGTCAATGACAATCTGGCTTTTCTGATCTGTCATCGAGGCCTCTTGACAGTCATGGTATTCCAGGACGGTATTCTTGATTTTCACCGGAGCAAATATATCGGCACCTCTCTCTCCGATCCTGTGAGGCTCTACCGGGAGGTTAACAGCTCCCTTCTGGTCTATTCCGATTCAAGGGGGGGCTGGAAGCCGCAGAAGTTCTTTTACTCTGTATCTCCTTCGGAACGCGGGCTTTTCAGGAGTGTACTTTTCGAAGCGACAGGTATGGAGCCTTTCCTCGCCGATACGGATGCCCTCATCTCAACTTCGAAACAGAGGATAGATCGCCTTGAACTTCCCGAGATACTCTCTTCACTTGGCGCAGCTTCAAGGAGTCTTCGATGAATTTCAGCATTAACCTTGCAACAAGGGTTTATGTAGACTTCAGAAAGGTAAACATCGGTTTCCTTGCTGCAGGGTTACTCCTCTCGATCTGGCTCTTCTTCTCGATCTACATGATTGTCGATAATGCTGCACAGCTGGAAAAACTGGCGCAGTACAGTGACCGCTTAAACCGTGGCACAGCCAAGAGTAAGGTCAGTGACAGTCAGTACTCTGCTTTTCAGGCCAGCGTCAAAACTGTTAATTCGATACTTTACAAAAGGTCTTATGACTGGCTTTTGCTACTGTCAAACCTGGAGAGACTCATTCCTGAAGGGGTTTCACTGCGGGCGCTTGAGCCGTCAGACAAGGGAGCAACCCTGAAACTTTCTGCAAGCGCCAGAAACTTTGCCGCTGTTCGCAGATTCATCGAAAACCTTGAAGGTTCAAAAGTCTTCAAAGAAGTTTACCTGACTGACCAGACTACGGTCAAAGAGGGAACCCAGAAGGGGCTTAACTTCACAGTCGTCTGCAAGGTGTCAGCATCATGAACCTTTCAATTGTAAAACAGATACTGACTCTTCGTAAAAAGACATCCCTGGCGATTGCCATACTGTTTGTAAGTGCGCTGACATTGCAGCTTTTCATCAATTTCTACCAGAAACCTAAAGTGGATAAACTCCAGTCAGATTGGTTGAAGCTGCGGGAACAGGAGGGGCGCGGTGCTGCGCTCCTTGACAGGGACACTCTGTACCGAAACGGCCAGCTGGATCTTGCTAAATTTCATGAAAAGATCTATGGGAAGGTTCACTTTGCCAGGTTTATTGGCGAACTGTACGAAATGGCGTCAAGAAACAATCTTGACCTGAGTGCTATTTCCTATAAGCCGACAAATGAAAAGGAAGAGAACCTTGTCAACTATGCCCTTACCCTGAAGGTCAGCGGGAAATACCCTCAGCTCAAAAGATTTATTTACGATCTCGGCTCAGGAAAGAGTAACATCCTGGTAATTGACTCGATCGGTATGTCATCTGCCTCAGGTGTAGTTCCTGATACGGTTGAGCTAAAGCTTTCAATAACCTCCTGGTTTGCAATGGAGGCTAAATGAACAGGCAAAAGGCCATACTTGCCGCACTGGCAGCACTTTTAGTATGTTCGATCATCTACAGTTTTATGCGCATGCCGAAACAGGAACGGGTTGACAAACTTACCTTCAGGCCTGGTATGACTGTCCAGCCCACAAGAAAGGGGCAGGCTGTTTCCGATGAGGTCAGGGTGAGACTTGATCTGTTGGAGAAGAATCCCGGAACAGCTCCTGGTGGCGGTCGAAATATCTTTCAGCCCCTGTTTGAATCGGGTTCTGCTCTGAAAAAAGTGTCGATTCCGCTGCCACCACCTCCGCCGCCACCTGAAAAAAAGCCACCGCCACCTGCTCCTGTTCAGCTGCCGACTGCACCGGCCGTTGTCGAGCAGACACCGCTTCAGCGCGACATGGCTACCTTCACATTTCTGGGTTTTTTGAAAAAGGATAGCCGGAAAACTATTTTCCTCTCTAACGGCAGAGAGATTTTCCTTGTGAAAAAAGGAGATAAAATCTCCGGGAAATACGATGTAACCTTAGTTACTGATGAAGCGATCACAATATCAAGCATCAATGATGGTGGCGAAATAGTCATACCTCTTGTTGAAAACAGACCGCTGGCTGCCCCCAGAAAATGACCTGATTGTCCATAGGAGAACCGGCGATGAAAATCGTAATGAAAATAGCACTTTTATCTGCTTTTGCAGCCCTGACCGCCTGTACTGTCGGACGCTCGGCCTTTGACAGGGGCCAGCAGTACGAGCGGAGCGGCAAGTTTGACGAGGCCGTGCTCAAGTATGCCGAGGCTGTTTCGAATAATCCGGAGCAGAGCGAGTACAGGCTTGCCTTTCTCAAGGCAAGTGAAAATGCTGCCAGGGTACATCTTAAAGCCGGAGATGATTTGTTTGCAGAAAAGCGTCTTGATGAGGCGTTTAACGAGTACACCAAGGCTATGGTACTTGATCCGGCGCAGGGGCGGGCAAAACAGCAGCTTGACACACTGCGAAAGCATAGAAGCTCCTTGCAGCTCTATAATGAAGGTGTCGCCTTTGAGAAGGAGAACAAGACAAAGGAGGCTGTACGCTCATTCCAGAAAGCTCTTAACTTCAACCCCAACAACAGGGAGGCTGCTGAATCTGTAGAACGCCTGTTAAAGACAAAGAAGGTAAGGGCAGAAGGGTTCGAGCTGAACCTTAAATCAACGAAGCCAATCACGCTGAAATTCAAGGATGCCAAGATAAAGGATGTCTTCAACATCATTTCGCAGCTTTCCGGGATCAATTTTGTTTTTGACGAAGGCGTCAAGGATGCAGCTGTTACCGTCTACCTCGAAAACGCAACCTTTCAGCAATCTCTCGACATCATTTGCGGCATGCATAAACTGAGCAAGAAAGTGCTTAACGAAAGCACGGTGATTGTTTATCCAAAAACTCCTGACAAGACAAAACAGTATGAAGATCTTTACGTTCAGACCTTTTTTCTCAACAAACTGGATGCAAAAAAGGCGGTTAACCTGATCAGAACCATGCTTCAGGTCAAAAAGATCTATGTCAATGAAGAGATGAACACCCTTGTTTTAAGGGATACAGCTGATGTTATCGAGGTTGCACGGCGCATACTTGATGCCAATGATGTCCCTGATGCCGAGGTGGTGCTTGAGGTTGAGGTCATCGAGCTTGCCAAGAAAAATGCCGAGAGTTTCGGGCTGGCCCTGAGCAAATACGCAATTGGTGCAAGTCTGTACGGGCCAAACGGGGCTTTTAGCGATACTCTTACTGCTGCAACAACTTCCACAACCTCTTCTACTACTACAACCACTACAACTGCTGCCACTAATACCCAATTGCTTAACCTCTTCCGCTGGGGCGATTACCGCAATTACATTACTGTCCCAAATGCCACCTTCAACTTCGGCAAGACCCTGGGTAATGCCGAAACACTATCCAATCCTAAAATCCGTGTAAAAAACAGGGAGAAGGCCAAGTTCAATGTGGGTACAAGGGTGCCGATCACAACGACTTCAAGTAATGGTGTCGGCAATTACAATGTCAACGTCCAGTATGTTGATGTCGGTGTCAAGATTAATGCTGAGCCGACCATCCAGCTCAACAATGATGTTAATATCAAGCTAGGACTTGAGGTCAGTTCCATTTTATCAAAGGAAAAAGTCGGTACCGATGGCAACACGACTGTTGCAACCATCGGTACACGCAACATGGATACGGTGCTGTCACTGAAAGACGGCGAGACAAGCGTAATCGGCGGGCTTATCCAGGATACGAAAGGGAATAACACCAGTAAGATATTTCTCCTCGGCGATATTCCGATCATCGGCAACCTGCTTTCCAACAAGGATAATTCCCAGGATAAGACAGAGCTGATACTGGCAATAACTCCAAGGATTGTTCGCGGCATAACTGTATCCGATCCTGAAGTCGCCTCGTTCTGGTCAGGAGTCGAAGATGATCCGTCTGTTGCCAAGCAATACGCCTCATTTGCACAGGAGCCGGAGTTCAACGCTCCGGCAGCAAAGAGCGTGTCTGCCCCGCCTGCTCAACCTCAGCCCAAGGCGCAGCCTTCTGCTTCTTTGCCACAAGCAGTACCGACGCAGAACGTTCAGCAACCTGCTCAGGCTGCGGCACAGCCGGTAGTGGTAACGCCGGTAGCTCCGCAATCTGCTGTTCAGGTTACCGATCCACAAGCTGTTGCGGATCCTGCAGCAGCCAAGGCTCCGGATCTGGCAGCAAATCTCCCGCCGGCCCAGGTGCGGAGAGTCTCCTTGAGTATTTCAGCTCCGACTGTTGTCAAGGTTGGTGAGCAGTTCAGTGCCGACATCATGATTTCCGAGGCGAACAATCTTTTCTCAGCCCCATTCAAAATAATTTACGATCCAGCTTTTATCGAGGCTGTTCTGTTGACTGAAGGGGATATGTTCAAAAAAGACGGCAAACCTTCAAACTTTACCGGCAAGATCGATAAAACTGTCGGAGCCCTTGAGATAAGGTTCTTCAGAGAGGCTGAAAATGGCGGGATTTCAGGCGCAGGCAAGCTTTTTTCGGCAACTTTCAAAGCCAGGGCGCCAGGCCTTGCCAGTATCGGTTTTACCGGCATAAAACTGACAGGGCAGGGGTACAAACCGGTCGAGTCAACACCGTACAATGCTGTTATTGAGGTCAAACAGCCTTGAGCAGAGCCTTTGCCTGTAAAGCCGGTCTCAGTCTGGTTGAGCTGGTCATGACCCTTTCGATTCTCTCAATTCTGGCTGCGCTGATTCTTCCTTCTGCACAGCTCATGGCCAAAAGAACCAGGGAGGTTGAACTGAGAAGGAATCTCAGGGTCATCAGAAATGCGATTGATGACTACAAGAAGACCTATGACAAGGCGACCACCGAAGGTCTCAATGGTGTAAGAATGATGACCACCATGAATAAAAGCGGCTATCCGGAAAGTTTCGAAAAACTGCTGGAGGGTGATACTTTCGGCGGTGTTTATACTGAAAAGAAAAAGTTTCTGCGAAGAGTTCCCTGTGACCCGTTTTTCAGGGACACACAGGTTACCTGCGACAAGAGTTGGGGCGCAAGATCATATAGTGACAAAGAGTGTTCGGACAAGCCGGGCACTGGCGATATTTACGATGTCTGTTCCATGAGCGAAGAGACGGCAATTGACGGTACAAAGTACAAGGACTGGTAATCGATGCGATTTTTCAAGAAACCGGGAAGATCAGGTTTTACCCTCATAGAGCTGATGATTGTCATGTCTGTAATCGGCATTCTTGCCTCAATTGCGGCGCCAAATTACCGATGGGGGCTAATCAAGGCCAAAGAGTCAGTGCTTAAAGAGAATCTCTATTCCTTCAGATCTACAATCGATCAGTTTTATGCGGACCAGGGGAAATTTCCGGAGAGTCTGACCGAGCTGGTTGACAAGCACTATCTGCGGGAAATCCCTAAAGACCCGTTTACCGGAGCAAAGGATAGCTGGATCACCGTTGCGCCCGCTGCTTCAACAGATGGCAGCAAGGTTGAAGGCTCTGTTTACGATGTCCATAGCGGATCAAACCTTATCGGCTCTGATAAAAAATCCTATAACGAATGGTAACTATTTAAATGATAGAGTTTCATAACGCAACGGTGCAGTATCAAAAGGATACTCCCGCACTTTCAAGCATCAACCTCATTATCCCCAAAGGGGATTTTGTTTTTCTGACAGGGCCATCGGGTGCCGGCAAATCTACGCTCCTCAAGCTCGTCTATGGGTCAGTGGAGCCGGTTCGCGGCCACGTTGTCGTTGACGGACAGAATCTCACCCGCCTGCCGCGCAAGCAGATCCCTTATCTTCGCCGCAACATCGGCGTGGTTTTCCAGGACTTCAAGCTACTCAATACAAGGTCGGTATTTGACAATGTCGCCATGACCCTTGAGGTTCTCGGCTGGGAGAGCAGAGACATCGGCAAGAAGGTTTACCATGTGCTCAAAAGCCTGGGCATCGAGCACAAAAAGGATGCAGCCCCCCTTCGCCTCTCCGGCGGCGAACAGCAGCGCGTTGCCCTTGCAAGGGCTTTGGTGAATGATCCGAAGATTCTTCTCGCTGACGAACCTACCGGCAATCTTGACGCGTCAAACAAGGATCAGATACTGAAGATATTTAAAGAAGCCAACATACGCGGCACAACAGTGCTAATTGCCTCCCATGACAAAAGGGTGCTCCATTCACTTCAGGGCAGGGTGGTCAGTCTTGAAAAAGGGGTCATGCAGGAGGCCGTAAATGTCCCTTAACAGACAGAATGTCAGGCCACAGGCTTCGGCAAAAGGGGCAGGCGGCAGGCTTGGATATTTCACCAGAAAGGCTCTGGCAAATCTCGCCTCAAGCCGGCTCGTAACTCTTATTACAGTCTGCACCATAACACTGGCACTGCTCATCATCTCACTGTTCATGCTGATTTATCTCAACATGGAAGGGACAATCGAGCAGTGGAGCAGAAAGGTTGCCGTAACTGTATATTTTGACAGGGAGCCGTCATCGCCGGAGCTTGCCTCGCTGAAAAGCCGTATTGCGGCCCTTCCGGGCACCGAATCTGTCCAGTATGTATCAAAGGAAGATGCTCTGAAAAAGTTCCGCTCAAGGCTTAAAGGTCAGGAGTCGCTTCTTGATGGTGTCTCGGCAGATATCCTGCCGTCATCCCTTGAAATCTCCCTGAAAAAGGAGTTCCGCGCCACTGACAGTGTCAATGTGTATGTTAGCAGGCTCAAGCATCTTCAGGGTGTTGGCGAGGTGCAGTACGGTGAGGAGTGGGTGAAAAAGTTCCTTACCTTTTTCCAGGTCATAAGGGTTCTTGGACTGATGATAGCGGTTTTTCTGGTCATGGCAGTGCTCTTTATCGTCTCCAATACAATTAAACTGACTGTTCTTGCCCGTCAGGATGAGATCGAGATCCTTGCCCTGGTCGGTGCGACACCGTTCTTCATAAAAGCGCCGTTTCTGATTGAAGGTATGTTGCAGGGGGCTGTCGGCGGCATCACCGCACTTGCGCTTCTCACCGGCGGCTACTTCGCCCTGCTTGCCAATGCAGTAAACTTCCTCTCTTTCAACCCTGCTGAAGCCGGCCTGACATTTCTGCCGCTCCCATACATGGTTGCTCTGGTGATTGGCGGAGTTGCACTCGGATTCATCGGCAGCCTGGTCTCTTTGAAAAAACTGATTACCATATAGATGACCATGTCTAGTGAAACAGTGATTAAGGCACTCTTTCTGATCTTTCTGGCAACATCTGCTTATGCTGATGTTCGTGACGATCTTAAAGGGGTAAACAGCCAGATAAAGGAGAAGCAGCAGCTTCTCAAGCAGACTAAAAAGGTTGAGTCCAAGGTCTCTTCCGAGCTTGTCAGCATTGAAAAAAATCTCAAAGACAAAGAAAACAATCTCCTCCATCTGAATAAAGAGCTGATGAGCGTAGAGAACAAGACTGTTGCTACGCAGAAGCAGATACAGCTTACACTTGCCGAAATCGAATTGAAGAAGCAGGAGATAACACGCCGTGTATCCTCCCTTTATAAGGCCGGAGAGATGGGGAATGTGAGGATATTTTTCTCATCGGGATCTATTCCTCAGGCCGTTGAGAATCGCCGTTACATGAAGTCGATCCTTGAAAATGACAAAAAACTTTTTCTCGACTATCAGAACAGGGTCACCCAGCTGAAAGGGCTGAAAGAGTCTCTGGAGCAGGAGGCCGCCCGCAAGGAGAAACTTTCCGAGAAGGTAAAGGCCAAAAAGCAGGAGATCGAGAGCGAGAAATCAAAGAAGTCGGCGCTGCTCTCCCAGGTGAGGATGGAAAAAAAGGAGCACCAGAGCTCTCTCAAGGAGCTTTTAGCAAATTCACGGCGACTTCAGGCAATGGTTGAAAGGCTTGAAGCCAGGAGCAGAAAAAGCTATACTCCCAAAGATGACAGGAAGAGGCCGGTGCCGGGCGGCGACTATCAGCAGCCGCCACTTGCCGACAAGGGGTTCGGTTCCCAGCGCGGCAGGCTGTCACTCCCTGCCCCTGGCGAGATAAAAGCCCGATTCGGCAAGCATAAGCATCCGGAGTTCAACTCCTTTACCTTTAATAATGGCATAACCATTGCCGCTCCCATGAACGCCGACATAAAGGCTGTATATGATGGAGAGGTTATTTTTGCAGAGAAGTTCAAGGGTTACGGCAATATGCTGATAATCGATCATGGAGGGGGCTTTTTTACCCTCTATGCCCACACCTCAACTGTCAGCAAGAAGGCAGGATCTGCAGTTCGTAAAAACGAGGTGATTGGCCATGTGGGTGATTCAGACTCGACAGATGGAGCCAAGCTTTATTTTGAAATCAGGTATCAGGGGAAACCGGTTGATCCGGGCCCCTGGTTCAGATAGTTTTTAGAAGTTACTTCAAATTAGTGCAATCCGGAGGGGTAATGTTTCGTAACAACAGGGTACGTAGGTATGTATTGATCTCGCTGGTGGCGGTTTTTGTATCCCTTGCCTCTGCTACTGCCTATCGCAGTGCCACAGCCGCAGGAAACGATTATGAATCAATAGAGCTTTTTACCGATGTGCTTGCCATCGTCAAGAAGAGCTATGTAGAAGAGGTTGATACCAAGAAGCTCATCTACGGTGCTATCAACGGAATGCTGACAGCGCTCGATCCCCACAGCTCGTTCATGCCTCCTGAAACCTACAAGGAGCTTAAATCAGATACCAAGGGTGAGTTTGGCGGTCTCGGTATCGAAATATCCATCAAGGACGGGATACTGACGGTCATCTCGCCGATTGAAGATACTCCGGCATACCGCGCCGGTCTCAAGTCCAACGATCAGATTCTCAAGATTGACGACAAGTTCACCAAGGACCTGAGCATCATGGACGCGGTCAAGCGGATGAGAGGGGTCAAGGGGACAAAAGTCACCCTGACGATCATGAGAGAGGGGTTCGAGAAGCCAAAGGATTTCCCGCTCACAAGAGATATTATCCAGGTGAAGAGTGTCAAGTTCAAGATGCTTGATGACGGCTACGGTTATGTAAGGGTTGCCCAGTTCCAGGAGAAGACCAATGATGATCTTCAAAAGGCTCTGGCAAGCCTCAATGAAACCTCCAAGGGTAAGCTTAATGGTCTGGTTCTTGACCTGAGAAATGATCCGGGCGGTCTTCTTGATCAGGCTGTCAAGGTCTCCGAGCATTTCCTTGAGGAAGGGAAACTGATTGTTTATACAGAAGGGAGAGAAAAGGACGCGCAGATGAAGTTCTCTTCCAAAAAAGGGACAAAGCAGGCCAACTATCCCATAGTAGTTCTTATAAACAGTGGCAGTGCCAGTGCGTCCGAGATCGTTGCCGGTGCACTTCAGGATCACAAACGTGCCGTTGTCATGGGCGTACAGAGCTTCGGCAAGGGGTCGGTGCAGACAATAATTCCGCTCTCCGACAACTCCGGTCTGAGGCTGACAACCGCCCGCTACTACACACCAAGTGGCCGCTCCATCCAGGCCAAGGGGATTACACCTGATATCGTCGTAGAACGAGTCGAGCTGGCTTCAACCGAGAAGAAAGAGTCGATGCATCTGCGTGAGAAGGATCTGGAAAATCACTTCGAGAACGACAAGAAGGATCAGCCGGCCGAAAAGGCCGAAGTACTGCCGCTTTACAAGACCGATGAGCAGGTCAAGAACGACTACCAGCTCCTCAGGGCCCTTGATCTTCTCAAAGGGTGGGAGATTCTCAAGAAGGTAATGGTTACATCTTCATAGTCTATTTACAGGCAAAAGAGGTGTTTATGAAAAGAGTATTCATCGCAGCATTAATGATCTTCATCTTGCAGATTGCTATCAATGCCTATTGCGCTTCTGTTCAGGTTGTTTCCGGTGGCAGTGGAGTCTACTATCTCAAGGGATTCGATTTTGTTGATATCGGCGGGGTAGAGATTGTGATTCAGTATGATACGTCAGCCCTTTCAAACCCGCGGGTAGCAGCAGGATCTTCACTTGCCTCGACAATGTTCTTCCCGAATGCGAAGTATAGCGCATCGTCTGTGAAGATTGTGGCTGCCACGCTCTCTCCGATCAAGAGCGGTGATCTTGCTACCATTACTTTTGACGTGAAGGGTGATAATCCTCCTGATCCTTATATCACAATGAAAAAGCTTGCGACCGTTACTGCTGCCAATGTACCTCTTGAAACACCAGCTGCAACAATCTCAGGCAATACCAGTAATACCGACACGAATAATCAGACGACAAATCCATCTTCGAATCCGACTGTGAATCCGACTGTGAACCCACAGACAAATCCATACGGCTCGACACCATCAATAGGCTCACTTACCTTGCCCCAGGATCTGACATCATCTCCGTCTACCCCTTCTACGGAGCGAAAGTCTGACAGCCAGCCGCTTGTTACCGATCTGCGTAAGGATATGACCCTGCCGCTTGGCGATTCAGCAGGGCAGCAGATGGCTGCTGAACAGAAGTCTGAGCGGGAAAAGGCTCCGGAAAAGAAATCTGTGGCCTACAAGAGTACGCTGCAGCTTTTCAGGGAGTTCAAGGAGGAGAAAACGCCAAAGAGCCTGATTGCTCTTTTTGCCGAGGTCTCCATGCCCGGTTTTGCGCAAAATCCGCCGATCGTCATAGCTGACGGCGAGACACCTGTGAAGATTACTCTGGTGATGAGACAGACCGAGAATGAGTCGCCAAAGTTTATGCTGAATGGGGCAAAAACATTAAATCTGAGCGGTGAAGGTGAGGATGTAATCACCTGGACAATCGAGGCGCTTCCCAAAAAGGGTGCTGTAGAGGCGGTGTTGACGGTCATTGACGGCAAGGCTGTCATGGAGTTTCCGCTGACAGTGGTGCCATCTGTAAGTCCGGTTATGACAAAGGGTAAAGCTCTGTCAGAGGCAGATTTTAATACTTATCTTGCCGGGAAGTTTGATCTGAACAAGGATGGCAAGTTTGATGCTGTTGATGATTACATCTATACGGCGAACTACATTGCTGCCATGAAGATAAAACCGCAAAAAGCAGCAAAGGAAGAGGCTGTAAAGCCTGACGCAAAGGGCGATGCCAAATCGAAAGAGAAACAACCGGTGAAACCCTGATGTAACCAGTTCTGTTCTGTTTCAAAAGACCTCCGGAACTTATCCCTTCGGAGGTCTTTTTTTGTCAAGAGGGTCAATCAGCTCATCGGTTATGTAGAGATTTCCTCTCCCTTTGCCCATGAACTGCCCTTCCTCAGTGCCATGGAAGTCAGAGCCGCCTGTCACCGCAAGGCCGAGGGTGTTGGCAAGGCTGCGTAAAAAGCCATCCTCTCCTTCAATCCCCATGGTGTTGAAAGCCTCTATGCCGCCAAGTCCCCTTCTGTTCATGTCGCAGATGATCTTTGTCAACTCTTCCCTGCTGCGGGTTATGCTTTGCGGATGGGCCAGCACCGGGACGCCGCCGATGCGGACAATTTCCCTTATTGCCTCATCAAAGGGGAGATACTCTTTTGGCACATTGCACGGTAGAAGGTACTGGTTGAACGCATCCTGCATATCCGAACAGTACCCCTTTTCAATCAGTATCCGGGCAATGTGGGGTCGCCCCAGTGCCCCTTCTGCAAGAGCCATGACTTCAGCAACCGCGACAGGTTCGCGCCCCTGGTCGGCGAGTTTGAGATTGATTTTTTCAATAACCCTCAAACCCCTGCTTTCACGGCTCTGACAGAACCGGTCAAGCATACTGACAAACTCCGGATCCTTATGATCAATGAAGTAGCCGAGGATGTGGACATCATGGTAGTTGCCGTACTCAACTGACAGTTCGACTGCTGGAATTACGGTTATATTGAACTCTGCTGCTGCGGCTATGGCTTCATCAACGCCGTCAACCGAGTCGTGGTCAGCCAGGGCGATGGCGGACAATCCGGCTTCACTGGCTATTTTCAGCAGTTCTGCAGGTTTGAAAATGCCGTCCGATGATGTAGAGTGTATGTGAAGATCTATCAGCTTTGACATGATGATTCCTGTAATCCTTGGTGTATGGGGGTGGTTGTGACGTTTGACATCGATTTGGTAATGGCGCTTCTGGAAGATGCGGTTCTTGCCTGGGATACGCCTGCCGTGACAATCATCTCCCAGCGTGACGGCGATCCGTTCAAGGTTCTTGTCTCCTGTATCCTGTCTCTGAGAACAAAAGATACCACAACCGGGCCTGCATCCTTAAGGCTTTTTTCGCTTGCCGATTCGCCGCAAAAGATGCTTGGACTGAGTGTTGAGCAGATAGAAGAGGCGATCTACCCGGTCTGCTTCTACCGTAACAAGGCGGGGCAGATTCTTGAAATATGTCGTGAACTTGTTGAAAAGTACGATGGCAAGGTTCCTGATTCAATCGAAGAGCTGCTCAGATTCAAGGGGGTCGGGCGTAAAACTGCAAATCTGGTTGTCACCCTCGGCTTCTCAAAGCCAGGTATCTGCGTGGACACGCATGTCCACCGGATCTGCAATCACTGGGGTTACCTGTCAACAAAGACTCCGGATGAGACTGAATTCAGACTGCGCGAAATCCTTCCGCATAAGTATTGGCTCCGAATAAATGATCTGCTGGTAACGTTTGGTCAAAACCTCTGCAGGCCCGTTTCTCCCTTCTGTTCAATCTGTCCTCTTTACGACTTCTGCAAACGGAAAAATGTTGTTAAAAATCGATGAACGCTCTGTTGCATTCTTCTGTCAAACCTGTATAGTATTGCTTTGGCAGTTCATTTTGCCATATATTTAACACATCACTTTTTGGAGGTTGATCCATGTTGAAAAAAGTTGGTTTTCTCGGACTTGGAACAGTTGGAAAGTATATGGCACTCAATCTTCTTAAAGGCTCATATGAACTGACTGTTTATGATTCAGACAGGACTGTTGCCGCAGAACTTGTCGCACTGGGTGCAAAGTTTGCCGACAGCCCCAGAGAGGCGGCAAAGGGGATGGATATAGTGCTTCATATCCGCCCTGAAAAAGAGCGCCTGAGGCCGGATATCTATGGTGACGACGGGATTTTTGCAGGGATTGACCCAGGTACGATTCTTGTGGATATGGGGACCCACTCCCTTGAAAGCACCCTTGAAATTGCCGAAGAGGCGACAAAACACAGGGTTCTCTTCCTCGATGCACCTGTTTGGGGTACCAAGGAGCACGCTGCAAACGGGCTTCTCACCATCCTGGCAGGGGGCGACTCTGCTACGGTTGGACGCTGTCGTGAGATTTTCTCGCTTTTCGGACTTAACGTTATCCATGTCGGTGCCGTAGGTGATGCCACAAAGATGAAGTTTCTTGTCAACCTTGTTCAGGCCGAGCTGCTTCAGGCTCTCTCCGAAGGGCTGGTATTCGGCGAGAAGATGGGATTCTCTGCTGACAAGATTCTTGAGGTGCTCGACTCCGGTGGAGTTGCTTCACCGCTCTTTCATTCAAAGGGGCGTACCATGGCACGGGGTGATTTTACCCGCAATCTTGCTCTCAAGTATGTTCACGAGCAGCTTGAGCTTGTTCTTGACCAGGCTAAGAAGCTGGGCCTGGAGCTGCCTGGCGCTGCCTGTGCATGCCGTCTCTACGAGCAGGCTGACAAGGATGGCAGGGGCGAAGAGGATTTTTCCGCAGTTATCAAGGTACTTAGAAAATAATTTACTGATCTGTTGAAATCTATCAGGGACAGTCTGTGACGGCTGTCCTTTTTTTCGTATAAAGGAGACCTTTTAATGAGTATCGATCCGAACAAAATTATCTATTCGATGATGAGAGTTTCAAAATTCTATGACAAAAAACCGGTAATCAAGGATATTTCCCTTTCATATTTCTACGGTGCCAAGATCGGCGTTCTCGGTCTGAACGGATCTGGTAAAAGTTCGCTCTTGCGGATAATGGCAGGGGTTGATAACGATTATAATGGCAAGGCAGTCCTGTCACAGGGATATACAGTCGGTTTCCTTGAGCAGGAGCCAAAGCTCGATGAGACAAAAACAGTCCGGCAGATCGTCGAGGAGGGGGCCCAGGGAACGGTTGATCTTCTCGCAGAGTTTAACGCCATTACCGACAAGTTTTCCGAACCCGATGCGGATTTCGAGAAGCTCTGTGACCGTCAGGCAGAGTTGCAGGAAAAGCTTGATCACCTTGATGCCTGGAATCTCGATTCACGGCTTGAGATGGCTATGGATGCCCTGCGCTGCCCTGAGGGGGACACGGTTGTCAAAGTGCTCTCAGGAGGGGAGAAGAGGCGCGTTGCTCTGTGCAGACTGCTTCTCCAGAAGCCTGACATACTCCTTCTTGACGAGCCGACCAATCACCTCGACGCCGAGACTGTCGGTTGGCTTGAACAGCACCTGCAGCGCTACGAAGGGACTGTCATCGCCGTAACCCACGACCGTTATTTCCTTGATAATGTGGCTGGCTGGATTCTGGAACTGGACCGTGGCGAGGGGATCCCGTGGAAAGGGAACTATTCTTCCTGGCTGGAACAGAAACAGAACCGGCTGGCACATGAGGAGAAGCAGGAGAGCGAGCGTCAAAAGACTCTTTCGAGGGAGCTTGAGTGGATCAGGATGTCCCCCAAAGGGCGCCATGCAAAGTCCCAGGCACGTATCAGCGCCTATGACCAGCTCGTTTCCCAGGAGACCGAGAAGCTGGCAAAGGATCTCGAAATATATATCCCTTCCGGGCCAAGGCTCGGTGATGTGGTCATTGAGGCGGATGCCATCTCCAAGGGGTACGGCGACAGGCTTCTCTTTGAATCCCTTTCCTTCAGGCTCCCCAAAGGTGGCATTGTCGGTGTCATCGGCCCGAACGGCGCCGGAAAGACAACACTTTTCAGAATGATCACCGGCCAGGAAACAGCAGATAGCGGCACATTCAAGGTCGGCGAGACCGTGAGCATCGGCTACGTTGATCAGAGCCGAGAATCCCTTGATCCGGATAAAAATATCTGGGAAGAGATCTCAGAAGGGGCGGATATCATCCAGCTTGGCAAGATATCCGTAAACTCCCGTGCCTATGTTTCCAGATTCAACTTCTCCGGTTCTGACCAGCAGAAGAAGGTCGGCATGCTTTCAGGGGGGGAGCGCAACAGGGTTCACCTCGCCAAGATGCTCAAATCCGGTGGCAATGTACTTCTGCTTGACGAACCGACCAACGATCTCGACGTCAACACCATGAGAGCCCTGGAAGAGGCTCTGGAGAACTTTACCGGCTGCGCAGTTGTCATCAGCCACGACAGATGGTTCCTTGACCGTATTGCGACCCATATCCTTGCCTTTGAAGGGGAGAGCTCTGCTGTCTGGTTCGAGGGGAACTTTTCCGAGTACGAAGAGGACAGGAAAAAGCGGCTCGGCTCAGCAGCAGATCAGCCGCACCGTATCAGATACCGTTCCCTTACTCGCTAGATCAGCCATCATTCGGCAGTTGGCAACTGCCTTCGTTCGTGTGACGACTCAATTTCTGTATTTCTAAGTTCATGGAGCTACAGCCGATCAACTCGCCCTTCGGGCTCAGACAGGATCAGCTCTGGACGCTCCATTTCACTAAGAAATACGACGAAATAGAGCCTGAGCACTCTCTACGGCAGCTGCCAACTGCCGATACACTCACATATAGGTACAGACTTCTGTGGCAAAGAAAACATTCAGTAAGAAAAGCAGCCCAAAGTCGGCTCCGTCGCTAAAATGGTGGCATGTCGCTCTTGTTGTTGTCTGTATCGGCGCACTGTTCCTGCTTCTTGAGGGGGTCAAGTCAAAGTTCAGGCATGAGCCTCCAGTAACCCCTGTTGCTGGTGCCCCGCCGGAAGCAAAGGTTCAACAGGAGTATCTGCAGAAGGCCTATACATCTACCCCACCACCCGTTCCGGCCAAACCCCGGCAGGCAGCCCACAAAAATATTTCCGGCACAATGGCTGTGATTGTCGATGATATGGGGAGTAGCATGGGCGAGTTGAAGGAACTTGTTTCCATAAATATTCCGCTCACTTTTGCTGTAATCCCCGGATTGGCAAAATCAAAGGCAGTAGCTGAAGCTGCTCATACAGCCGGACGGCAGGTAATGGTTCATCTGCCAATGGAGCCACAGGGTTATCCGAAACAGAAACTTGAGGCAAACGGCCTTTTGATTTCGCAGTCAGAGGATGAAATTGTTAGCAGAACCGTTGATCTGATAAACGGAGTTCCCCATGCCATTGGAGCCAACAATCACATGGGTTCGCGGTTTACCGAACATGAGGAGAAGATGATTCCTGTTTTGAACGTTCTGCGTGATAAGGGGCTCTTCTTTATTGACAGCCGTACCTCTCCGAAGTCAAAAGGGTTGGCAGTGGCAGAGAGGCTTGGCGTGAAAAGTGGGACCAGAAATGTATTTCTTGATAACGAGCAGGATGTGGCGGCCATAAAAAGGCAGCTTGTTGCTGCTGCCGAGATGGCGAAAAGAAAGGGAGGGGTGATTGCAATCTGTCATCCCCATGCAGCCACCATAGCTGCACTCAAGGAGGCGATGCCTGAACTTCAGGCAGGCGGTATCACGTTTGTTCCAGCGGCAGAGCTTGTCAGATAAAGGTTGCTGCAGCCTTGGCCTTCATTGAGGCGAATCCCCGGTAATGCTCCTTTTGCAGGATGTCTTCCGGGTTTTCAGGATTTACTGGCTGAACAAGAACAAAAGAATCTCTGAAGCTGCCGTCATAACCGGAAAGGGACTCCGATGCGAATGTGAAGAGCGGGCAACTCCTGCCACCTGGCGCTGATCCTGCGTTTTCCAGGAAATCAATAGTTCTGCCGGTAAGGAGATTTCCACCATTATCCAGTCTTCTGAATTCCACCCTGTTTTTTGAATTCTCTTCGATTACCCTGAAGGCAAAAAATGATTTTCTCGCCGACTCAACCAGCAGCATGAAGGTCGGATCATCATATCTGACTTCACCCTTCATATTGAAAACCGAAGCAGAGAGCAGTTTTAAAAAGCAGTCGCTCTCCAGAAAACCGGCCTGACTGCCGTCAGCGGTCTCGAAGTAGTAACCGGCGCTTTTCGTATCCGTCCCCAGAATCTCTTTTCCGCAGAAGAGGCAGTCCTTTCTCGTACCACCCATCCTTGCCACAAATGCATCCTTTTCCCTCTGGGTTTCAGATGACATCCACTGGTGGAAGAGCAGTGATCTCGGCTCCTTTGTGGATTTGTACTCCTTGAGAATCTCTTGTGCAAGTGCTACGAACTGGCCATGAACATCGGTGCCACGGCCATGGGTGAGGATAGGGTAAATCTTGCCATCCGGGTTTGTATTGAGACTTTCGACCTTCGGGCTTTTTGAGATGAATACATCGTGGCATTTGTACCCACGGTTTATGGCAAAAGCGCGCAGCAGGGTCTTCTGGTCAACAAACATGCCGTCAAACTTTATCCGCTCATCAATCAGGCAGGGGAGGAGCACCAGGCTTTTTTTGTCCAGTCCCCGCTTGTCAAAAAGGGCAAAGATGTTTTTGCAGTTTTCAAGACTTGGCATGTCCTTGACCGGAATCAGCACCCGGTCTGCGGCATAAAGGGCGTTTTCCGTAAGGGTTTCCAGGTCAGGCCGTGTATCGATTATCAGTATCCCGGGGATGTCGGAGAGGGCAATTGCCCGCGCTATATCCATTGGGCTTTTTATGAGGCTCTTCTCTTTCGTCAGGTTTGCCGATGAGTGGATGAAGTTGACTCCATACTGGCCGGTCTGGAGAAGATCAGTCCCTTTAGTGCCTGTTATCAGATCTGCGACAGTTCCAGCCTGCTGCGGTCTGATGGTAAACATCTTGTCAATGGTGAAGTGGTTGTCAAAAGAGAAGATGGATACGGGTATATCATCATTCATGGCTTTGAGGAAGATAGCCAGATTTGTGGCAAGAGTGGTCTTGCCGACCCCACCTTTTTCAGATGATATGGTTATTACATAGGGGAAATTTCCGGGCTGGGGTTCAGAACTTTGCATGGGTGGCTCTCCATAGAGTTCATGAAAATAGAAAGGGCATCCTCTTTGAATGGATGCCCTGCTTTTCCTTAAATGGTGCGGATGACTGGACTCGAACCAGCACACCCTTGCGAGCACAAGAACCTGAATCTTGCGTGTCTACCAATTCCACCACATCCGCACGGACTCATTTTTTAGCATGAAGAGAGCGCTGCCTGCAAGAACTTTTTACCTTGATTTGGGTCTTTTGCGCACGGGGGCAGCTTTTGTCATCTGCTCGCCCCGCGGTTTTTTCTCTACACCGGCCAGCATTCTGGCTTCAGCAGGGTCAAGAAGCCTGTATTCACCTGTTTTGAGGTCGCCGAGGAGGATGTTGCCGTATCTGATCCTTTTGAGTTTCACCAGGGGGAGTTCCGCTGCTTCGCACATCCGTCTTACCTGTCTGTAGCGCCCCTCATGGATTGTCATGGTGAACCAGACGTTTTTCTCAAGAGCCCTGATCAGCTCGATCTTTGCCGGTGCGGTCATGCCGTCTTCAAGCTGGATCCCACCGGAAAGAAGGGCTATCTTGTCGCTTCCCAGAACGCCGCGGATCTTGACCAGATACTCTTTCTCCACCTCATGGCTCGGGTGGGCAAGCTTGTTTGCCCAGTCACCGTCATTGGTGAGCAGAAGCAGCCCCTCGGTGTTGAAGTCAAGCCGGCCGACCGGGTAGAGCCGCTCAGGTATCCCCTTGATCAGTTCGGTAATAACCGGCCTTCCGTCAGGATCGGACATGGTGGTGACGTAGCCTGCCGGTTTGTTCAGCAGCAGGTAAATCTTGTTTTTCTGCATTGATACAGGTTTGCCGTCAACGGCAATTTTGTCTTTTTCAGGGTCAGCCTTGCTGCCGAGTTCCGTAACGGTCACACCGTTTACGCTGACTCTCCCTTCGGTTATCATTACTTCTGCCGCGCGCCTTGATGTTACCCCGGCGCCGGAGAGTATCTTCTGTAGTCTTTCTTGCATGGTGGTTATCCTTTAAATATCTGATTCTTATATGGGTGACAGTACCAAATCGTTGCCTGATACGGAAGAAATTTCTTCCGCTTCGGCGCATTGCAGGTAGATTGCCCGGCTACTTTACATCGATATTCCTTATCCCTTCGGGCCGCCATGCCGGAGATATTACATGGCTCCCCTTATCCTTGCTGCTCTCACTGTCCAGAAGGCTGCCGTAGGTAACGGTAAAGCCGCCGTACCGGTCATTGACTGAATCCATGGCGCTGGCAAGGAGCAGTTTTTTTCGCTCCTCTGCAAACAGGGGGAGCTGGTTGCTCTCGTACCTGAGATTGCTCAGCCTGACCCCCAAAAGTCTTATGGGCTGTGTCAGTACCAGGGTGTCGAGAATGCTGACTGCTGACTTGTAGATGTCATCACTCTGGTTGATGTATCTGGTCAGGGTCACCTGCTTGCCTGCCCAGGTGTCAAAATCGGCATAGCGGATTGAGAGCGTCACGGTCTTCCCCCAGACGCTGTACCTTCTGGCTCTTTGTCCGACCATCTCCGAGAGCTGCAACAGGAACTTCAAAATCTCCTGGCGCTCTTCAATGTCACGCTCAAGGGTCATGGAGTGACCGACCGTCTTTACTTCATCGGCCTCCTCTGACGGGGTGACCGGGGAGTCATCAATGCCGCGCCCCATGAGGCTGAGCCGTTCACCGATTATGCCGAACTTCTTCTTCAGAATCGCTGTCGGGAACCTTCCCAGCTCCCCGCAGGTGGTGATTCCTAAAAGGGAGAGCTGCCGTGCGGTCTTATTGCCAACGCCGCAGAGGTCTTTGGCCGGAATTCGTTCCAGCCTCCTTTCAATCTCATCTGTTTTGATAACAGTGAGGCCGTCAGGTTTCTGCATGTCACTGGCAAGTTTTGCCAGGAGCTTGTTCGGGGCAATGCCGATGGAGCAGGTGATGCCGAAGTGGTGTCTTATCTGGGCCTTGAGAAGATAGGCGATATTTTCCGGGGAGTCGTAAAGTTTCATTGAGCCGGTAATGTCGAGGAATGCCTCGTCAATGGAGAAGACCTCAACCATGGGGGTGAACTGCTTCATCAGCTTTACGATCTCTTTGGAGGTGTGGCTGTATTTCCTGTTGTCGCCGACAACGAAGATAAGTTCCGGGCAGACCTGCTTTGCCTGCCAGCTGTTCATGCCGGTCTTCACGCCGAAGGCCCGTGCTTCGTAGGAGCTTGTGGTGATGACGGTCCGTTTTGCCGAGCCGACGACCGCAATCGGCTTGCCGCGCAGTTCGGGGTTGTGCTGCTGTTCGACCGAAGCGAAAAAAGCGTTCATGTCCAGATGGAGGATGATTCTTGGAGAGCTGTTCATACTTTGTCCGGGTCGATGCTTTCCAGCATCCAGACCAGTTGTGTTGTGTTGTAGACAAGCTCGTAAAGCGCTCTGCCGTCCGAGACCGAGTAGTGCAGGAGGAGCTCTTTACCGGCGCTGTGCTGCCAGTGGTAGGTTATCTCCCTGATCTCGTGCTTGTGCTGTTTCCAGTCAAACCAGACCGGCCTCAGCCTGTTGCCCGGGCCATGGATCACTGCAACCCTGATATGTTCCCTGATTCTCTGGAGCATTGTTTCTCTTATCCCGGATTCGGCGGTTGGAGGTGTCCTGAAGAAGCGACTTGACCGCAATTCGTCGTAATGCTTGGCGAAATGGAGCGTCAATAGCCGATCTTGTCTGAGCCCGCAGGGCGAGTTGATCGGCTGTAGCGTAATGAGCTTAGCATTACAGAATTCGGTCATTTGGAGCGCTGAAGGACACCTCCAGCTGCCGTAGCAAGTTTATATGTCGCGGACAATCTTTATGACCTTGCCGATTATGGAGACAGGTTCTCCTGCCGGGACAATGATGGCCTCCATGTTCGGGTTGCGGGGCTGCAGGCGGATATGGCCGTTTTCCAGATAGAAGCGCTTCAGGGTTGCCTCTCCGTCAATCATGGCAACAACAATGTCGCCATTGTCAGCCATGCTCTGGGAGCGGATCAGGGCAAGGTCGCCGTCGATGATGGCATCATTGATCATGGAGTCCCCCTTGACTCTCAAAAAAAACGAGCCGCCGCGCAGCTGCATCTTCTCCAGGGGGTGATACCCTTCGATATCTTCCACCGCAAGGGTCGGCAGACCTGCCCTTACCACCCCCAGTATGGGAACCTGCACCATCTCCGGCGGCTTTTCACCGATAACCGCAATGCTCCTGGAACTCCCTTGATCTCTGCGGATATACCCTTTTTTCTCAAGTGCCTGCAGGTGAACAAGTACTGCCGCATTGCCGCTGATGCCAAGATGGGCCGATATGTCGCGGAATGATGGCGGGTAGCCATGGCCGGAGAGATAGCTGTTTATGAATTCGAGAACCTGCTTTTGCCTGGGGGATAGATCTTTCATATGGGGCCTGTGTATACTGTTTGATATGGTTACTGTATGGTATGTGTCTGGCAACGGGATGTCAATGATGAAGTGTGGCGCAGAAACAGCCACAAATAATTATTTATTTTGCTAGCCTCTAATTTACCTGTAGAAATGGTTGTTTGATTATGATCTTTATGGCTATTTTTGATGGCCCGGTTCACGGAGACACTTTATGGCAAAAGGATACAACACCAATAAAGAGAGGCTTGAAGCGGTTAACAGCTTCGGGAAGAGTGTCGGCAAGAGGGCCGGTTTCAAGTGTGAATGGTGTGAAAGCAAGGAGGATCTCAGGCTTTGGGACAATAAACCGGACCTGCCGCCGGAGCCGGAGACACTGGCCCTGCTCTGCAGCCAATGCCGGGATCTGGCCGATGGGAAAAAGGCAGACTCCAATGAACTGAGGTCTATTCGCAACGCACTGTGGAGCGATGTTCCGGCAGTCGCCGAAGGGGCTGCCAAAGTGCTCTCCAGGTGCCGTGAAGCCTGGGTTAAGGACGCAATAGAGCAGAGTCTCATCGATGACAGCCTTAAAGCGGAGCTGCTTTCCGGTGACCGGATCTGGAAATGACTACCCGAGGTCTTCCACTGGTCAGTCATCTTCTCTTTACCGACGGTAGTGTCAATCCGGAGCAGCGGCTCGGTGTCGGTGCCTGCCTGCTGCTGCCTGCTTCGTTCCTGGCCGACTCCGCCGGGGAGATTGACCGCAGTGAACTCACCAGGGGCTGCCTTTACCGGCGCTTTTCTGATACGTCATCAACAGAATTGGAACTGCAGACGCTACTCTGGGGGCTGTCAATCTACCGCGAGCAGGTTGTGCCGGCGGACTGTGGCGGCCTGCGTCTTTATAGCGATTCCCAGTGCATCACCGGCCTGGCCGGTCGCAGGGAACGTCTGGAGGTGCAGGGGTTCTCAGCGGCACGCTCCGGCAAGATCCTGGCCAACGCTCCCCTCTACCGCGCTTTCTTCGCCGCCAGTGATGAGCTCGGTTTCGAGGTCGTCAAGCTGGTCGGCCACTGCCGTAAGGCTGACCGCGACAAAGTGCAGCAGATCTTTGCGGTGGTCGACCAGTACGCGCGCCGCGAGCTTGGGCACTGGCTGGGTGAAGCCCGTGCAGTCGGAAATTCGAGCGACGTAGAAATAGCCACAAGATTTCATTAAGCTGCTACGGCCTTCGGCTGCCTGTAATGTGCTGTGAAGTGCCTGTTGACAGGCGTTTACAGATAGTCATAAACGTGTTGACGTATGGATAAGGAGCATGTATTAATTAGTGAAAATTTTGATGTTATGGAGTTGTGAGTGGAACTTGACTTGAACAAGAAATGACAACAGGCCGCACCGCCGGGATCAGACCCGCGGCGCGGCTTTTTTAGTATTTTGAAAAAGAGTGAAGCGAGGTTTTTATGGACAGCAAACCGGCGATATTCGAAGAGTTCACCATCCGCAGGATTTACGATGAGAAGGCCGAAGTCTGGTATTTCTCGGTGGTCGATATTATCCGTGCACTGCTACAGCAGCCGGATTTTCAGGCTGCGCGGAACTACTGGAAAGTCTTGAAGAACCGCTTGAATAAGGAAGGGAGTGAACCGGTTACAAATTGTAACCGGTTGAAAATGAGCGCTGAAGACGAGGGTTGAGCTGTAAGAGGAGAGCGGTCGGAGTGTGGTGACCGGGGAGAATTTACTGCCGCCGGGACGGAAGAAGGTGGAGTGAGAGGGGATTTTGTAAACTGTCCCTGGAATTCCTCTGCATCGCAGTGAATGTTCAGTGGAGCAACTTTTTGTTTTGGTTACGAAAAAACTTAAGGACACTAAATGGTAATGACAAAGGATAATTGTTCATGTGCTGGATGTGGAATAGAACTTTTGGAAGGGCTAAATCTGTATGGTTTGACACGAGGCTCTATCGATTCGGAATTGTGCGGATTTCGTATAGATGATGATTCTGAATGGGAATATTTCTGCTCGCATTGCATGAATAAATTTGACCAGTTCCTTGCTGATTGCAAAAAGGACAGCATTCTATGAGTCGTGCTTACTACTCTGATTTAATTGCAACTTTTCAAAAAAAGTCATCAGATGAAATTCTCGGCCAGCTTACACGGGTAAGTCAGTTTTCTGATCTACAATCCCAAAAACAGGCATGGCTTTATCAAATCAAGCTTCTAAAAACGATACTTAAAACCTATGACGGTGCCATTTATTTCGAATTTGATATCCCACGTATGGGGCGGCGCATTGACGTTGTCCTTTTGCTAGGTCCTGCAATTTTTGTACTTGAGTTTAAGGTGGGGGAGCAGGATTTTACCGCTTATGGAGCTGATCAAGTTTGGGATTACGCCCTTGACTTGAAAAACTTCCACGATACAAGTCATGAGCGGTATATAGTGCCGATCTTGATTGCTACTGACGCAGATAACCTCGCTATTTCAGCTACACTTACGCCACAAAATGACCTCCTTTTCAATCCTGTCAAAACGAATGCCAAGCAACTCGGAAGCGCTATAGAAAGCGCTCTCGCTCTTATCGACGGCGATTCGGTCGATCAACTTGAGTGGGAGAATGGACGTTATTGCCCGACGCCGACTATTATTGAGGCTGCAATGGCGCTGTATCATGACCATACTGTCGAAGATATTTCTCGAAAAGATGCCAGTGCAGTCAATTTGCAACAAACGACAGATGCAATTTCAGAAGTGATTCGCTCATCAAAAATAAACTCATGTAAATCAATCTGCTTTATAACCGGAGTGCCTGGGGCCGGGAAAACACTCGTTGGGCTTAATATTGCCACCAAGCATATTGACAAAGAGGATGATCTTTACAGCGTGTTCCTTTCTGGAAATGGCCCTCTTGTGGCAATCCTCCGAGAGGCTCTGGCACGTGATAAAGTGAGACGTGAGAAAGAGAAAGGCAACCGCTTCAAAAAAACCTCTGCACTTAGTGAAGTAAAATTGTTCATCCAAAATGTACATCACTTTCGAGATGCATGTCTTAATGACAATAACCCGCCAATCGAGCATGTTGCTTTATTTGATGAAGCCCAGCGAGCTTGGAATGTAGAGCAAACGTCCTCGTTTATGAAGCGGAAAAAGAATACTTCCGGCTTCAATCAATCTGAACCAGAGTTCCTAATATCATGTCTTGATCGTCATGCTGATTGGGCTGTTATCGTCTGTCTTGTTGGCGGTGGGCAAGAAATAAACACCGGAGAGGCCGGTATTAGTGAATGGATAGAATCGTTGAATCGTCACTTTTCGGAATGGCGCATTCATATTTCAAGTCACTTGCATGATAGCGAATATGGGGCAGGCAGCGTGCTGCAACAGATTTCCTCTCGGCCGAATGTGACCTATAACGACTATCTTCACCTTTCAGTATCTATGCGTTCTTTCCGAGCGGAAAATGTTTCTCTCTTGATCAAACAACTGCTTGATCAAGATATAGATGCAGCACGCACAACGCTAAACAGCGTTCGAGATAAATATCCGATAGTCATTACTCGTGATCTGAATAGCGCGAAGCGATGGCTTAAGGAGAAGGCTCGGGGTTCTGAACGCTTCGGGATTGTGGTGTCATCGCAAGCGGAACGTTTAAAGCCCCATGCTATTGACGTCAAAACACCTATGGACCCTGTCCATTGGTTCCTCGATGGCAAAAATGATGTTCGTTCATCATATTATCTCGAAGATGTGGCAACGGAGTTTCACGTTCAAGGTCTTGAGCTTGACTGGGCTTGTGTGGCGTGGGATGCAGATTTTCGCTATTCACAAAAAGGGTGGGAATATAAGTCGTTTTGCGGAAGTCGCTGGAACAATATCAATAAAGAAGAGAGAAAAGTCTATCTCAAGAACGCCTATAGAGTCCTCCTGACACGCGCTCGTCAGGGAATGGTAATCGTTGTTCCTCTCGGAGATTGTGAGGATCAAACTAGAAGTCCTGAGTTTTATAATCCAACCTTCAGTTATTTAAGAGAAATAGGTTTTTCTGTTTTAGAATAAGGGCATTTAAACCAATGACCGACCTCAGCACCTCTATCAAAAACTTCGCCTCTCTCAACCGCGCCCCCGGCCCAACATGGACCGAAGCCACCAAGCGCAAGGCCCCGCACAAGCCGCTCCTGCTGCTGGCGGTGCTGGACCTGGTGCATCGCGGCGTCATCACTACGCCCTTTATCGCCGTCAGCGGCGATCTGGTGGAGCTGAACGAACTGTTCAACCTCTACTGGCGGCGGATCATCCCTCTTGGCCAGACCAGCAGTATCGCTTTTCCCTTCTCCCGACTCGACCGGGAGCCGTTCTGGGAGCTGGTGTCGCAACCGGGCACGACCATAACCCCGGCGATCATCAACAACACCTCCTCCGTCACCTACCTGCGCAAGCACGCCCTGGGCGCAAAGCTGGACGAAGGGCTCTTTCGGGTCATGCAGAGCGGGGAGGGGAGGGAGGCGCTGCGGGAAGCGCTTCTCCAGTCCTGCTTCTCACCGGAGGCGGCGGCGCTGCTCAGGGAACAGTCGGTCATCAACCGCGAGGCATTTGCCTATAGCCAGTTGCTGGAAGAGAAATCCCACCTGCCGCTGGTGCAGGAGATCATCGAGGCGGACAACTATCGCCCCGCGGCCCGTGATCAGGGCTTCCGCCGGATAGTGGTCAAAGCCTACGACCACCGCTGCGCCCTCTGCGGGGTGCGGATCATCACGCCGGAACAGCACACCGTCGTGGATGCCGCCCATATAGTCCCATGGAGCAGGAGCAAGAACGACGACATCCGCAACGGCATGGCCCTATGCAAGCTCTGCCACTGGGCCTTTGACGAAGGGATGATGGGGGTGTCCGACTCCTACGCCGTCATCACCTCCCGCCAGATCGGAGCCGATCCCAACGTCCCCGGTTTCCTCCAAACCCTCTCCGGCTGCGGCATCATTCCGCCTGTAGACCAAGATCAATGGCCGGCTCGCGAGTATCTTGCCGAACACCGGAAAGCGTGGCGGCTGTAGTTAAATTGAATTATTTGGAGTGATTTATGATTTTGAAAAATGCTGATAGTAGAGAGCGTGATATTGCAGAGCTTGAACGTCTGCTGCTGATTGCTCCTAAAACTGCCCGACAAAAAATAGAGCAAGAGCTACGAGCTGTTCGCGCAGGGGCCAAGGGTGAACAGGAGTCTGCGTACCTGATAGATTTTGATTTTAAAGATGCTCAACGAACAGTTGTTATCCACGATCTGCGACTTGAAATAAACGGCAGGGTCGCGCAGATTGACCACTTGTTGATTCATTGTTCTATGAATTTCTTTGTTCTGGAGACAAAACATCTTCATGCTGGAATGCAGATTACAGAAGAAGGGGAGTTCAAGCAGTGGAATGATTTCAAGAAAACCTATGAAGGGATGGCGTCTCCGCTTGCCCAGAATGAACGGCATATTGCTGTCCTAAAAGATGCCGTCGCCCGCATTGAATTGCCAAGCCGCGCTGGGATAACGTTGTCACCATCATTTCATTCCTATGTACTGATTTCGCCCAAGGCAAGGATTGACCGTCCGAAAAAGTTTGATGCCAGTCACATTATCAAAGCCGATGTCCTCTTGAAGACATTTCAGGATCAGTTTGAGAAAAATGGCGTGGTTGATACGTTTGCAAATATTGCTCGCACAGTCTCACTTGAAACCATTACAGGAATCGGCCGGAAACTTGTGAGAATGCATAAGCCAATCACTATCGATTACGTGGCCAAGTTCGGTATCAAAGAGAAACCAGAACCTGTTGAGGCAGTAGCAGTTGTGCAGGAGAGTCCAGCTCCGCAGTATGCTGGTGGTGCAAAATGTCAGGAGTGCGGAGCTGAAGTCGACAAGAAAGTTGTCTTCTTTTGCAGGCTCAAAAAGGATAAATTCAACGGTATGATTCTCTGTCGTGATTGTCAGCAGATTCCGGAAATCTAATCAAAAAAATCAATGGGACGGGCTACTTTATTGAGTTGGCATACTGTTCCGTTTTAGTTTCGGTGAATCACACGCAACCTGTCCCGCCGTATGCAGAGCGGTTCTGCGGGTTATTAAGATAAATCGGGCAGTTACAAGGTTTTGACCGCTTTTGGAGTACCGCACTGGGCACATAACCTGCTTTGCCGCATGCAATGGGGCTTTACAGGTTATTAAGATAAATAAGGTAGTTACGAGGCTTCCCCTCTGATTTTAAGTTCACCAAAACGCAAAAATCCTGTACCTCACCATTCAGAGCGGCTCTGCAAGCTGTTTAGTCAAGCCG
>JACABD010000020.1:2599-25182 GCA_013377075.1 Geobacteraceae bacterium | reverse complement strand
TAAATACTCCTGATCCTTCGACATACCTGATTCAGGCAAAATCAGTCGGATGATTTCTCATCCGACTGGATCGGGATCTGTCCGCAATATTAATGATTCGAATAGGACTTGAAGTTTTTTATCTGTAGCGCCAATACCACTATGGTCAATAGTACACCACCTGTTAGATAAATCATTTTTCGATCTCCTTTTCCGGTTGTTATCGTTTATTTCCAACCTATGATATTAATAGTGGCATTATTGCAGCGATATTGCAAATGATATTCGATTTCAATTACGCTGCAATCTGTTGGAATGTAAGACTGGAGAGCCTACGGGGTCAATTGATATTTGGGTGTTTGAAGACATCCGGGGACAGTTTGTATGTAACCCGCTTCGCCCTATGCAGAGCGGTTTGACAGGTTATTTATGTAAGGCGTAAATCAAAATTTGATAGCAGGATTACGGAGGGCAGCGATGCCAAATGCACTGGCGAGACTCAAAAACAATCTTCAAACGCAAGGGATTGACCCGTCACTTCTGCTTGAGCTGGAGAAGGAATATAGCGAATTACTCACAAAGGCGGACGAGCTGGAGCTGTTGTTGATTACCATTGTCCGGACCGGCTGGCCCTGGGATGAAGAGGGGGAGCCAAACGGGATCCATGATGCCGTCAAAGGCGGGTTTACAACGGCGATGGTGGAGGCGCGTAACCTGCTCGGCCTCAATCTCGCTACCAGGATTACCCGCACTGAACCGAAGACCTGAGGCCGCACGAATTCCTGGATTTTGGGGAGAGCATCTGTACTGCAAACGGCGACCGAAAGGCCGCCATTTTTTATGCTGTCCGGTGCAGTTCTTTTATCTGCCGGTATCAGCCAGTTCCTTTGTCTTCAGGCTTTTGATATAGAGAACCAGCGACTTCATTTCGGCTGATCCGGAATCAAGTTTTTTTCCTTCTAGTGGGCCGGCTATGCAGCGATTGATGATGTCGACCAGTTCATCTTCATCATATGTGGCTGCAATCTTGAGCTTGTTGACGTCCAGATGGCAGGTTACGCAGCTCTTTCCCGATGAGCCGAGTTTTTCACTGCCAAAAAGCAGTTTCCCCGTTTCGATAGAGGGGGCTTCGGCCCCGAATAGACTGCTACACCAGATAATGCCCCCACAAATAACCAAACCCGTCAGCTTTTTCATCTGCCGTCTCCTTTTTGAATGAATCTGCCTGAAAGTCTAGACGACTTTACTGCCAAGTCAATTGAGGGGCTGCTCCGGGGCATGCAGAGCGGGGAGGGGAGAGAGGCGCTGCTGTCTTGACCTTGCTGACGCAGAGGGATATACTCCTTGCAAGACTCCGGATTTTAAGCAGTTATCTGCCGTTGCCTGTAATCCTGAATTCCGGGGACAGGGTGCTTGACTCCCGCCCGGCCACCATAAAAGGACCCCTATGTCCGAAATAATTGAAGAAAACATTCCGCTGCGCAAAACCGTCATCTTTTCCCACGGCAAGGAGTCCGGCCCATGGGGGCTCAAGATCTCCCGTCTGGCGCCAGTGGCTGAAGACCTTGGCTTCGCGGTTCTGAGCATCGACTACCGCGGTCTGGACGATCCTGCTGAGCGGGTACGGATGCTGCTGGAGCAATGCCCAAAGGACGACGGCATGACTGTGCTGGTCGGCTCCAGCATGGGGGGGAGCGTGTCGCTGGCAGCAGCGGCTACAGTCAATCCGACCGGTCTCTTTCTGATGGCTCCGGCCATCGGCATCCCGGGCTACCCGGAGCTGCCGCCGTTGATCCAGGTGCCGCCGACCGTCATCGTCCATGGTTGGGATGACATAATAGTCCCACCGGGGCCGGTGATCGGCTATGCCCGTCAGCACCGCATGGAGCTGTCAATGGTGCCGGACGGCCACAATCTGGATCATAGCCTCGACTTCCTGGCCGACCGGTTCCGCCGCTTCCTGTCCCGGCTGGCGGCCTGATATGAGAGGTCGATACCAACTCTCAACCGCTCTGCTACGGCTATCGTACCGGCAGCGGCTGTTTCCTGCCGGGCTGCTAGTGATCTGCCTCTATGGCGATCGGCTCACAGACACTGTTTTTATTATGTGATCTGGCACCGCATCGTGCACATATAACCTCTGCATTGCGGCCCAGTTCCGTGAGCAGATTTTCATCTGTCACGGCACAGACTTTTTCATTTCCTTTTGACATGATCAACACCTCCTTTTAGGGCCTCTTTACAAGCCACTGCCGGCTTCTATGCACTCCTCCCGGTTCCACGAGTCGAGACTGCCGTCGGCAAGTCGTACCTGCAGTGTTTCACCCTCTGATGTACAGCCGAAGGTGTAGCCTGTCTGGCCGTTTTTCAGGTTTTGCACCGGCACATTCTCATCGCGCTGTTCTGTCCAGTAACAGACTTTTTCATATTTTCCGCTGTTCATACGGTTACCCCCGTTTGTTCACTTACAGGCTTTTGAGGTTGCTGAACTCGCCCCATTCCAGGTAGGTGCCCGGTTCTTCGATAAAGGCGTAGATGTTTTTAACCACCTGCAGATGTTCGCGCTCTTTATCTGCTACAGCCAGACATACTTTTCTCATGGTCTCGCTCTCTGCGTTGTCTGCAAGACGTTCGAAAAATCTGATCGATTTCTCTTCGTCTTTCACGACATGCAGATAACCATCCGGATCATTGCGGAGTTCATCTGAGAAGTTGTCCGGATGAAGTTTGCTTCTGTAGGCGCAGACGCTGTTGTCGAGTCGGTATTGAGTTTTCGGGGAGACCGTGGTTTCTGCCTGAATCGCCAGTAATTTGTCGATATGCTCATCCTCTGCCAGCGCCAGCATCGAAAAAAGTCTTTTGAACTCCTTGTCGGTAACAGCCAGCGAAAGATTTGCATAGTTTGCCTGTGCTTCTTTTCTCATTTTTATTGTGCAATCGATGATGTTCATATAGGTGCCTCCGTTTTGATTGCATCGCAGCAATCCGAGCTACTGTCTGATTGTATGATACCACTTATTGGTAATTTGTGCCAAAAAACAGTTTCCTGGAAGAGAAGGAGCTCTAGTAAAAGTGATCGTAAACCTGATCAGCCAGAAGAACTGATTGGTTGCCGCTGTTCATTGACAGTGGTCATACGGTCGCAGTTGCTGTTTAACGGCATGAAGGAGGTGGGAGTGATCTGGTTTGTCATGGCAGGAAACGTGATGGGCAATACAGGGCTGAAGACAATAAAAAAAGCCCTGATTTCTCAGGGCTTTCTCTTTTTATCCGTACTTGCCGGACTGTTCAATGGTGGCGGTGCAGGGACTTGAACCCCGGACCTAGCGAATATGAGTCGCTTGCTCTAGCCAGCTGAGCTACACCGCCGTAACTATTAAATTGGGGTGGCCAGAGGGGATCGAACCCTCGAATGTACGAGTCACAGTCGTAAGTGTTAACCGCTTCACCATGGCCACCATAAAGATTATAATTATGTCAAAGGTCGTCAACAGAGTTGTTTTTCGTCTGTCGAATCAAACAAGAAACCTTATATATCCTAAGTTGAGTTTTTTTGTCAATCCAATATTTGATTTTTGTTGATCGTTTTTTTCAGGACCCTTGTCGGAGCCAATGACGCAGCTATGATTATCCTTGCAAATTCCACTCTAATGGTTTAATAAAAATCACTCTGTTCAAGGGTGATTTATGTTGTTGCAACTCTGTTTCGGGTTGACAAATTCACCGGTTTCACTATACTACACGTTTCTGATTAACGGACGGGATGTCACTTGAAGATTCGTGTTGCTGATATAACTGAAAAAACGAAGTCGATTGATTCTGTGGATGCTGCGGGTTCCTACCCGGCGCTTCTTCAGGCTCAGGAGGCTGGCGAGTGTGAATTTATTGAACCGGTGACGGCTTCACTTTCTGTTGTCAGGGAGTATGACCATATCCGTGTTCAGGGGAGTGTCGCCACTAAAATCATGCTTTCCTGTTCGAGATGTCTGTGTGAGTTCACTTCGGATATCTCTTCGACCTTTACAATTTTCTACACAAAGTCATCAATCGCCCAGCCTGAAGATGAGGTTGAGCTTGGTGAGCAGGATCTGATTTCCGCCACGTATTCAGGTGATGAGATCGATTTTTCAAATGAAGTTGCCGAGCAGGTTCTGCTGGAGCTTCCATACAAACCGCTCTGCTCGGAAGCCTGTAAAGGGCTTTGCACTTCATGCGGAGTTGATTTAAACAGTTCAGACTGTCGTTGCAGTAGTAACGCAGTCTCTATGGTATTCAGCTCTTTAAAAGGGCTGAAGGTTCAACAATAAAGGAGAAATTTTATGGCAGTACCCAAGAAAAAGACATCCAAGTCGCGCAAAAATATGAGAAGAGCTCACGATTTCCTGACTCCTCAATCAGTTTCAACCTGCCCACAGTGCAAGGCTGCAAAGCTGCCCCACCGTGTGTGCCCTACCTGCGGCACCTATAAAGGCAAAGTAGTTATCAAAACTGAAGAAGTCTAGTCACTGCATGCTTCCGGGCGCCCTTATATGCACATGAGAATCGCTGTAGATGCAATGGGTGGCGATAATGCGCCAAAGGTCGAGGTGGCCGGTGCTGTGGCTGCTGCACGCGAATTTTCGATTCCTATCACGCTGGTCGGTGACAGGAATCTTCTTGCCGCTGAGCTTGCCGGGCACAATACCTCCGGTCTTGATATTTCCATTCATCACGCCAGTGAAGTTGTGGGTATGCACGATTCTGCTTCGGATGCAATCCGCAAGAAGAAAGATTCGTCGATCCGCGTCGCCTATGAGCTTGTTAAGTCAGGTGAAGCTGTTGCTGTTGTCAGTGCCGGCAATTCCGGAGCCACCATGGCTGCCGGAATGTTTGTGCTGAAAAGGCTGAGCGGTATTGACCGGCCTGCAATAGCCCAGGTTTTCCCGACCCTCGGCGGACACACGGTCGTTCTTGATATCGGCGGAAATGTGGATTGCAAGCCGCTTCACCTTGTCCAGTTTGCGATCATGGGCGAAGTCTATGCCCGTCACATTCTTGATATCAAAAAGCCCAGGGTCGGCCTGCTTTCAAACGGAGAAGAGGAGTCCAAAGGTAATGACCTTACCAGAGAGACGAATCAGATTCTGAAAAATGTCGCTTTCGATTATGCAGGGTATATTGAGGGTCGTGACATCTTTGCCGGTCATGTTGATGTTGTGGTATGTGACGGTTTTGTCGGCAATATCGTGCTGAAACTGTCCGAGGGGCTTGCTGAGGCTGTCGGTACAATGCTCAAGGAAGAGATCAAGAAGAGTCTTATCTGTAAAATCGGCTATCTTCTCTCCCGCAGCGCCTTTGCCAGATTCAAGAAAAAAGTGGACTATGCCGAATACGGTGGTGCACCTCTTCTCGGTATCAACGGCGTAGGTATGATATGCCACGGCGGTTCCAATATAAAAGCTATCAAAAATGCCATTCATTTTGCCTCTGAATATGCTCAGAAAGGGGTGAACCAGAGAATGGCCGAGAAGATTCAGGAGAATTTCACTATCTACTCGCAGCAGCGCGAAGCGGTTAAAGATTCGTCAGCTGTCTGAAACGAGGTTAACTGATGCGTAGCAGGATAGTTGGCACAGGTTCGGCAGTTCCGGACAGAATCCTCACCAATCATGATCTCGAAAAGATGGTTGATACCTCTGACGAGTGGATTACAACCCGCACCGGCATAAAGGAGCGGCGCATCGCATCTGCCGATGAGTTTACCTCCACGCTGGCAACCCGCGCAGCTAAAAACGCTCTGCAAATGGCCGGAGTCTCCCCGGCTGATCTCGACATGATCATTGTCGCAACGGTCACACCGGACTATCCTTTCCCTTCCACCGCAACACTCCTGCAAAATAATCTGGGCGCTACGAACGCATCTGCCTTTGATGTCTCCGCCGCATGTTCCGGTTTTATCTACGCACTCTCCATCGTTGACAAATTCATAAGGACCGGCACCATAAAAACCGCTCTGGTTGTCGGTGCAGAAGTTCTCTCAAGGATTGTTGACTGGAATGATCGCAACAGCTGCCTTCTTTTCGGAGACGGTGCCGGTGCAGCAGTCATACGTGGAGAAGAGAGCGTCTCCGGAATACTCGATACCTATATGAAGAGTGACGGTTCCCATTGGGATCTGCTCTATCAGCCTGCTCCCGGGAGCCGCAATCCGGTGAGCCAGACTGTTATTGATGAGCGACTCACGTTTATCAGAATGCAGGGGAATGAAGTATTCAAGCTGGCTGTCAGGGCTATGGAGGAGGCTGCTCTTAAAGTCCTTTCTGCCGGTAATATGACAGCTGCTGATGTTGATCTCTTTATTCCGCATCAGGCAAACAGGCGGATTATTGATGCAATCGGCAAGCGGCTTGAAGTTCCCGATGAAAAGGTTTATGTGAACATAGATCGTTTTGGTAATACATCTTCCGCATCAATTCCTATCGCTCTTGATGAAGCCAACCGCAAAGGGGTCTTGCAGCCGGGCAATCTGCTGCTGCTTGATGCTTTCGGTGGCGGACTTGCCTGGGGTGCGGTAACTGTCAGGTGGTAGTTTTTTAATAACAAAGAGGTTCCATATGTCAAAAAAAGCATTTATCTTCCCTGGTCAGGGTTCGCAGTACGCCGGTATGGGGAAGGATCTGACCGAAAATTTCAAAATTGCCAGAGACGTTTTTGCCGAGGCCGATGATGCCCTGGGATTTAAACTGTCCCAACTCTGCTACAACGGCCCTGAAGAAGATCTGAAGCTGACCATGAATACCCAACCGGCAATTCTTGCAACAAGTATTGCTGTTCTGCGCGTCCTTCAGTCAGAGAGTGACTTGACGCCTGATTTTCTTGCCGGTCACTCTCTTGGTGAGTTCTCCGCTCTTGTCGCTTCCGGGGCGCTTACCCTTGCCGATGCCCTGCGCACTGTCCGCTCACGTGGCAGATTCATGCAGGAGGCAGTTCCTGTCGGTCTGGGTGCCATGGCGGCAATACTTTCCGTCGAAGAGGATATTCTTATCGATATATGCCGTGAGGCCGCCCAGGGTGAGATTGTTGCGCCTGCCAATTTCAATTCACCTGGACAGATCGTCATTGCAGGTCACGCGACAGCTGTTAACAGGGCAATGGAGATAGCAAAGGCACGTGGATTCAGGAAGGCAATGCTTTTACCGGTGAGTGCGCCGTTCCACTCGGCACTTATGGTGCCTGCAGGTGAGCGCCTTTCTGAGGTTCTTCAGCAGATCGAAATCGCAGCCATGAATGCTCCGGTTATCTCCAATGTCGAGGCGAAAGCCAATCAGGATCCGGGCAGGGTCAGGGAGCTTCTGGTTGCCCAGGTCAGCGCTCCTGTTAAATGGGATTCATCTGTCCGCGAGATGGTTTCTCTGGGAGTTACATCATTTTTAGAGATCGGGCCGGGAAAGGTTCTTTCCGGACTTGTCAAACGTATTGACAAAGAGGTTTCCACCGCTAATATAGAAGACACTGCCGGCCTCAAGGCTCTGCAGATCTGATCAAGGGGGCAGCATGCTTGACGTAAATGAAATAATGAGTCTTCTTCCGCACCGTTATCCGTTTCTTCTGGTTGACAGAGTTCTTGAAATAGATCCCGGTAAAAAGATCACTGCGCTGAAAAATGTCACTATCAATGAGCCATTTTTCCCGGGTCACTTTCCCGGTCATCCGGTCATGCCGGGTGTTCTCATTGTTGAGGCAATGGCTCAGACCGCTGCCATTCTGGTTTATAACTCTGCAGAAGAGAACAAAGGAAAGATAACCTATTTTGTCGGTATTGATAATACCAAGTTCCGTAAGCCGGTAGTGCCCGGGGATCAGCTCAGGTTCGAGCTTGAGATAATCGGATGCCGCCGTGGTATTTACACCTTTTCAGGCAAGGCGTACGTCGAGGGCAAGCTTGTTACGGAGTCGGAACTGAGAGCGACTTTTGCAGATAAACAGTCTTAAAGGAGAACAGGAAAATGCCTAAAGGTAAAATAGCCGTAGTTACAGGTGCTTCACGCGGAATCGGCAGAAGTATTTCGCTGGCGCTGTCAGCAGCAGGCGCAACTATAGTTGCCATGGATATGGATCAGGCAGCAACCGACGCTATTGTTGCAGAGATCAAGGAAGCTGGCGGCAATGCCCTGGCAGTAGTCGGTAATGTTACTCTGACTGCTGATGCTGACAATATGATAGACGCAGCAATGAAGGAGTTCGGCCGGGTAGATATTCTTGTAAACAATGCCGGAATTACCCGTGACGGCATATTCCTCAGAATGAAGGACGAGGACTGGGATGCAGTTCTTACGGTAAATCTCAAAGGAGCATTTCTCTGCAGCCGCGCAGCATCCAAGGTTATGGCAAAGCAGCGCTATGGCCGTATAATCAATATCGCATCTATTGTCGGTCTGATGGGTAATGCCGGTCAGGCGAACTACTGCGCAAGCAAGGCCGGACTTATCGGGCTTACCAAATCAAACGCCCGTGAACTGGCAAAAAGAAATGTTACTGTCAATGCGGTCGCTCCAGGTTTCATCGCAACAGCCATGACAGATGCGCTCCCTGAAAAGGTAAAAGCGGATCTTATGGCACAGATCCCGCTTGAAAGGCTCGGATCTGCTGAAGATATAGCAAATGCGGTCCTTTTTCTTGCAGCAGAGGCATCCGGTTATGTCACCGGTCAGGTGCTTTCAGTTAATGGCGGCATGTACATGTAGTCAGAAAAATATATTGCTTTTTCCGCTAATCATGATAAGAAGCAAGTCGGCTTTTATCAAAACTCAAAACTTCCTCAAAAGGGAAACTACAAAACGGAGGTAACAGTAATGTCGGTAGAGAAAAGAATCAAAGAGATCGTTGCAGAGCAGCTCGGTGTTGAAGAGTCACAAGTGGCCAACGAGTCCTCATTCATGGACGATCTCGGTGCAGACTCCCTTGATACTGTAGAGCTGGTAATGGCTCTCGAAGAGGAGTTTGATATCGAAATCTCCGATGAGAATGCTGAGAAGATTCAGACAGTTCAGGATGCTATTGATTACATTACAGAGCATACCTAAAAAGCTCTTTTCGGGTAGACAAAAAATCCATCTGCATTCTGAGTTAAACCTGATTCCCGGACATGAAAATGATCCTTATCAGATCCGGCCAGACGTGCAGTTGGAGTTTTTGTTTCAGCTGTAAATTTAACGATTTGTCCGAATGCAGATTCAGGGGGTCATTCCTGTCAGGCTGATAAACGCTGCATTCCAGGAGCATCAATATTATGAGAAGAGTGGTAATTACAGGGGTAGGCGTTGTCTCACCTCTCGGTATAGGTAATGATGAAAACTGGGCGAATGTAACATCCGGCAAATCCGGTATTACAAATATTACCCGTTTTGATGCAAGCGATCTTCCGGTGAAGATAGCTGGTGAGGTCAAAAACTTTGACCCGGAGCAGTTCATCGACAAAAAAGAGGTCAAGAAGATGGACCTCTTTATCCAGTACTCTCTTGCTGCTGCCCATTTTGCAATGGAGGACTCCGGTCTGGTTATCGATGAAAGCAACGCCGAACGCGTTGGCGTACTGGTCGGAGCCGGTCTCGGCGGCCTGCCAACCATAGAAAAGTACAATGTTGCCCTGAATGAAGGTGGTTACAAGAAGATTTCGCCATTTTTCATTCCGATGCTTATCATAAATCTTGCTCCCGGGCATATTTCCATGAAGTACGGCGCAAAGGGGCCTAATCTCTCCTCATGTTCTGCCTGTGCTACTGGAACCCACTCCATCGGTGATGCCTATCATATGATCAAGCGCGGCGATGCAGACGCAATGATAGCAGGTGGAACCGAATCAACGGTAACCCCCCTTGCAATTGGCGGTTTTGCTGTAATGCGTGCACTTTCGACCCGTAATGAAAGTCCGACAGAGGCCTCCAGACCTTTTGACAAGGGTCGTGACGGATTTGTTCTGGCAGAGGGTGCCGGTATTGTCATCCTTGAAGAGTATGAGGCTGCAAAGAAGCGCGGGGCAAAAATTTATGCCGAAGTTGTCGGCTACGGTCTGACCGGTGACGCATATCACCTGACAATGCCGGCTCCGGGTGGAGAAGGTGCTGCACGTTGCATGAAAATGGCCCTGAACGGCGGCGGTGTAAAGCCTGAAGAGGTGACATACATCAATGCCCATGGCACATCGACCCCTTTCAACGACCTCTATGAAACAATGGCCATCAAGTCTGTTTTTGGCGATCATGCCAAGAAGCTGATGGTCTCTTCAACAAAGTCGATGACAGGTCATCTGCTCGGTGCTGCCGGCGGTATTGAGGCGGCTTTCTGTGCTATGGCAATGGATAAGGGGGTAGTTCCTCCGACAATCAACTACACAGAGCAGGATGCAGAGTGCGATCTTGACTACGTTCCGGGGAGCGCACGTCAGGCCGAAGTAAAGTATGCCATGAGCAACTCCTTTGGTTTTGGCGGGACTAACGCAACCCTGCTGTTCAAGAAAATATGATGCTCATCGCTTCTGATCATGGCGCTCTGGAGCTTAAAGAATCTATTGCCGCGTTTCTCACGGAACGCGGCATTGATTTTAAGGACTGCGGAGCTTATGACGCTGCTTCAGTGGACTATCCGGATTATGCGGAAAAGGTCGCCGGTCCGGTTTCAAGGGGCGAAGCTGAGAGAGGAATCCTGCTTTGCGGAACAGGTATCGGTATCTCGATTGCCGCAAACAAGTTTCCGGGTGTTCGCGCAGCTCTTGCCACAGATGCTTTCATGGCAGAGATGGCCAAGGTGCACAACAATGCAAATATCCTTGTTCTCGGCGGACGCACAACCTCTCCGGAAAAGGGGCGGGAGATAGTTGCCGCGTGGCTGGACGCCAGTTTTGAAGGTGGACGGCATCAGGGGCGGCTGGACAAGATCACAGCCATTGAGCAGCGGTTTTGCCGCTAGTATCAAATCGGCTAATATGTAAAACCAGACGGGGCTGAAAAGTCCCGTTTCCATTTTAAGGAATATCAAGGAGTTATTATGTCTATACTTGAATCGTTCGATCCCGAAGTTGCCAGATCAATCAGACGTGAGACAGAGCGTCAGGAGTACAATCTTGAGCTTATCGCTTCCGAGAATTTTGTTTCCGAGGCGGTTCTTGAAGCTCAGGGTTCTGTTCTTACCAACAAATATGCAGAAGGGTACCCAGGCAAGCGGTATTATGGCGGTTGTCACGAGGTTGATGTTGTCGAGCAGCTTGCCATCGACCGTGCCAAGGAACTTTTCGGTGCCGAGCATGCCAATGTGCAGCCGCACTCCGGCTCACAGGCAAATATGGCCGTATATTTTGCTGCCTGCAAGCCAGGAGACACCATCCTCGGCATGAACCTGGCACATGGCGGTCATCTAACCCACGGCAGCCCGGTCAACTTCTCCGGCAAGCTCTTCAATATCGTCCCTTACGGTGTATCGAAAGAGACTGAGACTATCGACTACGAAGAGGTGGAGAGGCTTGCACATGAGCATAAGCCGAAGATGATCGTCGTCGGCGCCAGCGCCTATCCGAGAATCATCGACTTCCCGGCGTTCCGCGCAATTGCCGATACAGTAGGTGCCACCGTATTTGTAGATATGGCACACTTTGCCGGACTTGTTGCTGCCGGTGTTCACCCTTCACCGATCCCCTATGCCGATTATGTAACCACCACAACCCACAAGACCCTTCGTGGTCCAAGGGGCGGGATGATCCTCTGTCGTGAGGAGCTTGCCAAGAACCTCAATTCCCAGATATTCCCCGGCATCCAGGGTGGTCCTTTGATGCACGTCATCGCTGCAAAGGCGGTTGCCTTCAAAGAGGCTCTGCAACCTGAGTTCAAGGTGTATCAGCAGCAGATTGTAAATAATGCCCAGGCTCTTGCCAAAGCTCTCATGTCAAAAGGGTTTAAGCTCACCAGTAACGGTACTGACAACCACCTCATGCTGATCAACTTTACCGGCACAGATATTACCGGAAAGGCGGCTGAAGAGGCTCTCGACAAGGCCGGGATCACCGTTAATAAAAATACCGTTCCGTTTGAGACCCGCTCGCCATTTGTCACTTCCGGTATCCGTATCGGTACTCCGGCAGCGACCTCCCACGGGCTTAAAGAAACAGAAATGGCAGCAGTTGCAGGATTTATATCCGAGGCCATTGAGAACATGAATGACGAGCAGAAACTGCTGCAGATCAAGGCGTCTGTGAATGATCTGATGAAGCGCTTTCCGCTCTACGCAAACAGGCTGAAGTAGGCCTGTTGTTAGCCATACTGTTTTTTGATAAAGGGCGTCTTTAAGGCGCCCTTTTTTATTAATCCTTCTTGACAGCTACCCCTTTTGACCAGATAATCAGCAGGCTGATTATGTCAACTCCTCAATATTATCGGAGGTTTTTCCCGTGAAAAAATATCTGTTGCCGCTTTTATTGAATCTGGCCGTTGTTGCCACTGCTTCAGCTGAAAGCCCGGTGATCAGGCTGTCACTTAAAGAGGCTGTCAGGCTTGCTCTTGAGCAGAATCTCGATCTAAAGGCCGAGCTGTACACTCCGGCCCAAGCTGAAGCTGATATCAGGAAAAACCGCGCCATTTATGAAACCCATCTGACTCTCAATACAGCCTATCAGGACGCAACTCCGTACTCACCTGTTCTTGGGACTAAATATGACACCAATAGTGTGACTCTCACTCCAGGTGCTTATCAACTGCTGCCGACAGGAGGAACCCTTGGCCTCAGTTACCAGAACATACGTCAGCAGAACAGTACGGTTTCGCCGCTTGGAACCTACTGGACTTCAAATCTCGGACTTACACTCAGTCAGCCACTTCTGAAAAATTTCGGCAGAGATGCCACAGAGCTTAACATCAGGGTTTCCGAGGTCTCAAAAGAGACATCAATAAGCCATCTCAAGAGCAGAATCCTCGCAGTTGTTGCCCAGGTCAAAAGTGAATATTTCAGACTTGTCAGCTTCAGAGAGGATCTTGAATCAAGAAAAGCATCTCTTGAGCTGGCGCAGAAGATTCTTTCCGAGACGGAAGCCAGGGTCAGGGCAGGAGTTCTCCCTGCCATGGAGATATTAAACGCCCAGTTCGGGGTTTCATCCCGGCAGAAAGATCTGATAGATGCTGAAAAGGCCGTGAGCGATCAGGTAGATATTCTCTCACAGCTTATTCACCTTGGCAGAAACACCGATATCATCACGACCGACAGACCTGACCGCGGGACTTTCACCTTAAACGAGGACGATGCTCTCAATAAGTCGCTTGCCATAAGGCCTGAACTTGATGAATTGAAAGGACAGCTGATAAGTTTCGAACTGCAGACAAAAGTTTCAAGAAATCAGACTCTGCCGAGCTTGAACCTTGTGTCATCGCTTGCTCTTACCGGTATTGACAAGGATTTCAGCAGAAATAGCGAACGGATGGGGTCCTTTGATTATCCTGCCTGGAGCATCGGTCTTCAATTTGACTATCCCCTTGGCAATCAGTCTGCCGAGAACGACTATATCAAGAACCGCTTGAAGGTCGAACAGACAAAAGTACAGATAGACAGCCTCAGGTCCTCGATTGAAAATGAGGTCAGACTTGCCATCAGGGCTGTCAACTCAAGCTACAAGCAGCTTGATGTCGCCGACAGAGCCAGGCTGTATGCCGACGAACGGGTGAAAGCCTATATGAAAAAGATTGAAGTCGGGCTTGCTACCACCAAGGATCTTCTTGATGTCGAGAATGATCTCGCAACCGCCAGAGCCAACCAGATAAAGGCCGAAGTCTTGTATGCAACTTCTCTTGTCCAGTACTGGAAATCTACCGGTGAGCTCCTTGATCGTGAGGGGATCAGAATTGATTCTTCAAAGGCTGATGCTGTCTACAGAGGGGTGAAATAGTGACACGGCTCTGCAAATGTCTGCTTTTGAATGTTCTTTTGTTGTCAATCTTTTCCTGCAAGGCAAAAGCTCCGCAGACGCCCAAAGGGAGACCGCCTGCGCCCGTGTCGGTTGCATCCGCCACAATAGGGACTGTTCCGGTTTATCTTGAGGCAATCGGAACCGTTGAGTCCCTGGCCCAGGTGAGTATTAAAACCATGGTGAACGGCGAGATAAAAAAAGTCCATTTCACCGAGGGACAGGATGTGAGCAAGGGGGCCGTACTTTTTACCATTGACCCCAGGCCATTTGAAACAGCCCTGAAAAAGGGCGAAGCCGACCTGGCGAGGATCAGGGCCCAGCTTGCCACTGCAAAAACCAATGCAGAAAGGTACGGCAAGCTTGTCAAGGAGGGGATTGTCACCGCCGAGCAGTATGATCTTTACCGAACCCAGGCTGAATCCCTTGAGGCAGATCTATCGTCTCAGCAGGCAAACATAGATTCCTTAAAGGTTCAACTCTCCTACTGCACTATCCGCTCACCGATCTCAGGCCGTACCGGTAACCTGATGATCACTGTTGGCAACGTTGTAAAGGCCAATGATACCGTTTCCCTGGTGACGATCAACCAGATGGCACCTATTGCGGTCTCCTTCACGGTTCCCGAACCGGAGCTTGCAAAAGCCAGGAGCGCCATGGCCAAAGGAGGACTGATTGCCGAGGCTACCCCTTCAGGGGAAACAGGCAAGGCTGAGCAGGGTAGGGTCAATTTTATCGATAACTCTGTTGATGCAGCGACCGGAACCATAAAACTGAAGGCAACATTCCAAAATGTTTTAAAACAGCTTTGGCCGGGTCAGTCTGCCTCAGTGCGGGTACTCTTCCCGCCAATAAAGGATGCCGTGACCGTCCCGACGCAGGCCGTGCAGACCGGGCAGCAAGGGGAATATGTCTATGTTGTCAGGGACGATATGACAGTAGATTTACGCGTTGTCAAAACCGGAGCACGTTCAGGCTCAGTCACGGTAGTCAGTGAAGGGCTAAAGAGCGGTGAGCAGGTCGTTACCGACGGTCACATCAGGCTTGGTCCGGGCGCAAAAATTGAAGTCAGAACGCCGGGGAAAGCTCCTGCCCTGAAGAACAGCAGCAGTGCAAAAAACAGGGCTGGAGCTTAATGGATGAATCTTTCTGATCCGTTCATAAAGCGCCCCATCATGACCAGCCTTATCATGATGGCTGTGATGATTTTCGGGCTTTTTGCCTACAGACTTCTGCCCGTAAACGACCTGCCGAACATCGATTATCCCACAATCCAGGTGAGAACGGACTTCCCGGGTGCCAGTCCGGAAACCATGGCCTCGGCTGTGGCCACGCCGCTGGAGCGGCAGTTTTCCACCATCTCCGGTCTGGATTCCATGAGCTCCACCAACGGCCAGGGGATCTCCATCATCGTCCTCAAATTCACCCTTGGCAAGAGTATCGATGCGGCTGCCCAGGATGTGCAGGCGGCCATCTCCAAGGCTGCCCGTCAGCTGCCGCCCGATCTCCCCACGCCACCCTCTTATCAGAAGGTTAATCCGGCTGACCAGCCCGTACTTTATCTTGCCCTCAGTTCACCAGCTCTGCCGCTGTCTGAGGTTAACGAATTTGCCGATACGGTCATTGCTCCGCGCATCTCCATGATCAACGGTGTGGCCCAGGTGCTGGTCTACGGTTCACAGAAGTATGCGGTGCGGGTGAACATCAATCCTCAGGCCCTCATCAGCCGCAAGGTCGGGCTGGACGAAGTGGCGGCTGCCCTTGCCAAATGGAATGTCAATATCCCTACCGGCGACCTTCAGGGAGCTTCCCAGGCATTTACCATCCAGGCGTCCGGGCGGCTCTTTAATGCTGCGGCATTCAAACCGCTGATCGTCACCTGGCGCGGCGGAGCACCGGTGCGTCTGCAGGATATCGCCCAGGTGACAGACAGCGTCGAAAACGACAAGATTGCCGCCTGGTACAATACCGCAGGCAAATCCACCAGAGCCATTGTCCTTGCCATTCAGCGGCAGCCCGGAACCAACACCATCGAGGTGGTCGATGCCATCAAGCAGCAGATCCCCTCGTTTCGCAGCCAGCTCCCGGGCTCGGTCAACCTGAACATCCTTTTTGATCGTACCGAGTCGATCCGCGAATCGGTGGCAGATGTCAAGTTCACCCTGCTCTTGACCATCGCCCTGGTAATCATGGTGATCTTCCTCTTTCTGCGCAACGTCTCGGCCACGGTCATCCCCAGCCTGGCGCTCCCCCTCTCCATCGTCGGCACTTTTGCCGCCATGTACGTCCTTGGCTTTTCGGTCAACAACATCACTCTCATGGCACTGACCCTGTCGGTCGGTTTTGTTGTCGATGACGCCATTGTCATGCTGGAAAATATCGTCCGCCACATGGAGCATGGAGAAACGCCCATGGAGGCCGCCTACAATGGTGCTAAAGAGATCGGCTTTACCATTCTCTCCATGACAATCTCCCTGGTGGCAGTCTTCATTCCGGTACTGTTCATGGCCGGGATGCTTGGCCGGATGCTGCACGAATTCGCTGTTACCATAACAATCGCTATCCTCATCTCCGGGGTAGTCTCCCTGACCCTGACGCCGATGCTTTGCAGCCGCTTTCTCAAGCCGCCTGGAGATGAGCGTCATGGGCGGCTCTATAATACAATGGAGCGTTTTTTCGACAGGCTCCTCAATCTCTACAAGACGAGTCTTGGCGTGGTCTTGCGTTTCCGACGTGCCACCGTAGTCCTGACCCTGTTGATGACTCTGGTTGCGGGATGGCTGTTCACGGTCATTCCCATGGGACTCCTCTCGTCTGATGATATCGGTGCCATCTTCGCCACCACCGAAGGTGCCCAGGGGATCTCCTTTGACGAGCTGAAACTTCAGCAGCAGAAGCTGGTCGATATTGTTCTTCAGGAGCCGAATGTCGAGGCGTTCATGTCCTCTGTCGGCGCCTCAGGCAGCCGGGTAGGGGGGAACAGCGGCTTTCTCTTCATGAAGCTCAAACCCCGCCACGAACGTAAGCTCAATGCCGATCAGGTCATTGAAAAGATGCGCCCCAAGGTCTCCGGGGTTCCCGGTATCATGATGTTCATGCGCAACCCGCCGCTGATCCAGCTTGATACCACCCAGAGCAAGGCGCTCTACCAGTTTGTATTGCAGAGCCCTGACAGCGATGAACTCTATCGGGCAGCAACCGCCTTTGAACAGAAACTTCGCGGTTTACCGCTCTTGCAGGATGTAACCTCCGATTTGCAGATGAAGAACCCCCAGGTCAATCTGGAGATAAATCGTAACCGGGCTGCCACTCTTGGTATCAGCGCCGAGCAGATAGAGAACACTCTCTATTCAGCATACGGCTCCCGTCAGGCCACCACAATCTACTCGCCGACCAATCAGTACAAGGTTATCATGGAGCTTGAACCCCGTTACCAGATGGACCCTTCTGCGCTCGGTCTGCTCTATGTCCGCTCCAATGCCGGGGCGCTGGTGCCGCTCTCCACGGTAGCAACTATCTCCAAGGGGCTGGGGCCGTTAACGGTCAATCATCTTGGACAGATCACTGCAGTTACGGTCTCCTTCAACCTCAAGCCGGGAGTCCCTCTCGGCGATGCCGTGACCGCCATAGAGAAGGAGGCCAAAACCCTGCCGGTAGCTGTAACCACCGGATTTCAGGGGACTGCCCAGGTTTATCAGGCCTCTACAAAGGGTCTGGCAGTCCTTTTGCTCCTATCCATCGTCGTCATCTATATCGTTCTCGGTATTTTGTATGAAAGCTATGTGCACCCGCTGACCATCCTCTCCGGCCTGCCGTCAGCCGGGTTCGGTGCACTGATTACCCTGCTGATTTTCGGCAAGGATCTCAATCTCTATTCTTTTGTCGGCATTATCATGCTGGTCGGAATTGTCAAAAAGAATGCCATCATGATGATCGACTTTGCCCTGGAAGCCGAGCGTCATAGCGGTAAAAGCCCCATGGAGGCAATCTATGAGGGGGCAGTTGTCCGTTTCAGGCCGATAATGATGACCACAATGGCTGCTCTCATGGGGACTCTGCCGATTGCCCTCGGTCTTGGCGCAGGAGCAGATTCACGCCGACCCCTCGGCCTTGCCGTTGTCGGAGGCCTGCTTGTTTCACAGCTTCTGACCCTCTATATTACGCCGGTTATCTACTACTATTTCGATCAGATTCAAAAAAGGCTTAAAAGAGGATGAGCAGGTTTCCGGCCTGCATTTTGATAATGCGATTATTGTGATATAAATAAGTAAATCAACCAGGAGAAATGCAATTTCATGTTTAGAAAATATTTATCATCCCTCAGAAATACCTATATCTTCATGATCTGCTTCGGTCTGCTCATGGGGATCGTCTTTCCGTTCTATTCTGCGATCTTTTTCGGTAGCAGCGCTTTTAACCCCCTTTACGTTGCCGGGTGCCTCACAGCCGGCCTTCTGGTGGGCTGTTTCAGCTACTTCTGCATTAAACAGGTTCTGAAAAATTATCTGGAAAAGCAGCTCGCCATACTGTCGAATCTCGCCGATGGTGCAGATGTCTCCATTGCCCTGAAATCAGGCAAAGACGAGATGCATGTTCTTATGGAATACCATGAAGGGCTCATCAGCCGGGTACTTTCCATGATTGACAACCTTACCTCATTGACTGCAGAAATCGTCCCGCTTTACGAAAAGCTCAAAGATGATGCCCATGTCATGACTGACGCCAACAGTGAACAGGTGCGCAAAAGTCGTGCAGCGCTTCAGTCGGTTGAGGGAATGCGTGACTCTTTTTACCTAATGAGGTCAAATATTGACCAGATTGCAACCCGCTCCACAGAGCAGGTTGCAATATCAGCGCAGATAAGTGGCTCCATCAAAACCGTGTCGGAAAACATGAAGGAGTACTCTGTTTCCGTTATCGAATCATCTGCCTCTATCGAGGAGATGCTTGCCAGCGTCAGGGAGACAGGGACCAATGTTGAAGGTCTGGCCGAGTCTACTGAACAGACCGCTTCATCAATCTATGAAATAGGGCGATCCATCTCTGAAGTCCGCGACCATGTGACCCGTACTGCATCCTGTTCTGAGGATGTTCAGCGCCGTGCCAGCGAAGGGATGCTGGCAATGGTTGAAACCCTGCGCGCCATGAAAGAGATAGAGGAGAGCAGCAACGTCTCTTTTGAGTCCATCAGCAGGCTGGCCGTCCAGTCTGAACAGGTCGGGGAGACTCTTACCGTTATCCACGAGATGGTCAAACAGACCAATCTGCTCTCCCTGAACGCATCGATTATCTCGGCCCAGGCAGGTGAGAGCGGCAAAGCCTTTGCCGTAGTGGCTGACGAGGTTCGTAACCTGGCTCACCGCACAGCGCAATCTGCCGCAGAGATCGACGCCCTTTTGAAAAGCATCCGCGAGGAGACCATTCGTGTCCATAAGCACGTAAGTTTCGGCAAGGATAAGGCAGCGGAAGGGGTGCGGGTTGCCGAAAATACCAATGAACTGCTCGGCAGGATCGGTGATAGTGCATCCGAGGTGCTGGAGATGGTGCGAAGGATTGTTTCCGCAACCGACGAAGAGGCAAGCAGTAGCCAGCTCATCAGCCAGGAGGCGGCAAAGAATATCGAGCGGGTCAAACATGTATTGAAGGCCGTACAGGAGCAGAATCTCAGCAGCAGTCAGATGGTTATGATACTTGGGCGGATGGAAGACCTGTCAAAGCGGATTTCAATTGCTATACAGGAGCAGGTTCGAGGGATTCAGCTTTATACCCATGGTCTTCATGAGGATAATGAGAATATCAGAAAACTTAGCGACACTGCTCTGGCTGAGGGCGAGAACGCAGGGGAAGTAGTGGCGTTTGTCGAGGAGACCGGAGCACTGATCGAAGTCAACGCTGCCAAATCAAGCGGTATCATGGCGGATATAGAGGCAATCGCCAACCTGACCTACAGACTGAAAAAGGAGATGTCAGAGTTTAAACATGATCGAAAAGAATGATCCATGGTAGCTGGCGCACAAGCGGGAAATAACTCAATTTCTAGTCGTTGTACTGTTCAATGAACATCTTTTTGTCCAGCCGGTCAAGGCCTTTTGCCATGAGGCGAAATCCAAACATAATCAAGATTAGTCCAAAAAACGCAAAAACAGGATCTCTTTCAATCAGCGATATAATGCCGATAACCATGTAACCTATTCCAAGTTTCTGGCAACGATCCTGCTTTCCCTCCCCTTTGCGGCTGGAGGTAAATTTGTAAATCTGCAAACATATGATGAGTAGCGGAATCATGAAGAGCAGTTTTATGAATAGTGCCACTTTGTCCCCACTTTTATCCTGTGTTTTAATTAATATGTAGATGTTTATACTTCTTTCACGTGCTTAACGCAAATCATAAGGCCGGTCTCAGATTGTTCGAATCGGGGCTGTGAAAGTGGTTATATGAGGATGATGCCTGTGGAGGCTAGTGACTACAGGTGTGGACTACAGAGTGAAATCCGGTTTTTTGTGTCAGGATGAACATTGCATCTATCCATTTAGATGATGTGACACAACTGACAGCTAATGACTGCCAAACTGCTGGCTTTTGGCTACCAGATAGTAGACAATTCCGAGAACCAGGAGTGTGCCAGCCAGAAATATCTGGGTTTCGAGCATATCGTGGCGCAGGGTAGATATAAGGATTTCCCGGATAAGGGCGACTATTATCACGCCGATAAAGACGAGAATATTGAATTTGCCCCCCTTGAGTGTCTTGATTTCGTTAGACATGAGCTCAATCATCATCCAGATGATCAGGAGTGTACCGAGTGCGCCGAGGATCCCCTTCTCCACATTTCCGTGGAAAATTCTGATGATATCCCAGGCAAACAGGCAGACAACGCCGATGGATACCCCGGCCAGGGCAACGACGAGGGTCAGGTTGAGCCCGTAGGTGAAACGCTCGGCTGCGTGGATCAGTTTTGACTCAATCCTGTGGGAGAGAAACACTTTGTTCAACTCCTCTTCCTGGTAGGAGGAGCTCATGATGTCAAGATTTATATCGATGATCTTTTCCACCGCAACCCTGTATTTACGTCTCTGGGAGACCTCCGGATAATTTTCCTGTAGAACTTCTATCAAAAAATGGCGGATGACATTCATGGCCGCATTTACAAAGTGGTTATTGAGGCCGATCCGCACATGGGCCTGCCCGACACGCTTCAGGTTGTGATGATACATGTTGTCATAGTTACCGGAGAAAAGGTTTGTAAACCAATGCTGGTGAGTGGCTCTGAGGCGGTTGCGAATCTGGTCATCTTTGAGAAAGGCGGCGGTTTCAGGGATGCCGAGGAGATAGTCGTAGAACTCATCGGCCATCCGCTCCTTTGTCGATTCGGCAAGTGGGCGCAGGGACTTTAGCAGCTCTGCATCGTTATCGGTGAAAAAGTAGTGACTCTTTATCTCCTGAATGGTTACCATGACAGAATCCTTTTGTGGCAGGGGCAAGTCGGGCGGCTTATTGTAATATCCTAGCCTTTTTTCAATGACTTGCAAGCGTGGCACTGCAAATATTAATTACAGAGGCAGGCTGGTAAATAGAATATCTGAATCTCTCTGTTTCGTAATATCAAAATATTATTCACTTAGCGGTTTTCATGATACCATTACCTCTATGATCAGACTTGCAGGCAATACCCCTCTATTTTCATCAAAAGGAGACCAGCTTTCGGCGCTCACCCATCTGAACGCCCTTGATCCGCCGCAGAAAGAGGCCATTTACAGGGGGCTTATCCCGCCACGCCTTCTTAATCTTCTTTCGATCCCGTCTGGCGGCGATACAAGCGGCAGAATCAGGATCGTTGCTCCTGAAGGCTTGAGCCTTGCCAGGATCGAAGTGCGAGCCAATCCCCTTGACCGCCGTACGGTCTTTTTCCTCGATATTGCCGAAACCCATTACAATCAGATGGAACTCTCCTTTTGCATCATCAATGATCCAAGTGCCGTCAGATTTGATGTGGATATTGATGAAAAAGGGGATGACAATTGCTTCTGCACCCTTGGGAGGAATATCCCTGAGGAGATCAGGGCGATGAATGCCGGACTCTATCCGAACCAGACAAGCCGGGGTTTGCGGATGTTCGGCGAGTTTTTCTACACTTTTGAGCGATTTGTCGATTCTCTCGGTATGGAGATCATAACTGCAGAGCCACTGACATACGATAACGCTGTCCGTTACGAGCGTTATGGTTTTGACTACCTGAGCGGCAGGCGGATGATGCTGGAGATCGACCGGGAGTTCAGACCGGGCGGCATACTCTTTCGGAAACTTGATGGTTCCACACCTTTTCGTCAGCCCGGTATGGAGCGTACCGTTCATGGCAGAAGCTGGGCCATACATGATGGCATTCTCGATGAACCGTGGGATGAGATGTCCTACAACGAAATTCTGGATTCCCCCTGGGAGGATGTCAAAATCTACCGGATGGTCGGCAGACCGGCTGATGTCAGGACATTTACACCACAGACATAAAACAACGTATTTGCATTTTCTCTCCCCCTGTAATCCTTTCCCCGTAGCTAATCTTCAACTATTTACAGCGATATTTCCACTGCAACTGTGTCCCGCTAAAAGAAGCTTTGTGAAAAATAATCTATTGGCAGTATAATGCTGTTATATTAGTATTGACTTGAACGTAAACTGGTTTATTAT
>JACABD010000020.1:0-2499 GCA_013377075.1 Geobacteraceae bacterium | reverse complement strand
GATTTTCTGGAGATCTCGTCGGCATTTCAGGCGGTCTCCCACCATACGAACGATCATGCCGAAGCGGTTAATGCGTTCCTTGAAAAACGAAAAGCGGAATATTCCGGAGAGTAGCCATACGGAGGCAAAACAATGAGAGCGTATCCGACACTTAATTTTGAACTGGGCGAAACGGTAGACCTGCTAAGGGAGACTGTTAAGGATTTTGCCGATAAGGAGATTGCCCCGCGGGCTGTGGAGATCGATCAGGCAAACCGCTTTCCCATTGACCTCTGGCCGAAAATGGGCGAACTGGGGCTTCACGGCATAACTGTCTCCGAGGAGTATGGCGGCGCCGGTATGAGCTATATCGAGCATATTATCGCCATGGAGGAGATCAGTCGCGCATCCGCGTCAATCGGGCTTTCATACGGGGCACACTCCAATCTCTGTGTAAACCAGATCTTCAAGAACGGTAACCATGACCAGAAGAGCCGCTACCTTCCCAAACTGATCAGCGGTGAACATGTGGGCGCACTGGCAATGAGTGAGGCCGGCTCCGGCTCCGATGTTGTCAGTATGCGGCTGAGGGCCGATAAGCGTGGCGACCGCTACATCCTCAACGGCACCAAGATGTGGATAACCAACGGTCCCCATGCCTCGGTGCTGCTGGTTTATGCCAAGACCGACCCAAACGCCGGTTCAAAGGGGATCACTGCATTCCTCGTGGAGAGGGATTTCCCGGGGTTCTCCACAGCCCAGAAGCTGGACAAGCTGGGTATGCGCGGCTCTGACACCTGCGAACTGATTTTCGATCACTGCGAAGTGCCGGAAGAGAATGTGGTCGGCGAAGTCGGCGAAGGGGTCAGGGTGCTGATGAGCGGCCTCGATTTCGAGCGGGCAGTCCTTGCCGGTGGACCTCTCGGTATCATGCAGGCCTGTATGGATGTGGTTCTTCCCTATATCCACGAGAGAAAACAGTTCGGCCGTTCCATCGGCGAGTTTCAGCTGATGCAGGGAAAGCTTGCCGACATGTACAGCACCATGAATGCCTGTAGAGCCTATGTCTACGCGGTGGGCAAGGCGTGCAGCCGCAAGAACAGTATCAGGAAGGATGCTGCCGGAGCGATCCTTTATGCAGCGGAAAAGGCGACCTGGATGGCCCTTGAAGCAATCCAGTGCCTCGGCGGCAGCGGCTATGTCAATGAGTGCTCAACCGGACGTCTGTTGCGCGATGCCAAGCTGTACGAAATAGGCGCCGGAACCAGCGAGATCAGGCGGATGCTGATCGGACGGGAGCTGTTTAACGAAACGATGTAGGAGCGGCGGCTTTTCCGCAATGTCTGCGTAAGTCTTCGGGATTACTTGTGCGGCGTAGCGCTGCTACATCTCCGCGCAACCCCTCGACAGCCTTGATCTTGCGAAAAATCCACCACTCCACAGCTGCATGCTGATTACATAAAAGATTCGGAAGGAACCAATTATGGCACCATATAAAACCAGCATAAACAGCGCCTCTGCTGAGTTCAAATCAAATGCCGAGCTGATGACGGCGCTTGTTGCCGATCTTCGGGAGAAGGCTGCGAAGATAACTCTCGGCGGTGATGAGAAGGCTCGCAAGAAGCATATCGAGCGGGGCAAACTACTGCCGCGGGAGCGGATCCGTCAGCTACTCGATGTCGGCTCCCCGTTTCTGGAGCTGTCACAGTTTGCCGCCTGGGAGCTTTACGGCGAAGAGGTGCCAGCTGCCGGAATCATTACCGGCATCGGCAGGGTGCGGGGCATTGAGTGCATGATTATCGCCAATGATGCCACGGTCAAGGGTGGCACCTACTATCCTGTCACGGTGAAAAAGCATCTGCGCGCCCAGGAGATAGCCCGGGAGAACCGTCTCCCCTGCATCTATCTGGTGGATTCGGGCGGAGCTTTTCTGCCGCGCCAGGATGAGGTCTTTCCGGACCGGGACCACTTCGGCAGGATCTTCTACAATCAGGCCACCATGTCCGGCATGGGGATCCCGCAGATTGCTGTTGTCATGGGCTCCTGCACCGCAGGTGGGGCATACGTGCCGGCCATGTCCGACGAAAGCGTTATTGTCCGCAACCAGGGGACCATCTTCCTGGCCGGGCCGCCGCTGGTGAAGGCTGCTACCGGTGAAGTAGTGAGTGCCGAGGATCTGGGGGGCGCCGATGTCCACTGCCGTACTTCCGGAGTCACCGACCACTATGCCCAGGATGACAGCCACGCCCTTGCCATTGCGCGGCGCTCCGTTGGGAATCTCAATCGTTGCAAATGCCCGTCAGTGGCCATGAGAGAGCCGGTAGAGCCGGTCTACGACCCATCAGAACTTTATGGCATCATCCCGACCGATACCCGCAAACCCTATGACGTGCGGGAGGTGATCGCCAGAATCGTTGACGGCTCCGAATTTGATGAGTTCAAGCAGCTCTACGGAACCACACTTGTCTGCGCCTTTGCCCATATCCACGGCTATCCGGTCGGCATCGTCGCCAACAACGG
>JACABD010000002.1:68529-130601 GCA_013377075.1 Geobacteraceae bacterium | reverse complement strand
AAGATATATTATGTCAAGTACGATGTGTTGAAACGTAAAAAAGAGCGGCTCCTGGTTATGGAACCGCTTTGCTGTATATTTATGAAGTTAGATATCAGTGTTGCCTGTTATCAATGACTCTAGATGCCTTACCTTCAAATCTTGGAAAACTTTTCGGCTCGACCAGTTTTACAGTAACTCCGAGACCAATTAGTGAATGTATTTTATGCTGGATCGAGTCAATAAAAGCACGTTGCATTTTCATTTCGTCGAAGAAGATGTTTTCAGTAACCTCGATATGAATCTCCAGTGAATCAACACTGTTCTTTCTGTCAACGATCAACTGGTAATGAGGTTCGCATCCGTCAATTGCAACAATTACTTCTTCGATCTGTGACGGGAATACATTAACCCCTTTGATAATGAGCATATCGTCAGATCTGCCCATGGTTTTCTTCATCCGTACATGGGTTCTGCCGCAACTGCATTTCTCATAATCAAGACTGGTTATATCCCTTGTTCTGTAGCGTATCATCGGAAACGCCTCTTTTGTGAGGGTTGTAATGACCAGTTCTCCTACACTGCCTGGAGGCAGAACTTCGCAGGTATCTGGATCTATAATTTCAGGGATGAATATATCTTCGAAAATATGCATACCACATTTATGGGTACATTCACCCGCAACTCCAGGTCCGATAACCTCTGACAACCCGTAATTGTCTGTTGCTGTAATACCCAGGCGACTTTCAATCTCGATTCTCATTGCCTCTGACCAGGGTTCACCACCAAAAAGGCCGTGCTTTAATGAGAGGCTCTTCGGATTAATTCCAAGTTGCTCCATCCTGTCAGCAATGGTAATCGCATAACTAGGTGTGCTGATGAGGACGGTGGTGCGGTAATCCTGCATTATCATGATCTGTTTTTCAGTGTTGCCGCCACCCATGGGAATTACCGAAGCGCCAATCACCTCGGCTCCATAGTGATGTCCGAAAGCGCCGGTAAACATGCCGTAACCGAAAGCTATCTGAACAACATCATCATGGGTAACCCCGGCTGCAGTGTGAAGTCTGGCTATGAGATTTGACCAGATTTTTATGTCATTTTTTGTATAGCCGACAACTGTAGGTTTGCCGGTTGTACCGGATGAAGAGTGGATTCTGACAACTTCTCGCAGAGGAACGGCAAACATGCCATAAGGGTAGTTAAGTCGCAGATCCTCTTTTGTCGTGAAAGGCAGTTTGGAGAGATCTGAAAGTGACTGGACAGCATCAGGGTCTATCCCTTGCTGATTAAATTTGTTCTTGTAACAGGTTACATTTTTGTAGGCACGGTGAAGGGTTGCCTGAAGTCTCTCAAGCTGAAGCTGTTCAAGGACTTCACGATCCATGCATTCATACTCTCTGTCCCATATCTCCATAAAAACCTCTCTATCTCTCCCAGATATCCTTCTTTTCCTTGCCAAGATAAGCGCGCTGAACTTCTGGATTTTCGAGTAGATCCGCAGCATTTCCTTCGAGAATTATCTTGCCGGTTTCAAGCACATAGCCGCGATCCGCCATTTTAAGGGCGGCTTTTGCATTCTGCTCAACAAGCAGAACAGTCACTCCTTCATCACTTCTTAGACGCTCTATTACAGCGAAAATCTCCTGTACTACCAGAGGTGCAAGCCCCATTGATGGCTCATCAAGCAGGAGAAGCTTCGGTTTTGCCATAAGCGCCCTGCCGATTGCCAGCATCTGTTGCTCGCCTCCGGAAAGCGTTCCTGCCATCTGCTTTTTTCGCTCCTCAAGCCGCGGAAAAAGCTGATATATTTTTACAATATCCTTTCTTATCAGCTCTTTGGGTTCCCTTGCGGTAAACCGCAAATAAGCACCAAGTTCCAGATTTTCGGCAACCGTCATCCCTTTAAATACCTGTCTTCCTTCAGGAACCTGCGAGATGCCGCTTTTAACGATTCTATCTGGAGATAAGGCACCGACGCTTTCACCGGCAAAATCTATACTGCCGCTTTGCATTGGTGTAACCCCGGAAAGAGTATTGAGAATGGTTGTCTTTCCTGCCCCATTCGCACCGATAAGTGCAACTATCTCCTTGGGTGAAAGGTGAATAGAGACATTTTTGAGGGCGTGCACCTTGCCGTAATAGGTATTTATATTTTTGACCTTAAGCACTATACTCCCCTACCCTTCGCCCAGATATGCGGAGATAACGGCCTGATTCTCCTGAATTTCCCGTGGAGTTCCCTCGGCAAGCTTTCTGCCAAGGTTAAGGACAATAATTCTGTCACATATATCCATGACAAGCTCCATGTCATGTTCTACAAGGACAACCGTCACACCTTTGTCCCGGATCTTTCTGATCAAGGTGGCAAGCTCTGCTGTCTCCCTGTTGTTGAGACCTGCAGCAGGCTCATCCATAAGCATTATTGAAGGCCTGACAGCCATTGCCCGGGCAATTTCAAGCATTCTCCCCTTACCAAAAGGGAGGTTAGAGGCTTTTTGATCAGCAAGGTCGGTAATGTCGCAAAACTCAAGCCACTCAGAGGCAATCTCCCGAATATTGCGCTCCTCCTTCAGATGCCATGGCGCTTTAAACATACAGGATAGAATCCCACTTCTGCTCTGCGTATGGAGGCCGAGCATCACATTTTCAAGAACGGTCATGTTACCAAAGAGCTCAATATTCTGAAAAGTCCGTACCAGCCCCTTTGCAGCAAGCATTTCAGCCGGTAGAGCTGATATGTCCTTGCCTTCAAGATGGACAGTTCCTGAGGTCTGAGCATAGATACCAGTGACAATATTGAAAAGCGTTGTCTTGCCGGCGCCATTTGGTCCGATTACGCCGGTGATTTCGCCTTTTGTAACATTGAAAGATATATCTTCAAGTGCGGTTATGCCGCCGAAGCGCTGTGTAAGGTTTCTGACTTCAAGCATCAGTTTTCACCTTCCTGGTGGCTCTCGCACGTATTGAAGTAAACAGTTCCGGAATTCCCTTGACCAGTCCCCCCGGCATGAACATGGTCATCAAAACCAGGAGAAGACCGTAAACGATAATGTCGTAATCCTGAAATGCGCGGAGCATTTCAGGCAGGACAGTAAGCAGTGCGGCTCCCAGAAGCGAGCCGTAGATACTTGCGAGACCGCCAATGATCACCATGGTCACAAGCTCAACAGAAAAGTTGAAACCAAACGATGCCGGGGCGATGAATGTCATGGTATGGGCATAAAGTGAACCTGCTATGGCGGAAAGACCTGCAGAGAGGGCGAATATCTGTACTTTTAGAACTCTGGCATTAACCCCCATTACACGTGCTGCTACCTCGGAGTCGTGAATAGCCCTTAGTGCCCGGCCAATCCTTGAATGAACGAGATTAAGGGATAGTCCCATGGCTACGAGAGTAAATGTCCAGATGAGGTAATAATTTTTCAGGTCAGTGTTAAAAGTATAACCGGCAATACTGAGGTTCGGAATCCCTGAAAGCCCGGATGGTCCACCTGTACGGTCGACTGCTTCATTGAAAACTATATAGATGATAATGCCAAGACCAAGGGTTGCCATGGCGAGATAATGCCCTTTGAGCTTGAGGATCGGGAAGCCGACAAAGAAAGCCAGGGTCGTAACAATAGTGGCTGCAGCAAGCATTGCAATCCAGGGATTGATCGCGTGGGTGGTGGTTAAAATCCCGGATATATATGCGCCAAGTCCGAAAAAACCTGCCTGACCGAGTGATATCTGCCCGGCATAGCCGAGAAGAAGGTTAAGCGCAAGTGACAGGATTGTATGAATACCGACAAAGATAAGGACATTAAGCAGGTACCCTTCGTGGACAAGCAGCGGTGTTATCAGGACGACAAGAACCAGCGAAAGAAATTTGAATATTTCACGGTGTTTTGAAAACACGTTAAACCCTCTCTGTCTGGGCTTTTGTAAACAGCCCCTGTGGACGCAGAAAGAGAATTAAAAGGAGAATGATAAAGGCTATCGCATCTTTGTAACCTGATGAAATGAGCCCGGCACCAAGTGATTCAAGAACACCGAGAAGCAGACCGCCCAGTACTGTCCCTACTCCGCCTGAAAGACCGCCGATTATTGCAGCGCAGAATCCTTTCAGTCCAAGCATGATGCCGACATCGTATGAGGTCATTGTCAGCGGTGCAACAATAATTCCGGCTAGAGCTCCTAATGAACTACTTATTGCAAAGGAGAAAAAGACCATCTTCTTCACATCAATGCCGACCAGACCGGCAGCGCGTCTGTTTACTGCACATGCACGCATTGCCTTGCCTGTTATTGTGTACTGGAAAAAAAGTTTGTTCAGGGTGATAGCAACGGCAGTAAGAGCAAAAATCCAGAGGTGCTGCGGTAAAATTGTCGCTGAGCCGATGAGTATCGGTTCACTTCCTGAAAAGGCAGGCAGGGCATGAGTATCCTTACCGCCGATCATCATGGTGATGCCGCGGATAAGGATGCTTCCGCCAATGGTTATGATGATGAGAGCAAGTGGTGTCGGTGATTTTAGCGGGCGGATGGTCAGCCTCTCGAAGATCAGTCCGGCAGCTGTTGTAGATGCTACAGCAAGAAGGATGGCCAAAGGAAGCGGGAGGTGCAGGGTGTTGAGGTAAAAGATGGTAAACATCCCGCCAAGCATTACCAGTTCGCCCTGGGCAAAATTGATGATTTCTGTCGAGTTGTAGATTATTGCAAAACCGATCCCGATAAGCGCATAAATAGCACCTGTGGAGAGGCCTGAAACAAGATATTGCGCAATTTGATCGGAAAGTTCCATTTACACTTCTTTAGAGTCAAACAGGCATCTATCTGTTTTTACAGACAGATGCCTGCTAAAGTTGGTTGGATTTAGACAGACAATTAACAGCTTATTTAACCAGTGACCAGTCCTTATTTTTGATCTCGACCAGAACAAAGGCATCCTTGCCAAGTCCGGCATGATCTGTAGCAGAGTAAGTGAAGATCCCACCAATGCCGGCAAGCCCGGAAGTTTTTTCCAGCTGATCCCTTATTGCTGCGGGTGTTTCAGCCCCACGCTCAATAGCGCCTTTGAGAAGCATAATAGCGTCCCATGCATGTCCGCCGAAATGATCGCCTTCAGCCTTATAATGATTCTGATAATCCTTAACAAAGGCGATCAGGTTCTTTTTCTGCTTGTCGCTGGAGGGTAGCACATCTGCAACAATAACTCTTCCTGACGGAATTATTATTCCTTCAGAGGCATCGCCTGCAAGCTCGATGAATTTTTTTGAAGAGACACCATGGCTCATGTAAAGCGGCAATTTGACACCAAGCTGTTTTACATTCTTGGCAATTACAGCCGGCCCGGGATTTGTCCCCCAGCAGATGACCGCCTGAGCCTGGCTTCCGCGAATCTTGGTAATCTGGGAAGTCATATCAGTATCTTTTGGCCCGTAGGTGTCATCTACTACAATCTGAATACCGTATTTGGCCGCATTGGACTTGAGCTGCTCCCGACCCGATGCCCCAAAACCATCGGAAACGGTCAGGATTGCGATTTTTGAAATCTTCTTTTTGTTGAGATGCTCAAATATTTTGGCTACTGCAAGACCATCATTCTGGGCAGTTTTAAAGACCCATTTCTTCACAGGATCAGTAATTTTACTACCGGCAGCACATGAAACGAGTGGGATGCCCTCTTTTTCGGCAACAGGGATAACTGCCATGGATTCGCCAGTTGTGCTTGGACCGATAATAGCAACAACCTTATCTTCCTTGATTAGCCTGTTGGCTGCCTGAACAGCCTTGGTCGCGTCACCACCAGTATCATATACAACCAGTTCAAGTTTTTTACCTTTTATCCCACCCTTGGCATTAATCTCGTCAACTACCATTTTTGCACTGTTGCGCTCAGGCTCGCCAAGGAAAGAAGGTGGACCCGTAACGGAAAAAAGAGCTCCGATTTTTATTGTCGCAGAGCTGGCAAAAGATATGGATGCAGCAAAAATACAGACGGAAGCAGTTGCAAGTGTCAAAAGAATACGTCTCATTTAAACTCTCCTATTTAGCTATTTCCCAGTCACCTTTGGATATTTTAACCATTTCAAATGCATTAAGATCAAGACCATTATGATCAGTTGCAGACATGTTGTAAATACCTGAAATTGAAACGAGTTTTCTAATCCCTTCAAGACCGTCACGAATCTGCTCGGTTGAAGAACCTGCCTTTAAAGCTTCAGTTATCATCAGGAAGGAATCGTATGCATATCCACCGAATGTTGAGGCTTCAGTGTTGAAGTTTTTCTTGTAAGACTGATCGTAATCTTTGAGAAGTTTGAACTGATGATCACCTTTTTTCAGTTTTTCGTAGATGGCAAGTTTACCGGCAGGGAGTAAAACCCCTTCTGCATTTTCGTTGCCAGCAAGTTCTATGTATTTTTTGGATGCAACGCCATGGCTCTGGTAGAGAGGCATTTTAATGCCAAGCTGCTTTACATTCCTTGTCACGATTGCCGGTCCTGGATTCGTCCCCCAGCAGATAATTGCGTCAGCCTTGCTCCCCTTGATTTTGGTAAGCTGGGCAGTCATGTCAGTATCTTTTGGACCATAGGTCTCATCAGCAACTACACTTATACCCTTCTTTTTCGCCATATCTTTAAGCTGCTCACGACCTGAGGCGCCAAAACCATCTGTTACGGTTAGAAGTGCGACGCTCTTTTGCTTCTTGGAAGCCATAAAGTTAAAGATTTTTTCAGCAGCTACATGGTCATTTGCCGGGGTTTTGAAAACATACTTCTTTACTGGATCAGTAATCTTGATTCCGGCAGCACAGGATATAAGCGGAATCTTCTCCTTTTCTGCGACAGGAATGACAGCCATGGTCTCACCGGTTGTGCTTGGGCCAATAATAACAGAAACTTTATCATTCTTGATCAGCTTTGTAGCAAGCTGAACAGCCTTGGTCGCATCTCCCTGGGTATCATAAACAACAAGTTCAATTTTATGACCCTTGATGCCACCCTTAGCGTTTGCCTCCTTGACAAGCATCTCCAGAGTATTTCGTTCCGGTTCCCCCAAAAAAGATGCCGGGCCGGTTACAGCAAAGAGAGCACCGATTCTGAGTGGCTCACCTGCATACGCTGAAACGGCAAAAACCAATGTTATTACTAAACTGAGGATAGTTCTGAATCTGTTCACGTATAACCTCCTGTTTGTCTACATACCGTAAAGTCGCTCACCATCGAGCATATTGAAACCTTTTGCAGATAATGCCTTGATCGCCCTGTCTGTTTCATCAAATCTGAAAATAATGACCGCATTAGATCCACGTCGTTCGACAAAAGCATACATGTATTCAACATTTATGGAGTCCTTGTCAAGCACATGAAGAATGCTCGCAAGTCCACCGGGTTGGTCTGGAACCTCTACTGCAACAACCTCTGTCTTATTAACGGTAAAACCTTTTGCCTTAAGCGCAGCAATCGCTTTATCTCGGTCATTAACGATAAGTCTCAGGATACCGAAATCAGATGTATCTGCCAGTGAAAGAGCCCTGATGTTGACACCGGCAAAACCAAGTATGGTTGTTACCTCTGCAAGACGTCCGGATTTGTTCTCGATAAAAATGGAGATCTGTTCAACTTTCATGACTTCCCCCTAGAGTTTCCGATTGTCGATGACACGTTTGGCCTTTCCTTCACTTCTTTGAATCGTTTTCGGTTCAACCAGTTTTACGTTGCATGTCACACCAAGCATATCCTTAATTTCTTTCTCTATCTGTCTTGCCAGAGACTGAAGAACCTTTATCTCATCGGAGAATATTCTTTCGTCGACCTCGACCTGAATCTGGAGTGTATCAAGGTTGTCTTTCCTGTCGACAATCAGCAGATAGTGGGGCTCAACCCCCTCGATCCTTACAAGGATTGATTCGATCTGGGACGGGAATACATTAACACCTCGGATAATAAGCATATCGTCAGATCTTCCGGAAAGACGGGAAATCCTTGCATGGGTCCTTCCGCAAACACATGGTTCATAGGTTATGGAGGTAATATCCCTTGTCCTGTAGCGGATAAGCGGTATCCCCTGCTTTGTTATGGTTGTAATTACCAGTTCACCTTTTTCACCCTCAGGCAGAACTTCACAGGTGACAGGATTGATAATTTCGGGAATAAAGTGATCCTCCCAGATATGCAGACCGCATTTGCCTTCAAAACACTCCTGGGCAACACCAGGCCCCATTATCTCTGAGAGTCCGTAAATATCAAGTGCTGTGAGATTGAGCTTTGCTTCTATCTCGCCACGCATCGCCTCTGACCATGGCTCAGCACCGAATATGCCGACACGAAGCTTGAAACTCTTGATGTCGAGGCCTTCTGCACGTGCTTCTTCAGCCATGAAAAGAGCGTATGAGGGTGTACAGGTTATAACTGTTGAGCCAAAATCCTGCATTATCATAAGCTGTCTGGCAGTATTGCCCCCGGAGATAGGGATTACTGAAGCGCCAAGGCGTTCTGCACCGTTATGGACACCGAGACCGCCGGTAAAAAGACCGTAGCCGTATGCATTATGGATGATATCGCCTTTATGGGCACCGGCAGTTACAAGAGTTCTGGCCATCAGATCAGCCCAGTTGTCAATATCTCTCTTGGTGTAGCCAACTACTGTAGGTTTGCCGGTAGTGCCGCTTGAAGCATGAATCCTGACGATTTCTTCCATAGGCGCTGCAAAGAGCGCATACGGGTAGGAATCACGCATATCCTGCTTTGTTGTAAAGGGGAGTCTTTGTAGATCTGACAGAGAGGTGACTGACTCAGGTGTCATGGACACCGAGTCTATTGACTTGCGGTAAAACGGTACGTTATTGTAAACCCTATCAAGTGTTGCTTTAAGTCTCTTGAGTTGCAGAGCCTCTAATGCAATCCTTGGGAGTGTTTCGAACTCTTCGTTAAAATAGTTCGCCACCATAGCCTCCTAAAGTGAACGTCCTGACTCAAAAGCTTTAAGATTGACCTGAAGAGCCTTTGCCGGCACCATCTTCTGCAGTGCTTTTTGCCAGACCCGATCATCAAGCTTAAGATGCTTTGATACTGCTCCAAGAAGAACCGTATTTGCAACTCTCTGGTTTCCGACTTCAGTTGCTATCTTCAGACCGTCAATAAGTTTGAAATCCGTAAAGCGTTGCGATATTTCCTCTGCCAGATTTTCTGGATAGCGATCGTTGCCCAGAAGAACAGAAGGGGGCTGAATCATGAAATCGTTGACAATAACCTTTGCACCCGGGCGTAGCAGGTTCAGATAGCGGCGCGTCTCAAGGAGCTCGAAGCCGAAAAGGATGTCACCCTCCCCTTCAGGAACGACCGGGGAATAAACTTTTTCGCCAAAACGGACATGGGATACAACACTGCCGCCACGTTGTGACATGCCGTGAATCTCACTTTTCTTAACATCAAAACCGGCAATCATGAATGCTTCAGCCAGTATTTCGGAGGCCAGCAGAATTCCCTGCCCCCCCACTCCGACAAGAAGTACGTTAGTAATAGAATCAGCCATTATTTCACCTGCCTTATTGCATTGAACTTGCAGAGTTGCTGACAGACAGTGCAACCGGTGCAAAGAAGCGGATCAATGAAAGATTTACCCTTCTTGCCTTCTGCATCGGGCTGCCATTCAATTGCAGGACATCCGATCCGCAAGCACGCCTTACAGCCAGTACAGTCACTCTGCACAACTTCAAGTAAAGCTGATTTGGAAAAACGGGAGTCGTCCTTGATAAGGCAGCAAGGTCTGTTTGTGATGATAACAGACGGTTCAGCCCTTGACATCTCTTCCTGCAACACCTTTTTGGTTTCTTCGAGGTCGTATGGATCAAGAATCCTAACATGCTTGATACCAAGGGCACGGCAGAGATCTGGAATGTCAACTTCAGGGGCTTTAACTCCAGCGAGAGTATAACCGGACGCAGGGTTTTCCTGTCTGCCAGTCATCGCAGTGATCCTGTTGTCAAGAATGATAACAGTTGCAGGGGCCTGATTATAAGCCATCTCCATGAGTGAGTTGACACCGGTGTGCAGAAAAGTTGAATCACCAATTACAGCAACAACGCGGCGCTGCTCCTCAGGTGGCAGTGATCTTACTATTCCGGAGGCGTTGCTGATTGAAGCACCCATGCAAACACAGGTGTCCATTGCATTAAGCGGCGGCATAAAACCAAGTGTATAACAGCCTATATCACCTGTAACATAGGCATTGGCCTTATTGAGCAGATAGAATACCCCTCTATGCGGACATCCAGGACACATGTTTGGCGGACGCGGTATTAACTTTTCTTCGATTACATTTTTTGTTTCTGAAGCAGGAATTATCTCTGCTTTTTCAAATGCAACCCTTATGCGACCGGGAGAAAGCTCACCACAGAGTGGGATAATTTCCTTGCCGATTACTGGAATCCCCATGGCAAGAACCTGTTCCTCAATAAAAGGATCTAGCTCCTCGATAACGTACAGCTTCTTTACTGTTGCAGCAAATTCATTGATCAGCTTTTTTGGCAATGGATAAACCATACCTAGCTTCAGTGTGGACGCTTCTGGCAGCGCCTCACGTACATACTGATAAGTGACACCGGTACAGATAATTCCGATCTCTTCAGATCTGGATTCAATTCTGTTGATCTCCCAACTGTCACCAAAAGTGGAAAGATCAAGAGTGCGCTGTTCAACAAGCGGATGCCTTACTCTGGCATTACCGGGAAGCATGACAAGCTTGGGCGGATTTTTAACAAGTTTGGGTTCTGGCAGACCTGTTACAGGCTCTGAAAGAGAAACTATCGATTTACCGTGGGAAATCCGTGTACAGCTACGGATCATAACCGGAGTATCAAACTTTTCAGATAACTCGAATGCGAGTCTGGTGAATTCCTTGCACTCCTGTGAGTCGGCAGGTTCAAGCATGGGCACTTTGGCAAACTTGGCATAGTTACGGCTGTCCTGCTCGTTCTGTGACGAGTGCATTTCAGGGTCATCAGCAACTATCAGCACCAGACCTCCTCCTACCCCGGTATAAGAGAGAGTAAAGAGCGGGTCAGCAGCCACATTAACACCAACATGCTTCATGCAGGCAATGGAACGTGCTCCGCCAAATGAAGCGCCTATGGCTACTTCAAGGGCGACCTTCTCGTTTGGTGCCCACGAGGAATTTATTGAGCTGTAGGTGGATATGTTTTCAAGAATTTCAGTAGAAGGGGTGCCTGGATAGGCTGAAGCTACTTTGACTCCGGCTTCAAATGCGCCGCGCGCAATCGCCTCATTGCCGGACAGAATCTCTTTCATTAATTACAGTTCCTTTTCAGGTTTAATTTATGCGGAAAAGAGTTTCGATGTTATGGAAATCAACGGAGTAAAAACCCCTTAAGGAGGCGAAAATATACCTGTTAGCGCCATATTCTGTCAACAGCTTTCTGGTGAGATCAGATACTTAGGAGTACCCCTTCAAGAAGTCCGAAGTCAGATACCTTCATTTGGTCAAATCCTAACATATCCATTGTGTTAAGCGTAAGAAGTGTGCCGGCCACAATCAGATCCTCCCTCCCCTTTTCAAGGCCGACAACGCGCTCAAGGCGTTTTTCAGGTGTAAGCGGTATAAGGGTAGATAAGATATCAGCGATACGCTCTCTTGTTATTGTCATATTGTTAACTTTTGTGTAGTCATAATCTTTCAGGGCTATGCTGATTGCTGCCAGTGTGGTCGCAGTACCAGCTGTGCCAATAAGTGTAGCTCCCTCAAGTGAAGTCAAGACGCCTTGGTTGCGCATCTCTTCCTTAAGTTGCAACAGCTCTCTTTTAATTTTCTCTTCCATCCTATCAACACTACCCTTCCCTTCGGTTAGTCGAACTACACCGAGCGGAAGACTTTTTGTAAAGATAATACTCTCTCCTTGGGCAACGGTGTATTCGGTACTGCCACCACCGACATCAAACAGAATTGATCTTGAAGGGACTATGTCCAAACCGCTGATTACACCAGAAAGAGTAAGGACACCCTCTTCGTCACCGGAAATGACTTCTAGTTTTATGCCTGTTTTTGCAAGTATTTCAGAACAGAACTGATCGCTGTTTACTGCATCTCTGACAGCACTTGTTGCGACTGCCCGATAGGTTTTTACACCAAGATTGTCAAGTGTTGTAGCAAAACCGGCAATTGCTTCCACAGTCCTGTCAGCGGCTTCCCTTGAAATCCCACTCTCTCTGGAGAAACCGCCCCCAAGCCTTGTTATTGAGCGTGAAATGTGGGTCCTCTCAATAATTCCGCTACTTAACCTTCCGATAAGAAGTCGAGCGGTATTAGTGCCAATATCCATAGAAGATATTAATGGATTCACTCTAGTTCGCCCTTTATCTCAATCAGGTTTGCTGATGAATCAGAAGTATTTATCAACAATGTAATAATGTCATTATATAGAAAACCTGCTTCAATAGAGCAATGCCCGGTCTTCATCCGCTTTAGATGCCCTGCAATAGCGGTCTCACGAATCTCACCGGTTTTACTTCTTAAAGCAGATAGCTCCTGCATATAATTCTCATCCAGCTCAACAGAAATCTCGGCCATATTAACTATCTCATCTACAGAGGCCGCAAGTTTTTTTAACTCACTCATGGCATTGGTAGAAAAGGAAATTTTTTCTGTTTTTTTCTTTTGGATTAACATCAATAGTCTCATGTTTATGTCTGCAAGGTGTTCAAGCTGATTTACAGCCTGAAGAAGAAGAGGCAGCTTTATGGATATATCTCTATCAAAACTCTTCCGTGAAAGGAGTACAAGGTAATTTGAGAGTTGACAGTGAATGGAGTCAACTGCATTCTCCATTTCAATAATCCGCCTTGCCGATTTTGCGTCAAACCTGTAGAGAAGATGAACCGTATCACGATACATGGAAGTCACTACATGAGACATCCTTGCGACCTCCTTGGAAGCCTGTATCATGGCAATTGTCGGGGTGTTAATGACCCTCTTATCCAAAAAATCAGAGTGGGCGGAAATCTCTGTTGATGACCCGGATAACTTGACTGATCTGGATAGAAAACCGATTAGTGGCAGAAAAATTATTACCATAAACAGACTAACTATAGTATGAGCGTTAGCAATCAGTCTGGGTAAATCCCCTTTTAGAGGAGTATATGACTGAGAGTTAAGCATGTCAGGAATATACAGGTCGTATGAAGGGGTTAAAACAAGTACAGCCTTGATTAGCATCGGAAAGAAAAACAATACTAGGATAACAGAGGTAATATTTATTATTAGATTGACCAGCGCAGCTTTTCTTGCGTTTGAAGTACCGCCAATCGCCGCAAAAAGTGTCATGAACGCTGTGCCCAGGTTTGAACCGATAATAATGCCGATAGACTCATTAAATGTTACAATTCCGCTTCCGCAGAGGGCAATTATAATACCAGTTGCAGCAGAGGATGACTGAAGAATAAACGTTAGAAGTGAGCCAAAGAGAACAGCACTGATTCGCCAGGCAAAAACATAATGATCAAGAAACTGCATAAAAGTAGATCCACTCAAAAACGAAAGACCTGACTGCATTGTTCTAAGACCAATAAACAGAATTCCAGCACCAAGCAGAAGTTCACCGGTATTGGCTAGAAAATTTCTTTTGAAAAAGAGTTTTAGGAATATCCCTGCAAAAACAGCTGCAAGAGCAAGCAGGTAGGGCTGGAAAGCAATGAACTGTACAGCAAGAGAAGCCCCGAGAGAAGCTCCAAGAAAGATAGCAAGAGCCTGATAAATCGATATGAGCCCGGCGTTAAGAAAACCGACTGTAAGAATGGAGGCCGAATTTGATGAGTGAAGAAGGGACGCGATTGATGTCCCAAGAAGGGCAGCTGATATTCTGCTTGAAACAACTTTATCAAGAATAGTCCTGAAACGGTTACCGGCAATTCGTTGAAGCCCCTCAGACATCATTCTGATGCCAAATATAAAGAGACCTCCTCCTCCAAGCGCCTCAAATGCAGCCTGTAGAGAAGATGTTTCAAGTTCTGACATGTACTACTTCATAACCTTGAATGGAAAGATAAAATCAGGAGGTAAAGACTTGGATGCTCCCTTCTTATAGATATTGATTGAAAATGAAGAGATAGAGCGAATATCAGTGTGGAAGTAAAGAAGCCCCTTTATGCCGGCCTTAGGAATAATCGGTTCGAAAGGAAGCGCCATTGTAGAGAGATTCTGGGGCCTGAGCTCAAAATAATACGGGAGGTTTGAACTGGAAGAGTTTTTGAACTGTGCCTGTTCATAGTCTTCAAGATAATAGAATCCTATATAAGGGTAAGGAAGAAGATAGAATGTATCCCTAGTCATCATTTCCTTTATCTTTTCAGTAGTCAGGGGATAATATTGACGTGAATTGGAATCAATAAGCGCGAAACTATCCTTATCAAAAGAAGTTTCACCATCAGAATTATTCTGAATGTCCACATTAAATGAGGCGACTATGCTTTCGATATTGTAATTTACCATGTCCATATCAGCAGGTGAAATCGCTATAGAAATATTGTCTTTTTTTATAACCTGACTGTTGTCTTTAAGATTAATAATACCGAAAGGCACTTGCTCAGGAACAACCTTCACTGTTGAGCATCCGGCAGTCAGTATCAAAAAAAGCATTATTGTAAGGTTCAAGGTTTTCATTTGAAAACTCCGCTTTACATATTCACAACTTCTACCAAACTATCTTTCATGTTCAAGGCGCTTAGCTTTTTGAGCTGCTCTAGCCTTGGCCTTATTAACAAGCTCATTAGCTAGAACCGGGTCTTCATTATCAATTCTTATCTTATCTTTCTTTGAGGTTAGTTCAACCTGATCATAATCAGAAACAGGCGGCGTCAGCTGTGATGACGCTGGACTGGAGTCTACAGGGTATGTGACCGGTTGAGACGTTGTAGTATTAGTTTCAACTGATTTCAGCATCTCTCCAGGTGTAGTCATTGTTGAGATGAACCCTGCGCCTTCGACTTTAAGTTCATATGGATAAAGATAAATTACAATCGAATTTTGTGATGAAACTTTATTTTCTGTAAATTTTGATGCAGTAATAAAAGTCTGGAACCTTGGTGAAAGAAGCGTTTTAATGTAGGTTTCAACAAGTTGTGCAATAAATACGGAGTTGGAAATATATTCTTCCGGAGATTTGGCGTTAGCAACATTACCTGTGATTTTTACAGATCCGCTAGATCTTATTTTTTTTATCTTTGCAGCAATGGAAGAAATCTCTTTTTTTGCATGTGCATCAAGTTTGGCAATATTACGTACGTTGACCGTTCCAATCAACTGGTCGGGAACAGGTTCACCAAAAAGAGGCGATGTAAATAAAATCAGCGTGGTACAGAATAAAACCTTTAATCTCATTTTACTTTCTCTTCTTTATGAACAAGAAAGACAATTTCAAATCTTCTGTTAAGTTTGCGTCCCACATCGGTAGTGTTGTCGGCTACAGGTGCACTCTTTCCCATTCCTCTAACAAATATCCTTGCAGGGTCGATTCCTTCTCGGGTAATTAGATAATTAGCAACAGTAACTGCACGCTTAAGTGAAAGCTCCATATTATATTTTACTGAGCCAACAGCATCAGTATGCCCGTCAATTCTGAGAAAGACCCATTTGGAATCTTTGCGGATAAACTCTGCAAGCTCTGATACAGACTTCTGAACTTCTGGAATCATCTCGGCATTGTCGAATTCAAAGAGCGTGTCAGGAAGTCTGAACTTTCTGTACGCTGCTACTGGTTTTGAGAGTTTTTCAACTGGTGTTACCTGTCCGGTAACTGTTACACCATAAAGAGGGGTTATGCCACTTACTCTTGTAAGTGAATACTCAGTAGCTGTATCAGCTACTGTCGGGGCAACGGGCACTATAGATGCGGCTTCTGATTGGATCTGATCAGGGTATACTGATTTTGGTATATTAACTGATTTTGCAGCGGTTTGTTGTGCAATGACAACATTTCCATAGGGACGAATCAGAATTTCATCTCCATCAGCATCAACAGGAATTTCAAACTTGCTTACTGGTGTAGTAACTACTGGCGCTCTTATTAATAGGGGGGAAAGGGCGACTACTTTTGTCGGCTTGATAACATCAGCTTTTAATCCTTTTCCATCTTTTCGAGTTACAACCGGCACAGGCTTGATGTAAGCACCTACGCCCTGACAAGTTGATAAACCAGCGAGGACTCTCCAGTCAGGGGCTGAAGAAGTAAGTCCGACGCCAGTGGACAGATTGAAAGTAAGGTGCGGAGTCAAATAATACTGGAAACCTGCTGAAGCTTCATAAGGAGCAGTTCTCTTAACGTCAGTTGCAGTAAGCTCAAGTGTTAATTTTGTCCGGGTCGATGGTATAAAATCTATGCCTGCACCTAGAGGGTACTCTTTTTTTGATCTTCCAGAGTTTGCTCTTTCAAGCTCGCGGGAGTCGGCATTTGACATAAAACCACCCGACAGGTGAAGGCCGAACAGATCATTTCTAAAAGAGGCGATTACTCTTGCCCCCTTATCATTTTTTCCATTGTATTTGGGATCATTATCAATGTATCTGCTCATATGTGAGTCAACAGCGAGTTTGAACTTCGAACTTCTTGTTCCAATAACTCGCAGCTTCATCCCGATATCAGCTGTGCCTCGATCAGATTTTTGGGTGTCGCTGTTAAGTGAAACGTTGGGATAAGTACCGTAAATTTCCCAGAAAGTGCCGATACCTAGTGTCAGTGTTGCTGGCACAATGACAACTGAACCGGCATCGGCTCTGTTACTACAATTACCCCATAAACCAAAACAGAAATTAGCAGAATCAAGCGTATCAGCTGTAGGGACATGGAGAAGCCCACTTGAGCCGAATTCTGTGGGATTTGCCAAAGAAACAGACTCTAGGGTAATAATTATGAATAAAATAAGAAATAATCTAAAAAACATAATATATTAAATCTAGCCCCTATTCTGCGCAACTCGTTCTTTTAGCTCCTTACCGACTTTGAAAAAAGGGAGTTTTTTAGGGCTTACATCTATAGATTCACCGGTTTTAGGATTTCTGCCAGTATATGACTTGTATTCATTTATGACAAAACTCCCGAATCCTCTTATCTCGATCCTGTCTCCGGAAAGCATTGCATCAGTCATTGAATCAAAAACTGTATTAACAATCTCTTCCGATTTTTTAAAAGAAATTCCTCTTTTTAGAGACAGTAACTCAATAAGTTCAGACTTGTTCATATTACCTCCAATTTATTATGATCGGCTAACAACAGCCTTTAAGATAAGTTTTAAATAGGTATTGCGCCTCTTCGTTTCTCCCTGTACTACCCAGAATAGCCACAAGTCTTTCAGCCGCAGCTTTTTTAAGCGCAGGGTTCTGAAGCGCACCACTTAACAATTCTATCGCCTTCTCATTCTCAGCCTGAATTGAATAAATATCGGCTAGAGTAATAAGTGAGTTATCATAAAGTATATTCCGAGCCATCATACTTTTAAGCAAAATTATGGCTTTATCATACCTACCAGATTCAGTGTAAAGCTGTGCAAGACTGAGGTTACAGACAGCATTTTCACTGTTCAGGCTTAATGCCCTCTCAAGAAGCGATTCGCAAATATCTGCACGCCCAACCTTAAATTCAAGTAACGCAGCTTCGTAAAGAAGTATGTCATTTTCCCTGACAGAGAGCAACTCTCTAAATTTATTGAGGGCTTCGGAATCTCTTTCCGAATGAGCAAGAAGATAAGCTGATGCAAATTCCTCTCCTAATGAAAGATATCTCTCAGGAAGATCACCTGGAAGGGTATTTACAAGGAGACCAAATTGTTCATGGGTCTGTAGATGGTCCGGGAGAATAGATGGAGATTCACTGTTTTTGTGATGTGGCGTGGTGCAGGAGGTGCAATCATGCTTGGCAGATATTTTTACTGGAGTGGCAACAGATAATGAGATGTCTGTAAGGGAATGAATAAGGTTATCAGCCTTTTCCCTGATGAGTACGTCATCTGCCAGATCACGAGCAAGGTTGAGGTATTCGATAGATTTCTTATTATTTCCAGATCTTAGAGCGGCTTCAGCCTCGGTAAAATTCAATTCAGCAAGTCTATTAGAACAGTTGGAAATCATCGATTTAATATATAAGCTTTTCTGTTGATCTGCTTCTGAGTCACCAAGTTTTTCAATGGCATCAGTGTAATGGTGTCTGGCCTCAATAAAGTGATCTCCCTTAAATAAATAATCCCCTTTTTTCACAAGCTGATCTACATTTTTTGAAAATATTTTACTTAAAAACATATTGTCTCCATTTTGGCTAAAGAGCTTTCAGTAGAACTAGACTTTCTATGTGATAGGTTTGAGGAAACATGTCAACCGGTTGAACTAAAGCAACTTCAAAGCCGCTTTCCTTAATATGTAAAATATCCCTAGAAAGAGTCAACGGATCACATGATATATAAATCAGATTTGACGCACCAGTCTTATGTAGTTTTTTTGAAACAATATCAGCTCCAATACGCGGGGGATCAATGATAACAAGATCGAAGCATTTTTTCTGCGTGGCAATTTGATTAACAGCAACTTCTGAATCCAATGCAAAATATTTTGCATTGGATAAAGTGTTTATAGAAGCATTATATTTTGCAAGTTGAATTGATTTATCAAAATATTCATAGCCTGTAACTTCTTCGGCAATACAAGCAAGCGGAAGGGAAAAATTACCGTTGCCGCAGTATAGATCCAGAATTGAATTGTGTGGAACAGATTTGCAGATTTTAGTCAGGATTTCAATCAATGCAATATTCTGGGCGAAGTTTACCTGTGAAAAGCCGTCAGGACTGTAATAAAGATCAAGTGATTTACCATTTGCCGAAGGGACAGAGTAATTAAGATATTGCAAACCGGCAATGTGCCTATAATTGTTTTTCCGGCCACTTTGCATACTTATGGAATGCAGTCTGGCGCTACTATAACTTTCCTTTCTTAGATGAGTGGCCAACTGCTCAGGTGAATTGCCGGCATAATGGAAAAGTGCGCTAACTGAGCCGTCTGAAGATGATGAAAGGTCAACTTGGGGTATTTTTGCAGGATCTGAAAAAGAAGCGATTATCTCTCTGACTGAAGGAATCGCCGCATTCAATGACTCTGAAGCAATTGCACACCTATTGCCAATATCAACAACATTATGTGAGCTGCGCCTGTTAAAGCCTAGAGCAGTCCTTCCATTAGAATAATGGGCCTTAAGCTGTATTCTCTGACGATATTCATATAGCTTAGGCGAATTAAGGATTGGTTTTATATACTCTCTATCAATTCTTGCCCCTCTCCAGAGGGTTTCTGCGAGAATATTGTCTTTCTGCTTGCACTGTTCGGCATATTCGACCTGTTGCCAGTTGCAACCGCCACAAGAACCAAAAAAAGGACATTGGGGCAGAATTCTCTGGGGCGAAGAGGAGAGAATTTCATCGGCAATGCCGACACAGTAGGATTTTTTGTCTTTTTCAATACTTATACGAACTCTGTCACCAGGTGTGGTAAAAGGGACAAAACAGGCTTTGCCATCTAATCTGCCAAAGCCAGAACCACCGAATGCGAGCCTATCTATAAGAATTTCTGGCATTTTTAGCAGCCAGAATTAATATATTTTTTTTCGATTTGCTGTTTTTTTCTAATGTTCAGCTCTGTCATTTTGGGGGGGAACTCCTTCAAGGATAAGTATGGAAGTGAGTTGGTGTTGAAATCATCAACAAGTTTTTGTTTTACATTTTCAACATCGTCAGATGCAACACCCATTTTTTCAAGAATTCTTGAATACATTACAGTCGACTTTAACGTAGCTTGTAGAGTATCTCTATAGCAAATGATCTCTATTTTCACATGGTAGAAATCACCAAAATAAGGTTTAGTACGGTCATATATAGCTATAAATAGACCGTTTGCAAGTGTATGGGAATGAAATAGCTGATGAGTATTCAAGTTATACCTTTTTTATTTTAGTCCCAGAAAATACACTGCACTGAATTCATAAGTAAAGCAATTTATAGAACAGATAAAACCGGCTTGCATTTACTTTACAATCTCTGTAAAGTACAGAAGGTTTAAGAGCCAAATCACATTAAGTTAAAGAGAAAGAGTAAACTATGAGTAAAGAAGAGGCAATTGAAGTTGAAGGAACCGTTATAGAACCACTTCCGAATGCCATGTTCAGGGTAAAACTTGAAAATGATCATGTTGTTTTAGCTCACATCTCAGGAAAAATGAGGAAGTATTTTATTAAAATTCTTCCCGGAGACAAAGTAACTGTTGAGCTCTCTCCTTACGATCTTACCAGAGGCAGGATTACTTACCGAGTCAAGTAGCCGCTATTACTTTAGAAATGCCCATAGATTGCAGGGATTCCTGCAATCTTTATTTTTTATCACGAGGAATAATTTATGTACACAGTAGCAGACCTAAAAAAAGGGCTTAAAATTACCCTTGACGGTGATCCTTACCTTGTAACTGCATTTGATTTTGCCAAACCGGGCAAGGGACAGGCTCTATATAGAACAAAAATGCGCAACATGATCACAGGTAGCACCCTTGATCGCACCTATCGATCAGGTGAAACCTTCGAACCGGCAAGCCTTGAAGATAGAAAAATGCAATTCCTCTACAAGGAGGAAGAACACTATGTATTTATGGACAACCAGAACTACGAACAGTACCGGATGGACGAAGAATCTATAGGTGATGCAAAAAACTACCTGATCGACAATCTGCCGGTTGACCTTCTACTCTTCAGGGACAAAGCCATCGCAGTTGACGTACCTAACTTTGTTAACCTGCGTGTAACACAGACAGATCCTTGGCTTAAGGGTGATACTTCAGGCAGCGATTCAAAACCTGCTACTGTAGAAACTGGTTACGTCCTCAGGGTCCCCCCCTTCATCGAAGAGGGTCAGCTTATTGTTATTGATACCAGATCAGGTGAATACTCAACCAGAGTCAAAGAGTAATTATCAGCCATGAACAGCCGCTTATACGGCAAGTCACAGCGCCTTACCATTAGGGCCCAGGCCGTTCAAAATATTAGAATGTTTTTTATAAACAGGGGGTATCTTGAAGTGGATACCCCCTTACTTATTCCTGCCCCTGCCCCTGAAGCCCACATTGACGCGATTCCAGCCGCAGGCCTTTATCTACAGACATCTCCTGAACTATGCATGAAACGTCTCCTGGCAGCTGGTTACAGGCAGATCTTTCAGATTTCCAAATGCTGGCGAGCCGCTGAGCGAGGTTCACGACACCTGCCTGAGTTCACTATGCTTGAGTGGTATGCTGCCGATAGGGATTATCGCTATCTTATGACAGAATCGATGCAGTTGATCAGCTACCTGACAGCACTGCATACTGCTGACAGACATATCAGCTATAATGGCACAAGAGTTGATCTTTGTGGTGAGTTTGAACAGATAACCGTCAGAGAGGCATTTAAACTGTATGCAGGGTGCGAAATGGAGGAAGCGCTCGCAAAGGATGAGTTTGATGAACTGATGACTGAGAAAATAGAGCCCCGACTCGGCAACAGAGTACCGACAATTATCTACGACTATCCAGCCTCCAGAGCCGCACTCTCACGCCTCAGAAGCGATGATCCGACAGTTGCCGAGCGCTTCGAGCTCTATATTGCCGGAGTTGAACTGGCCAACGCATTTTCCGAACTTAACGACAATAGAGTTCAGCGAAAAAGGTTTGAAGAGGAGCTTGAACTTCGCAAAGAGCGCGGTGCCCCTTTTTATCCGCTACCAGAGCCTTTTCTTGCAGAGATTGCTACTATGCCCCCTGCGGCTGGCATAGCACTTGGTGTTGATCGCCTGATAATGCTCATTTCCGGAGCAGCGACAATTGATGAAGTGGTTGCCTTTACACCGGAAGAGTTGTGATGGTTAAAACTGCTGTCAGGTGGCAATAGCCCCGGCAACATAAACTGCTTCAATATCCGGCGAGGTAATAATCCTTTCTGCAAGCTTTCCGCCTCTCAAATCACCATCCACTTTAACTACTATAAAATCAGCCCTTTTACCAGCCTCAAGAGTTCCGGCACAGTCGTCTCTTTTTATAGCCTGAGCACCTCCATAAGTTGCCATACGCAATACCATATCAGGGCTTAGGTCGAGTGGAAAACTGTCCATTAGAAAACTAAGTTCATCAAACATTGACAATGATGCCACAGTCGCCATGGAATCTGTGCCGATAGCAAGCGGAATGTTGGCAGAAATTAGTTTCCCAAGTGGCGGCATCCCCACTCCTAGTGCATGGTTGCTCCTTGCGCAGATTACAACTGTTGTACCGTTTCTATGTAAATGATCAATATCGTCTTCAGTAACATGGACTGCATGTACTGCCAAAAGCGACTGCGAAAGCCAGCCATTCTCGTCAAGCCATGTTGTTGAAGTGGTTTTCATCGGCGATGGCAGGTAATCATTCCAGCCGACAAAAGGAAAAATTGTATCTGCAATTGCACCGCTAGAGTCGAGAAAAAACTCTTTTTCAGCCAAAGACTCTGCCAGATGAATCGACTGGGGGAGTGAGAGGCCACGCCCCTTTTCCCTCAAAAGAGAAAAGAGCTTTTCAGATAGAGTAAATGGAGTATGTGGGGATATACCGGCAAGAAAATTATCAGAGAGAAGCGCAATATCTCTCTCCAGTGACTCAAGATTGGCGCCGTACCTTTTTGGATCTCGTCCGATGAACTCAAGATAGACGCGACCTGAAAGAGGCGAAATGCTGTAGATCGGTAGCAGGCGGCGTTCGGAAAGGATATCTCCAACCATGGTAGTGCCGTTAGCAATGGAAAGAGATAACCCTTCACGTAGTGATGCTTCAAGATCATCAAGGGAAATTGAGCGTTTAACATTGATTATTTCCTGAATCCAGTCTGAATAGGATGTTGAAGGGTCTACCATGTTGGCGGCTCTTCGCCAATATGGATAGCGGGTTAGTTCAAGGTGGGTATGGGCGTTAACCATTCCAGGCATAATAACGCAACCAGGAAACTCGTTAACAGGTGCAGAGTATGAACGTTTCAGTTCGTTAAGCGGGGCAACGGCAATAATCTTTTTATCCTGCACAAGCAAACCGCCACCTTCAATCGGTGGCGAGTTTAAGGGGAGAACGAACGATGCGGCAAAGATCTCTACCATGCTATCCGACAGCTATCAGAAGAACTTTACCGTTCATCACTGATTTTCACCAAAAACAGTATTGTCAATCAATCTGGTCTTGCCTACCCTGACAGCAAGAGCCATCAGAGTGTTTTCGTCAACAGTCTCAACAGTTTCAAGGGTTCTGCTGTCACAAAACTCGATATAGTCTATTTTTGCAGATGAAACTGCTGCAATTAACCATTGAGCAGCAGTTTGCAGTGCAGTCCTTGAGCACTCTCCCGATAGATATGCAGCCCTTGCCTGGTCAATACAGCTCTTGAGACATAGGGCGTCCTGGCGTTCGGATGTTGATAGATAGGCATTTCGTGAAGACATCGCCAGACCATCAGCCTCACGTACAATGGGCATCCCGATGATCTTGACCGGAAAGTTGAGATCCATTGTCATTCTGCGAATAACAGCAAGTTGCTGGAAATCTTTCTTGCCAAAGAGAGCTATATCTGGAAGTACCATATTGAAGAGTTTGGCAACTACGGTCGTCACACCGCGAAAATGACCGGGCCTGCTGCCTCCACAAAGCGGCAGTGTTATCTTTTCAGTGTTTACATAGCTCTGGAACCCATCGGGATAAATTTCGGCAGCTTTAGGCGCAAAGACTACATCTACTCCGGCATTGGCAGCAATAGCAAGATCGCCATCCAGATTGCGTGGATAACTCTCGAAGTCTTCGCCAATACCGAATTGGGTTGGATTAACAAAGATGCTGGCAACTAGAAGCTGAGAAAGTTTACGCCCCTCTACCATCAGTGAGCCGTGACCAGCGTGTAGATAGCCCATAGTAGGCACAAGACCAATGACTGTACCACGTTTCTTTGCAGAGGCAGAAAACGTCTGCATATCTTTGACAGATTCAATTACTTGCATCATATACCTTTACTATCAGTTGAAAGAATGTTCAGCAGCAGGAAAGCGGCTGCTTTTCACATCGGATATATAACCGGAGACTGCTGCGGAGATTATAGGAGAGCATTCGGCATAACGTTTGACAAACTTTGGAGAATATTTTTCGCAAAGGCCAAGAATATCGTGTATTACCAGCACCTGGCCGTCACAACCGGCCCCAGCACCAATACCAATGGTCGGGATAGATAACGACTCGGTAATCCGTACAGCAAGCGACTGTGGGATTCCTTCAAGAACAACGGCAAATGCTCCTGCTTTTTCAACGGCAAGCGCATCGGCAATTAACCGCTCAGCCTGTTCACTCCCCTTTCCTTGAACCTTGTAGCCACCCATGCGATGGATAGATTGTGGTGTAAGACCGATATGCGCCATTACAGGAATATCTATATCAGTAATGGCCTTTATGGTGTCACAAATAGGCTCGCCCCCTTCAATCTTGACGGCAGCAACCCCACCCTCCTTGATCATCCGACCAGAGTTAAGTTTTGCTTCAGCAATGGTAATCTGATAGGACATAAAAGGCATATCAGCAATGACCAATGCTTTCGGGTGAGCACGCATCACCGCCTTTACATGATAGAGCATTTCATCCATGGTTATCGGCAGGGTATTTTCATAACCTGCAAAAACAACCCCTGCCGAATCACCCACTAAAATCATGTCAACGCCGCAGGAATCCATTATCCGTGCCGTAGGATAGTCGTAGCAGGTGAGCATGGCTATCTTTTCGCCACTCTCCTTCATTTTGCCGATGTCAATAATACTCTTTTGTTTGACCACGTTAACTCCATGAAAAAAGCGCCTTCCAAGGATGAAAGGCGCTTTTACACAATATTGCACAATTGTGCAAATGGTATCGGCTATCACCTTCCGTCCCGGTTCAATACTATGAATCCAGGCAGTATGCTCTCATTAATGCCGCTGATTTATCACATGGAACACTGCTTGTCGAGCAAATTCTATCTTGATCCACTCTTCATAACTTCAAGTTCGCTTACAACAGATGCACTTTCAATCTTACGGCTTTCCAGATCTCTAAATATGTCATGTACCATCATTGCAACACCATCAACAGAGTTACGAATTTCCCGGCTCCCACGAACCTGCTCAGACGTTGAGCCGACCATCTCATGCGCCATGCTTCTGATATTTATGATTGCATTAGCAATATTTTTTGCCGCCAATGCTTGTTCCTTGGATACAGCGAATATTCTTGAAGTCATGGAACTTATATCTTCAATTGACTTAGTAACAAGATCTATTCCATGGGTCTGCTCTCTTGTTGCAAGCTTAATCTCTTCGGTCATTTCCATGGATTTGTTGGCACTAGCAATAATTGTATTAAGTGATTCTCCGGTATTATCTCCTAAATCTACCCCTTTTTGAACCAGAAGCATGGTATGTGAAATGTTTTCAGCTGCAGCTCTTGATTCGAGCAGAATTTCCTCGATAATTGTTGTTATTTCACCAGTAGAGTGGCCTGTCTGAAGAGAAAGATTTCTGATTTCATCTGCGACAACTCCGAAACTTTTCCCATATTCACCAGCCTGAGCAGCAATTATGGAGGCATTTAAGGCAAGAAGGTTGGTACGCTTTGTTATATCATTAATGACACTCACAATACTGTCTATACGTGTACTATTCTCAGAAAGTCGCATAATTCCCTTGTGAGAGAAGTCAACTGCTTTCTGTATCTCTGTTAACGCGTCAGCAGTCTCACTGACAACAATATGTCCTTCATCAGCCTGTTTCTTAACCTGCATGGAAATTTTGTGCGAAAGTACAGCACTCTCTTCTATATTTTTCAAAGAGGCACTTATCTCTTCCATTGCTGATGCAGATTTGTAGGTTGCTTCTGTCAATGAGTCAAGATTTGCTGATACATTTTCAAAAGCAAATGATATTTCTCCGACTGATCTGCTCGTTTCGTCAACAGATCCAAGAACAGCTTCTGCCGCTGATGCAATATCCTTTGTGGTAGAAGAGAGTGATGATACTGCACCTTCGAGCGTTATTATGTTTGAAGAGTACTCCTCTCTCCGACTCAGAATTTCAGAAAAAGAGCGTTCAAGCTCTGTAGTAAGGGTATCAATTGCCTTAAGGAGGTTTATTCTTGTAATTGCTGATGATGCTTGATCAACAAAGAGTTTTACTGTATCAACATCAGTGTCATTTAAAATACGTTTGCTGTATTTATTGTCAATACCGAATACTCCAACTGCTTCGCCTTTGATTACAAGCGGACAAATTATAAAGTTATTAGACCTTATTGCCTTGATTGTACTGCATGGGGGCTTTAAGTGAAAATCCTCAGGAAATCTTGAAATGTCATCGACTAAGAAAAGCTTTTTTTCTGAAAAGCACTTATAAATCACTCCACTTCTTTCATCAAGAGGGATTCTATGCCCCCTGACATCTTCTTCAGCCCCTGTTGAAATAATAAACCTTAGATTTTCTCTTGCTTCGTCTACGGTAAATATATTTACTCTTTCATATCCAAGTATTTCATGGAGACCTTCCGCACAAAGCAACAGTACTTGAGAAACTTCCATTGATTTTTGAATCCGGCTGCTTATATGGTGAAAATTCTTAATGTTGTTATCAAGAATTTTATAACGGTTTTCAAATAGTTCCTTTTGTGCGTTGACCTCCTGATGTAGAAAATCGAGCTCTAAGGCACGATCACACAGTTCGTCGGCAGATTTGCCTATAAAGAAACCAAGAAATCCCATTACCATTGAGGTGCCTAAACCCATGAAAAGATATAAAGAGATATTTGCAGGGGATGAGGTTAACTCTAGAATTAATTGGGCTGAAAGAGAATGGTTGGGCTCAGGGAAGAAAATGGATTTTATCGACAGCCATGTTAGTGGAGCCCCAATCCCTAGAATTACTCCAAGGATCAAATACTTTGCCTTCTTGTTCATAACTAAAAGCGTCATTCCGATATCCTTAAGAGTAGGAAAACTTATTTATATAAATCGACAGTTTTTGCAGTGTAAATGCACTATTAATTCATGTCAACTGTTCATCTAAGAAGTGTATTACGAAAATATTTGACATGCTGTCAAAGCCGACATAATTATACAAGTAACCATTCTTTAAGATTAGAGGAGAACTCTATGAAAGTAATTGACTGCAGAGGGATGGCATGCCCTGGCCCTGTCATATCAACCAGAAATGCGCTTGAAGAGTCAAGTGGTGAGTCTATTAGGGTAATTCTTGATAATGGAGCACCACTGGAAAATGTAATACGCTTCTGCAATTCAAAAGGATGTGATCATTTGCTGGACAAAGGTGAATCCTGTGCGACGCTAACAATATTTTCGAATCCTTTGAAGCAACAACCTACAATTGATGACAAATCACAACGTATTGTTTTAGTGGCTTCTGACAAACTAGGAAGTGGTTCTGACGAACTAGGCAGACTTCTTTTGAAAAATTTCTTTATTACACTTATTGAGTTACCAACCAAACCCCAGAAGATATTTTTTATCAACAGTGGTGTATTGCTTACCTCCCAAGGCTCTGAATTATTAGAAGCTCTTGAGAAATTGGCGATGTCTGATGTAGAAATACTATCGTGTGGTATTTGCCTTGACTATTACGGAATAAAAGAAAAACTCTCTATTGGGGTCGTTACAAATATGTACTCGATAGCGGAGTCAATCCTGACAACAGGGAACCTTATAAGAATTTAAGGCTTTTTCTATGATTAAAACATTTAGAAACATAGCACCATCCATTTCAAAAAATGCATTTATTTCAGAAACAGCTGTGATAATCGGAGATGTAAGTATAGGCTCAATGAGCAGTATCTGGTATAATGTTGTTATCCGTGGAGATGTCAATAGTATCATTATAGGGAGCAGAACAAATATTCAGGACAACTCGCTTTTGCATGTAACTGGCAGAAAAGGTGAGCACGATACAGGACATCCGCTTATAATTGGTGACAACGTTACAATAGGTCATTGTGTGACTCTTCATGGATGTACTGTCGAGCATAGTGCTTTTGTAGGTATGAGGGCAATTGTTCTTGATAGAGTAAGAGTTGGTAGAGGAGCTATGATTGCAGCTGGATCTTTGGTGACAGAAGGGACCGTAATCCCACCGGAAACACTATGGATAGGCTCCCCAGCCAGATACAAACGTAATCTAACTGTGAGTGAAATAATCAGAGCTTCAGATCTTGCTGAGTCTTACGTAAATCTTTCCAAATTGTATATCAATGAAATTGATTCACCCATATAAACTTTAGCTAATTGTATTTATATCGATTTGATATTACATCTTGACCCTGTACAAGAGTTTATTTTTTAACATTATATTCTATAAGTTCGTGGTGCGTAATTGAGCTCAAATAAAATAAAACTTCTTGAAAGTGCCCAGAAAAACTTCCTTAAGGGTCACTATGATCGTGCCGTATATGAATACAGGCAGCTTATCCAGATCGAACCTTCTGATCTGAGACATCGCCAGCGAGTTGCCGAAATACTAACAAAAGCAAACCAGAAAGATGAAGCCCTGAAAGAGTACACGTCTCTTGCAAAAATTTATGTTGATTCGGTTCACTACCTTAAAGCAATAGCAGTCTATAAACAGATCCAAAAAATAGATCCAACAAACCCTGAGACATCTCTCACCCTGGCAGCTCTAAATGAGAAACAAGGCTTAATTGGAAATGCTTCAGCTGAGTATGCTGTAGCAGTCCAGATTTTCGAGAAAAACAGCGAGAATCTTAAAGCTTTAAAGGCACTTGAATGCATGATGTCACTGGATTCAAGCAACTCTGCTGTGAAGCTTAGACTTGCTGAAAAATATTTTAATACCGGGTCTGAAGATAAATCCTTTGATATTTTTGTTGCGACTCTAAAAGATCTGAAAAATAGAGCTGACGAAAATGGATTCTCTCTGATTTCAGAAAGAGCAATAAAGCTATTCGGAAACAGAGCTTTGGATTTGATTGATGAGCTGGAGATAAATGAATTTCCCAAAGAGGAGAAGGCCTATACTTGCCTTCATACACTGCAGCCTCCACCCTCTGCCCTTAGTATGCCTGATATCACTCAAAGCATTTTAGTTCAGACTCCTATCCACCCAACTCAAAATGAGCTGTCAGTTGATTTAACTGCACCTGTTGATTCTTGTGACAATGAATATATTGAGGAAATTTCTCCTCTTGAGGAGGATGACATTGTACAAATCATGTTGCCTGATTCAAGCGCTGAGTGGGAAGAAGATATTGATCTAAACTTCCTAGATTCAGATACAAACTCACTGAAAACTACTATTGATCCAGTTTTCATAATTGAAGAAGAGCTTGATGAACTTGAACTTGAACTTGAACTTGAAGACAACACCGCATCTGACCCGACACCACTGTTTCAACAAAATGGTAATGATCTGGTGGAGGCTCTCTCTAATTTTGCTGATGAAATTGACTTTAACCTTCTTAAAGATGAAAACTCCGGTACAGTTTTCGACATTTCATCATCAGGATTAAAGAAATGTGAATTAGACAATGAGGATACAGAGTCACATTATAGCCTTGGTCTGGCTTATAAAGAGATGGGGCTTTATGATGAAGCAATCTCTGAATTTATTTTTTCTGCCAGAGCGACAGAGCGCAGAATTGACTCAACTCTACTTCAGTGTGTTTGCTTTAGAGAAATAGGCAACATTCAAAAAGCTAAAGAAATGCTTTCTGAGACAATTAAAGATAGAGAAGTTACAGATGATGAGTTGCTTGGGCTTCAGTACGAACTTGCTCTTTGCCATGAAGATTCAGGTGAGTTATTAGATGCAATAAATCTTTATTCTAATATCGTTAACGTAAGGCCGAAATTCAGTGACGCGGCATCCAGACTAAACAAGCTACTCCTAAATAAAGCCTAATATTTCAGTGTGTGTATCTATTCTGGTTATTCCGTAATGATCAGCTTTGTATGAAATAAAATCGATACCAGCCGCCTTTGCTGCGATAGAGTCCACTTCAGAATCACCTATAAAAATGGCTTCTTCAGCCGTTATTGAGTAATGAGTTAGAACTCTCAAAAGAGGGTCAGGATGTGGTTTAGGAAAAGATGCTCTGGAGGCGGTCATGATACAGCTAAAATAATCAGTCAGCTTGAACCCTGAAAGTACTGCTTCCATGGAAGAGGAGCGATTGGTGCAAACAGCAAGACTAACCCTCCCCTTAAGTGTATCAAGAGTTTCCAGTAAACCGTTTTCCATTTCCATTAAATGTATCAGCTTTAAATAGTCTATTGTGGCTGCAAAAGCAATAGCAGCCTCCCACCGTTCCTTTTGAGGGAAAAAATATCTAAGAACTTCCTTGTTAGCATATGTATGGATCACGCGCATAACATCGACATTTTTTCTATCCAGAGAAGTACCCATATAATTGAAAACCGTCTCATAGAAAATACAATTAGCTTCCAGTGAGTTAAACATAACCCCATCACAGTCATAAATTACAGCCTTGTATTTAGCAGGTTTACTCATTAAGCCCCTTTAGATAGGCCTCCCACTCCATCGGAAGCAGGTATTTTTTATTGTTATTGCACTCCTTACATGAAGGCACAACATTTCCTCTGGTACTTTTACCTCCACGAATAATCGGCACAACATGATCCATGGTAAGATCTTCGGGTAAAAAAAAGTTTCCACAATAGTAGCATTTACCTATAGCCAATCTGTTGTGCCACCATCGGCTTTTTCTTAGCTCCCTTGCCTTTTCCTTTTCGAGCTTAATAAGCTGAGCACTGATTTCAGAAATAAAATAACTCAAGCATTTCCTTTGTTTTCAAGCATTCTGGTTATTGCTGCCCGGGCAAGTTCGTCGCATCTTTCGTTTTCTGGATGACCTGAATGACCTCTTACCCATAACCAATCAATTGAATGGTATTGAGAAAGAATATCAAGTCTCTCCCAAAGATCCCTATTCAAAACAGGTTCCTTTTTACTGCTGATCCACCCTTTTTTTTTCCAGTTAAATATCCACTCTTTCATCCCTTTTACAAGATATTGCGAATCAGTTGTAACAGTAACCGAGCAGCTTATCTTCAAGGCATCTAATGCAGTAATTGCTGCTGTAAGTTCCATTCTGTTATTCGTAGTGATAATTTCACTTCCTGATATTTCTTTCACAACAGAGCCAGATCGTAGCAAGGCACCATAGCCGCCAGGGCCTGGATTACCGCTACAAGCACCGTCACAAAATATTTCAATCTGGGTTGACATAAGCTCCCTCTTTTCGCAATAAACTTGCAATTGACTCCATTATTCTGTCAGTGATAATTTGATGAGTAATTTTGTTATCAACTAGTTGATATAGATCAGTAAAGTCAACCGGTTCCCCGAAAACGGCCTTGCCGTGCTGATGTAATCGAGGAAATTTCCAACAATTTAATCCAATTAAAGCAGTTGGAATAACAATTGGTCTGGTATCGTAAACTATCTTTCCAACACCTCTATTCCCCTTTCCAAGAGCACCATTCTTGTGCCTTGTACCTTCAGGGAAAATCATTACCTTCTGATCCTTCAATAAATCATTAATTCGTCGAGCAGCCTTAATATCGCGTCCCCTGTTAACAGGAAAAGCGCCCCAGGATTTGTATAGAAAACCCAATAGCCGATTTCTGAAAAGCTCCTCTTTAGCCGGGGCCCACAACATCTGCATAGAAAATCTACCTATAACAGCCCAAGGCAAGAAAATAGTCTCATAAGCCGATATATGATTAGATGCAATGAGAACACCACCACTGCCCGGGATATTATCTACACCATTGACTTCAAAGCGATTTAAAAATGAAGCATAAAACCCGATAACATAAATACTGAGTGTAACCCATAAGCGGCGCAGAAAAGATATTTTCATACTACCTCACATATTTAAAAGAACCTGCACAGGTATAAGTACATCCTGTACATTAATATCTTCGAGACATTTGACACCATTATCACACCGCGGCGTTGTACCGAATACGGTGCAAGGTGCACAAGACTGGTTACTATGAACAACCTTATGTAAATCGCCACGTGGTGCCCATTTTGCGGCAATGCCTGAGCCAAATAGCGAGACAGTAGGAATACCAAGTCCAACAGCGATATGCAATACACCAGAATCACTACTTATCAATAATTTTGAACGCGAAATGATAGCAGCAGTTCCAGTCAATGAAGTTTTACCAGCGAGATTTATACCTAACGTACCATTAACTATAATATCACCTGAATAAATATCTTCTTTACCTCCAACAATTACGGGTAGTATGCCAATATTTGATAAATGTTTGGCTAAACTGTTAAATTTTGAAAGACCCCATCTACGCTCTTTTATACTTGCACCGGGGAAAATTGTCACATAAGGCAATTTGAGCCCCATTTTATTATAAATCTGCTCTTTAACTGGCTCCGGAACATGAAGAAATCGGGTGTCATAATCAAACTTTTCGTTAATGCCCAGTGGTTTCAGTAAATTAAGAAAGCTTTGTGCCTCATAATCTGTTTGTCTATACAAGATGGAATCAGTAAACATTCGTTCTCTATTATTAGTATTAAATCCGATTTTCATTATAGACGGGATGATTCTTGAACAAACAGCAGATAGCCTATGCCACTGTTCAGTATCAATAATAATATCATATTGAGTGTTGTGAAAATCTATTACGTCCTTAATAAAATCATAAGAATACACTCTCTCAACTGCAGGGATAAGTGTAAATACTCCTGCATTTCTCTTTTCTGCTAAAACCGAGATGCATACGTCTGGGAAATGTTTTCGAAAAACATTTATGGCGGGAGCAAGGAGTAGTGCATCTCCTATACCTCCTGGACGGATGAAAAGAGCTGTTGTTATGGATACTTTTGTTCGTTTGACAGGGACTGGTAACAGATTGGCAAGTGCAGTACCTATAAGCGCATCAAAACTCTTGATAAATGATATTTTATTTATTGCAGGAATTAAACTCAATCTTCACTCATCCCCTGCTTGGCAAGCTTATATCTGAAAGATCTGAATGTCATGCCTAACAGTTCAGCCGCTTTTTTTCTTACTCCACCTGATTTTTCAAGAGACTTAAGAAGGAATCGTTTCTCAATGCCTGCAAGGTAAGCATCAAGATCCATACCACCTAAAGGGATCTCAAAATCCTCAAGGCTCTGATGATTTTTATTAAAACGGAGAACCTGCTGCGGAAGTAATTCTAGAGTGATTTCTCCAGCTCCGAGTGCAACTCCACGCTCGATTATATTCTCCAACTCTCTGACATTCCCAGGGAACTGATATCCCCATAAAAAATCCAGTGCTTCAGGAGTAAGTAAATGTAATTTTGAGATCCTCCGTCCCGAATATTTTTTAAAAAAATGTTCAGCTAAAAGAGTAATATCCTCTGGTCTTTCACGAAGTGGAGGCATTGTCATTTCAACAACATTTAGTCTGTAAAACAGATCCTCTCTGAATACACCCTCTTTAACTTGTAATTCAAGATTACGGTTAGTTGCTGTGATGATCCTTACATCAATTTTTCTATTTTCAGATGCACCAACCCTTCTGATCTCTCGCTCCTGCAAGGCTCTCAGAAGTTTGGATTGAAGCAGGATGGGCACTTCACCAATCTCGTCAAGAAAAAGCGTGCCTCCATTTGCCTGTTCAAATAGACCTGGTCTATCAGAAAAAGCTCCGGTAAAGGCACCTTTTGCGTGGCCAAAGAGTTCGCTTTCCATAAGTGTCTCTGGTATTGCCCCGCAGTTAACAGCAACAAATGGTCTATCACGCCGATCACTGTTATAGTGAATAGCCTTTGCCGCAAGTTCCTTTCCTGTGCCACTCTCACCTGAAATCATGACGGTTACATTACTTGAAGATATCTTTTCAATCAGTTCATACAGATTGACCATTTTACGACTTTTGCCTATAAGGCCACTGAAACTATTTCTTGCCTCAGCCTGTGTTCGCAAAAGAGCATTTTCACGAAGAAGTTGATGTTTTTCCATTGCATTTCTTACTAGAAGCTTGATCTCATCAACTTTAAATGGTTTAGAAATATAATTATATGCGCCATGTTTCATGGCTCTAACTGCTTGTTCAGTTGTTGAGAACGCTGTAATCATCATGACAGCAGTATCTGGAGAGTTTGCCTTGATCTCTTCAAGAAGCCCTATCCCATCAAGTCCAGGCATATTTACGTCCGAAATAACAAGTTCATACTCTTTTTCAGCTAGTAGTTTAAGAGCTGTGTGAGAATTGTCGGCGGTTTCAGTTAAATATCCCTCTCTTTCAAGAAGAATAGAAAGAAACTCCCTCATACTTGTTTCATCATCAACGATGAGGATGTTTTGGTTCATTTATAACTCCTACAAAAAACAGGAATAAAAATCAAACTTTAAGGGGCACTGGTATAGAAATTGTGAAGCTTGTACCTAAGCGATATTCATTATCAACCGAGATTGTGCCTGAGTGAGCTTCAAGGATTCTATACACAGTTGCCAGTCCAAGGCCTGAACCTCCAGGTTTTGTTGTAAAAAAAGGTTCGAAGATCATCGACATATCGGTACATTTAATACCGAAACCAGTATCTTTGATCGTCAGATTAAGTGTTCTCATAGAACCGTAATTTTCACTAATCGATGCCCGCCCCCACCAAGAACCTATAAATATCTCACCACCTTCAGGCATTGACTCTGCGGCATTCAGTATCAGGTTCCATAGAACCTGATGTAGCTGATCTCTGTCGGCAAAAAGTTGAATCTCTTCGGAGATATCAAGTGAGATAATAATAGAGAAAAACCTTACATCTCCTTTCAATAATGCGATTAGGTCATCAATAAGAAGATTTAGTGAGAACCAGCTTCTTTGCGGTGAGCGTGGTCGTGCATAATTTAGAAATTCAGTTACCAATGAATCCAGCCTTGAGGTTTCCCTTATTACTATTTCGATCAGTTTTTTATCTTCTAGCGGAATCTTTGCGGATTCAGCTATTAATTGCACAGAACCGCTTATTGAAGCCAATGGGTTTCTTACTTCATGTGCAATACGGGCAGAAAGTTCTCCAATAGCAGCCAGTCTATCTGATTTCATAAGCTTTGCTTCCATATCCCTTCTTTCAGTCATATCTATAACATCAATAACCGCACCAAATCTTTCGCCATCATTATTAAATAGCGGTGCATACTTTAAACTAAGAGATAATTTGTCACCTTTACTATTTGTATAGCTTATTTCAATCCGGTTATTAATATGGTTTGAAATGTCTGCCAGACAAAACTCTGGAAAAATCTCTGCAAACTCCATATCATAGGCATTTTTCTGAGGGACACCTGTCAACTGAGATATATACCGATTAAATACTCTTATCTTGCCGTGACTATTCAATGTGACGAGTCCGCTATCTAAAGTTTCTACTATAATACTGTTCAGACGTTGCAACTCTTCATAATCAATCTCTTTTTCCTTGAGCGCTGTCTCACTTTTCCTTGCTCTCTCAGCAAGATATCCCGTAAGAATTGCAGTAAGAAAAAAAGCAATGAGATTTGTAAAAATGAGTGAAAGTATAAAATTAGGCCCATAAATATTGCCCAATGGACGCATTAGACCGATGTTTTCAAGTTTTCCAAAATAATGAAGATCAATTATTGAACCATAGATAATTCCGCAAATCCCTGCTGTATATAGGGCTTCGCGTCGCCCGAAAAGATAACTTGCGTTAATAATAGCCAAATTAAATAAAAAAGGGTAAGTAGAGGAGATTCCACCGGTAATAACGACAAGAATTGAAACAAAAAGAGATTCCCATATGATTTGTGCATACCCTAATGGACTGACAATCTGTAACGGGAATCGGAGAGAAGTAAGCGAAAGAATAGAAAAAAGATACGTAACAATTATCAGACGTGTCACGTCGCGTAACATAACATCAGGGAAAAAATCAGGTTGCCTGATGTTGAAATATGTTATTGACGCAAGGAAAAGAGATACAACAACCAGCCTGATAAAAATCAGCCAGGCAAGGTTTTTCTTTTTTTCAAGCATTTATCCAACCGCACCGGCGAGTTTGAATATTGGAAGATACATAGCAACAACAAGCCCACCGACAGTTGTGCCGAGAAATACCATCAAGAGTGGCTCCATCATTGCCGTCAGGTTCCCTACAGCATCATCGACCTCATCATCATAGAAATCAGCTATTTTATTCAGCATCGCATCCATTGCACCAGTAGCTTCGCCAACAGAAATCATTTGCACAACCATTGGAGGGAAAACACCACTCTCACCAAGAGGTTCAGCCATTGTCTTACCTTCTGATATAGCCTGCCTTACTTTGTATATAGCATCCTCAACAATCTTGTTTCCTGCTGTTTTTGCGACTATTTCAAGTCCATCCATTATTGGTACACCACTACTGATCATTGTGCCTAGAGTTCTGGTAAACTTTGCAACAGCAACTTTTCTAATCAAAACACCTATGACTGGCATTTTAAGAAACATTCTATCCATGGCTTTTCTACCAACTGGAGTTGCATAATACTTTCCGATCAAAACCTTAATGCCGTAGCATGCTCCTATAATTACGAGAATATACCTCTGGAGAAAATTACTTATTCCAATAACAATAAGGGTCGGGGTTGGAAGTGTGCCTCCAAAATCAGCGAACATCTTAGCAAATGTCGGAATTACAAAAACGAGAATAACACCTATTACTACAACAGCTATGGAGATGATGGTTGCAGGATAGACCATTGCTCCCTTTACCTGTTTTTTTAACTTCATGGATTTTTCTATGTATGCAGCAAGTCTGTTAAGAATGGTATCTAGAATACCACCAACCTCACCAGCAGCAATAAGATTAACAAAAAGTTGATCAAAGATTTTCGGGTGTTTTGCCAGAGCATCAGCAAAAGTAGAACCACCTTCAACAGATTCCTTGATATTATATAAGGCAGCTTTAAAGGTCTTATTTTCCTGCTGCCCGGCAAGAATATCAAGGCACTGAACCAATGGTAGACCTGAATCAATCATGGTTGCAAACTGTCTTGTAAAAACAACCAGATCCTTTGAGGAAACCTTTCCTCCTCCACCTTTACCCAAAAGTGAAAAACCACCGGTTTTTTCTGATTTAACATTTATCCCGACAAAACCGTATTTTTTAAGTTGTGATTCAACCATGGCTTCATTGGATGCCTCCATGACACCCTTTTGTGATGCCCCGTTTTTTGTTTTAGCTTCCCATATGAATTTAGGCATTATTTACTCCACTATCTCATTATTGGTCGGCGCTGAGTATTTGAAGCACCTGCGTTTCCAATCATTTGTTTTAGCTCATCAGGGTCTGAAGATCTACCCATTGCATCCTCAAGAGAAATCTGCCTGCGTGTATAGAGTGAATAGAGAGATTGATTCATTGTCTGCATACCGAACTTATCCTGTCCCACCTGCATTTGAGAATAAATCTGATGAATCTTGTCCTCTCGAATAAGATTTCTAATCGCAGGATTTGGACACATAACTTCGAGGCAGAGTGACCTACCTGAACCACCTACCTTAGGAATTAATATTTGTGAAAGAACCCCTTCGAGAACAAAAGATAGTTGTGTTCTTACCTGAGTCTGCTGATAAGGAGGGAAAACGTCGATAATCCTATTTATTGTTTGAACACATGAATTAGTATGAAGAGTAGCAAGACAGAGGTGTCCGGTTTCAGCTAGTGTGAGTGCGGCCTCAATTGTTTCCAAATCTCTCAATTCACCTACAAGAACCACATCTGGATCCTGCCTAAGAACATACTTGAGAGCATTTTTAAATGCTTTGGTGTCTGCACCGACTTCTCTTTGATTAACAAGGCAGCCTTTATGTGGATGAAGGTATTCAATTGGATCTTCAATAGTGACAATATGATCATGACGTTCAGTATTTATCTTGTCTATCATCGAGGCAAGGGTGGTTGACTTTCCGCTACCTGTAGGACCTGTTACCAGAATAAGCCCACGTGATTTACTGCAAAGATCCTTAACAACCGTTGGCAGCCCAAGCTCATCAAAATTGAGTATTTTATAAGGTATTACGCGAAAAACGCCTGCGACTGCACCACGCTGGACAAAAATATTACCTCTGAATCGGGAAAGGCCTTTCACCCCAAATGATAGATCAAGTTCGTTATCCTCTTCAAACCTGTGTTTCTGAGCCTCAGTAAGGACACTATAGCATAGCTGCTTGGTTTCAACTGCAGACATAGGCGGCAGATTAGTAGGGGTCAGTTCCCCGTCTATTCTTAGCTGAGGTGGTGAATTAGTCGTTATATGAAGGTCAGAACCGTTTCTCTCAACCAGCTCTTTAAGAAGCTGATGCAAATTTATCATAAATTTCTCCTAGTCGTCAGAAACAGTACAACGAAGAACCTCTTCAAGCGAGGTGACTCCTTCCATAACTTTGGTAAGTCCGGATTGACGCATAGTTTTTATACCAAGTCGCATTGATTCCCTTTTAATTTCTGCGGTATTGGCACCGTTAAGAATAAGCTCCCTTATTGGCTCAAGCATTGGCATAACCTGATAGAATCCTACCCTCCCCTTATAGCCTGTGCCATTACATTTAGGACAACCAGTACCCTTATAACATACATATTCCTTGGCCTCATCCTGAGGCACACCAGCATCGACAAGAGCCTTAACAGGTATATCCTCAACAACCTTACATTCACCGCAAACCCTTCTGGCAAGACGCTGTGCTGTAATAAGGTTGACTGCTGAAGCTACCAGAAAAGGTTCAATACCCATGTTAAGAAGCCTGTTTATTGTAGATGGCGCATCATTGGTGTGAAGTGTAGAAAGAACAAGGTGACCGGTGAGAGCGGCTTTAACACCAATTTCAGCAGTTTCAAAATCCCGAATCTCTCCGATCATAATTATGTCAGGATCCTGGCGAAGAAAAGATCTCAAGGCTGCAGCAAAGTTAAGCCCTATATCTTCATGCATCTGAACCTGGTTAATACCGGCAAAGTTAAACTCAACTGGATCTTCAGCAGTAGAGATATTTTCAGTAGTTTTGTTAAGTTCAGATAGTGCCGAATAAAGAGAAACCGTTTTTCCACTTCCAGTTGGACCAGTAACCAGACACATACCAAAAGGCTTGTGAATTTCATGCTGAAATCTAGTAAGAGCCTCAGGTTCATATCCCAGCTTAGTCATATCTAATTGAAGATTCGATTTATCAAGAAGACGCATGACTATCTTCTCACCAAAGAGCGTTGGAAGAACCGATACACGGTAGTCCATGTCCCTGCCGCCACCGAGCTTGATCTTTATCCGCCCGTCCTGGGGCAGTCGACGCTCAGCGATATCCAGTTCAGCCATAATCTTAACCCTGGAGGTTATGGCATTCTTTAACTTGAGCGGTGGTTTCATTACTTCATAAAGTACACCGTCTATTCGATACCGAACGCGAAAAGTCCTTTCATAGGGCTCTATATGGATATCACTGGCCTTTTTCTTTATTGCATCAGTGAGTATCAGATTAACAAGTTTTACAACAGGAGCATCCTCAGTTGCACGCTCGAGAGAGCCGACATCAACCTCCTCCTCATCGCCTACAACTTCAAAATCCTCCATATCCATTTCGCCCATGACGTCAGCAAGTGAAGCTGACTGGTCATAGAATTTGTCTATAGCAGTCTTCAGTGCGGCCTCTGAAGCAACAACAACTTCAACATTATACCCAGTCATGAACTTTATGTCATCGACTGCAAAAATATTCGAAGGATCACTCATCGCAACAATCAGCGTGGACCCGGCGCGATTCACTGGAACAATCTGGTATTTCTGGGCAACATCTGGAGGTATTATTTTAATAACAGAAGGATCAACTTCCAGTTCTGCAAGATTAATAGAAGGGACACCGTACTGTTTTGATAGAAAAGATGTAAGATCCTGCTCAGATATAAAGCCGTTTTTTATTAATATTGTACCTAGCCTTAATTGGCCGGCAGACTCTTTTTGTTCTTCTAGCGATCTGGCAAGTTGCTCTCTGGTAATGAGATTATTTGCGACCAGGAGCTCTCCCAGGCGACTCATCTGCATAAATTAACCCCTGTCAGACAATTAGATGTCTTCAAAGTTGAAATAGTAGTTCTCATAAGTCACAGTGTCAAGAATATCATAACAATAGGAAGTTTATTTAACTCCATATCTGGCAAGAGTCTGACTTACATCGCTGGCAACTTCCGGTGATATCTGGGCAGCAATTCTGAGACTGTCAATCGCATCCCCCAACCTGTTATCACCGATAAGGGCTTCAGCAGCTTCAATCCGACTGTTTGCATAAATCAAAATAGCCTTACCAGTATCAAGATCTCTGAAAAACATCTCGTTACCCATAAAGCCACGAGTAGCATATAAGTCCCACACCAGCATGTCTGGAGAGTTTTTCTGAGGTGAAGTTTGAGCGTAAATCTGATAGGTAATTCCTTTTTGCATAAATTTGTATGCTGGAAAAGGTACAGAAAATCTGGTCGAATAATCGATTAGTATCGGCCTAGTTGCATACTGTTCGCTGGCCGCCATCAATAAAACGTTTTCGGGGCTCTGCGATTCAAGTGGAATTTTTCTGAGCATGCTGTTTGAAAACAGCCTTGGGAATCCGTCCAGGTACCAATCAAATACTAGATGAGGCGTATGTACTATATCGAGATCTTCCCGCATCTTCTCTACACCCTGAATATACCATAGCGGAAATGCACCACTGTCACCCCAAGTATATATGATCCCACTGCTGGGAGCTGAGCGAATTACATTTGAAGCATAGTCATATGCAACGTAGTTAAGATGCTGGTCGTTTTTTACGTAGTTCAGAGCACAGACTGTCGTCGGAAGAGCAAAAACAGCAACAATTACAGTGAGCCTACAATAAAGAGCAGGTATCCCAAGAGAGGACAACCACTTAATGATTCTTGTACCAATAAAGTACATTGCCATTCCAATAAACACGGCAGAGTATAGATAAATTGGTGTAAAAAACTCTTCTGTTAAAAATATTGTCTCAAACGGTGTATTAAAATAACCGACTATTACCAACAGAAAAGAAACTAGAGCTACAATGTATGCGGCTATTTCTATTCTCCTTTTGGCAATGAAAAAAAACATCCCAAGAACCATTAAGAGAAAACCTACTTTAGTGAACTCATAAGGGACATTAAAAGCATTGAGCTGACTCCAGAGCAAAGACCAGCTTCTCTCAACCTTCTCAATTGGATAGCCCTTTCTTAAAAAGTGCCAGAGGAACTGATCCTTTGTCTGAGGATTGCCCCAATTTAACAATGGATATTTTGTTGCCCTGAGTGGGAGATGCAGATTAATTGCAAACCCCAGAACCCCGAAAGTTCCTGCGATCAAAAGATCTCTGACTCTGAATATTATTTTCCAATTCATTGAAAGTACGAGTAATGCATAAGCAGGTATTAAGAGAATTATAGTGTGATGTGCACCTGTACCGAGTCCTGAGAGGAAAGCAACTGCATAGATATAAGATGGGCGTTCATTCCCATCACGGTATGAATCTCTCCATCGGAAAATGAAATACAGACCGATAGCAACAAGAAACGCAACCATTGGATAGGGCTTGTCATGATTGGACTGAAGCCAGAGTCGCGGTGTACACGCATAGGTTACAGCAGCAGAAAGAGCACTGATTTTTATGAAGATGGACTCTATTGCTGAAGGATTATCACCTGCCTCATTTTTAAGCATATAGGTGACAAGGAGGTAAGCTCCATAACAGGCAAGTGCACCTGAAACTGCAGTTGCAAAATTTACCCTGAAAGCAATACTCCCAAAAGGTAGCCAGGTAAATGGCTTGCCGTAGTTGATAAAAAATGGGTAACCGGGGGAATGAGAAGAGCCGAGGGACGATATAGCTGTAATAAATTCGCCACTGTCAAAGAATGTAACAGATGGCGCAAGTGTCAGAAGATAGATAAAAATTGGAATAACAAAAGCGAATATGGAAAAAAGGTCAAGTCGTTTGGTTAAATTCTTAAACACTGTTTACTCCTTGTTACCATCAATCGTCTTAATAGATAAAAACGATATTTTTTCACTCCAGAGAAAGAAGAACCCCATGAGAATTACAGGAAAAAAAGCAATAGCATGAACGATAAGGGCTACACTAAGTGCCAGCTCCTTGGGAATTGCAAAAGCCATAAGTCCATACATACAGGCGGCGTGGTAGGTACCTACATAACCAGGCGACGCCGGAACCATGACAGCAAAAACTAGAAAAACCAGAATAAATAGCGAAGCTGTAAATGGCAGGTGTATGTTAAACGCCAATAGCACCAGGTCAATCGGCCATGCAGCGGTTATCCAGATAAAGGCAGAAGATAAAATAATTGCCAAGAGTTCCTGGGGTTTTGACGGTAGTTGAATTCCGGAAATGAATGACGCAAGAAGAGGAACTATTTTATCGGCAACTGATCGTGGAAAGGGTTTAAGTATGATACCTACAAAGTGAATTGTTTTAAAAGTAGCCCTTTTGAGGAAAACAAGAAAAATTATTACGCCCAGATATAATGCCAGCGTTACATAACCTCCTGTAAGGAGCCCTTGTTGAAGTTTCTCCATACCTGGCGGCAGCTTGACTGTGAAAAAAGTAAAGAGGAGTATTACAAGCACTGAAAACCCATCGAAAAGTCTGTCTATAACGAGAGAGGCAAAGACACTACTCACCTCAAGACCCTCTTTTCTTGCAAAAACAATGGCTCTAGCAAATTCACCAAGCCTTGCCGGCAGGAGATTATTAGCCATATAGCAAATTATGGTTGCTGAAAGAAGATTACGTGGCTTGGCTCTCTTCTGAGGTAGTATCAGGTAATGCCAGCGAATAGCTCTCGAAGAGTAACTGATTATTGTAATTGCAGTTGCAAGTGCAATGTAACTATAATCCAAGGTCTTTAAGGTTATCAAAAGCTGATTTATATCGATTTTTCTGAATAAGAGAAAGAGGAAAAAGAAACTTATCCCAATCCCCGCTATAAACTTTATATCTACCCTGCCTGTCGATCTCATAAACTCTCCAAATATTCCCTGTATACAACAAGTTGAGTTGATGCCAGAATCTTTCTGCAAGTGGCAACGTCATTAGAAATAGCATTGACAAGGTCCCGCGGATTTTCAAAACATTTCTCATCCCGCAAACGCTCGAAGAAATAGATTCTTATCTCCCTTCCATAAATATCCTCATCTAGGTCAAAAATGAAGACCTCCAGAGTTTTACGGCCAGATTTGAAAGTTGGATTAAAACCTATGTTACAGGCAGCATCATACAGCAGATCATCAAGCTTCACCTTGACAGCATAAACACCGTCAGCCGGAATAAGTTCTTTGTCAGACTCTATGTTGGCGGTCGGAAAACCCAAAGATTTGCCTCTGTTAGCACCATGAACAACTTTGCCAGCCAGCGAGAAGTTTCTTCCTAGATAACGTACTACCCCTGAGACATCCCCGGCTAAGATCATTTTGCGTATCAGAGAGCTACTGAAAGTTACCAAGCCGTCGGCAATTGGAGCAAGTTCTTCAACTTCATAGGAGTACTTTAAACCCAATTTTTTTAACAGGGCAAGATTACCTTCTCTTCCACGACCGAAAGCATAGTCATAACCTATAATCAGCTGATTTAAGCCGATTTTGCCAACAAGAATCTTTTCAATAAAATCGGTTGCTGAAAGCTGTGCGAATTCAGCGTCGAAATTGATAATAATCAGGTAATCAATACCTGAGGCTTCGATCAAAGTTATCTTTTCATCAAGGGTATTTATTAGAGAGACTGCGTTAAAACTATTTACGACTTTGAGCGGATGAGGGTCAAAGGTAATTACAACAGAAACCCCACCTATTTCTTTGGCAGTTTTTTTAAGTTTTCTGAAGATCTCCCTGTGACCAAGATGAACACCATCAAAGTTGCCGATCGTCACAACAGGTTTAGAGAGTAATTCCTTAATCTCGCTAATTGAACGATAGACAATCATGGAAGATCTGCCGTCTTCACTCTCTTTTTGCCGAAAAAGAAAGCAACCCATACACTGATTTCATACATTAAGTAAAGTGGCATCATTACAACAAACATTGTAACCAGGTCAGCATGAAAAGCCGCAATAATTGAGCTGGCAAGAAGAGCATATTTACGGTTTTTTGCAAGTAGTTCATAAGAAACGAACCCGAGCCTTGAAAGTAGTAGCGCCAGAATAGGCAGCTCAAAAATCAATCCAAACATGAGTATCAGCCGCAGGCAGAAGTTTACATATGCAGAGAGATTAAACCAGCTCTGAAGGCCTTCCGCTTCATAGGAAAGTGAAAAGTTAATAATTACAGGCCAGATAATAAAAAGGAAAAATAACGCCCCCAGACAGAAAGTGAGTGTACTGGCAGTTACAAATGGTATGACCAGTCTTTTTTCTTTAAAGGTAAGTCCTGGAGCGATAAACAGCCAGAGTTGATAGAATACAACCGGTAAAACTATGATTAATCCGGCAATGCACGATATTTTGCACTGAACAAAAAAAGGCTCAAGAGGTGCGCTGTAGTTGAGGCGACGCTCTTTGATGTTTGTGACCATCTCCTTGTCAAGTTGATAGCGGCTGTAAAAGGATGGGAATCTGACCTTTACTTCTGAATAGACTGTTTTTTTTAGGTCTGTAAGGTATGTCTTGCCACTTATCGGCTTTTCGATAAATGAGAGAATATTCCCTGAGAAATTCCAGGCAACCCCCATTCCAATGACAACAGCAATAACTATGACAATCAGGCGTTTTCTTAGCTCTACCAGATGCTCAATAAAGGGGAGTACTTTTTCCTGTGACATCAACGCCTCTCTGGATAAATGAAAATCAGTTATTAATAGCACAGCCAAAAGATTACGCGCAACAGCTTTAAGGGGATGTATACATTCCAGCGCCGTCAACCACTCAAGCGAATCAGGTTGACAATGTTTTTACTGTTGTGCTAATTGAAACCTAGGAGATCATATGAGACAGATAACTATAGAGATTTCAGAAAGAATAATAGCAGGCGGCAAAATATCCTCTGAGGAAGCGTTATTGTTATCAACTGCCACTGGCATTGACCGTTACGAACTTTTTCTCGCAGCAAACCGTGTAAAGGAGCATTTTGTCGGCAAGAGAATCTCTCTCTGCTCAATCATAAATGCAAAATCAGGGCGCTGTGCAGAAAACTGTGCATTCTGCGCCCAGTCTTCACATCATTCAAGCAGCGTTCCGGTTTATCCTCTGGTTGATGAAGATAGCCTGGTAGCGGGTGCTCACAGCGCTGAAAAATGCGGTTCCATATGCTACGGCATAGTCACAAGCGGCACTGGCATAAATCCAGGAGCTGAACTTGACCGAATATGCAGTGCACTTAAACGTATCCGCAAAGAGACTTCAATCATCCCCTCCTGCTCTCTTGGATTACTCAATGACAGCACAGCAAAGATACTCTTTGAGGCCGGATCCGGCACATACCATCACAATCTAGAGACAGCACGAAGTTTCTTCCCGCAAATCTGCTCAACACATGACTATGAAGAGGATGTTGAAACTGTCAGAGCAGCAAAGCGCTCCGGCATGAAAGTCTGTAGCGGTGGCATATTCGGCCTTGGCGAGAGCGCTGCACAGCGTATCGAAATGGCGTTAACCCTTAAAGAGCTTGATGTAGACTCTGTACCGCTAAACTTTCTAAATCCCATTGAAGGGACAAAACTTGCAGATGCCAACTTCATAACGCCTCAGGAGTGCCTTGTTACAATAGCCCTTTACCGTCTGATTCTCCCTGACAAAATGATAACTGTCTGCGGAGGACGAGAGAAAAATCTCCGGGATCTTCAATCGTGGATCTTTTTTGCAGGTGCCAGTGGCACGATGATCGGCAACTATCTTACAACCAGCGGTCGTAACACTGATGACGACTGGCAGATGCTGCGTGACCTTGAACTTGATCCGGAGGGTTGCTGTGGATAGCATAGAAGCAAAAGGGATATTTATTACCGGAACTGATACCGGTGTCGGCAAAACCGTGTTTTCTGCCGCCCTGGCAAGACTGCTGAAAAACAGAGGCGTTAATGTCGGAGTAATGAAGCCTGTAACATCAGGCTGCACAGAACGTGACGGACGTCTGGTCTCTGAGGATGCAGAACTTCTCGCCTTTGGAGCCGGTATTGCTGTAACGGCCGATGTTGCACCATATCTGCTCAGGGAACCGGCCGCCCCATCAGTTGCAGCAGAGATTGATCAGGTCAGGATCGAGTTCTCCCGGATTATGGCCGCTTACCACAGGCTACGTGACGAATATGAATATATCATCGTGGAAGGTGCAGGCGGTCTGATGGTCCCCCTTGCCGGGGGCCTGTTGGTGGCAGATCTTGCCAAACTCCTCTCACTGCCGCTACTTGTGGTTGCAAGGCCAGACCTCGGCACAGTAAACCACACTGTTTTAACCTGTTTTGTTGCCAGAGAGCTGGGCTTGAAGGTTAAAGGTACGGTTATAAATAATTTCCCGTCATCACCGGACAGGGCCGTGGCATCAGCTCCGCACCTGATTGATTCGCTTTCAGGGGTCCCCCTTCTGTCACGCCTGCCTGCCTTCCCTGATCTGGATGATAAATCACGGGTGGAAATACTTGCAGACTGGCTGACTAGCGAACCGGCAACCAGAATACTTCTACGGGAGATAGGCATTGAGTGATCTGACAACTGAAACCTTGCAGGAGTATGACAGAAAGTACGTCTGGCACCCGTTTACACAGATGAAAGAGTGGGAGGCAGAGCCTCCTCTGGTAATATCAAAAGGCGAAGGGAGCTGGCTCATAGACTCTGATGGTAACCGTTACCTTGACGGTGTGGGGGCCATCTGGACAAATGTCCATGGCCACTGTCATCCACATATAAATAACGCCATCAAGGAGCAGGTTGACCGTCTTGAGCACTCGACTCTTCTTGGTCTAGCTTCCGAAAAGCCGTCTATCCTTGCAAAGAAACTGATTGAAATTGCTCCGGAAGGGTTATCAAAGGTTTTTTACTCAGATAACGGATCAACTGCCGTTGAGATCGGCATAAAGATGGCGTTTCAATACTGGCGCCATCTTGGCAGAGCGGAAAAGTCAAAATTCATTTCCTTTAAAAATGCTTATCATGGCGACACAGTTGGCGCAATGAGTGTCGGTGGTGTTGATATTTTTCATGAAGTATTCCGCCCTCTTCTCTTTCCGACCATTCAGGCTCCATCAACCTGCTGTTACAGGTGCGAGCTATGCCTGGAGCAGGATAGCAGCCGCTGCAATAGAGAGTGTCTTGCAGAGCTTGAGCGGATCATGGAGACCCACGCCCATGAAGTAGCCGGCTTGATCATAGAGCCCCTCGTACAGGGTGCTGGCGGGATGATAGTCCAGCCGGATGGATTTATCAGAAGAGTCAGAGAGCTTTGCAGCCGTTTTGATATTTTGATGATAGCAGATGAGGTTGCAGTTGGATTTGGTCGTACCGGTACAATGTTCGCTTGTAACAGAGAGTCTGTAACGCCGGATATAATGGCGCTTTCCAAAGGGATAACTGCAGGCTATCTGCCACTTGCTGCGACCCTGACAACTCAAAAAGTATATGACGCTTTTCTTGGTGAATACAGTGAACTAAAGACTTTCTTCCATGGGCATACTTTTACCGGCAACCCCATAGCCTGTGCAGCTGCATTGGCGAGTCTGGAGCTCTTTGAAAGGGAGTCGCTTCTTAAGAATTTGTCCAGCAAGATTGAAGTATTACAAGCAAGACTTAACGCAATGATTGAACTTAAGCATGTAGGAGATATCAGACAGTGTGGAATGATTGCTGGAATAGAGCTTGTTCGCGATAAAGGGACAAAAGAGCCTTATAACTGGGTGGACAGAGTCGGTATGAGTGTCTGCCGGGAGGCGAGAAAGCACGGCATCTTTCTGCGCCCCCTTGGCAATGTTATCGTCATATTCCCACCACTATCAGTCTCAATCGAAGAACTGAATTTTCTCATGGATGGGGTTCAAAAATCGATACTGGCGGTTACTGAGCACCCTGAAGATATTTAATTACGTCCTCTGGGTGCGTCTCAGCCTTCGTCACTTTCTTCCAATGCTTTTGAACAACACCATCAGGGCCAAATACCACTGTTGAACGGATTACTCCGTTAACAGGCTTTCCGTACATAATCTTCTCACCATAGGCACCGTAATTTTTCATCATCTCCAGTTCTGGGTCCGATAGAAGAATAAATGGCAGAGAGAAATCCTTTATGAACTTGTCATGTGATTTCATGGAGTCTTTGCTGACACCGAGAACAACAGCATTCAGACTCAAAACCAGCGTGTGATTGTCCCTGAACCCGCATGCTTCCTTGGTGCAGCCGGGGGTATTGTCACGTGGATAGAAATAGATTACAACGGTTTTGCCTCTGTAATCCTTCAGTGAATGCACCTTGCCATCGCTCCCCAACAGAGCGAAATCCGGTGCTACAGCTCCTTCTGTTAACATAATCCCCTCCACTTTTCAAATAGTAGTCAATCTGTTTACCAGTTCAAGTTCATCTGCCCGTGTTTCAACCATTCCATCGAGCCTGGCATCGAGAACGGCGTCAAGGATTTCCTTATATACAGGCCCTGGTTTGATGCCAAGTTTAGCAAGATCGTTTCCGTCGACAATTCTTTGCACCATAGAAAGATTGGTAATGTATATGGAAAACTGACGCCTTGTATCCTCATCGGTACGTGCCATCAGATGCAGAAGAATTTCAATAGGAAGCTCGCGCAGCAGATGGCAGACCTCGCTTGGGAGAAGCGATCTGTTTTTGCGATACATACCGGCTCTGATTTTTTCCAGCGCCTTTACTCCGTCGACCTTTGCCTCAAAATATCTGTTAATGATTTTTGGCGGAATATCCAGGCGGATGCATGTCTCGACAAATTCATCAGAAGACAAATTAGTACAAAGTGCCAGCAGGTAGATGATCCATTTCTCAAAAGGTTGTTTGTGGTAAAGGAGTTCAAACCATGAAACCACTTGATATGACTCTTTAAATATCGGAACAATACTGTTTACATCTACCAGTGATCTGTGGATATATTTGAGTGCACCCAAAGAGCCAATCCTCTCAACTGCAAGATGGGGCTCGTTTTCTTCAAATATATGAATAAGCTCGTTTAAGAGCCGCCTTCCACACAGTTTATCGAGGAAATTCATTCTAATACTGTTTTTAATAAGGTTTTCAGTATGAGTTGCCATTTTGAAGCCAAGGCGCTGTTCAAAGCGGATGGCCCTGAATACCCTGGTAGGATCCTCCACAAAAGAGAGATTATGGAGAACCCTGATGCTCTTTTCCTTAAGATCCTTTCTGGCTGAATAGAAATCTATGAGTCTGCCAAAGCTTTCAGAAAAGAGCGCAACTGCCAGAGTATTAATAGTAAAGTCGCGCCGATAGAGATCCATCTTCAGCGATGATCGTTCGACCGTCGGTAGAACCCCTGGCGAGTCATAATACTCAAGTCTTGTGCTTGCTACATCGACCTTTGAATGATCCGGGAAGATTATAGTGGCTGTGCCGAACTTCATATGGCTCTTTATCCGGCAGCCCGCCTCAGAGGCAAAAGTCTTAGCAAAGAGGATTCCATCTCCTTCTACAGTCACATCAATATCGGAATTTGGCTGACCTATTATAAGATCACGAACAAAGCCCCCCACAGCATAGACCTTTAACCCAAGCTCATCCCCTACTCTGCCAAGGCTACGAAGCGTCTCGAACACCTTATGTGGCAAAGAATGCCTTATTTTGGTAACGATATCCTGGCCGATATCACTTTGGCTCTCTTCTGGATCGTTCCGACGCTCAACACTGTTGAGATAACGGAACAGATCGGTACGGGTTACCACTCCAACAAGAGTATCGCAGCAAAAGACCGGAGCAAATCTATGCCCTTCTCCCGTCAGGTATTCCTTAACCTCAAGGATTGAGGTATCAGGGGTTAGGCGGACAAAATCCGTGTGCATATAGTCTGTTACCGGTGATTGATCGAGTTTATGATAGAGAGCCTTTTCAACAATTCTCCGGGAAATTACGCCAACCATTCGATAAACGTCCAGAACAGGCATTGCATTAATGTTATATCTGGTTAGAAGTGACCTGGCTTCTGCAATAGTACTGTCAGCGCTGATAGTTTTTACCTGGGAGGACATTATGGATGAAACCGCTCTACCAGAGTGCAGTGCAGACAAAAGCAGATTTTCAATCCTGCGAATAACCTGAATGACTGTAAAATCTTTTATTGTTGCTGAACCAGCAGATGGATGACCTCCTCCACCGAAATGTTGCAGAAACTCGCCTACATTTACTCCGGTGCCGCGACTTCGAGCGACGATATGCACACGGCTTCCCATACCGACTACCATAAAAAGTGTTTCTATACTCTCCATATCACGCATAATCTGGGCAAGTGAAGCAATATCACTAATGTAGGAATCAAGAGTTGCACTGGCGATACAGATATCCAGCCCACCAATGACAATCCTTTTCATTGAGTGTAGCAGATCATTTAAAAGTGAAATCTGGTCTGCATTTAGCTCTGTCGTTAAAAAATCACTGACAGCAGAAAGCTGTGCGCCCTTCTCCAGAAGCCACGCAGCAGAAATAAAATCCTCAGTAGATGTACCTGGGTAAGTCAGGTTACCGGTATCTTCATATATACCAAGAAGGATGGCAGTGGCCTCTTCAGGTGTGAGATGCAATTCGTTGGATTTTAGAATTATTGAAAGTATAGAGGAAGTTGAGCCAGAGGAGCGGATGACACCACCTGATGCCTGGATATTGCCAGCCATATCGGGATGGTGGTCATAAATATGGACTTCAAGCCCTTCATTATTAAGAATAGTAGAAAAACTACCTATCCTTGAGGAGTGTTGACAGTCAACAATTATCAGACGTGAGATTTCGGCAAGGTTGATATCTTTTAGACGGGTGAATGTGAGATCTGACTTTGAAAGAAAGTTCCGGACCCCTTTCTCCTGGGACCCGGAAAAAACCATGAGCGCTTCAGGATAGATCTTACGAGCAGCTATCATAGCGCCCAGACAGTCAAAATCAGCATTTACATGAGTGGTGATAACTTCCATGTTTCCCCGTAAAAGTGCAAATATTGATTTTAACAGTGTAACACTTAAACTTGATCTATAAACAGATGACTTAAGGTTTCTCCTTGACCTTTATCAGCACAACACCATTTGGAGAAATCAGTCTATCCTGCTTTATGGTAAAGTTAACTGGTCCTGGGGGAGTGATTACTGAGACCATGTTTTCCTTTTTAAGAACCTTCCATTTCATCACCGAACTTTCCTGCACACCAACTTCATTAGGCCAGTAAGCAATTCCTGAATGGTCCTTATTAAACTCAAGTTTCCCCAGGGGGTTATTGAGTTCCTGCCATGTCCCGATAATAGATTTCTCGTTGCTATTACTACAACCAGAGATGAAGATGACCACGGCAATAAATAGATAAACGCATATTCTCAACTATCAGTACCTCCTGAAATTTGCTATCTAAACAGTTATTAAGCAAAAAGGCTTTACGGACAACCCGTAAAGCCTTTAATTATGGTCGGTGCGACAAGATTCGAACTTGCGACCACTAGACCCCCAGTCTAGTGCGCTACCAGGCTGCGCTACGCACCGATAATTTAATGCTTTCAACTATAATAAGTTCCTAAGACCCTTAAGCTCATTACAAAGTAACTGAATAAGCTCAGCAGGATCAGATTGTATTTGACTCTTTCCCTTTTTTGTCAAAGATAATCTTACTTTGGCTCCGGCTATTGTCAGTTTCTGGACATAAAGAAGGTTGTAAATATGCTTAATTTTTTCAAAATCATTACGAGAGTAAAGTCTTTGACCTGTTCTGGTTTTACAGGGTGAAAGAGAATCAAATTGAGTCTCCCAGAACCTAAGTACTGATGTATTAATGTTAAGGGTTTCGGCAATTTCGCCAATTTTAAAGTATAGCTTTTCAGAAGCTGCCTCTGTCACAGCTCCTCCAGACAAATTTATTTATTTATTGATGCTTTAAGTACCTGACTCGGCTTGAAGGTAAGTATTCTTCTGGCTGAGATTGTAATTTCTTCACCAGTTTGAGGATTTCTTCCTCTGCGATCAGCTTTTGCTTTAACAACAAAGTTACCGAAACCAGCAATTTTAATCTTGTCACTACACTCAAGGGTGTCTTTCATAATATCAAAGACAAGTTCAACAAGCTCTGCAGATTCCTTCTTAGAAAACCCAACCTTCTCGTAAATTTTCTCTACAATGTCAGCCTTCGTCATATCACCCTCAAGTTATTGATTAATCGCGTTAATTATTGTCCCGCAAGCGGAAATGTTATATACCACAAGGGGTTGTTTATGGCAATCGTTTTTGTTCTATCTTGTTTTAATATTAAGTTCTGAGATCAGACTATTAACAATTTTCTGATGCAGTTTACCGACTTCTTCATCAGTTAATGTTTTTTCAAGTGAGCCGTAACGCACTCTTACAGCTAGGCTTTTCTCACCTTTAGGGATCTTGTCACCAGTGTAGAGATCAAATATATCAACAGATTTAATTTTGTCGCTCTGGATCCCCTTGATACAGTCAATGACTGCCGCAGATGTGGTTTCCAGACTCATGAGCATTGCTATATCCCTGTAGGTATCAGGGAACCTTGATGGAGATTTTACAACTGGTGTCCCAGTACTCAATTCTACAAGTGATGCAAAATCAAGCTCAAAGTAGTATACAGGCTTCTCAATTTCAAAATTCTCCTGCACATCTGGATGAATCTCCCCCAGAGAGCCTATCTGCCTATCTTTACAAAATATCAAAGCCGACTTGCCAGGGTGATAGTAAGGTTCAGTACGATCTGTCGAATATGAAAGATCAGATAGCCTGAAGAGCGAAATAACTGATTCAACGACTCCTTTGATATCGTAGAAATCAACCATTTCCTTAGTTTGATTCCATGCTTCTGTATAACGCAACCCTGACATCAGGCCGGCAATATGAAGCGGTTCGTCCGGGAGTTCCTGGCCAATTTGCGACAAATAAACCCGTCTCATCTCGAAAAGTCTAAGATTGAGGTTTCTGAGGCTGAAATTCCTTGAAGCGGTCTGAAGCAGTCCTGGCAGAAGTGTTGTTCGCATAACCGCATGTTCATCAACCAAAGGATTCAGAAGGGCAACTGCAGCATTTCTTCTGTCCGTATCACATAATCTGAGTCTCTGGATATCATGATTTGAGGCAAAACTGAAATTGATAACTTCGTTGAATCCGGTAGAGCTTAGGTGCCCCCTGGCAGCACGCTCAAGAAACTGGTAATGCGGGATCCTGTCTGAAAAGACCTCAACGACCGGCATGGTTGTCGGGATATTCTCAAAGCCGTAAAGCCGTGCAACCTCCTCAACCAGGTCTATCTCACGCTCTATATCAACCCTGAACGAAGGGACAGAAACTTCAAGCTCACCAGGCGCAGTTTTGATAACAGAAAACTCGAGATTGGTGAAGATTGATGTTACCTCTGCTTCATCAAGCGATATACCTATAATGGCATTAACTCTCGAGATTCTTAACTTAATTCGCTTTTCAGGTATATGACATGGGAAAACGTCAATTATACCTTTTGCAACTACTCCACCGGCAAGCTCTGCAATCAGAGAAGCTGCTCGATCAAGTACGGTAGTAACGATATTAAAGTCAGTTCCACGTTCAAACCGATGAGAGGATTCAGTGTGAATACCGAGACGTTTGCTCGTCAGGCGAACAGCAGAAGGGTTAAAATATGCACTTTCAAGCAGGATTTCTGAAGTATCGTCCGCAATTTCCGAGTTTTCTCCACCCATGATGCCGGCAAGGGCAACAGCTCTTTCACCATCTCTTATGGTAAGGTCAGTAGGGTTTAATTCCCTTTCCTGACCATCCAGGGTAATGAATTTTTCTTCGGCAGAAGCTCTTTTTACGACAATTTTACCATCTTTCAATTCACGAAAATTGAAAGCATGCAAAGGATGGCCATACTCCATCAAAACATAATTTGTAATATCAACCACATTATTAATAGAACGCTGTCCGAGTGCCTTAAGGCGGTTTACTAGCCACTGCGGGGATGGTGCAATTTTGCATCCTGATACATATCTTGCAGTATATCTGGGGCACAGGTCTGGATCAATTATCTCAACAGATGCAATTGAATTAACATCTACACCAGTCTCAGAGATCTGGTGTGAAGCGTAACGTACCTTCTTGCCAAGTTTTGCAGCGATTTCTCTGGCAACGCCAATCACGCTAAGACAATCAGCCCTGTTCGGTGTAAGACCGATTTCAAAGACGACATCCTTGATCCCAAGAGCATCAAATAAAGGTTTGCCAAGTTGCAAATCTTCAGAGAGAACCATTATTCCAGCAGACTCATCAGCAAGGCCTAGCTCTTTTTCAGAGCAGAGCATCCCACATGACTCTTCACCGCGTATTTTGGATCTTTTAATCTTGAAATCTCCAGGAAGAGTTGAACCGACCTGAGCCAACGCGACCTTGTCACCTGACTTAAAATTCTGTGCACCGCATACAACGCTCAAAATTTCCTTGCCGTTATTAATCCTGCAAAGAGAAAGTTTATCGGCATTTGGATGTTGTGCTCGCTCTTCTACAAGCGCAACAATGACGTCATCAAGGTCAGCCCCTATATACTCTATTGAGTCGACTTCAAGTCCAAGCATTGTCAACAAGTGAGCAAGATCTTCAGGAGAAAGGTCAAAATCAACAAACTCTTTAAGCCAATTATATGTTACTTTCATATATAGTCCTGATAGTTACAACTATTAGTTAATGTTTTAAGTTAGAATTGAGAAAGGAAGCGGACATCATTTTCAAACAGAAGTCGCATATCACTAATTCCGTATTTAAGCATCGCGACCCTCTCAATTCCCATTCCAAATGCAAAACCGCTGTAGTTTTCAGAATCGTAATCAACATGGCGGAATACTTCAGGGTCAACCATTCCGGCGCCTAGAATTTCAAGCCATCCGGTATTTTTACACACCCTGCACCCTTTGCCTCGACAGATAACACAGGCGATATCCACTTCTGCACTTGGTTCAGTAAACGGGAAAAAGCTCGGGCGAAGACGAACACCTATGTCACTGCCAAACATTTGGTTTGTGAATATGGTAAGGATTCCTTTGAGATCACCGAAAGTTACACCTTTGTCAACCATCAAACCTTCTATCTGGTGAAACATTGGCGAGTGTGTAGCGTCATAATCACAGCGATAAACAGTTCCCGGAGCAATAATTCTTACCGGTGGTTTCTGCTTCAGCATTGTGCGGATTTGCACGGGGGAAGTATGTGTTCTCAGAAGCAGATTATTCTGAACAAAAAAAGTATCCTGCATGTCTCTGGCGGGGTGATCTTTCGGGAAATTGAGTGCTTCGAAATTATAGTAGTCAAGTTCAATTTCCGGCCCCTCTGCTACTATAAATCCAAGACCTGCAAAAATATCGGAAATCTCTTCAATAACCAGAGAAACAGGATGTTTTGTGCCACTTGGAAGAGATCTTCCCGGGAGAGTCACGTCAACCTTCTCATTATTTAGCTTTTGTGACTTGATTGTATCTCTAAGGAGAGTAGAAGCCGACTCAAAAGCGGCCTCAAGGCAGTCTCTTACAGAGTTGACAACCTGGCCAATGAGCGGCCTCTCTTCGGCAGTAAGAGCGCCTATCCCTTTCATAATTGATGTCAGTTCCCCTTTCTTCCCTAGGAACCTGACCCTAAGCGACTGAAGTTCGTCTTCACCGGTTATACCAGCAAGATCGGCAAGAGCCTGATTTTGTAGATTTAGAAGTTGATCTCTCATCGTGTTCCCTTAAAAAAAAAGAAATGGAATGCTTTGCATTCCATTTCTTTTATCTGGTCATGTTCTGGGGCTAGGCGCTGGCTTTTGCCAAAGTGGCTATATGAGCAAAACCTGATGGATCAGATACTGCAAGATCAGCCATTACCTTGCGGTCGATTTCGACCTTGGCAACTTTAAGGCCATGAATAAGCCTGCTGTAAGTTATACCGTTAATGCGTGCAGCAGCATTGATACGGACAATCCAGAGAGCACGGAAATCACGTTTTTTAACACGGCGGTCACGGAAAGCATAATTAAGTGCGCGATCAACTGCCTCGGTGGCGCTTCTGAACAGTTTACTGCGTGCACCACGATACCCTTTGGCCAGCTTGAGTACCTTGTTTCTTCTTTGTCTCGCTTTAAATCCTCTTTTTACGCGTGGCATTTACTACTCCTTTTGTTGATGGTATTTCGCCGGATCCGCAAGGGGAGACTATTTCCTCACGGTTCACGGACTTATAAATCAGGCTGAAGGTAAAAGGCTGAAGGAAAATCAAATTACCTTTTCACCTTCAGCCTTCAACCTGTCTTTCTACATATACGGAATCAACTGGGCAATGTTTTTAGCATCAGCAGCAGCAACCATGCCGCCTTGGCGCAGGTTGCGCTTGCACTTGCGGGTCTTGCTGGTAAGGATGTGGCTGGTGAATGCACAACCGCGCTTGATCTTTCCTGATGCTGTTTTCTTGAAACGCTTTGCAGCACCACTGTTTGTCTTGATTTTTGGCATTTGTTATCTCCTGTTCGTATTAATCTATTTTTTCGGGGCGACAATCATGAACATACTACGCCCTTCCATTTTTGGTCTGACTTCAATAACAGCAACATCTTCGAGATCGTGCACAAAACGGTCAAGTGCCTTCTGGCCGTACTCCATATGTGTTATCTCACGTCCCCTGAAAACAAGGGTAATCTTGGCTTTGTTTCCCTCTTCTAGAAATCGTCTTACATTCTTTATTTTAAAGAGCATATCGTGCTCGTCTGTTTTAGGACGAAGCTTGACCTCTTTGAGTTGAACCTGTACCTGTTTCTTTTTTGCTTCCTGCATCTTCTTACTTTGCTGATACTTGAATTTGCCATAATCCATTATACGGCAAACAGGAGGTACAGCAGTCGGTGAAACCTCAACCAGGTCAAGTTGCTGGGCTTCTGCCATTGCCAGGGCTTCCTGAATGGTAATAACCCCTATCTGCTCGCTTTCTGCTCCAATGACACGAACTTCTCTTGATCTGATTGCCTGATTGATGTTAACCGTTGCCTTAGCTATGGCGCCACCCCCTAGTGGAAATTTGCTGATTCTGTTGAAACAAACCCTATAAAACTTTCAGGAGACATTGGCTCAAGATTCTTCCCGTCTCTGAATCTAGGTGTAAGGGTGTTTGACTCAACCTCTTTATCACCGATTATAAGCATATAGGGAACTTTTTGCAGCTGTGACTCACGTATCTTGAAACCGAGTTTTTCATTACGAAAATCTTTCTGAACTCTCACTCCTGCATTGCGAAGCTGCATGTAGAGCCGTTCTGCATAAGGTATCTGTGCGTCTGTCACTGTCAACAAAACTGCCTGAACGGGCGACAACCAGAGAGGAAAACTCCCGGCAAAGTGCTCGATCAGGACGCCGATAAAACGTTCAATAGAACCGAGAATTACCCTGTGAACCATTACAGGTCGCTTTTTCTCGCCATCACTATCAATATAGTTAAGGTCAAAGCGTTCAGGGAGGGTAAAATCGCACTGGATTGTAGCACACTGCCATTTCCTGTCAAGGCAGTCTCTGAGTTTAATGTCGATTTTGGGTCCGTAAAAGGCACCATCACCTTCATTTATCTCGTATGGGCGGCCAGAGTCTTTCAATGCACCGAGAAGCGCATTGGTTGCCCGCTCCCAGTCATTATCCGAGCCTATGGACTTCTCAGGTCTGGTAGAGAGCTCCATATCAAAATCGAAGCCGAACTTTGCCATGATTTCTGCGACAAAGGCAATAACATCCTTGATCTCGGAATCAAGCTGCTGCGGAGTACAGAGAATATGGGCATCATCCTGGGTAAAGCATCGTACCCGAAGAAGTCCGTGGAGCACTCCTGCACGCTCGTGACGGTGAACAGTGCCAAGTTCGAAGTAACGAAGCGGCAGATCTCTGTAGCTACGCAGCTGTGATTTATAGATCATCATGTGGGCAAGACAGTTCATCGGCTTGACGCCATAACTCTGCTCGTCGACTTCAGTGAAATACATGTTTTCACGGTAGTTCTCGTAATGTCCCGATCGCTGCCAGAGTTCGGACTTGAGAATCTGTGGGCCGACAACTATGTCATAACCGCGCTTTAGATGCTCCTTGCGCTCAAAGTCTTCAAGTACAGTACGAAGCATTGCGCCTTTTGGATGCCAGATAGCAAAGCCTGCCCCTACTTCATCACTGAAGGAAAAAAAATCAAGCTCTTTACCAAGCTTTCTGTGATCACGGCGCTTTGCCTCTTCGATCCGCTCAAGGTAAGCTTCCAGCTCTTTCTTGTCTGCAAATGCTGTCCCGTATACACGCTGTAGCATTTTGCGTTTCTCGTCACCCCGCCAGTATGCACCGGCTATGGAAGTTAGCTTGAATGCCTTGCAAAAAGAGGTTGAAGGGAGATGGGGACCACGGCAGAGATCGGCAAAATCACCCTGTCGATAAAGAGAGACAGAATCAACGCCAAGATCTTCAATAAGCTCAACTTTATAATCTTCGCCCATACCCTTAAACATGGTGACAGCAGCAGAGCTTGAAAGCTCTTCTCTAACTATCTGCATGGAGGATTTTGCAAGTTCGCCCATTCTTTTTTCAATTTTTTCAAGATCTTCAGGAGTGAATGGGTGGTCTACATCGAAATCATAGTAAAAACCGGTTTCAATTGCCGGACCGATAGTTACCTTGGCTTGAGGAAAGAGCTGCTTTACAGCCTGAGCCATGAGGTGTGACGTGGAGTGACGGATTATTTCAAGAGCCTCGGGGCTCTTTTCTGTGATAATCGATACTGAATCATTGTCATTCAAAGTAGCAGCAAGATCAACGAGCTCTCCATTGACCTTCCCGGCAATAGCAGCCTTAGCAAGCCCTGCACCAATGGATGCTGCAAGATCACGTACAGTTGCACCGTTCTGAACTGTTCTCTGTGAACCATCCGGAAGGACGACCGCAATGTCAGCCATAATAAGCCCCTTAAAAGAAAAGGCATCGAATCCCGATGCCTCACACATTCCCTACCACCGTAAAGCTAAATGGTAGGCGCGGGCGGTTTCGAACCGCCGACCCCTAGCGTGTCGAGCTAGTGCTCTACCCCTGAGCTACGCGCCTGCTTCAAAAACGAACGTTATAAATACTGACATTGTGAGTGAAAGTCAAGTTTTTTTATATTTCACCCCTTACTTCCAGATATTCCTGAAAACAAACCACTGCAATGGATGCTCGGTTACGTAGTTTTCAAGAAGATTGGCATACTGCTGGACTGAATCCTTTACCGCATCCTTTTTTCGTGCGCCTTGAACGGCTTCGGGGTAAATGACATTTGAAACATCGACAACATATCTGTCAATATCTACTTTGGCGGAGAGTAGAACCAGTACAGGGCATTTTGCAGCTGAGGCCAGGGTAAACGCACCGTAGGGAAAACTGACCTCACCCCCCATGAATCTGGCATCTACAGCAGGGAAATCATATGGTCTGTCACCCATTACGGTGACAAGATCTCCGCTGTCTATGGCCTTGAGCGCTTCGATTACACCACCAAGGGCACCGCTGGTGAGAATCACCCTGACCCGCTCGCTTTCACTGTCGAGATTCAGGGCATCCTTGACCGCCTCATTATCTTCGGGGCGCATCATGACGTGAACATGACGATCGAACTTTTTCAGGGCTGACATGGCAACCTGCCAGCTGCCGATGTGGGCTGTCAGGAGAATCATCCCCTTTTCACTTGAGGCAATCAGCTCCCTTGCCTTTTCATAGCCAACGATATCTATTTTGATCCCTTCGTAACCGGCAGCAACGGCAAATCTGTCAACAAGGCATTTACCCTGGCTGACGAAGAGCAGGTAGAGGGTGAAAAGCTGGCCGAATCTCCCTTTTTCCGGGAAACGTCTCTTTATGTACGGAAGGGATTCAATGACAAGCCCACGGTCTACCAGAAAATAGTAAAGACAGACGAAATAGAGAAGACCGTAAGCACCGCGCAGGCCGGTGAACCTGGCAGCAGTCCTGAAAAACCAGAAGCCGAGCCTGTTGCCCCTTTTGCGCTCAACACTCTTTTGACTGGACATTCTGTTGCCTGATTTTTTTCAAATTGTTTGCTGCAAAATAGACAATACCCCAGACAAGAACCGCTGAGAGGGGCGCTACAATTAAAGAACCAAGAAACCACTCATAAAGCCTTGATGAAAACTCCCTGAAAACAGTGGCGAAAGAGAGTTCGGTCAGCCACTGACCGTTTCTCATGTAGTAGCCCATTGAAATACAGAGTGCAGGAACAAACGGAGGCATGGCAAGATGCTGAATGTTGAGTGAGACGATCTTGTTGAGGGATAGTCGCTGTGAAAAGTAGAGAATCACCCAGGTATGGAGAAAGAATATCGGCAGAACCGCGATGAACAGGCCGACAGCGGCAGAAAGGGCAAGTCCTTCAGGGGTTGCATTTTCTTTAAGGAGTATTTTCAGAACCTTCAGCGGGTGGCGAAGCAGAGACAGATCAAAATTTCTCTCTTTCCTGACAAGTTTTTTACTCGGGATCGGCAGAAGACGCCTGCCAAAAAGCAGTGCGTGGGTATGGGTAAGGCGAAGGTTGTCGAGAAAAGGGTTGAAACTTGAAACCCTCTCTTCAGGCTTTGGATAGATCACTTCAATATCGACCGACTTGAGGTTCAGCCCGGCCCATGCGGCTCTGGCAAGGATTTCCGCCTCAAAATCGTAGTGATCGCCCCTGATGCGAATCTGATTGAGATATCTGACAGGATAGGCCCTGAAACCGCTCTGACAATCATCTATCTTGATGCCGGTCTCGACCAGAAGCCAGAAGTTGGCAAAGGATCGACCGAACTTGCTTGAGGAAGGGACATTTTCAGTAGTGAAGTCCCTGCTGCCGACTACTATGGAGTGATCGTCCTGCAAGATGACCGGGATGAATTTGCTGATATCCTCGGGAAGGTGCTGACCATCGGTATCAACGGTAATTATGTAGCTGCCACCCTGATCCTCCACATACCTTGAGGCAGTGCGGATTGCTTCACCCTTCCCCATATTCAGAGGATGGACAAGAACCTTTACGTCAAGCTCACTGAGAAGAGCCTTGATATCCTTATCGGTTGAGCCGTCGTCAACAACAACAACATTTTTCAGGATAGCCCGGCACCTTATGGCAATATCCCGGACAGTTTCGCAGTTATTATAGACAGGAAGCACTGCCCAGAGATAGCTCTCCGGAAGGTTACAGTATTCAGGCATGCCTTGGTCTCTTGCGGTCGGAAAGGAGCAGATCCCACATCGGCCCGGTGTAGCCCAGTTTGTGGAGGATCTGCAGGCTGTTGTCCATTGCATCAGGCGGGAAGAGACAGTGCCTTACACCATCGAAGGCATCAGTAAGACGTTTTTCAAGCCATTCACGGTCAACTGTCGGCGAGAGGTAGTAGACAGGCTGCAAGAGATCCAGATCAGCAGTTATCACCCCTTCCTTTACGGCTATCTTCGCAAGCGGTGTATCGGGGAGGATTCTTATCCCCATGAAGATGAAGGCGACGCAGTTCTTCAGGGAGAGAACATTTTTAATCCCCTCTTCAACACTCTCCGGGGTCTCACCGGGGCAGCCGAACATGAAGAAGTGGGAGGTTGCAATACCGTTGCGGCTGAGGACTTCATTGCACTCGACAACATCCTTGAAAAGGAAATTCTTGCCCATTTTTTTCAAGGTTCTGTCTGAAGCCGCATCAGCACCGACTTCAGCTGCTGCAAAGCCGGTTTTTTTCAATTTCAGGACAATTTCGTCGGTCAAACCACCAGGCTT
>JACABD010000002.1:66839-68429 GCA_013377075.1 Geobacteraceae bacterium | reverse complement strand
CAAAGCCGGTTTTTTTCAATTTCAGGACAATTTCGTCGGTCAAACCACCAGGCTTTATAAAGGCAGTCCAAGGGATGGAAATCTCCTGGCGGATCATTTCGTCAATCACCTCAAGGTAAGCACCTTCATCATCATTAAAAACCGAGTCGACAAAAAAGATGTAGTTGGAATTAAACCTATCCTTCAGCGTCTTTATATCTTCGACAACATCCTTTGGATCTCTTTTACGCAGCGACGTCCCCTCAAGGAGCGGGTAGGTGCAGTAGATACATTTATAGGAACAACCGCGTTTTGTCTGGATCGACGCTATGCTGCCGTTATTAAGGTAATACGGAAGAAGTCTTTCATCATAAAGCGCTGATCCGATATCGACACCCGCCATGCGGGGTGAGGGGCCAATAAGCGGGTTTTCCGGAAATATCCCCTTTGCGGCATTGTCGGCAAACTCAACCATGAGCAGCTCGCCTTCACCAATAACACCATAATCGGCTGCGGTCTCTTTCAGTATCTGCGCAGGAATAAGGGAAAAACCTGCCCCACCCAGAATTACCTTGGCATCAGAGACTTCTCGAACCTTTGAGACAATATTTTTGACATTGTCGATGTAGTACTTGTTATTCATGAAGTTGACGTTGTCGATATTTCTCACCGAGATGCCGACAATATCAGGTCCATAGGCCTGAAGCTCCTCGCCGATCTTCTCAAGAGATGTGTCGTGAAGGAGAAAGTCTGCCTGAAGAACTTCATGTCCAGCATTTGTCAATGCGGCCGAAACCATACTGAGCCCGAGCGGATATATCGGGTACGGTGAAGTAGTTATGTTCGATGAAAGGAGAAAAATCTTCATCAGGGGTTACCCTGACTGTCTTTCGCCCACCTGCCGCCGCGCCTGAGTCCATGGGGACGATAGGTGTTATCCGCCTTCTCCTTGTCGATAACTTTCATGAAAAGCTTGGCCATCTTCAGATTCTGGCTACAGTCGCTGTAAAACCTGTCCCAGGCGTAGTAGTAAAGATCCTGAAGCTTCTCAGCAGACATATGCTTTGGCTGGTAGACGACCTCCCCACCGGTGTAGCGAAGCCAGTCGTTGGAGAGAATTCTCCCTTCTTTTAAGAGGGTCTCGCGAATGGGTGTCTGTGGAAATGGTGTCAATATAGTGAACTCGGCAAGGTCGAGGTTTATCTCAAGGAGGAAATCCACCAGACGCTTGATATCATCCTCAGTCTGGTCATCGGTGCCGAGGATGATCGTCCCCTCAACCCCTATCCCCCTGTCCTGAAGGCGCTTGACACGACGCCTGATATGATCGGATGTGTCAAAAATGGCCTGGTAGACGTACCAGCAGCCTGCCTCTGCCGCCAGATCGAGGATTTCATCGGTATCCTTGATCGGGTGGGAAACCCATTTTTTCTTCAGCGGAATCAGCGCCTTGAAAAGATCCTTTTCCCACTGGTCACTCTGGGACATGGAGTTGTCGACAAAAAAGAGCCGATTATTGTTGATTGTTGCAAGCTCTTCAATAACTGCATCTATTGGCCTTGGCCTGAACTCCCTGCCGCCAAGATAGGGGGTGCAGCAGGGGAAACAGTT
>JACABD010000002.1:0-66739 GCA_013377075.1 Geobacteraceae bacterium | reverse complement strand
ATCATTGTGCCGATGCCGCCAAAGATGACCGGAATGCCACGGGCGCGGAAATGATCGGCAATCTCCCAGCCACGCTTGATCTGACAGGTGAGCATGCAGGAGATGGCGATGAGATCCACCGTTTCATCCATATCAATCGGTTCGACATGCTCATCGGTAAAGTTTAGTTCTACATCCTCAGGGACGGTCGCAGCAAAGCAGACCGGCCCGTGGGGTGGAAGATTGAAATCGGTCTGACGCTGAAGCTTTGGCCATTTTGGGTATATAAGTCTTATTTTCATACTAACCTCGTCAATTTTCTTGCTTTAGTAACTACGGTTGAGATATCTGAATCAGTGTCAAGAAGCTCAAGCAGGGCGCTTACAGAGGATATCCCCTCCCCCTCCCCGAGCAGAAAATACAAGCCTTCGTCACCACTTGTCATACCGGCGAGCATCATCCCGGCTTCACCTGCCTCGATCATCAAGGCAGAAGTGGAGAGCAGGGATTTAAGGGGATCTTCGCCATAAGCCGTATATAAAAGCGCCCCTTTAAGCCCGAAATGGATTGACGCCTCGCCAAGGGGACTTGACGGCAGTGTATAAATAAACAGATTGGCACGGGCCAGTTTACGGCCATTATCAAGGTAGTCCCTGAAAAAATCGCAATCGGTTTCAAGGGAGCCGGTTGAGTTGGTGCCGATTATGCCGACATCTACCTTTTTTTCGGGAGACGCCTCAATACCGGCATCCTTCAGGGCAAGTGCCACTGTTGCCAGGGTTATCCGGGAGAGCCTGTCCAGCCTGCCGAAATTGCGTACCGGCCTGGTGAATATGGAGCTCTTTGCAGCCGAATATATTGTCTCACCTTCTGCGAACACCTGCTCTTCCCGGCTCTTCAGGGTGCCGTACCCATGGGATGTTACCCAGCCTGCGGCGATTACGGAGACGTTCACCAGTTACCACCTGCATTGAGTTTCAGGATCAGGGCGGTGTTTATGCCGCTGAAACCGGAGTTGGTAACCAGAGCAGTGCCTGGAGAATCAAGTGATACGGGTGTTGATGAAACCCATCCCATAGCATCATCATCACAGTTTACATGATTGACTGTCGGAGGGACTGATCCTCTCTTAAGAGCCTCGATGGCAATCAGGGTCTCGAAAAGCCCGGCAGCCCCCATTGTGTGGCCTGAGCCACCTTTGATGGAATAGACAGGGCGCTTCCTGCTGCCAAAGAGCGCCGTAAATGCCCGCATCTCCATCTCATCGTTATAGTTTGTACCGGTGCCATGGGCGGAGATAAAGTCAATTTCAGTCTGGTCTGTAGAGGCTGATACTAGTGCCCTCGATATGGCGTTTATCAACCCTTCGCTCTCCCTAGAAGGGCCTGTCATATGGTTGGCATCGTCGGCCATCCCCCACCCGGCGATCTCCGCAAGAATCGGACGCCCTTCCCGCTTTGCCCGCTCATCGCTCATGACCAGAACATACCCTGCCCCCTCGCCAAGACTTAACCCCTGACGCCCCTTGTCAAATGGCTTTGCAGGGCTGCTGTCAAGTGCCATCAGGGAGGAGAATCCTGCATAGATAAACTCGGTGACTGCATCGCAGGCGGCAACCAGCACAGACTCCTCTTTTCCCGAACGGATCAGGGAGGCGGCCCTGGCCAGGGCTGCAGAAGATGATGTGCAGGCGGCTGAAAGGACTGTTGCCTTGCCTGATACGTCCGCAAGGACGGCAACTTTTGAAAGTAGTTTATCGAGACGGCTATCATCAGCCTCTGTAGCAAGGCCAAGGAGGTTCATCTCAAGCAGATCAATCTCCCCTTTGGTTGTGGCAAGTATGAGCGCCGAATCAGGCGGTATGGGTGCTGGAAAGAGCCGCTCAAACATCTGCATGACAATGGTTTTCTCACCATGATAGACGAGATCCGGGATTGTGGCCGCTATACTGGTCGGAAACTCTATGGCAGAAAATCTGGTCAAGGGTGCAACCGCGCTTCTCCCTTCCATAAGGGCGTTAAAGCAGCTCTCTACCCCCTTTCCATAGGGGGTTAGCATGTCAGCTGCTACTATGACGGCTCTTACTGGTAACAAGCAAACTCCCCTGCACGCCATCTCTGTCTGCACCGCTCAAGGAGCTCAGGCGTCACCATGCATGGCGCGCCACTAAGATGGTCGGTGAACAGCTGAACCGTGTAGCCGGTGGTCGCAACCTGGCCGTCAGCCTTGCTTATCTGGAATTCGGTGTTGATCCTGGCCCCTTCTGCCCAGACAAGCGAGGCGCGCACTGTAAACTCTTCAGCAAGAACAAGGGGAAGATGATAGTCGATATGAATGGAGACGATAGGCCCCCGCAGACCGGCATCGTAATAATCCTGATAGGAGAGGCCGCAACGTCTGCCAAGCTCTTCAGAAGCCTCTTCAAAAAGGAGCGGATAACGACCATGCCACATGATTGCCATAGGATCGGCATCACTGAACCTGACAGTTCTGCTGATCTCGGCAATAATGGGAGACGGCGCCCCCTTGACAGTTTCGAAATATCTTTTTTTTCTTCTCACCATCTACAGACTCTCCTGCAATGCCGCACAAATCTTGATTTCCGAAACCTTTACACCTGCTCTGGTTATAACTGCCTTGACTGTTGATCCAGAAATCTCCGGTACAAAAACTTCTGCTGTCTTGATAGCAATCTCTTCATTCGGAAGAACCGGAACTAAATATTTTGCCAGCACGACCTCCTTCAATGCAAGAGATTTCCCTACAGATTTCTCCAGTAAGGAAAGAAGCGCCTGAATCTGGCAGGCCCCGGGAAGAATGGCTCCACCGGGAAAATGTCCCTGAAAACCGATAAAATCTGGAGGGAAGGTAAACAATCCTTCTACAGTGCCATCCGCAATAGGCCTTAGTTTAAGCAGCTCTTCAATCTGACTCTTTATCTTTTTCAAGGTCACGCTCCTTCTCTCGAATGACAAGCTGATAACCATCACGGTAATTTGTAAGCACTATTCCATGGGGAAAACGTTTGCCGTCGATGCTCCTGTAATCATGGTAACTGACCTGCCAGGAGATAAACTGATCTTTATAGAATCTCTTTTCTGCAAGGTCGCCATTTATGCCTGAATAGATATGCTCCAGATAGCCGCTTGGTGTACCGCCTCCGAAAAGGAGTTCATGCTCGCCATGGCGCAGTTCGACATATTTCTCCAGAACAGAATTAAAATAGATACGACGGATATCCGCAGCAACCAGTGCGGCAATATCACCCTGCTTTGCCATCGGTTCTATGGCGAAATTTGTCACTGTACCTATTTTGTCGCCACTGAGATCAAACAACTTGACCCCCATGGGATTGAGACATACAACCCTGAAGCTCTCGTTTTTACGATCAATTTCGATAAATCCGAGACCAAGAAATTTAATGCCGGCATAGTCAAAAACAACCGAATTCAAGGAGTTAAGGGTTTCGGGGAGTGAGCTTTTGTAGCGTTCGACAAGTTCAGCAGGATTAACATTATTTATTAATACACTCTGTCCCTTTGGGAAAACAGCCGGTGTGCAGGCCGCAGCACAGAGCAGCAGTATGATCAGTAAAACAGATTTCATTTGGTCTCAACCGGCTTCATCAGGCTTATCAGCGAAGGAATGATAATCAACGAAGAGAGATATCCGGAAACCATGCAGACAACCATAGCGATGCCGGTCGAGTAAAGGGCCGGGTAGTTGGCAAAGAGTAGGGCTCCGGAGCCGATCATGTTTGTCGCCGCTGACAGGGTGACAGCAACCACTGTCCCAAGTTTGAGGTTATAACGGTATTCATAGGTCATGCCGAGACCGTAGTCAACAATGACTCCGGTGGAGATGATGGCTGCAATAATGTTGACAATATTGAGCGGCACATTGAAAAAAGACATTATGCCGATGAACCAGACAACACCGGTAAAAAGCGGTACAAGCGCTATCAGAGCCTCTTTCCAGCTTCTGAAAAAGATCCAGGCCAGAAGAATATTAAATAGGATTGCCAGGGGCGCAAGCAATTTTGTCTCTTTCAGCGTAAAGCGTGTCATGGACTCGGAAATGGCTAATTTGGAGACAATGAAGGTGTTCTCTTTAACAATTGGGGCAAGGGCGTCAAGATACTCCTTTTTGTCAGGGAAAAAGGAGAGAAGCCTCACAGAACCGTTCCTTTCAATGACGTAGCGCTCTTTTAGTTGAGCCATAACCCCCGTAGCTGCCTGACCTTCATTGGGGAGTGCATAGAGTCCGTCAAAAAATGGGGTGAACGCCTCCGGAGTAAATCCATACTGTAAAGAGCTGCTCCGTATGAGGCTCTTCAGTCTCTCTTCTCCACCATCTTTCCAAAAACTGAGCCACCGTGCGCGGTTCTCTGTTCTTGTCTTTTCAGATGGCCAGAAGTAGGCAAGACTGGAAAATTCCCCCTTGGGAAGCCGTGCAGAAGCTTCCTTGAAAAGAGAATCATTAAGCTGCATTGCCTCTTCCAGGCTCTTTCCGGTAACTACCATAATGGCCTGACTATCCTTGCCACCCCAGATAGTGTTGAAATTCTTCTCCATCTGTAGAATTCGCGGTTCAGTACCGTCAAATCTCTTCAGGTCACTGTCAAATTTCACCGACATTGACTGATAAAGGGCCACTGCTGACAGTATCAGCCAGACAGCTATGCACGGTTTGGCGGGCCACTTGAAATTTCTGAGCCTGTCGCCAACTGAGCTGTCCCGTTCCGTTGCCTCTCCTTTGACTGAAATTACCAGGGGGAGCACAAAAAGTGAGAAGAGCAGGCAGATGAGAACACAGAGGATTGAGAACAGGGCCAGCTGGTGATACCCCTTGATCATGGAGAAAAAGAGAACCACAAAGCTGAATACCGTGGTCATGGCATCAACGGTCACCAGTTTTGCCATCTTGAGCATGCGGACTTTGTCAATGCCCCGTTTTATGGCAATGTAAACCAGAAGACCGTAATCTATGGATATACCGGCAATTGAAGTGCCAAAGCCGATGACAAGAAAGGAGAGTTTTCCTTCAACAAGTGTGGCAAGGGCGATTGACCAGACAACGGCCATAAACGGAATGATAAAGACAAATATGACCTTGGGATCACGAAAGATTCCAAGGAAAAGAATCAAAAAAGCTGCTGATGCGATATATGATGCAACTGCTATGTCTCTCTTGATCACCTTTTCGTTACTGACAGTGTGCAGATGTCCACTGACTATGTCAGCAGCAATATAGGGGGGGAGAAGTTTAAGCTTTGCTTCAAGCTCACTGACAAGACCCTTTGATCTAACGGCATCCATCATTGGCACATCGGTCTGGATGACCAGCATGGCATGGCGTCCATCACGGCTGATAAAATGCCCGTCTTCAATGGAGACATCAAAATTCATTGAGGCCGGTATGGCCTTTAGCTTATTCAGAATCATCAACTTGATACCAAGGGGGTCGGTACGGGACATTGATGCGGTGAATATGCCATCGGGCCGCATTGACTGGAGATAGATACCCTTAATTTTTTTCGAGACGTTTTCAGGGGTCAGCATCGCAGCTATCTGCGACATCTCTTCATCGCCAAGGATCTGTGGGCCATACTGAAGTACGGAAAATTCCTCCATCAGGTTGCCGACTGAAAAGCCGGTCATCACCTTCTTGAAATATGGCTTTTTAAGGGAAGCTGCAAGGGAATCTACTGCCTCAAACAGCTCACGTTTCCCCATAGATGAATCAGTCAGGGCGAGGGAGACTACCATCTTGTCCGAAAGATTCGAATCTTTCAGAAAGTTCATGCTTCTGGTGATCTCCCTGTCCGGCGGGAGCATAAGGTCGATGCTCCCTTCATAGCGGATAAATGGAAGGATCGCAGTAAAGAGAAGCGTGACCAGAACAACTGCTGTCAGTGTTCTCTTCTTATGGCGATGGACAGCTTCGTATACCAGCAGAAATAAACGGTCAAACACGCCCTTTGACCTCGAAATTGCTGTTATTCAATGGAGGATTTAACAGAGTGTTGGTGAAGCGGATCGTGGTGACATCGCCGGAGTTTTCGAGGATTTTGATCTGTTGGAGATACTTCTGGTCGCTGCGAAAGGTTATGGTAATGGTCTTGATGACCTTTTTGGCTATATTCCCCTCTTTCGGGATAAACTCCATAATAAGAGGATCATTTTTTATAATCCTGACCGTATTTGTCTCCAGCATTGTACCGTACTCTCCGGAGAACCAGACATTCATCTGATTGAGCACATTCTGGAATATGGGGTTTTTGGTAAGGGAAATCTCCTGAACCTTGTCACTGTCTTCGTCCCACTGCCTTATCAGCTTATCGGTAATCAGAACGGAATATCGAAGGGGTGAATCCACATGCCAGGCGATTTTGCTCGGCTTTTGCAGATAGATACGCCCCTTCATGACCATCTTCTCCTTGAACATGGCCATACGCTTTTCCTGAATGAAATCAGTTTTAAGTGTCTTGAAATCAGAGGCCCTTTTGCCGAGTTCAGACATGAATTTTGGCAGATCAGACGGCTGCTCGGCAGTTTTCTCAGGGGCGGCAAAAGCTGCTGAAATCATTAGCAGAAAAGTCGGCAGGATAAGTATGATTTTCATAATTTAAGACTCTCCGCCGCTCTGCCAGACTTTTATCTCACCCTTGGCAAGGAGTTCATCACCACGGAAAACCTCCCCTTCAATTATGCCGAAATCACCGTATTTAGAGGCCTTGTAGACAGAGATTCTCAAGGTATCGCCTACCTTGGCTCTGGCAAAAACCTCCATTTTCTTGACCCCAAGAAGGAAACCCTCAAAATCAGGATTTTTACCACCCATTCTTCTGAACCCTTCCTGGGCGGCTATTGCCTGCGAAATGATCTCTGGATATGCTGCATCGTCGAGAATACCGTCTTCAGAGACAAAGGGCATATCACTTCGCACTGTCATCTCAGAGACTGACGCTCTCTCCATCACCTCTAAAAGCGTATCTATCATCAGCATCGGTGGCTTGTGGGGGACAACACGTTCAGCATTTACGGGCAGGAACATGATTTCATCGCGTCGGTCCAGGTTCTTCCAGCAGGTTGGATCTGAGGCGAGATAATCGCCAGTCATTTGGTACGCAGTACCTCTACAGCCGTAACATTCATCAAGTTTCTCACACTCTCCGCAAGGCCCCTTGATCGTATTCCTGTAGCTTTTCAGATCCTGCACCACCTCACTATCCCGGAGAATCTCCTTCAGCGGCTGCTTCCTGACATTGCCAATCGGAATGGTGATGCCGACACAGGACTGCACATACCCTTCAGAGTTCACTGCACATGAAAACTGATGGCGCAGACACTCACCACCGACAAGGGGTGGTTTTGGATCCCAGTGATTACCGTATTTTCTGCTGTCAATCTCGGCTATCTCGTGGAAGAAATCCTCGACCTGTCTGGTATCTATCTCCAACATGTTATGCCTGCGGGCGCCACCTTGGGGGGTCATCATTTCGAAATAAGGAAGAATACTCTGATCTCTGAGCCACTCCCACATTTTAGGAAGCTCTTCAATGTTCTGCTGACAGATGATTGAGCTGACACCGAGCGGATGAGTATCTGACGGGTATCCGGCCTCTTTCAGATTTGCCAGAGCATCCTGGATCATCTTGAATGACCCTTTGCGACCGGTAAGTGTATCCTGAAGACTCTCATCAAAGGAATTCATCTTCAATACAACCCTGACGTCATTATCGTAAAGCGTCTGAGCCATCGCCCTGTCTATCTTGGTTCCGTTGCTAAAAAGCTCTATCTCAAGATCAAGACCCCTTATGAAACCGATCATCTCAATGATATGTTGATAGAGAAGAGGCTCTCCGCCGAGGATGATGATCTTGCGAGCCCCCATGGCAGCGGCTTGATTGATGACATCCTTGAACTCGTCAATAGTCAGTTCGTTTCTGTTTTTATGGTTATCAAGCGCATAGCAGTAGATGCAGCGAAAGTTGCAGGTCTGGTTGAACTCGATCTCCATGGACAAAAGACGTCCGTTTTTAACAGCCTCTTCAATATCTATCTGGTTAAACTCAGATCCGTATATGCGTGTCTGGCAGGTAGTCATATTTCCTTTCTATCGTCAATAAATCTGACTGGTTTGCGTGAATTGCCGGCATTTCTCCATCGGTTTACCGTTTCTTCTGAGGTAATGATAACTTCAGGAGTAACTCGAAGTATAGCCTGTAGCCTGTCTACAATCATTGATTGGGTGCAGCTTGAATCATTCACCGCAACATGAATCTTTAGAATATCAGAAAGATCATAATCCGATGAAGCAGTGAGAAAATATTCTGAAACGCAAGGTATTGCATCAAGCACCGAGTAGATAGACTCCGGATAGACAGTCGTCCCCTTGACTTTCATCATCTGCTTTTTTCGTCCGAGAATCGGACCAAGCCTCATGGAGTTACGACCGCAGGAGCAAGGCTCATCGATGAGGAAACTGATATCACCGGTCCTGAACCGTACCAGAGGCATACCTTCAATGGCAAGTGGGGTAACTACCACTTCACCGGTTTCACCGATCGGCAATGGCTCGCCTGCTTCATTAACAACTTCGACAATAGCAAGCTCGGGGTGGAGATGTCCTCCTGCCTTGGCAGTGCATTCACAGAAGCTGGTGATTGTTTCTGATGACGCATAGGTTGAGTATACGTCAGCTCCCCATATTTTCTCAAGCTCTTCACCTGCCCTTAAGAAATCAAGCCCGGCATTGCGAATCGGCTCGCCGATGCAGACGAGCTTTCTCACAGCCGTTACAGCAGGATCAATCCCTTGTGAAACCAGATACTTGGCAAGCTTGAGGAGAAAGGTAGGAACACCGATGAGAACCGTGGGTTGCAATCGTTTGATGATCTCAAGGTGGCTTTCAGGAGAGGCAAGACCGTTACGGATTGCTGCCGCACCAAGTCGTCTAATACCAGAGAAATAGGCAAGTCCGGCAATGAAGCATCTGTCAACAGTACAGGTAAGAAGTGCGATATCTTCAGGAACTATACCACAGGATCGAAAGGAGATCTCTTCATTATAGGCAAGCCGCTGAAGATCATTTTCACTGTACATGACGCTTGTGGGAATGCCGGTAGTCCCTGAAGAAAGGACAATATCGACAATCATCGACATAGGTACTGCAAGGAAATCCTCGTTCCTTTCACCCAGAACAGTCCTGTCCGTAAGGGGGATGTCCTTCAGATTCTCCAGTGTGACAACCGATGGATCTATGGAATTGAGGGCAAACAGGGATCGGTAGAATGGTGAAGCACTACAGGCATAGAGCAGATGCTCGCGAAGGAGCCTGTCTTGAAGAGTGCGAATTTCCTCTTTTGGCAAAAACTCGGGATTTGTAGATGCTGTAAAATTTATCATAACGTACTTTCCATGGCGGAAAGTTCCTGTTCCATGATTTTCCACACCCTCGACTTCAGGGTGAACGGAGTTAAACCGGTAAAGTCATCTGCTGCAAGCGGTGGCAGTTGACGGATTTTTATGATCCCGGGCTTGATAAAAAGGGACCCTTTAGGCATTACTATCTCATTTCCTGTGATGCATAAAGGTACTAAAGGGGTGCCAGTCTCAACTGCAAGGCGAAATGCGGCACTGTGAAAACTCCCCATTCTGCCATCTACGGACCTTGTCCCTTCCGGGAAGAAAACTATAGAAACACCCTGCCCTAAGAGTTCTGTAGCTTTTGCCATAAAGGCTTCATGGCTCATGGATCTTATGTCAAGAAAGGCTGCAAATCTTGCAAAAATGCCAAGAACCGGAATTTTGAACGGCCAGTCATTTACAATCTCGACAAATTCATGGGGCAGAACTTTCATCAAAAAAGCATCTACTGCCGAGCGGTGGTTACAGATGAAAATATATGACTTTTTTGTATCATTTTCACCGTTAAGTTCGTATCTGAATCTGATAAAAGGGTACGGAATAAAAGCTACCGTCTTCCCCCACCAGACCATTGCGCGACGAAATCTTCTCATGGTTGAACGGTGGTTTGAGAAAGTTCTTGTCAGAGCCACATATAACGTAAAAAGCGGGATCAGGACAAGAACCGCTAGAATAAAAAGCAGATAGAAGTAGAAGTTAAAGAAAAAGTTTAACAAACTGACAAACATCCTTCATCAATCCTGCTCACCGTTTTTGACTCTGGCAATAAAACTGTAGACATCACCAAGAGTCCTGATCTCGCGAACTTTTTCGTCTGTCCTTATCTTAACGCCGAAACTGCTTTGCAGGGCAACAACAAGATCGACTATATCGAGACTGTCCAGACCAAGGTCAGTAAAGATATGGGCATCGGCCTTGAGACGGCCTGGTTCTATTTCGAACGATTCCTCAAAAACCCTGTTGGTCTTCTCAATAATTTCCTCTTCTGTCATAAAACCTCCATCATACTTTCTGGCAAACAAGAGCTGCGTTAATTCCGCCAAATGCAAAGCCGTTCTTCAGGATAGCAGATATCTCGGCGCTCCGTGGTTCAGTCACATGGCAGATGCCGCTGCAATCGTCAGCAATATTTTCAAGATTACGGGTCGGATAAATTATGCTGTTTTTCATCATCATAAGTGAAGCTATAAGTTCAATTGCACCGGAAGCACCAAGTGTATGACCGATATGCCCCTTAAGACTGCTTATGGGCACGTTGTCAGCAAACAGTTCGCGCACTGCTTCAGCTTCTTCGGCATCACCCTGAACAGTTGCCGTTGCATGGGCACTTATGTAATCTATCCGCTCAGGGGAGATTCCGGCCTCCGCAAGGGCTCTTTTCATGCAGACAGTCATTGAGTCACGATTGGACTGACTGACATGAATACCATTGGCAGTGGTACAGAACCCTGTAACCTCAGCATAGATGGTGGCACCTCTCTTTACGGCCCTTTCATACTCCTCAAGAACCAGGATGCCGCACCCTTCACCACAGACCAGGCCGTCCCTGTCGCGGTCAAATGGTCTCGGTGTCGTTTGAGGAGAATCGTTATGGCCGGTCGATGTGGCAAAAAGAATATCAAATGAGCCGGTAACGGTCGGATGAAGCTCTTCAGCACCACCGCAAAGTACAACATCCTGCCTGCCGAGACGTATCAGATCATATGCGGTGCCAATCGAATGCAGAGCCGATGCACAGGCAGCCGCAGGCGCCATGACCGTGCCGACAAGCCCCAGATACTGCGCCGTATTGACCGCCGCAGTATGGGACATGCACTGAAAGAACATTGTCGAATTGAGTCGGCTCAAGTCCTTGTCAGGGAGCATTGTTTCAAAAGTATCATTGATACTCTTGGCGCTCCCCATTGTAGAGCCAATAACACACCCCATACGCCAGAGATCCTCGGCCTGAAGGGATATGCCGGAATCAGCGATTGCCTCATCTGCAGCAAGGGCGGCAAAGATGCTCATTCTCCCCATGGAGCGGCGCTTTTGCCTCGGGATTCTCTTTTCGTCAATAGTATCTACAGGGGCAGCAACCAGGCTCTGCAGTCCTACATACTGATCCCAGCCATCCATGTATTTCACGGCACTGGAATTATTATGTATGCCGTCCATTAAAGCCTTTACCCCTTCACCAAAAGGAGAAACCACCCCGCTGCCGGTTATGACAACACGTCGCAGACTCAAGATACACCTCCAAGAAGTCGTCCGTAACGATCTTTTCCTATGATTGATCTGCCAACAATGAGAGATGACATCATCGCACCGACAACACCAGGAAGAAGGGCGCTCTGACCAGCGGCGTAGAGATTGTGCAGCGGCAGTCTGCCGATAAGATTGAACTGGCCGATCTTCTGTTTCACTCCGTAGGCACTGCCGTCATGACTGCAGAGATAGTCCCTGTAGGTAAGAGTTGACGCGGCATCCACAAACTCAAGGACATCAGAATATGCAGGCAACTGGGCAGCTATGTGGGCCCTGATTGCCTCAACCCTCTCCTCTTTATAATCACTGTAGGCGGATGATCGTTTACCGACAGTTGAATCGCCCCACTGAGCGATTTTTTCAGGGAAAGCAGGCTCAAGTATACAGACACCTCTTTCACAGGCATCGTGGGCAGCATGGGGCGGCTTTATGATAACAACTGCAGGTTTACCGCAGTACTCAGGCGAAAGAAGAGCGTTTACATCATTATCCGGAAAGAGCGAAATGATGGCAGAGTCCGGTTCAGGATCAACTGCGCCGTTTCGTATCTTTGCAAACACGGAAAAGAAACCTGCCGAAGACTCAAAAGAGCTGATCCTGGATGCAAATGCCCTGCTGCGCGACTTTTCAGGAATTAAGGAGAGTATCTCCTGTGGATGTATGGTGAAAACAGCCCGCTCTGCAGACACAGACTCACCGTTTGTAAGGGTAAAGCTGTTTACCATGCCATCCTTGATATCTGAAAACGGCAGCAGCGAAACTCCGCAGCGGATATCTACACCATAAAAATCGAGTCGCTTTTTGAACGCCATTATCAACCCGTCACCACCATCTTTTACAAAGGCAATGGACTCGTAAAAATTGTTAACCATGCGGGCATGGTTGGCAAAAGAGATCTCGTCCGGTCTTACGCCATAACACATTGCGTAGCCGGACAAAAGCCCGCGTAACAGGGGATTGCCGGTCAGTTTCTTCAGTACTGAATCAAGTGATACGTAATCCTCTTCAAGATTTGGCGGAGCAATCAGATTTTCCTGAATATTCATTGAGGGGGTTCTGTTGCACACGGAAGCTATCATCTCGAAATAGGCATCTATTGCCTGACCTTCAGAGGGGAAATCAGCCTTGAATTTCATTTTTGCCGGCTCAATTCCGGGAGGCTGCTCAAAAACCTTGCCGGACTCCTCGAAGACAAAGCGGTTCTGTACTGATTTTGTCAAAAAGACCGGCTCAACAAGCTCTTTCATCCCCAGAAGAGTCAGCATCTCCGAAAGGATACCACCCTCATTCAGTCCACCGGTAAAGTGGAATCCGGTATCAAAACGGACTCGACCACGGGAAAACATGGAAAGCGAGCCACCGATCAGAGGGGCTTTTTCAAGAATGAGTACCCTTCGGCCCCCCATGGCAAGAAGGAGAGCCATTGTCAGGCCACTGGCTCCGCTTCCCACTACTATGTCATCATATATGGTCATATAGGAATCAGTTTCTCATTTTCACATTGAAAGTCCGCCGTTTACGCCAATAACCTGACCATGGATATACATGTTCTTTTCGCAGCAGAGAAAATCAACAATTGAAGCCACATCTTCAACTCTGCCAACGCGGTTAAGGGGGATCAACGGCAATACATGCTCTTTGGGGATCTCCGCAGTCATCTCGGTATCAATAAAACCTGGGGCAACAACATTTACCAGTATCCCCTTTTTACCGATCTCCCTGGCAAGAGCCTTGGCAGCGCCAATAAGTCCGGCCTTTGAGGCAGAGTAGTTAACCTGTCCGGCCTGACCGATCTGGCCTGAGGTGGATGAAATAACGACAATTCTGCCGCGCTTTGCCTTTAACATGGAAAAGACGATCTGCCTTGTGACATTGAAGAAACCGTCAAGGTTGGTATCCATGACAGTATCCCACTCTTCCTTTGACATCCACATAAGCAGGTTATCCCTGGCAACACCAGAGTTAAAGACCATGACATCCGGAGCTGCTATTTCAAGTCGGGGAGCCAGTGCTGCCTCAACCTCTTCAAAGCTGGAAACATCAAAAGCAAAAGCCTCGCAGCTGCCGCCAAGGCGCTCTATCTCGCCCTTAACTTCGTTTGCTGCGTCGTGATTCCCCTTGTAGGTCAGCCAGACATGGAACCCGGATGCAGAGAGTTTCAGAGCAATTGAACGGCCTATCCCTCTGCTGCCGCCGATTACCAGTGCAATTTTTTTAGGAGATTCATCTGTTTCAGAAACGGTATTCACAAAGCTACCCCTATTGATCAGATATCAGTTTCTTAGAACATCCCTGAGCTCGGCATAAGCCGATGGTGCCAGGCTCTTCATGACGATAAGAGATGCATTTGTGGCAGCCTTTACAGCCATCGGCACTCCGCCGCCATATTCACCATAATGGCCGCCGACAAGCAGATTCTTCACCGGAGTTTTATAATGGGCAACCCCGGCACGGATATTTTTACCGGTCGGTTTCGTTCCCGAAATTGACCCTTTGGTGTTACCGGTGTAGCGCCAGTATGTAATTGGTGTAGCAATTTCCATGACTTCAATATTACTACGCAGACCAGGCACAACGGCCTCTACACGGCTTATGAGAAGATCGGCAAATGTTTTTTTGAAGCGCCGGTAAGCCTCACCACGAGCCATGCCGTCAGCAGTCTTCCATCTATCAGCGTAATCAATATGGGCAGCACAATGAATCGTTAAAGTCCCCTTTCCAGAAGGTGCAAGAGTGGGGTCGCGCAACGAAGGTGCATTAACGGTTATTAGTGTCAGCGCTGGATCACCGCCGCTCATTTCTGCCCGGGTAACATCACTTCTTGTAAGGTGAAGAGTCTCCTCACCGAACCCGAGAGCCTCAGGATTACATCCAAGGCCAAGAAAGATAGTGAAGCTGGAGTTGTAGAGATCTGCATTACGCAGGCTCCCAAGAAGGCGGTCAGATATGACGCCCTGAGGGAGCATTTTTTCGTACAAGGTCTGAAGATCACAGGCAGCGATGACATATTTGGCATTAACCTTTGTGCCATCTGAAAGCATAACACCGCAGGCACTACCTTTACGATCAAGCAATACCCGTTCAACCCTCTTATTGAGGAAGACCCTTGAGCGGGCAGTATCTATGCTGTTTTCCAGCCACTCAACAAGAGCATTGCTTCCTCCGACAGGTACTGACTGCATGTTTCCGGAAGATGCCCAGGCAATGGAAACCATAAGCCCCATCATCGATTCATGGCTGTTAAAAACCTGCTCGGCACCGCAGCTGAAATACCTGGCGAGCCCCTTGTCAATAGGGGCTCGTACAAAACGGATGAAAGGAAAAGACCAGATGAGCATCTCCAGCCCGAGCCTGACTTTTTCCACAAAATTCAGTGTTTCCTTGCCCACCGTCTTACGGTCGATCAACCGCAAGGATTCACCGATACGCTCTGCATCCCGGAAAAAAGATCTGATACCCTGCTCGTCACCAGGAAAATCGCGAATCATTGCATCGCGCAAATCTTCAGGATTAGATGTCAGTAAGTAATCGAAAGAATCACTCTTGAAGCGGCGGATATTTCTTATTGGCGGGCATTCAGGAAAGTCAGTTCCCAAATGACTAAAGATTTTGTGTACAAAACCGCCCGGGTTACAGTGATTCAGCCACTCTATGGAAGAGCTGAATTGAAAACCATTCCGCTTAAATCCGGCCAGATAGCCACCTGCAGAGGAATTTGATTCAAAGACCTGGATCTTCAAGCCTGCTTTTGCTAATAAACCAGCTGCAGTAAGTCCGCCAGCACCAGCTCCGATTATTGCAACATCACACTCATCAGGAATCAGGGCATCATTTTCAATCATCTCAGCACCCCATGCCAGGTTGAACCGGCCACCAACTGAACAGGCATTTCTAACGGTGCATACTGCTAATATTTATACAAGAATGGCTCGAAATCTACATCATTAAAAGGGTAGTGTCAAGCTGCAAGGGGAGAATCAGAGGCCTTTAGCAGGTTTTCATGTGCGATTAAACAGCTTTTCCACATCCCTTAATGCAATCCGTGCAACTGCGGGACGACCGTGGGGACAATGCCCGGAAAAATCGGTTCTGTTCATCCTCGCAAAGAGCTGACCGATCTCGCTGACACCAAGGTGCCACTCACCCCTTACCACGGAATGACAGGCGATTGTTGCAAGCATGTCATCCAGCTTTTCATCTATGAGACGACTTGAACCAATTCCTGTCATCTCTTCAATAACATCTCTCAATGCCTGTTTATAATCATGACCGGCAAGGACCTGGGGGACGCAGTTCAAGATCCATGTACTGCCGCCAAAATGTTCGAGTTCAAAGCCAAGCCTTGATATTACATCGCCTTGCTCTTTGAGTAGAGCAGCTTCATCGGGCATAAACTCAACAGTTTCGGGGAAGAGAAGCTGCTGCCCCTCCATTGACTCAGAGTTGAACCCCTGCTTCAGCTCCTCGAAAACGACTCGTTCGTGGGCAGCATGCTGATCGATGAGCACAAGACCGTTGTCATCTTCACAAAGGATATAAGCAGCCTTTAACTGGCCAATGATCCGCAGTGACGAAAAATAGCCGCCATCTAAGGATGTAGCACTGTCATTAGGAAGACGGAAGGAACTATCATCTGAATGAACTGATCTTGCTGGCTTAGCCTGGGCAGCAGGGAAATGGAGCGGCGTCTGTGCCGGATCGGAAGAGTATTTGAGTAGCGCCTCCCTCACCTCCTCAATCCGCGACAGACTCGGTGAAGATTGGCGAGGTGGCAATGACAGGCTGCCTGGTGTAGATTGCACTAGCCAAGGCGATTTCCTCAGAAATGCTTCAAGCAGACCGGAGATGATCTGATGAACCTTTGACTGCTCGCGAAAACGGACTTCATGTTTTGTCGGGTGGACATTCACATCAACATCTTCCGGCGAAAGAGTAATGAAGAGAACAAGCACCGGATAACGACCACGCTCAAGAATATTTCTGTAGGCCTGCATTATGGCATGCTGTACCACCCTGTCACGGACATAGCGGCCATTAATAAATGTGTAAATACCAGCTGAAGTTGATCTGCTTGCCGCCGGAGAGCCGACAAGTCCCTCAAGGGCAACCTCGTTATCTTCGGCATCAATGCGATAAAGGTCATTTATAAGGCTCTTGCCCAGAACCTCCTTTGCCCGGCTGGCAATATCGCCGTTCAAAAGGGTCATTACCTGTTTTTCATCAACCTTGTAAAAGAAGCGTACATCTGGCCTTGAGAGGGCAAGCCGGTTGATGATTTCATTTACATGGCCCGATTCGGTTTCTTTGCTACGCATGAACTTAAGTCGTGCCGGAGTATTGAAAAATATGTTTCTGACCGCTATAGAAGTGCCGACAGGTATGCCGCACGCCTTTAGATCCTTGATTTTTCCACCTTCAGCGTATATTTCCACACCTTCCAGTGCCGTAGCTACTCTGGTAGAGATGGAAAATCTGGAAACAGAAGCAATGGAAGGGAGCGCTTCTCCCCTGAAGCCAAGTGTATTAAGGCTGAACAGGTCACTGTCCAAAGATATTTTGCTTGTTGCATGGCGTTCCAGAGACATGAGAGCATCTTCCCTGGACATGCCGCTGCCATTGTCTGTAACGCGGATAAGTCTCTTGCCCCCATCCTCGATCTCGACGACAATCTCTGACGCTCCAGCATCAAGAGAGTTCTCCACAAGTTCCTTGACGACCGAGGCCGGCCTTTCAACAACCTCGCCGGCAGCGATCTTGTTGGCAAGCTGTTCAGGGAGAATTCTTACTTTTGCTGACATGAAACTGCCTCCTTCAATACAATACTTGCTTTCACGCCTTCCCCAGCACCTTGATCAGATGAGGAACCATCTGTTTCTTCCTCGACATGACATTTTTCAGTTCGTAGAGGTGCGGTTCCAGCTGGGGGTATTCCATTACGTGTGCAATGCGAGTATGCCCCTCAACCAGTAAAAGGGTGCTCTCGGCTGTGATGTCGGTCACCATGAGTGCGGCAATGAAGAGGTTCTCCCGCTTTTTCACCTCTGCCAGCGCCTCAAGCAGCCCCCCTTTCATCTCTTCGAACTCATCGAAGCCGACCACCTCAACCTGTCCGACACCGAAGCGTTTGCCGTCCTGGCTGAAGAGCTTGAAATCGGCCTCTACAGCCTTCATGGGGGAGCCGTAGAGACTGAGTGAGCTGCTTGCGGCAAAAATCTCTCTGCCGAACTGCTCAAGCTCCATCTTGCTGATCTCCCCAAGCCATTGGGCTATCTCCCTGTCAATAGCCGTAGTTGTAGGCGATTTGAGGATTACCGTATCGGAAAGAATTCCAGCCAAAAGGAGTGCTGCTATCTTTTCGTCTGGCTCGATGCGGCATTCACGGTAGCGCAGGGCAACAAGAGTGCAGGTGCTACCAACTGGCGAAGTAATGAAGGTGATCGGCGAAGCGGTGTGACTATTACCGAGCTTGTGATGATCAATTACTTCAAGTATCTCCAGATCCTCGGCACCCGGAACCGCCTGAGCAAGCTCATTATGATCGACAAGGATAAGTGAATGGGGGATCGGCGTCATCAGGGATGATTTGGTGGCAACAGCTGCCAAAACACCGTCGCCGTCAATTACGAAAAGCGCAGATTCACCTGATGCCAGCATCTTTTTCTTCAGGTTTTTTACCGTCTCCCCCTCACTGACAACAGAAAAGCGTTTGCCTGCGATCAGCCCGACAGGGGTGGAGAGACGCGCCAGCCAGGCAGCTGTTGCCGTGTCGTGGGGGGTCAACAGGAGCGTCACAGACTTTTCCCTTGCCTGGGCAAGTACATCGGCATCAACCGGATGTCCGCCGGTAACCACCAGGAGCCTGACTCCGCGCTCAATGGCAGAGAGCTGAATAGTACGGCGATTGCCGGTCATAATAAGCAGCGTTGCCGGATCAACACCATCTATCCGCTCGGAAAACGACTCTTCCAGCATGGCGCCAATAAAGAGCTTCAGGGAGATCGGCTCATTATCCGGAGATCCGGCGGCAAAGGTCGCCTTGAGAGTCATTGCAAGAGAGGCAAGTGTCGTCACAAACTCCCGCTGGCGGTCGCTGTCCCGCAAGAGATATTTTTCCGAAAGCCTGAGAAGTGACAGCGCCCCTTGAGGTTTACCTTCCGCATCAATAACCGGCAGAGTTCTGACTCCGCTTGCATGAAACTTCTCCAGCGCCTCATAGGCAGGCTCATCCTCACTGACCGTTACCGGATTCGGCTTGACGATATCGAGCACCTTTGGATGGACATCAGCCAGATAGCGCGGATGGTGTATCCCCAGGCGCTCAAGGATGTAGCGTGTCTGCGGATTGGGCTCTCCGGCCATTGCCGCCACAACCGACTTCATGCCGATCGCCTGCTTAAGCTCTGCATAGGCAATTGCCGATGCGATCGAATCGGTATCAGGATTTCTGTGCCCGACTACATAGGTTATTTTTTCCAACGTCTCCTCCGTTATCAGACAATCTGGTCAAAGTTATCAGAGCAACGACTATGATTCAATAACTACAGTGCTCCTGTGTAAAATATCATCTGTGACCAAACGCCTTACTTCTAATCATCACTGCACATTTTCTCATCACTTTGGGTTGTAAGCAGCTGCACAAAAAAATAGATATCTCGTAATTACAGACAGTTGCATTTTGGCAGAATAGTTGCTGTAGGAAGTTCTGTTCACAAAGAACGGTGAACAGAACTATTACCAACGGGGGTAATCATGGAACCAGTATCAACTATTGCCGGTCTCAAGGCGAGCACCGATGTCCTCTTTCTAATGCTTGGCGCAGTCATGGTATTTGCCATGCACGCTGGTTTTGCCTTTCTTGAAGTCGGAACAGTCCGCAGGAAAAGCCAGGTAAACGCCTTTGTAAAGATACTTACTGACTGGGCAGTATCTACAGTCGTATATTTTCTTATCGGCTTTCCACTCGCCTATGGCATCTCATTTCTCAAACCGGCTGACCAGCTGATCTCAGAGAGTCAGGGGTACGATCTGGTTCACTACTTCTTCCTCCTCTGTTTTGCCGCATGTATACCGGCCATTATCTCAGGAGGAATTGCCGAGCGTGCCAAATTCTGGCCCCAGGTTGTAGCAGGGGCGATCTTTGCAGGCCTGGCCTACCCTCTCTTTGAATCGTTTATCTGGGGAAAGAACGCCTCGCTCCTTCAGGATATTTTCAAAAAAATCGGCGGTGCTGAATTCCACGACTATGCCGGTTCGGTTGTTGTTCACTCCATAGGTGGCTGGCTGGCACTTCCGGCCGTTCTGATCCTTGGCCCAAGAATGGGACGTTATCTGAAAACCCGCTCTAACCCCATCCCTGTAAGTAATATCCCCTTTCTTGCCCTGGGCTCATGGATCCTCGCAATCGGTTGGTTTGGCTTCAATGTCATGAGTTCAGGACATCTTGACAAGATTTCCGGGCTTGTGGCTGTAAACTCCCTTCTGGCAATGGTTGGCGGGGTAATTGCTGCCCTGATAGCCGGGAAAAATGACCCCGGCTTTATTCACAACGGCGCTCTGGCTGGCCTTATAGCTGTCTGCGCCGGGAGCGACCTGATGCACCCGCTGGGTGCCTTTGCAACCGGAGGGATTGCAGCTGTTATTTTTGTTTACGGTTTCCACATCGAGCAGGAGAAACTCAAGATCGACGATGTACTCGGAGTATGGCCACTGCACGGCATCATCGGTTCATGGGGGGGGATTGCAGCAGGGATTTTCGGTCAGAAATGGCTCGGCGGAATAGGCGGCGTTTCCTTTATCTCCCAGGTTGGTGGAACTCTCCTGGCAATCGCCTTTGCACTAGCCAGCGGATTTCTTGTTTACGGCGTACTGCACAAGACCGTTGGAATCAGGATGAATGAAGATGACGAATATGCCGGACCGGATCTAGCCTACCATCACACCGGCGCTTATCCTGAGGAATCTGTAAGGTAGATATCGTACACACGATCAATCAAATATTAATAAAAGGCGACCTTATGATGGTCGCCTTTTTAACAGCCGCAATTTATTGTAAAAGGACTAATACCTCTTCTAGGTGAAATGTATTTACCGCGGGCTTTACGTCAATTGTCTGAAACATGCCATACTCACCCTTTTTAACCATGGTCACTTCACCAAGGATTCTCCCTTTCTGAAAAACTCCACCTACTCCTGAGGTTGTGACAATATCACCGACCTTGACATCATCCTCGCGTACGGTAAATTCCAGCGAACAGGAACCGCCACCCTTACCTTTAAGCACTCCCCTTGCCCGGGAACGCTGGATCATGGCAGTAATGGAACTGGCGTGGTCTGTAAGAAGAAGAACCCGTGCACTGTTTGCAGCAACCTTGACAACACGCCCTACCACTCCGCTTGTAGCCATGACAGGCATCCCTTCCGAAAGCCCGTCAACAGTCCCTCTGTCAATTACGATACTTCTGTACCATGGCGCACTGTCTTCTCCAATAACGGTAGCTGCTACAGAAGGGGTCTGAACGGCTCCTTTAAGGGCAAGCAGTTTTTTGAGACGCTCATTTTCGAGAATGGTGTCCTGAGATTCTATGATACGAACGTTCAACTGACGAACTGACTCTCTAAGCTTCTGATTCTCCCTGTGAGTAGAGATAAGGGCAAGATAGTTGTCCCAAAAAGAGAGAACGTAGCCGTTAAAACCTGTAAAAACCCCCATCATAGGGGCTGATACGGTCATCACACTTCTCTCGAAGACATTAGCGTGCTCACGGCTTTTAAGACTGTAGGAATAGACAAGAAATGCTGCGGCAATAGCACCTGCGGCAAAAAGAGTCCTCTTTTTTCTAAAGAGATCCCACATGATATTAATCAGTCCAGTGTAAAGGGAGAATCAACTACATCCTCATGACGGATTTCATCAACCTTCTGACTCTTCCCTTTGCCAGCATATAGCCGGTCAGGCGCATTGAAAACTATGCCGTTTTCGAGGCTGACATTTTTATAGGCGTGAACAACTCCCGGAGGGACGATCAAAGAGATTGGTGAATCCAAACCGCAGAAAATAGTCTGTTTTAAGCCAAAAGTAGGAGAATCTTTACGGGCATCCCAAAGATATACCTTAAAATTTGCAGGGCCTATGAAACAGAAATAATCACTCTGTTCAACATGTTCGTGGGGACCACGGGCAACACCAGGAACGGTCATGGATATATAGGCCATTTCGGGACGGAACCCTTCTGGCAGGTCATCAGTTCTAAACAACTCGGACAGCCATCCCCGCTCGTCAAGAAACTTACCTAGAGGATTTGCTACAACATCGTGGATTCTGCCTTTCTGATATACGACATTACTGCTCATTTCACGCCCCCTTTCGCGCCACAGAGTCCGGTTTCATTGTAAACCCTGACAAGATATTCCCGATAACTGGACTTGGGGGTTTCATCTATTACTTCTGACATCTTCTTACAATCAATATAACCCATCCTCAGTGCTACCTCTTCAAGACAAGCAATCTTCAGACCCTGTCTGGCCTCAAGAGTGCCTATGAAATGGCTTGCCTCAAGAAGACTCTGGTGGGTACCGGTATCGAGCCAGGCAATTCCTCTGCCTAGTTTTTCAACCATCAGCTCACCTTTTTGGAGATACTCCTTATTTACATCGGTAATCTCAAGCTCACCGCGGGCAGAAGGTTTCATGTTTTTTGATACTTCAACGACTCGATTATCGTAAAGATAGAGACCTGGGACGGCATAATTTGATTTCGGCACTGAGGGTTTTTCTTCAATACCTATGGCTTTTCCGTTTTCATCAAACTCGACAACACCGTAACGCTCAGGGTCATTTACGTAATAGCCGAAGATTCTGGCACCGCCATTGAACTCTTTCGTCAGGGTATCAAGTCCCATCTTGCCGTAAAAGATATTATCGCCGAGAATCAGGGCAACTGAATCTTTACCGATAAACTCTTCGCCAAGGATAAAAGCCTGCGCAATACCGTTTGGCTCCTGCTGGACCTTGTATGACAGCTTTATCCCCCACCGTGAACCGTCACCAAGCAAAGCTTCAAAGCGCGGAGTATCATGAGGTGTCGAGATAATGAGGATATCGTTTATTCCAGCCATCATCAGCGTTGAGAGAGGATAGTAGATCATCGGTTTGTCATAGACAGGTTGCAGCTGTTTGCTTGCAACTAGAGTCAGCGGATAGAGACGACTGCCCGCACCACCAGCAAGTAAAATTCCTTTTTTGATTGCCATAGACTTACCTCTTAGAATCTGGATTTGTAATATATTCTACAGCTGAGCATATATCGTCAAAAACAGGTAACTGAGCAGGCAGTAGAGCTTCCTCCCTGCGGCCATATCCGGTTCTTACAAGAGCAGCCTTGCAACCTGCAGCTATTCCTGCTTCAATATCAGCTATCTTGTCACCAATCATCCATGATGAAGCCAGATCAATTTCAAGTTCATCGGCAGCGGTGCGAAGCATCCCCGGAAAAGGCTTTCTGCAGTCACAGTCATCAGAAAAGTCGGGGTGATGTGGACAGAAGTACCAGCCATCAACCCTACCACCACCGTTTACAATCTCGATCTCCATATACTGATGAAGCCTTAGAAGATCATCTTCTGTATAGTATCCGCGGGCTATTCCGGACTGATTTGTAACTATTACAACTAGAAAACCGGCAGCTTTGAGCCGGGCAATAGCAGCTATTGCATCAGGTATGAAACGGCAATCCTCTATTTTGTGGAGATAACCGCTCTCCTCGTTTATGGTTCCATCCCTGTCAAGAAAAACTGCCCTGTGCATGGCCATAAGAGATTAACTAAACCTTGAAAAGGCGTTTTTCAAGGAGGTCGCAGATGATATGTATAATTGTGATATGCCCCTCCTGGATACGTGGAGTATCGTGACTCGGCACAATTATCGATATATCGGAGACATCTTTTATGGAGCCACCATCTTTTCCAAGAAGCGAGATCGTGCGGCAGCCGGACTCACGCCCCTTTGCAAGAGCGGCAAACACATTTGGCGAGTTGCCACTGGTTGATATACCAAAAACAACATCACCGGGGGCAGCCAGACCCTCCACCTGACGTGAAAACACCGATTCAAAACCGTAATCATTGCCGATTGCCGTAAGTGCAGAGCTGTCGGTAGTAAGGGCTATGGCGGGAAGCGCACGACGTTCCATCTTGAAGCGTCCGATAATTTCTGCAGCAAAATGCTGCGCATCCGCTGCGGAACCACCGTTACCCATTATCAGTAGTTTTTGACCGGAAGAAAGAGAATCTTCAATCATGACAATAGCGTCTGAAATTGTATCGGTGAGACACTTATTAATAGTTTCAATTGTTGCAGCATGATCGGCAAATTGAGCCTTTATAGATTCAATCATGTTTTATTCCTTTAACAGTACAGTTCATTACGTTTGTCTGTCATTGCAAGAAAATCCTCAAAAGAGAGTTTTTGCAGACCTGCTTCAAATTCAGGAGAATCTGATATTAAAAAAGCCGCAGCGTCTAAGGCAAGAGTGCTCTCAATGATCCTGGCAAGTGCTCTTTGAGAGAAAAATCTGGGGAGTGGCTGAAAAGATACATTTTCATGCATACCTGCAAACCCGTACGACTTGAGCTCTCTTGCGATACTGTTTTCAGCAGTTAGAACAACCCTGTCACCGTGCCTTGCGGTTTGTAGCAGCGCATTTTTAAGTGAAGAAGCATCAGTTCCAAAAAGAAAGTCACCGCAATTGAGAAGGAAAGTCCGCTGCCCCCCCCACCTCAGCATGTAGCACTCTCTGGCTGAAAAGATACGCTCTTTACGCTTTGAGTCTGAGCCAAGCTCCCTATAGTCAAGAAGTGTAAGATTTCTAGAAAAGAGTGATTCAGTAAGAAAACCTTTCGTCAGTGAGCGTCTTGCAAAATCACGAAGTGCCCATAAAGATCCGTCCATATTTTCGTCAAAACCGCCGATTGCACTATAAAGGGTATTCCTGATTATCATAGAATCAAAAGAGCCGTGATCAGACTCGATGGAGGGAGACGAAGTTGACGTAATAGCCTTTGCGATTTTTAGCGAGCCAGTATCAGGGCGGTTTGCTAAATGCGCGGCGACAGATTCAAACCATCCCGCAGAAAGCCTTGTAAAAGGAGACGCGACAAGCATTAATGGTGCAGTGGACTTTGAAAAGCCGAGATTAAGCGCAGCTATTGTGCCTATATTTCTAGCAGTTGCCACGAGCAGAGCACGATCATCTAGTGCTTCGGCAAATTCATCAAGGATCGATTCGGTTTCTCGTTCACTGCCATTGTTAACCATTATAATACGTGCCATTGGAGAGTCAGAGACAAAGGATGCAAGGGCGGCACGCACATCAACAGGGCGATTCCAGACAGGCAGGATTATGTCGAGAGGAAACTCTATCATATGGAATAAAGAGACAAAAGTAATCTTTCAGCTCTGGTATGTTCAAGATTGTATTTTTTCAGGAACTTACCGCTACGCTTCTCAATAGATCAAGTTCATCAAGCGATTTCCCGGAACCGAGCACTACACAGGATAGCGGATCTTCAGCGATAAATACCGGCAAACCGGTCTCTTCACGAATCAATGTGTCAAGATTTCTCAACAGGGCCCCACCACCGGCAAGGAATATCCCCTTGTCTACAATGTCAGCCGCAAGCTCTGGCGGAGTCCTTTCAAGGCAGATTTTTACCGCATCTACAATTGCGTTTACTGGTTCGGAAAGAGCTTCCCTGATCTCATCGGAGTTTATTTCGTGGGTTTTAGGAATTCCGGATACAAGATCCCTCCCCTTTACCTCCATAGTACGTACTGCAGTACCTGGATAAGCCTCACCAAGCTCAATCTTGATTGTCTCGGCTTTCTGGTCGCCGATGAGGAGATTGTATTTACGCTTGATGTACTGAACTATAGCCTCATCCATCTTGTCACCACCGACGCGGACGGATTTTGTATAAACTATTCCGGCTAGTGATATGACGGCTACTTCGGTGGTGCCACCGCCTATATCGACAATCATGTTACCTGACGCCTCTGTAATAGGGAGACCAGCACCGATTGCTGCAGCCATCGGCTCTTCGATGAGATATACTTCTCGTGCCCCAGCAGATTCGGCAGACTCCTTGACAGCCCGCTTTTCAACCTGAGTAATTCCAGATGGTACACAGATAACAATCCTTGGCCTCACAAGGGTTTTACGATTATGAACCTTATGAATAAAATACCTTAGCATCTCCTCTGTAATATCAAAGTCAGCAATTACACCATCTTTCATTGGACGAATAGCAGTTATGTTCCCCGGAGTTCTGCCAAGCATTTTCTTGGCCTCCATACCTACAGCAAGAACTCTCTGCTGACCGTTATTCATCTTCTGTACTGCCACAACAGAAGGCTCACGAATGACGATCCCCTTACCCTTATGATAGACAAGTGTATTGGCAGTTCCAAGGTCAATAGCAAGATCGGTTGAAAACATTCCAAAGAGATAGTCAAATATTTTAAGCATTAATTTTCTGCTCCTTTTACCAAATCCTGTTTTTTTCGCAAGCTGTTTTAAATAGCAGACAAAATGAATTATTTCAACCTAAATCCGGACAGATAAGCCGGTTGTATTAGAATTGAAACATGTTATTATTAATACATGAAAACTGGAAAACTAAAGCAAAACTTTCTGCAAAGGCTGAGCATGAAAGAGTCCTGGGTGATATTTTTCATACTCGGCCTTATCATGCTTAACTACCCCTTTCTCAATATATTTAACAAGCCTGACCTGTTTTTAGGTTTTCCACTGTTGCTGATTTACATAATAGGTGGCTGGGCCATTTCAATCATTGTCATATATCTTTTCACGATATCAATCATTGACAAGAGCCCTCGCAATGACGGCCAATAAAAGAATATGATAAGTTTTCAGTCTCTATTAATTGCCATCTCCTTATACATATGCCTTCACTTTCTGGTGGCAATTTATGCGTACAAACGCTATCAGAAAGGGAGAAGCATTGTTTCCAACTCATTTGTATACTCCCTGTCAATAACCGTCTACTGCACATCATGGACATACTATGGAAGTGTAGGCCGGGCTGCCACATCTGGCATAGACTTCATAGTCATATACCTTGGCCCATCACTCACTGCATTTACATGGTGGTTTATTCTAAGAAAAATTGTGAGAATTACCAAGGAGAACAACATAACATCCATATCAGACTTTATCAGTTCAAGATATGGCAAATCCCAGTTTCTCGGTGCAGCTATAACCATCATTGCGGTCATGGGAATAATCCCGTATATAGCCCTGCAACTAAAGGCTGTCTCATCAACATTCATACTTATCTGCAATCACCCCTCCTTTCAGCTCCCGGAACACCTCAAAAACTCTTTTGCAATTAATAACTCTGGACTTTTTTTCGCCATTTTCATCAGTATCTTCGGAATCATGTTCGGAGCAAGAAGCCTTGCCACACAGCGCCGTCATGAAGGGCTTGTAGCTGCAATAGCCTTTGAATCCGTGGTAAAGCTTCTGGCTTTCATCTGCGTCGGCATATATGTGACTTACTTCCTTTTCAATGGATTCACTGACATCATGGGGCAAATGTCATCCAAATATCCCTATTTATTTGATCATTTGACAACTCTTGGCGATTTAAACGAGACAAGTTATGCCAACTGGTCCACCAACCTCTTCCTTGCCATGGGAAGCGTAATGCTACTTCCGAGACAATTCCAGATCATGGTTATTGAAAACTCTGATGAAAATCATATCAAGGAGGCAATGTGGCGTTTTCCTGCCTATCTGTTTGCAATAAACCTGTTTGTTATCCCTATCGCTTTCGGAGGGATTCTATTAAACGGAAGTAACAGCGGAGCAGATTATTTTGTACTGACAATACCAATGAACACTGGTCATCACTGGCTTGCACTACTGGCATTTCTTGGAGGGTTCTCAGCTGCAGCAGGGATGGTCATTGCTGAATCAGTTGCAACATCAACAATGATACTTAACCATCTTCTGATGCCTTTAGTGCTCAGGCTGAGAATTACCGACTCTTTTTCAACACTCATACTGGCATTGAAGCGAATGAGTATATTCCTTGTCATTTTTCTTGGATATGCCTATTTCCAGATAATAGGTGACACTTTCATGCTGGTGAATATAGGCCTGATTTCATTTTCAGCCGCAATTCAGCTAGCACCTTCACTAATAGGCGCAATATACTGGCCCAGAGGTAATGCCGCAGGCGCCATTGCTGGCATTATGGGTGGGTTTTCTATCTGGTTTTACACCCTTCTTCTCCCCTCTGTCATCAAGTCCGGATGGATAGATACAGACATCCTTGAACATGGTTTGTTCGGCCTTTCAATACTCAAACCAACAGAGCTTTTCGGTCTGACCGGTCTGGATATGTGGAGCAACTCGCTTTTCTGGAGCATGCTCTTCAACATTGGCGGCTACCTTCTTTTCTCCATCCTTCTAAATCAGAGCGAAGCCGAGAAAGAGCAATGCATCAAATTTGCTGAACCCTATTCAGAGGGAACACGTACTGATCTTTGGGAGACAAAGAGGCTCTCAAAACCTGTCACAATTATCGAATTTGTCGGCCTAATGGAAAACTTTATCGGCGAAAAACAGGCTCATGAGGCTATTAGCGAATATCTATCCCTTCATGAAATTGATGAAAAGGGGATGGTATCTGAATTCGAGCTTCCCAGCCTGAAGAGATTTGTCGAGAAAACCATCGCAGGTTCGGTTGGTTCTGCTGCGGCAAGCGCAATTATAGAAAACTACCTCTCTGATGTCGGTTCAGGCATGGAATCATTTTATGACGCTTTCAGGTCAGTCCGATCATCACTTGAAGAAAGCCGCGAAGCTCTTTATGTCAGGCTTAAATCATCTGAAATAATGAACAGGTCTGGCAGCTTGCAATCAATCACCAAAGAGTTACTTGAACTTTTAGTCAAGGAGTTCCACTTTGACCTGGTAACTGTCCGACTGATAGACAACGATAGAAACATGCCGCTTCTGTCTGAAAAAAGCATTCTTAATGGCGACTTTCGCATATCTGCAAAAATCAGCCCGACAGAGGACTTCTTTATTTCAGAACTTCTTACAACCAAAAAATCACAATTTGCCAACGACACCAGAAACATTACCAGAAGAACAGCTTCGGCGGTCACGCCTGTTGACACATTTGCCGCATTTGCCCACATTCCACTGGTAGGGGACGAAGAGCCTCTGGGGGTACTCTCGGTATATTCAATATCAATAGTAGGCCTTTTTACTGAAGAACTGCTGAACCTGCTATCAAGCCTGGCTGGTCAGCTTGCTCTTGCCGTAAAGCTAGTAGATGAGCGAGAGGCCCGTGAACATGAAAAGAACGAGAAAGATGCCGCACTTCTTAAAAATGCCGCTGTTCAGCACGAAATGGAGATGGCCAAGCAGATACAGCTCTCACTGCTTCCAGATGCTCCGCCGAACATTTCAGGATTGCAGATTGCGTCACTCTCAGTCTCCGCCGACCATGTCGGAGGAGACTATTATGATTTCTTTGTCAGCGATGACAGATTTTTTGATGCTGTGATAGCGGATGTCTCAGGACACAATGTCGGAGCCGCACTTATCATGGTTGAAACCCGATCAGTCCTGAGAGCACAGGTAAATATCAACACTACTCCTTCGGGAATACTGGCATCTCTTAATAACCTTCTATTGCCGGATTTGACAAGGGCGGAACTATTCATCTCGATGTTTTATATAAAATATGACTGTGCAACCCAGTGGCTCACTTACTCTAATGCTGGTCATAACACCCCCCTGCTATACCAGGCAACAGAACAGGAATGTCAGATGCTGGATGCGGAAGGGATGATCATAGGTGTGAAGGGAGATATAGTTTTTGAGGACAGATCTATTATGTTAAACCCGGGCGATCTACTGTTACTTTACACAGACGGAGTAACAGAGGCAACAGACGATGACGGTGAATTGTTCGGTATTGAGCGGCTTGAGAATATTCTTATTAAATGCCATGATGAGCCTATTCAACAGATAGTTGACCACATATACCGGGAGGTTATCTGCTTTTCAGGAGGTAATCCACTGACTGACGACGTATCAATGGTGGCATTCAGGATTGAGCAGTCACCCTATGACCAACAGGATTAGCAAAACTGATTTTATATGTTATAATTAAAGAAATTCTTTTTTTGGGAAGGAAGGTAAATTTATGAATATAACTACTGAGGAAATTAAGAACACCATAGTAATCCAGATAAATGAGGAACGCCTTGATGCTCACAACTCCGGTGAGCTCAAAGCTGAGGTTCAGAGTCTTTTCGAGAAAGGCAAACTAAGTCTTCTTATTGACTTGAAAACCGTCAGATTCATAGACAGTTCGGGTCTCGGTGCACTCGTTTCCGGTTTCAAGAATGCAACAACAAATCATGGCACGTTGAAGCTCTCCTCTCTACAACCCCAGGTAAAATCAATGTTTGAGCTGACAAGACTCCATCGGGTTTTTGAGATTTTCCCCACTGTAGCCGATGCCCTGGAAGGCTAGATAGCTTTATGCGAAACCGTGACATTGAACTCGATATAAAGGTACCAAACCAGACAAGGTACTTAAGCCTTATCGGCAGGATTGGCGAAGATATTGCAAGAGAGATAGACCGCTTCTCCGGCGACAGGGAGACACTTGCCTATCAGATAAACCTGGTACTCACAGAGGCAATGACAAATGCCATAAAATATGGCAACAGTGACTGTAGTGACAACTGCGTACATATCCTTATCAACATTGCGGAAAATGAGCTTCTTATCCGGATTTTTGATTTTGGGCAGGGATTTGATATCAACGAAGTGCAGTCACCTGACTTTAATCAACTTGAAGACAGGGGAAGAGGAATTTTTTTGATCCGGGAGATCATGGACTCAGTAACATATATCAGAAACGGCGATAACGGCAATGTGCTGGAAATGATCAAACAGCTTGATTGACCTTTCTCCGCCTGTAATAGGCAACAACTATCATAACCATTCCAAGAGCGAACATAGGTAAACTCAAGATTTGCCCCATTGTAGCACCACCACATAGGAATCCGAGCTGCTGATCAGGTTCCCTGAAAAACTCCACAATAAACCTGAAAAGACCATAACCGCCGATAACAGTCCAGAAAGCGACACTTTTGGGAGGATTCATCCTGCTAACCGAATAGGTAATTATAAAGAGAAGAAGCCCTTCCAGAAAAGCTTCATACAGTTGTGATGGATGCCTGGGAAGGTTGCCACCTGAAGGGAAAATGACGCCCCAGGAAACATTTGTAACCCTACCGAAAAGCTCCCCGTTAATAAAGTTACCTAACCTGCCAAGCCCAAGCCCTACAGGGATGGTAAGCGCAATGATATCTCCCATCTCCCATGTCCCCAGAGAATGTTTCCTGACAATATAGAGACCGGCAATCACACCACCTATAATCCCGCCATGAAATGACATCCCACCCTCCCAGACTGCAAATACTTTCAGTGGGTGAGCAATATACCAGGCAAAATTATAGAAAAGGATATAGCCGCTACGGCCACCCAGAACAATTCCCATAGCTATGAAAAAAACAATATCGGAAATTGTTTCTGATGATAGATCAATATTTCGTTTTTTTGCCTGTTGCCTGATTATGAGATATGCAGCAAGAAAGCCGAGAATATACATGAGCCCGTACCATCTGAACTCAAGGGGACCTAATCGGAGAAACACAGGATCAATGGTTGGCAACTGCATGGAATTCTCCTGACAGCGTTGCGTTAATAAAAAAGGGTCAGGCAATTGCCTAACCCTTTGATATTTTATGGTGGAGCTGAACAGGATCGAACTGTCGACCTCTTGAATGCCATTCAAGCGCTCTCCCAACTGAGCTACAGCCCCAAAACGAAATATGTATCTAACATAAGTTCCATGACGGTGTCAAACAGTTTCTGCCGTTTATGCAGCAGGTGGCCGTAAAAACCGACTGTTCGAAAAACAGGCAATTCAAATCCGTTCAAACAAGAAGGTAATTCCTGCTATAAATCAGATGCCATCCACCTTGAAACGTAAAGAGCCCACTGAAATCAGTGGGCTCTTCTTAACAATTTATAAATGATTACTCTAATCTATGATCAAGTTGCTAACAGTTGCTGTCCCTTGTTCAATAGTCAGCGTTCCCTGCAGGGTTGTGTAACCTGCCGGACTAAGATAGAGACTCCCTTTGCCAAGATCAAGGGTAACTGAGATCGGCCTGTTCAGGATTAGGTTTTCCGCAAAGGTGTAGACATGGGCGGCAACTATGCTGCCGTTACTGGCGGCATTGTATACATCCTGCAAACTGCCGTATTCGGTTAGTGTGTGCCCTATGATAGTTGCCTGACCATTAACATTAAAGCTGGCTGAAACACCGGCATCACCATCAAGAGTGATCATGCAGCTGCCTGTGCCACTACATGGAACTCCCCATCCGCTAAAGACAGACTTCCAATCAGGCGTGGCAGTTAGTGTTACAGGTGTACCGTTTGAGAATGATTTACTGCAGTCGGTTGCAGAGCCGCTTGCGCAGGCAATTGCCTGTGGAGAGCTGTGGACTGAACCGCCGCCTGTGCCGAGAACTGTTACGGTCAGTGTGGCGCTGGCTGATGTAACCGTAAGATCCTGGGTGACATCAATGGCAGCAGTGTAGTTGCCGTTGCCACCCTGGCTTGCCTTGATGGTGCAGGTTCCGGCGGTTACTGCAGATACCGTGCTGCCGCTTACTGTGCAGACGGTCGGCGTGTTGCTGCTGAAGCTGACCGGAAGTCCGGAGCTGGCAATGGCGCTGGCCGCTGTGGTGCCGCCGGTGGTAAGGGTCGGAGGGCTGAAGCTGATGGTGCCGATGGTCTGGCTGGCCATGTTGACTATTACACTCACCGTACTTACAGCAACAGTGTAGTTGGCGGAATCGGCCGGTGTGTAGGTGACACTCTGGGTGGCTGTGCCAACAGCAGGGGATGTGGACGGGGTGGTGAAGGCAAAGCTGCCAGCAGGTGTGGCTGCGCCGCCGCCAAGGATCGAGGAGGCCAGTGTCTGGCCGTAGGTGATGGCACTGGCTGTCGGCCAGGTGGTTATGTTTGAAGATGCCTTGTTGATGGTCAAGGTCCCGGCAACAAAGCTGAATGAATAATTATTTGAGAACAGATTGCCTTGAGCCGCATTGATCTGGTAAGCCCCGACCGGACTGCCGATAACTGCATCAGTAGTAAGGCTGGGTGCCCCTTGCAGAACTGCGGCAGTGTCAGAATATGCAAAGCCGCTGTAGTCAGGAGCGAAGGTCGGGTTGCTCGTACCATAATCGCGGCTGGAAACAAGAGCCGTTACTGTCAGCGCTGCCTTGTTGATCAGCTGGTCCTGTGTCGCTGTTGCTGAGGCATAATTGCTGTTGCCAGCCTGGCTGGCGGTAATGGTGGTGGTCCCTGCCCCGACAATAGTGACGGTTGTTCCGCTTACAGCGGCGACGGCAGTATTGGAACTGGCGAAGGTAATCGAATTTCCGGAATCGCCGCCAGTGGCTAAGAGTTCGAAAGTGGATTCGCCGTACGTCTTGGCTGGCAGAGCTGTGAATGCAATGGTTTGGCTGGCGAGGCCGACTGCAAGTATGCCTTTGGTAAAGCTAAATGAGTAATTGGCCGCGGTCAGACTGCCAACGGCAACGTCAATGTCATAGCTCCCCACCGGGCTGGTTTTGGTTGCCGCAGTAGTTATGACCGGAGTTCCGGTCAGCACTGCTGTGGTATCTCCATATGCAAAACCAGTGTAACTCGGCGTCAAGGTCGGGTTGTCGGTATTATAGGGCCGACTCTCATTCTGTGCGGCTACGTTGAGGGTCTTCTTGTTGATAACCAGATTCTGTTGGGCTGTTGCGGAGGCATAGTTGCTGTTGCCAGCCTGATTAGCAGTGATGGTGGTAATTCCCTGGCCGACTATGGTGACAGTGGCGCCGCTCACAGTAGCTACTGTCAGGTCGGAGCTAGCATAGGTGACCTGGTTTCCGGAAGCCCCGCCAGTGGCAGTCAGATCAAAGACAGCATCGCCATAGGTCCTGGCAGCCAGCGGATTGAAGGTGATGGTCTGGCTGGCCAGGCTGACGGCCAGAGTGCCTGTACCGAAAGAGAAATCATAGTTAGCTGCTACCAGAGTGCCGACGCTGGCAGTTATGTCGTAACTCCCCACCGGGCTGTTACTGTCAGCGGTGGTGATAAGACTGGGAACACCGGTCAGCACTGCTGCACTCTCTCCATAGACAAAGCCGCTGTAGGTCGGGGTAAAGATCGGATTCGCCGAACCATAGGAACGGCTTTCATTCTGTGCGGCAACAGTCAGAGTAGCCTTGTTGACCGTAAGGGTCTGGGAGGCCTGCGGAGCCGGATTATAACTGGCATCTCCTGGCTGATCGGCATAGATGGTTGTTGTACCTGCTCCAACAACATGAATCAATCCCCCAACTATGGTGGCGACATTGGTGTCAGAGCTGCTATAGGTCACGGTCAGGCTGGAAGAGGCGGTGGCGCCGGAACCGAAATTAGCTGCGCCGTAGGTCACAGGAGACAAGGCACCGAAGGTGATGGTTTGGTCGGTTTTGCCCACGTTAACTGTAACATTCACTGAACCGGTAGCGGTGTTGTAGTCAGTAGTATCTGCCGGGGTAAAGGTTACCGAAGCGTTGTAGGTTCCTGACGATGACGGAACCGTCAAAGGGTTGGTGAAAGCAAAAACGCCACCAACAGAGGCACTGCCACCGGTAAGGGTTGAAGCTGAAAGCGCATCGCCGAGGTTAATGGCGCTTGCGGTCGGCCAGGTTGTTACGCTGGGGGTTGCCTTTGTGAGCGTGACCGGATAAACGGCTGAAGTCGCAACTGAGTAATTGCCGTCAGCAGCTTTCGTGGCGGTTACTGAACAGCTGCCAGTGGCATTGGTTACGGCTATAACACCGGTCGTTGGGTTAACCGTACAGCCGCTGGATGCACCATGACTGTATGACATTGCTCCTGTACCTGAGCCGCCTGACGTGACTATCTGACCGGTTGAGCCATAGGTGATACCGGTTGGAGCTGTCACTGTCAATGCTGCCTGCGCAGCCCGGGTATTGGTTGAGACAGTTACATAGTTTCCGCTTGTTGCCGGATTAAAGAATGTTGAATTAATATAGGTAGCACCCGAACCAGTGCCGCCCCAGGTTGTATTTGCAGTGCCCATACTGCCCAATGTCAGAATGTTTGCTGTTATTGGAGCTGCAAGGCTGGCTGTGGCACCTCCTGCGGGGATATTCAGAGTGCCGTTGACAGTTGTGCCGCTTACAGTTGACTTGGTGCCGCTTCCACTGAATGTCAGGTTGTTATAGGTTAAGGCCGGCACGTTCTGGGCAGCGCCGTTAAAATTGACTGTGCTGCCGGTCACTGTGTATGTATTCGTGCCCGGTGTAAATGAACCGGCGACACCAATGGTGCCGCTGCTTGCAAGAGTACGTGCGCCGGTACTGCTGCTGATAAGATTTCCGTAGCTAACAGCATTAATGGTTTGGATACCGGTTCCGCCAAAATTCACTGTACTGGTTGTGCCAAGAGATGTTGATAAAAAGCCAGTTGGCATGGCACTTGTGGTGCCGCTAAGGAGAAAAGTAGAGCCATTTACCACCTCAAAGGCCTTGGTAGCAGCTCCAACTATGGCAAAACCGCCGTTGTTCAGGGTGCCGCTTTGCACCCGCAGGTCACCGGTAACCCTGGCTGCCGATACGACTGCATTCAAAGACGCTCCATTTGCACTGGTGTTGTTGATGTAAAGATTGTTGTATGTCCAGGTAGAGGTCATGGGAATAGTTTGCGCATTTGTCGTGTCAGCAAAGTTAAAAATGCTGCCAGTAGTGCCACCGGTAAGGGTGCCGAGTGTCGGGTTGGTCACCACACCTTTCAGATTTATCCTTCCGGCAGCGCCGGTCATGTAAAGTACATTGGCAGCTGCTGCGCCGCCTGTCGGGAAACTGATGCCTGCATTGGCATTCAGGGTTCCCGCACCTACCGTGATCCGCTTGTTGGCACCAGCTAAAGTACCGTTGAAGCTGATCAAACCGTCGACGGTTGCACTGCCACCGCCAATGTTCCAGGTATAAAGAAAAGCAGTTAGAGATGGCTGATTCATGGCAACAGTACCGGTAACATTCAAGGTATTTGTTCCACTATGGTTAAGGTTGGTGGCCATTCCGACTCCCGAAGTAGGGAATGCCAGACTGGCAATGGTTACACTGGTATCCAGAGTTACTGTAGTGGTAGCAGTCCCTTCCAGGATCTGCACATTATCTGTAGTCCTGCCGCCAAAGCCCGGATATTGACCGGCATTTGGAGCAACCCATGAACCAGTATTACATTGCCATATCGCATTGCTTGACCAGTTACCTCCATTGCCTGTTGTATGCCAGGAAGTTGCAGACGTGCAGTCGGCAGCTTCTGCTTTTCCCGGCCATGACCACTCCTGCAAGAAGAAAAGAGTGCCAAACAGGAGTAATGCGGCTATACGGGAAAAGTTTACAGATCGATAAAATGACAGGAATTTTGTTGATTGGAAACTAGTCATAGTAGAGCCTCCGCTATCTGAATTTAAGGATCAATTTGATGAGATAAAAAAAAAGCCCGCTTCCGGTCAGACCGAAGGCGGGCGTTTATCATTTCGCTGGCAGAAGTGGCCTTGAAACAACGAATTGAAATAACGATTTTCTTCGGCGGCTGGGCTGTCCACTTGGGACCCCTGGCTCTGCGTCCCCGGATTGCTCCGGAGTTGCTATTATCGGAAAATGTGTAGTTATACTGATTGTCGACTTTTTAATTAGAAGGAAGGATACAACTATAACGGCGGATACGTCAAATGATAATTCATTGCATAAACCTAATAACGGACCTGCATTATTAGGCTTTTTATATATTTAAAATAATACGTAGCAGAAATATTTCAAATCTTGGTTTCATTTTGATGCGAAAACCTACCTAACTCTTCTTCCCGCTGAACCTCACCGGCGGAGCGCTCAACGGATCTTCTGGCCAGTTATGCTTTGGATAACGCCCTTTCATCTCCTTCTTCACACTCTGGTAACTGCCGCTCCAGAAACCGGCAAGATCCTTTGTCACCTGAAGCGGTCTGCCCGCCGGGGAGAGCAGATGAACAAGGAGCTGTACCCGTCCTCCGGCTATTGACGGGGTTTTAGCAACTCCGAAGAGATCCTGGAGACGTGCGGAGAGAAATGGTTCTCCCTCTTCCGCATAGCTGATCTTCGCCTTTCTTCCGCACGGCAGAGTGTAACTCTCCGGCAAGAATTCCTGAAGCTGGCTGAGCCGTTTTCTACCAAGAACGATCTTGTAAACCTTATCCAGATTCACCGCTGAAATCGCCTGAACAGAATCGAGGGAATCTACCAGCTCGGGAAGCCAATCCGCTACAGCCAAAGTCAAGTCGGCAGTAGAGAGATCGGGCCAGCCATCATCGGGAAATATCCGCCGCAGCAGCCCTACCCTGCCCCGAAGCTGGGCAGCAGCATCGTCATCGGCGAAAATCAGGCCATCACGACCAGCAGAAATTGCCTCAATAAGTCCGTTTTTCAGATCAGCCCTTGTGGGCGACGCAACCTTTGATTCAAGGGTCAGCCTGGCAAAAGAGAGCTCCTCCCGCACAGTCACACGCCTTAAAACCCCATCCCAGCTGACCTTGCGCCGCTTCTCGAGCCTTTCTGCAAACAGTTCCCTGATTATCTCCTCGGTCAAAGGCACTGCGGCATAAATCCGCGCATCACCAACCTGCCCGGCATCGACCCTGAGGGCGATTATGAACTGACCGGCATGAACAGCCGCATCGGCGGCAAGCTCTCCACCCTTGCCATTTGCCAGCAGATACCTGCCGCCGGTTCCTTCCCGCTTCATGGCGATTCTGTCCGGGTATGAGGTGGCAAGCAGTTTTGCCACGACTTCAAGATTCAGAGGAGCAGAGCTTTCATGGGCATTAATGCTTCGCCTTATGCCAAGGACAATCTTTTCAACCTCCGCCACTGCGGCCCCGTCAATGGCGGCATTAGCTCTCCCCCCGTGCTGCCTGACTTCATGGAGCATCCGAAGCTGATCGAACAGATCACCTCCACCTCCCCGCCTTGGCATAATATCCCTGGCAGAGAGCAGCGCCGCCATATCAATAGCAAGATGAAGCGCTCCCAGCTCTTCACCCTTGACAAGGAGAGCGCCAAGTCGGGGATGAAGGGGGAAGCTGGCAATCTTTTTACCAACGGCGGTAATCCGCCCTTCACCGTCAAAAGCTCCGAGCAGCGTTAACAGCCGTGACGCCTCTGCAATAGCGGCTTCAGGGGGGGCTTGCGGAAATGGCAGATCAGCCATGTCATTGATGCCGTAACTGGCGATGAGAAGGGAGAGCGGCGCAAGATCGGCAATCATTATCTCAGGCGGATCACTATCAAGAAGTGTCGTCTGTTCAAATTCGCTCCAGAGCCTGTAGACCACTCCCGGCGCTGTCCGACCGGCGCGACCGGCCCTCTGGATCGAAGATGCCTTTGATATTTTCTCAGTAACCAGCCGGTCAAGCCCGGTTGACTGGTCGAACCTGAGACGTCTGACAACACCGGAGTCGATGACGACCCGTACTCCGTCAATGGTCAGACTCGTCTCGGCGATATTTGTCGCCAGAACGATCTTCCGCTTCATGGCAGGAGCAAGCGCTGCCTCCTGCTCCTTGAAGGATAGATCACCATAGAGCGGCAGCAACAGGGCTTCTTCAGGTTTCATTACACCGGCAAGATAACGCTGGCAACGGCGGATTTCGGCAGAGCCCGGGAGAAAGGCGAGAATATCCCCCTCCTCCTGCCCGTATGCGCTTTGCACCGCCTTTGCTGTTGCTATTGCCAGATCACGGTCAGTTGCTGGAAGATACCTCTGTGAGACCGGGTGCAGCCTCCCTTCACAGGAGATACAGACTGCATCCGGGGCAAGCTTCAGGATCGGAGCAAGATCAAGGGTAGCTGACATGATAAGAATTTTCAGATCAGAGCGGAAGTTTCGCTGGATGTAAAGAGAGAGGGCAAGCAGGGTATCACTATGCAAAGAGCGTTCGTGGAATTCATCGAAAATTACAAGTGATATATCTTCAAGAAAAGGGTTACCTTGCATACGGGCAAGGAGGAGGCCTTCAGTGACAATCTCAAGTCTGGTGCGGCTTGAGACCTTTTTTTGAAAGCGGATCGAGTAGCCGATGCGTCCGCCGACCGCTTCACCCTCTTCACTGGCAATACGGTGAGCAACGTTGATAGCGGCAAGACGTCTCGGCTCCAGCATGACAAGACGTTTAGCTGCAAAAAGAGGAGAATTGAGCAGACAGGGGGGAACACGGGTACTCTTGCCAGAACCGGGGGGGGCTTGCAGTGTGACAACAGCGTTTTTTTCAAGCGCCAGCAGAAGCTCAGGCATTACGTCATCTACCGGGAGCCGGTTCATTGAATCAGGCTACAGAGACCCTCGATTCCCAGCTCCGCAAGGGTTATAACAACTGCATCAGCAGTGGTGAGTTCAGTGGCGGCATAGCTGTTGGTTACCGCCACAACTTTCAGGCCCGCCCCTTTTGCCGATGAGATACCGGCCGGTGTGTCCTCAATGGCAACTGCGTTTTCTGCCAGGATCATCTTTTCAGGAAAGCAGAACTGAAGGCGCTTTACAGCCTCCAGGTAACTTGCAGGGTCGGGTTTGCTCTGTGGCACATCATCGGCAGTTACCATACAGTCAAAACAGCCTGTCAGGCCAAGGGTTGCAAGTATCGGTACAATGTCGGAGCGCAGTGCGCCGCTACAGATGGCAAGTGGCAGATTGCCGGAAATGGCACGGATGAGCTCGCAGACACCAGGGTATGCAGTGACACCATCAGCAGCGACATGCTGAAAGAGCTCAGCCTTTTGAGCAATCAGTTCATGGAGCCTTGCATCATCCAGCGTCTTACCGGCCCGAGCAAAAGCTTCCCGAAAGGCGTCGCGATCATCGAACCCCATGTAGGTCTCGATATAATCATCCCATGAAAAACTGGCGCCGAGGGGTTCAAGAACCCGTTGAAAAGCCTTGTAGTGCAACGGTTCGCTATCAACAATGATGCCGTCAAAATCGAAGATAACCGCTTTGAGCATATGATCACCACCTCAGAATACGAAAAGGGGCCAGGCCTGAGACCTGACCCCTTTGGGTTCTATTGGAGCGGGAGACGGGATTCGAACCCGCGACCTTCAGCTTGGGAAGCTGACACTCTACCACTGAGTTACTCCCGCGACGGAGTTAGTTTTTACCCTAAACAGGCATTGCTTGTCAATGGATTTCTACCCCTGGGCTGCCGTAAAACGGGCTGTTGCAAGATCAAGTCTGCGACAGGTCTCTTCTTTTCCAAGGACTTCCATAACTTCGTAAATGCTCGGGGAGACAGTGCCGCCGGAGAGTGCAATCCTGACAGCAGGACCTATCTGCCCCATCTTGATCCCAAGATCAGCGCAGACACCTTTGAAAACCGATTCTATTGATTCATGATCGAATTTATCGGCAGTTGACAGCGCTGCTGACAAACTCTTTAAGTAACCTGAAGACTCAGGTTTCACGTTCTTTTGAACCGCCTCCTGGTCATACTCAAGCTCTGTTTTGTAGTAGAAGAGAGCTCCGTCTGCCATTTCAAGCATTGTCTTCGATCTCTCCTGAAGTGTCTTGACGACGTTTACAAGATCAGGTTGAGCCGGCCTTGCTGTTATGCCACGGTCAGCAAGAAACGGCAGCAGAAGCTCAGCCAGCCTTTCCGGATCCCCTGCCTTGATATAATGGGCGTTCAGCCAGAGAAGTTTTTCAGGGTTGAATACCCCCGCAGACTTTCCTACAGCCTCAATGGTGAATTTCTCAACAAGCTCCTCTTTGCTGAAAATCTCTTCATCGCCAGAGCTCCAGCCGAGCCGTACAAGGTAGTTTATCATTGCTTCGGGCAAAAGCCCCATATCACGATAGGCAATTACGCTGGTTGCACCATGACGTTTGGAAAGACGCGCCTTGTCGCTCCCCAGAATCATCGGCACATGGGCAAACTGCGGCACAGGAGCACCGAGCGCCTGATAGAGCAAGACCTGGCGCGGAGTATTGTTAACATGATCATCTCCGCGGATTACGGTGGTAATCCCCATGCTGGCATCATCAACTACAACGACAAAATTGTAAGTGGGAGTACCGTCCGTTCTCTGGATTATAAGGTCATCAAGTTCTTCATTATTGAACGAGATGGAACCTTTGATCAGATCGTTGAAAACAGTGACACCATCCAGAGGAGCTTTAAAGCGGATTACGAACGGTTTGTCCTCAGGAGTGTCATTCAGGTTACGGCACGTTCCATCATATTTTGGTTTTCCTCCGGATTTTAGGGCCGCCTCCCGCTTTGCTTCAAGCGCCTCAGCTGTGCAGTAGCATTTATAGGCCTTCCCCTCTGCTAGAAGTTGCTGAACCTTCTCCTTGTAGAGTGGGAAATTATCTGACTGATAAAAAGGACCTTCATCCCAGTCAAGGCCGAGCCACTCCATACCCTGAAGAATCGCATCAACAGACACCTGGGTAGAGCGTGCCACATCGGTATCCTCTATGCGGAGTATGAATGTTCCGCCGAGTTTTTTGGCAAGAAGCCAGTTAAAGAGAGCTGTACGGGCACCACCAATATGAAGATACCCTGTGGGACTAGGGGCAAAACGAAGACGTATTTTGGACATGCTGACTCCTAAAGATTGATTATTACATTTCTTCAAGCTCTTGCTCTACAGATTGATCCATGCATGGAATACGATAATCACCGGTGGCCCAGGCTCCCAGGTCTATGAGCTTGCAACGCTCGGAGCAGAACGGCCTGAACGGATTACCTGTATATTCTGCAGCTGTTTTACAGGTGGGGCACTTCAAAACAGTAGTCATGATAAACCTCTTTTACGCTGAAACTTTACGGCCGCGAAGCATGTTCTCGACCTGTTCAACTTTGGGACGATTTGGATTCTTCTGCGCCTGAAAACGGGCTGATTCTGCAAAAATACTTTCAAAAAGAGTAACGATTTTAGAAATTGTCGTTACACGGTAAAACTTGCCAAGATGATCGCCGACTTTTGAAATATCGGCCTCATCAGGGAATATGATTGCCCCGAATATCTGAAAGTTCCACGGACTGCGCTGCTTGAGTATCTTCATAAGGCTCATTGAATACTCGTTAAGCTGATGATACGGATTTTCACCCCAAAGGGAATCGATCTTCTTTCTCTGGCTGCCGGTACTGAACCAGATGTCATTAAGAAAATCGCCGGGGGAATCAATCAGGCCTACATAATATTTTGCTTCAAGTATAATCAGCGCATCCTTATTAAAGAGAATAAAGTCTGTGAACTGCCTGTAATTGCGGCCTGGTGCCACATCAAAGTTAATCAGCAGCCTCCAGTCGCCCTTCTTGAACTGTTCAGATGCGGAAATTGTTTCAAAAACACGCTGTTCAAAAACGTTGGAGAAATTTGGTGATCTTGCAGCCTCCTCCAGCTCCTTGTACGAAGATTCTTTCCTCTCACTGGATGACTGATCGAACTGCTCAATTTTCTGCTGAAGCCTCTCCATATCCGAGCGAACAACGGCAAGTTCTTCCAAATACATTTCAGACTCAATGACTTTATCTTTTTCAAGCTCTTCAATTATCTGTTCTGTAAGTTGACGATATTCCTCTTCATTTTGTATTTTTTGATTCAAAGAGCGGATCTTTTCAACATAAGCCTCATACTGACGTCCGGAATGTTCATTAAGTCTGGTAATCTGAGCATCCTTTTCTGAAAGCAACTTCATCTGTCTATTTACAGACTGCTCCAACTCCTGATAACGGTTACGCATTAATACAAACTGCTTCCTGCGTAGCATAAAATAAAGTTCGGAAATCAACCAGATAATAGTGGCGCCAGACATAAAAGCTAGTGTAGTTCGCAGATAAAAGCGTCTGGCACCCACATTTGCAAAAGGCGATTTTATACATTCCAGAAACTCTTCGCTAAAGCTGTGGGGCATATTATTAACAACATACAATCGTCCCAGTATCTCGCCAGGTATGCCAGGCTTAGACAGACTGAGTGATTTAGCCGGAGTAATACCAGGCAGACGGCGAAGAAAGGCAAATGATCCTGAAGCAAGATCCTCAGTTTTAGGTGGGTGCGACCAAGGAAGAGATCGATCAGATGTAAAGAGGACCTTTTGCTCAGGGCAGAGCCTGTTTTCAGTCAGGCAATCAGTCACAACAAAGCCGAACAGGCCAAAATTACCATCCAGCACATCCTGAATGCCTTGTCTGTCACCTTGAGACAAGAAATAATTAAGCTTGATTGTCATCTGGTCTGCAAGGGTAGTCAGGTCGGAAGTATGAAGCTTGAAGAGTCTTTTGCCGTAGTAATCCTTATATGTCTCGTGATTGACGATAGTTGCAATACCCATGGAAACTGTGAATATCACAAGGAACTTCGCTGCGCTGACAAGCAGGAGTCTGTATGTTGGAAAAGTGTATTTCATATTATCAATGTCTCACCGGGCTTAAGTGGTCTATCTATCTGGGGCAAAGCTGGCGTCCTGTAAAAAAGGGTAAAAAAAACAGCTATAAGCAGGATAAGCAAAATAAAGGATGGTAACAAGTTAATCCTGTCAGCAATGGCGGCTCTCCGTATTAGGCCAATAACAAAGATAATAACACCTGAAACCCCGAAAATGAGACTCCATAAAAAGGCAAGTTTTACAAACTCGAAAGCACCGTCAGCTGGGAGTGAAAACATGGTATTGACCTGCTGGCTGTAAAAAGTCCCCAGAAGCAGTAGTAATACTGCAGAGATCATAAACCTTAATCCGGTCCTTACGGTTTTCCTCCTCATTACCCCTCCGCACACCAGCCGACATCACCGATTCCCTTTCGCAGAACAACCGGAGTGTCGCCAAGCAGCGAGATAACTGAACTTACATCAGGGGGAAGAATCCCGCCGTCAACCACCAGATCAAGCTGTTTTCTCAGCATATTGAATATGTCACGAGGGTCGCCAACAGGCTCCTCACCGGAAATATTGGCACTAGTTGTGACCAGCGGCGCACCAAGCGCAGAGACAATTGCCGAGCAGATCAGATTGTCAGGCATTCTGATACCGACAGTTTTCTGTTTAGTCTGCAATAGATCCGGGACTATGTTGGTGGCATCCATGACAAAAGTATATGCCCCGGGAAGATAGCGTTTCATCAGCTTGAAAGAGTAATTGCTGACCTTTGCATACTTTGCCACTTCAGCCTGTGAAGAACAGATGAAAGAAAAAGGTTTTTTCTTTTCCCGCTGTTTTATCTGATAAATTCTCTCAATACCTTTTTTATTGAAGATGCTACACCCTATGCCATAGGTAGTATCGGTCGGATAGGCAATAACACCGCCACTGCGCAGAATCTCAGCGACCTGCTCTATGAGACGCTGCTGGGGGTTATCGGGGTTTATCGAAATCATCATTAGAGATCACCTGGATTTAGTTGCAAAAGATCTTTATGGACAAAAATGCCATCCTTTTGTATCAGTAAACCATCAAACCAGATCTCACCGTCACCTTGCAGGATTTTCACAAGATCCCAGTGTACAGCCGAGCGGTTACCGTTATCACACTCATCGTAGCACTGCCCAGGGGTAAAGTGGATCGAGCCGAAAATCTTTTCATCAAAAAGGATGTTTCTCATGGGGCGACGGATGCCGGGGTTGACTCCTATCGCAAATTCACCGATATAACGGGCACCTTCATCTGTATCGAGAATCCTGTTAAGGTCAGATGTCATGTTTCCGGCATCGGCATTAACAACTTTCCCTTTTGAGAATTCAAGCCTGACAGCGTTAAACTCCTTCCCCTGGTAGATTGATGGACAGTTATAGGTGATATAACCTTCAACGGATTCTTTGACAGGTGCAGTAAATACTTCACCATCAGGAATATTGTAGCGACCATCACATTTAATGCCATCCAGACCCTTTATGCTGAAAGTAAGGTCCGTATCAGAAGCCTTGATTCTAATCTGATCAGCCTCGTCCATAAGTTTTTTCAGACTATCCTGCTTTATAGATTCAATGCTCCAGTCGATACAGCATGACGAAAGGATATAATCCTCGTACTCCTCAAGGCTCATACGCGCCTCCTGGGCACCGCCATGGGTCGGATAACGTGTCACCACCCACCTTGTATGCTTTACCCTCTGGTCGACAATAGGCCTGGTAAGTTTTGCATAGGAAATCATGTTTGACTGGTTGGCCTGGGCCATAACCATGGAATTATCGGCAGAGCCAATGGCAATATAGACATTAACCTGCTTCATGAAGTCAAGCTTGTGCTGCGGGAAAAAAGATAGTTGTTCACTCGTTGCAGAGTTGTAGAAATGCCTGTTTATCTCCGGTACAGAGAGCTCGTACTCAACATACTTTGCCCCTTTCTCAATACAGAGTCTGTAGAGCTCCTTTACAAGGGGGATCGCTTCGATTCCGCCTGCTGAGATAAAGACGACGTCACCCTTTTCTACTTTAGTCGAATAGTTGACCAGAACTTCAGCCCACTGAGTCACACGCAAATCTTTCATAAGCTCTCCTGTAAATCGAAAAAAGAATTTCCTTCAACCTTCAGCCTTCAGCCTTTTACCTGCCTCACCTACCCGTATGTCCAAAACCACCAGCTCCACGAACCGAACATTCAAGTTCATCTTCCTCCTGCCATTCGACCCTGGAAAACCTGGCAATGACCATCTGCGCAATCCTTTCACCAGACTTGATGAGGAATAGTTCGTCACCATGATTTATGACAATAACGCCAATTTCACCACGATAATCAGAGTCTATGGTGCCAGGAGAGTTCACAAGAGAGATGCCATGCTTAAGCGCCAGGCCACTTCTGGGGCGGATCTGCGCCTCATAACCGTCTGGAAGGGCTATGGCTATTCCTGTCCTGACCAGAGACCGCGAGCCTGGATCTAGGACGAGATCAGCCTCAAGATCTGCATAAAGATCCATACCGGCCGAATGTGAAGTCATATAACAGGGGAATGGGATTTGTGATTGGGGACGGATGCGTTTTATGGCAACCTTAATAGAATTATTCTGCATTTCATCTTCTCAAATAGTGATGTCTACCGATTCAAAAGAAATATCAGACATATTACCCAGAAGCTGGAGCGTAAATGAGTTTTCGTCAAATATTTCATTACATAGATCGAGCACAGTCTCACCGGTAACAGCTGAGAAACCAGCAATTACCTGCTCGATTGACTGGTAGCCGCCTAAATATATCTCATTTTTAGCAAGTTTGGACATAATATTATCGCTGCTCTCCAGCGACAGAAGAATATTACCCTTAAGCTGCGCCCTTGCTGATGCAAGGAGTTCATCGGAGAGAGGCTCACTCTTAAGTCTGCGCAGCTCTCGAAGGACAATATCCATAACCATTGAAAAGCGATCTGCTGTAGTTCCCGCAGATATTACAAATGCTCCGGTATCAGAGTGGGATTCAGGGTATGAATAGATAGAATAGGCAAGCCCCTCCTTCTCCCTGACTTCCTGAAAAAGTCTTGAACTCATGCTGCCACCAAGAATCGTATTCAAAACAAGCAGATCATAACGACCTGGGTGATTCTGCGGAAGTCCACGGGTACCGAGTGAAAAAAGAAGCTGCTCAAGATCTCTATGCTCTTTTGAAAAGCTTTTTGTATACAGAGGGGGCGAAGTAATTATACGACTGCTACCTGAAGGGATCGAAAGGAAATATCCGGAAATCATCTCCACAAGCTGATGATGATCGAGATCACCGGCAGCTGAGATAATAATATCTCCACCTAGATAGGTATCGCGCTTGTAATCGAGCAGAGTCTCCCTTGACATCCCCTTTACGCTCTCAGCACTACCGATAATAGGCTTCCCAAGGGGATGACTCTTCCAGAAAAGCCTGTGGAAAAGCTCATGGAGCTGATCATCAGGATTATCCTCCAGCATTTTTATCTCCTGGAGGATAACCTTGCGCTCATTTTCTATTTCAGTTTCAGGAAATTGGGAGTTAAGAAAGATATCCGCAAGCAGATCAAGTGTCTTTGGGAAAAAATCGGACAACACCTTTGCGTAATAGCAGACAAATTCGCGGCCTGTGAAGGCATTCAGGAATCCACCCATGGAATCCATTTCACAGGCAATTTCAAAAGAGCTCCTCTTTTCGGTCCCCTTGAAAAGCAGATGCTCAATGAAATGGGAAATGCCTGTCAGGTTGGATGTTTCCTGCCTTGAGCCACCAACAACCCAGATACCGGTAGTAACTGAAGCTGCGTGGGGAATCCGCTGGGAAATAACCCTGATGCCATTTGGAAGTAGAGTTCTATTTATCATTGGTTAACTATATCTTTAGAATATGATAGCGCAAGCTGCAAGTCGTTTTTTCTGCTCAATAAAAAAGGCGGCTATTAAGCCGCCTTTCAAAGCAATAAATATAGATTTTATTCAGCCTGGGCAGCGCCCATCGCTTCCTTACGGGAGAGCTTGATCTTCCCCTGTTTGTCAATACCGATACACTTGACAAGCACCTTGTCACCCTCTTTGAGAACATCAGAAACATTCTTGACTCGTTCAGTATCCAGCTCTGAAATATGAACAAGGCCGTCAGTCCCTGGAAAGATCTCGACAAATGCGCCAAAATCCATGATTTTCTTGACTGTCCCTTCGTAGAGCTTCCCTTCTTCTGCCTCTGCAGTAAGGTCGCGAATCATCTTGATAGCAAGATCACATGCGGCCTTGTCGCTGCTGGCGATGTTAATGCGGCCGGTATCGTCGATATCAACAACAACACCGGTAGTCTCGGTAATGTTGCGGATGTTTTTGCCGCCAGTACCGATAACATCGCGTATTTTGTCAGTCTTAACAAAGATAGTAGTAATCCGCGGAGCAAATGTTGAAAGGTCTGCGCGGGTAGCAGCAAGAGTTTCAGCCATCTTGCCGAGAATATGCAGACGCCCTTCACGAGCCTGCTCAAGGGCTTTCTTCATGATATCTCTTGATACACCGGTTATCTTGATGTCCATCTGTAGTGCCGTAATACCTTCAGCAGTACCGGCAACCTTGAAGTCCATATCGCCGAGGTGATCTTCATCACCAAGAATGTCAGAGAGGATTGCGATATCATCCCCTTCCTTGATAAGACCCATGGCAATACCTGCAACAGGAGCTTTGATAGGAATACCGGCATCCATCATGGAGAGTGAGCCACCGCAAACAGCTGCCATTGAAGATGAACCATTACTTTCAAGAGTATCCGAAACTATTCGGATTGTATAAGGAAAGCTGTCGTGGGCCGGAAGAACTGCTGAGAGTGCGCGCTCTGCAAGTGCGCCGTGACCTATCTCCCTTCTACCTGGTCCAAGGCGGAAACTGGTCTCGCCAACTGAAAATGGAGGGAAGTTATAATGAAGAAGGAAACGTTTCTTGGACTCACCGTAAAGCGAATCAATTCTCTGCTCATCGTAGGATGTGCCAAGTGTCGCAGCGACAAGAGCCTGGGTTTCGCCACGAGTAAAGAGTGCTGAACCATGGGCCCGTGGAAGTATGGAAACTTCATTGGTTATCGGTCTGATTGTCTTAGTATCACGGCCATCAATACGCTCACCGTCTTTAGTAATATTTCTGCGGACAAGCTCATATTCAAAATCACCGATAAAACCCTTGATTAGCTTGCCTTTACCTTCATATTCAGCAGAAAGAGCTGCGATAGTCTCATCAATAACAGTAGCAATGGCTTTATGACGCTCCTGCTTGGACTTGATTCTAACCGCATCTGAAATACCAGAGTAGGCAAGATCCTGAACTTTTGACTTGAGTTCAACATCAATAACAGGCTCAATAACTTCACGCTTTGCAACCCCGGCCTTTGCCTTAAGCTCTTCCTGGGCATCGAGAATAGGCTGTATTGCCTTGTGCCCGAAGAAGATAGCATCAAGTAATACGTCTTCAGAAAGAACTTTTGCGCCCCCTTCCACCATGCAGATTGCATCACGACTGGCTGCGACAACAATTTCCATATCACTCAGTTCAAGCTGCTCGGCTGTTGGGTTGGCTATAAACTGACCATCCACACGTCCAACCTTTACGCCGGCAATAGGTCCAAAAAACGGAATATCAGAAACCTCAAGAGCAGCTGAAGCGCCGATCATAGAGAGGATCCCTGGATCGTTGTCCTTGTCAGCAGATATGACAGTAGCCATAATCTGGGTGTCATTGAGGAATGTTTCCGGAAAAAGTGGACGAATCGGTCTGTCAATGAGACGACATGTCAATGTTTCATTATCAGATGGGCGTGCTTCGCGCTTGAAAAAACCACCTGGAATCTTTCCGCCTGCATAGGCCTTTTCCTGATAGTTTACGGTGAGCGGGAAAAAATCCTGCCCTTCCTTGATTGATTTTGATGCTACAGCAGTTACCAGAACAATTGTGTCACCACTTCTGACTACAACTGAACCATTTGCCTGCTTTGCCATGCGTCCGGTTTCAATCGAAAGGGTACGTCCTCCGAATTCGACTTCTACGGTTTGTTTTGCCATCTTTTGAATCTCCTCACCTGATACCAGGTGTTGGGGCCGTCGAGAAAAAAGCTAAACAGAGTTTAGCTCATTTATCCACGCCCCCAACAGTAAGTGTTAAAAAAACAAGGCAATATGCCCCACCTGGGGCATATTGCCAACTACTACCTGCGTATTCCGAGCTTTTCAATGATGCTCTTGTAACGGTCTACGCTTTTACCTTTAACGTAGTCGAGCAGACGACGTCTTTGGCCAACTATTTTCAAAAGACCACGACGACTGTGATGATCTTTTTTGTGGGTCTTGAAGTGTTCAGTCAAATAAATTATGCGCTCGGTAAGAATCGCAATCTGAACCTCCGGAGAACCGGTATCGCTTTCATGCAGCTTGTTGCAGTTAATGATCTCCTGCTTCTTGTCTGTAGCCAACATCAGTTACACCTCCTTTTATGAAATTTGTATTTTAAATATAAAATACAGCCACTTTTGTGGATTCTTTTTATAACACACTAAACCTGCGGATGTAAAGGAGAAAGCAGGTTAAATACCCGTACAAGCTTAATGTTAACGGCTTCGGAAGAAGTTTCTGAAATTGATAGATCAGCTACGGCCTGTAGAACACCATCAAAAATCAACTTGACTCTACCTTGATGCAACTGACCCGGATTAACACTCAAAAGATCGGCTAACGTCGGAGCAATACCATTTCTCAACCGCTTGCAACCGCTCTCGCTAAGCTCAAGTTCGGTTAGGTGGTCAAGAGCACTTCTGATACTTACCACCCTGGAATTAGTTAATTCATCCATTGACAGAGAAGACAACTCATCAAGTGTCAGCGAAGCGGCCTGGACAAATGTCCCGCTGGCGGTTCTGCGAAGCTCTGTCAGGTGAGCCCCTACACCAAGCGCTTCACCGATATCTTCTGCCAGTGTCCGGACATAAGTCCCTTTTGAGCAGCGAACAGTTATGGCCACATCGGGAAGAGTTATCCGGTCTACTACCAGAGAATGAATCTCTATTAACCTCTCCTTGCGCTCAACTGTCTCACCTTTTCTGGCTAGCTTGTAGAGCGGTACCCCCCCCTGCTTCACTGCCGAATACATTGGTGGAATCTGACAGATACTCCCAATAAATGCGGGGATGATCCCTTGAATATCCTCAGGACGAAGATGACCGGTATCTCTTTGCGCAATAACAGTCCCTGTCAGATCTAGAGTATCCGTACTGACGCCGAGCCGCAAAAGAGCCTTATACTCTTTGATAGACTCGTCAAGATAAGGAATCGCTTTGGTACCCTCACCCAGCGCAATGGGCAGAACCCCTGTTGCAAATGGATCAAGCGTACCGGTATGTCCGATCTTTTTTTGAGAGAGGGTGCGTCTGAGAATTGCGACTACATCATGGGAGGTAATGCCGATGGGTTTATCAACAACAAGAAAACCGTCAATCACTATAGAATAGCCTTTATATGGGAGAAAACCTTTTCACGGACTTCAGCAATTGTTCCGTCTACATTGCATCCGGCAGCATTGTGGTGGCCGCCACCGCCAAAACCTTCTGCAAGGCGAGAAACATCAACAGCACCCTTGGAACGGAAACCTACTTTTACACTGTTTTCAGAAGTCTGCCGGAAGAAGATTGCAACCTCTACCCCCCTGACCGAACGGGGATAATTCACAAAACCATCTGTAAGCTCGGCATCTGTGCCGGTCTTTTCATACATATCAAGAGTAACCGATATCGACGCAAAGCGTCCGCAATCGGAGAAAGCAAGTGTCGCCAGAGCAAGGGAAAGCAGTTCAATTCTGGCGCGGGGCTGACTCTCATAAAGACGTGAAGAGATATCCCAGGCATTGACCCCTTTTGCTATCATCTCACCAGCGGCTGAAAAGGATTCCGGGTTGGAGTTGGAGTAACGGAAGGAACCAGTGTCAGTAAGCAGCGCAACATAGATACAGGTTGCCGTTGCAAGGGATATTTCACCACCGGCATCATTTATGAGCCGGTAAATTAGAACTCCGGTTGCAGCAGCTTTGACATCTATAAGATTTACAAGCCCAAAAAGCTCACTGGTCTTATGATGATCAAGATTAATGAATGAACCGATTCGTTTGCAGTCGGCAATCTGCTTGCCTGCGCGCCTGAACTCACCGACATCAAGCACAAAGCAGAGATCAAAATAACGGTCCGGGATGGTTGCACATACCTGATCTGCCATTGGCAGAAACCTGTAAAGTTCAGGAACCGGGTCACAAAAATGGACAACAACATCCTTGCCGATCTCGCGTAGATAGTTGGCAAGTGCCAGTGAAGAACCTACTGCATCGCCATCCGGACTCTCATGGGTGGTTATGAGAAATGAACTTCCTGCAGATATCAGTTCATTGATTTTCTTCAGCATTATTCTCATCCGTGTCATGGATCTGCTTCAAAATATTTTCTATATGGTTGCCATACTCAATAGCCGCGTCATACCTGAAGATTATGTCAGGGACAAAACGCATCTTAAGTACTTTGCCAACTTCACGACGAATAAAACCCTTGGCACTGTTAAGACCGGTTTCAGTATCTTTCTTCTCCTCTTCTGTACCGATAGAGGAGAAGTATATTGTTGCCAGACGGAGATCATCTGTCATCTTGACACCGGTTATAGTAACAAAGCCGACCCGTGGATCCTTCACCCCTTTGATAAGGAGTTTGGAAACCTCTTCGTGTATTGCCTCGGAAACTTTTTCTGAACGTTTGTACATATGATTTAAACCTTAATCTGCAATTACAAAGTAGCTGCTGTTTTTTCCATCTCAAAGGCTTCTATTATATCGCCCTGCTTGATGTCGTTGTAGTTCTCAAGGCCTATACCGCATTCATAACCGCTTGCGGCTTCCTTCACATCATCCTTGAATCTGCGAAGGCTCGACATCTTCCCTTCGTAGATAACAATATTGTCCCTGAGGAGACGAACCTGGGCATTACGCACAACCTTGCCGTCCTGAACGTAACATCCGGCAACATTACCGATTTTAGGGACGGAGAATACTTCCCTGACTTCGGCCCTGCCGAGATATTTCTCCTTGAATACAGGGGAAAGAAGCCCTTCCATCGCCTTTTTAACATCTTCTACAGCATTGTAAATGATGCTGTAGAGCCGTATATCGACCCCTTCCTTCTCGGCATGGGCCTGGGCCTTGACTTCCGGACGAACATTGAAGCCGATAATAATTGCATTGGAAGCAGAAGCAAGGTTTACGTCTGTCTCAGTAACCGCACCAACAGCCGAGTGAAGAACGTTAAGTCTTACAGCCGAGGTGGAGAGTTTACGCAGCGATTCGCCGACTGCCTCGACAGAGCCCTGAACATCACCCTTGACAATAACATTGAGATCCTTGACTTCACCGGCCTGAATCTTGGAGTAGAGATCTTCAAGAGAGAGCTTGGAGTGTTTGGCAAATTCAACCTCACGCTGCTTGATCTGACGAAGTGTTGCAATCTCCTTGGCCTGACGCTCATCCTTCATGGCCACAAATACATCACCTGCATCAGGAACACCGGAGAGACCGATCAGCTCAACAGGCATGGACGGACTTGCCTCAAGAACCTTCTCACCACGGTCATTCTGCATTGCGCGGACACGGCCTGAATGGATACCGACAACACAATAATCGCCTGTTTTCAGAGTTCCATCCTGTACAAGCACTGTTGCAACAGGCCCTCTCCCCTTGTCCAGCTTACCCTCTACAACAGTCCCTTTGGCAGCCTTATCAGGGTTTGCCTTAAGATCCATTACATCAGCTTGGAGCAGAATCATCTCAAGCAGAGCATCAAGGTTCAGTCTCTTCTTGGCAGAGACTTCGACCATTGTAGTATCGCCGCCCCACTCTTCTGCAACAACCCCCTGCTCCGTAAGTTCCTGCTTAACCCGTTCCGGTTTGGCATCAGGCTTGTCAATCTTGTTAATAGCAACAATAATAGGAACACCGGCAGCTTTGGAGTGATTGATAGCCTCTTTGGTCTGCGGCATGACACCGTCATCAGCAGCTACTACAAGGACAACTATATCGGTAACCTTGGCACCACGGGCACGCATTGCAGTAAACGCTTCGTGACCCGGAGTATCGAGGAAGGTAATTTTCCTGCCGTTAAGCTCAACATCGTATGCACCGATATGCTGGGTTATGCCGCCAGCCTCACCGGCAATGACATTTGCTTCACGGATAGCATCAAGAAGTGATGTTTTACCATGGTCAACGTGACCCATTATGGTTACAACAGGTGGGCGGACCTGGAGCGATTCCGGTGTATCCGGAATAGACTCAAGAATTTCATCAAGATCCACTGCTACATTCTCTACTTCGAATGCAAAATCATTGGCAAGCAGTGTTGCTGTATCAAGATCAAGTGGATGGTTAATGGTAGCCATAAGCCCCATCTTCATCAGCGCCCTGATAAGTTCGTTTGCCTTGATACCCATCCGTTTGGCAAGCTCACCGACAGTAATGGTTTCACTCATCTTGATAATACGCTTGATTGCCTTCGGAGTAGTAATCTCGGTCTTTTTCCCTTCAGAAGCACGCTCTTGCTTATGATGCTTCTTTTTACCTTTACTACTTCTACCAGGCTCAAAAACCCGTTCGCGTTTTTCTGCAATTTCGTCTCTGAGAAGAAGTTCCTTACGCTTATCAGGTACAACAGCTTTTTTTACAGGACGAGAATCACCGGATGGGCCGCTCTTTGGTGGTCCTTTACGGACACCTTTGCGGTCATCTGCGCCAGGAGGCGCAATAGCAGCTGGCTGGACCGAAGGCTTGGCAAACTGTTGATCCGGTCTGGATCCAGGTGCACTTCCCGGTCTCTGGAATGGAGGACGAGTCTGCCCGGGAGCACCACCAGGAGCTGCTCTGTCACGATTTGGAGCCGGTCTTTCAGTTCTCCCCTGCTGCGGGATTACTTCACGACGCTGGGCAGGTCTCTCAGCAGGCCTATCTGAAGATGTGCCAGCATTTCTATCCTGATTGCGCGGCTGGGGCTTATGTACGGGAGGAAGCTCAACGCGGCCAAGTATTACGGCACGATTTGCAGTAGCTTTTTGCGGTTCTTCCGGCACTGGCGCAGCTTTGGGCTGGACAGGCTTTTCCTCAGCCTTTTCTGGCTGTACAGCTTCTGGCTGTTTTACAGCAGTCGCTACAACAGGCTTAACTTCAGGAGTTTCCTCTTTAACAGGAGCAGGCTCAGTAAGAAGTTCCTTTGGCTGAGGTTTTTCAGCCACTTCAACCACTTCAGCTGCTACCTCAACCTGGGTTTCAACAACCTTTGCACGGCGTCTTATAACTGTAGAGGTGACCCTGGTCTCTTCCTGGGAGACATCCTTGACTGTCATGGTGACAGTTGCAGGTGCCTGGAGCTTTTTTGCTACATCTTCATCTATGGCAGCCATATGGTTACTGATCTCAACGCCCATCGCCTTAAGTTTGACAATAAGTTCCTTGTTCTCAATTCCCATCTTCTGCGCAAGCTCATGTACACGAATCTTGCTCATTATTAGTTCGCCCCTCCCTCGAAGAAGTTCCAGTATCTTTTCAAATCAGTCTGCAGAGACTCTGCAAAAGAGCTCTTTTGAACTGCTACTGCAGTCCGTATATCTTTACCAAGGGGCGATCCAAGTCGCTCCTTGATTGAAAAACGGTACATTTCCACCCCTGTCTTTTGAGCAACAGCAGTAAATTTAGCCGCGCTCTCAACAGATATATCTTCTGCCAAAATCAATATTTTTGCACTACCCTTCTTCAGTGTTTCCATGACAGTGTCACTGCCTGAAACTGCCTTGCCTGCCTTGTTTGCAAGAGCAAGTGTCGAAATGATCCTATCTTCCAGGAGCCTGACAATCAGTGCAGTCAACTCTGGGGAAGATGGGATCCTGACTTCCTGCTTGAAGGATCTTCCAAACTGCTTTTTTTTCAGCGCTGCATCAAGGCAGGTTGCGCTGAAACAGGTATATGCCCCACGACCCGGCAGTTTTCTTGACACATCAGGGAAAAGCCCCCCCTCAGGATCAAGAACAAAGCGAAGAAGCTCCTGCTTGGGCATTACCTTCCGGCACCCCAGGCAGCTTCTCAAAGGATCGGTATTTGGCACCCCTTAAATTTCCTCCGGCTCAGCAACTTCGACAACAGGAGCGGCTTCTTCCGGAGCAACCTCTTCCACTTCATCAGCAGACCCGTCAAAAGAGGAGTACTGGAGAAGCTCGGCTTCAGCCTGGCGGGTTTCACTCTTGATATCTATTCTCCAGCCTGTCAGCTTGGCAGCAAGCCTTACATTCTGGCCCCGCTTGCCGATAGCCAGTGAAAGCTGGTCGTCAGGAACGATGATCTCCATTGCGCGATTTTCATCCTCGACAAAAACCTTGGAAACAGTTGCAGGAGAGAGTGCATTACAGGCAAAACGGGCAACATCTTCTGTCCATGGAATAATATCGATTTTTTCACCACGGAGTTCTGACACAACATTCTGAACACGGCTACCACGCATACCGACACATGCCCCGACCGGATCGACATCAGAATCATTTGAATAAACGGCAATTTTTGCACGGCTACCAGGCTCGCGGACAACATTCATGATTTCGACAATCCCTTCGGCAACTTCAGGGACTTCAGCCTCAAAAAGCTTTGCCAGCATTGCCGGTGCAGTCCTTGAAAGCAGTATCTGCGGCCCTTTGGTGGTCATACGAATGTCAGTAATAAGAGCCTTTATTCTGTCACCCTGGCGATAGACCTCGCGCGGAGCAAGTTCCTTGTGATGCAGAACTGCTTCAACACGGCCAAGATCTATTACAAGATCACCTTTTTCAAAACGGCGTACAAGTCCGTTGATAAGCTCGCCGACGCGGTCCTTGAACTCATTGAATATAGTCTCTCTTTCAGCTTCACGAACACGCTGGATAATTACCTGTTTAGCTGTCTGGGCGGCTATTCTTGAAAACTCGCTGGATGGAAGCTTCATACCGATAACGTCGCCGATTTCGACTTCAGGATCCTGTTCCTGCGCCTCTTCAAGTGTAATCTGCTTGTAGGAGTCCTCAACGTCCTCAACAACCTCTACAAACTCGAAAAGCTCAACTTCACATATATCCGTGTTGAAATGAGCCTCCAAATCCCTGGTATTACGGAATTTTTTATTAGCAGCGGTCAAGACTGCCTGCTCAAGAGCCTCGATTACAATCGCCTTGTCAATACTCTTCTCTTTGACGATCTGGTCAATGATATGCTTGAGGTTAAGAGTTGTATCCACTTGATATCTCCTGTCTTTTCAATAATAGAAATCAGAATTCAAATTCGAGATTAGCCTTTGCTACCCTGTCGAACGGGATAGAAGCGGACTGCCCCTCATTTAGAGTTAAACTAATAGAACCATTCTCAAAGCCGTCCAGACGGCCAAGAAAAGTTTTTCTGCGATTGCCAGAGTTATCCGCGAACATTTCGTACGTACGAACCTTGACCAGTTTACCTTTATACCGCTCGAAATCTGCAGCCTTGGTAAGGGGGCGGTTTAGCCCTGGGGAAGAGACCTCAAGATTGTAGTCAGTAGGGATAACCTCTTCAACGTCGAGAATCTCGGAAAGCTCCCTGCTAAAGCAAGCACAGTCGTCCAACATTATGCCGCCCGGCTTGTCAATAAAGAGACGAAGGATCATTCCGTGCCCCTCTTTACGGTACTCTATATCAACGAGTTCGAGCCCAAGCGAGTCGAGAATGGGCTGAGCTATTTCCGTTACCTGAGTTACTACATCTTTTTTTGCCATGATTTTTGCCAATAAAAAAAGTGAGCCTGGAAGAGCTCACTTTCGGAGTGAACATTAACTTGTAGGATTCCTTTTACATGGAGGTTACTAAAAAAGCAAGGATTTTTTTCAAATACAGCCCTTCCAGACTCTCAATTACTAACGATTCAGCAAAGGAATACTACCGTTTCCCTCTACCTTTTCTGCCACCGCCATCGCGCCTGGCAGGTTTTCCTGAGCCTGGCGATCGCTCATTACTGGAAGAATCGCTTTTCCTGCCACCCATCCACCCTTGCGGCTTTTTCCCTTTCACAGGAACCTTTCTATACTCCTGAGTTTCCTTAACAGCTTTAGCGATCACTCCTGCAAGGGTAAACTCGATCTGGCGCCTCTCTGGACTTGCGGCTGCAACTATGATTCTGACCGGGTCTCCGATCTTGTAAGTAGCACTGCTCCCTTCAGCAGCAAGGATATGGGCGGTTTCATTGAAATTGTAACGATCCTGCGGCAGAGTGGAGATATGAACAAGTCCCTCAACAAAGAGTTCATCCAGTTCTACAAAAAAACCGAAAGCAGAAACTCCGCTAATGAATCCTTCAAACTCCTCTCCGACCTTTGAAACCATGAACTGAACTTTCTTGAGCTCGATAATGTCTCGCTCTGCTTCTATGGCAACTCGTTCCCGTCTGCTTGTATGCTCACCCATGTCTGTTAAGAGTGCAGGGAATCCCGGGAAGGGACCACCTTTGAATTTTCCGCGATTATCAGCAGATTTATTCATCAGATACCATTTAAGTATCCTGTGAACTACAAGATCGGGATAGCGCCTGATTGGCGATGTGAAATGAGTATAAACCGGGGCTGCCAGACCGAAGTGGCCGAAATTCTGTTCCGCATAGCGTGCCTGTTTCATGCTTCGTAGCAAAAGCCGGTTGACAAGGCGTTCCTCTGGAGAACCTTCGGCCTTTGCCAGGAGACGCTGGATATCAGCAGGTTTTGCTGAACTTTCACCCTGGGGGAGATCATAACCAAGGGGGAGAAGAAATTCGGCAAGAGCAGCGAGTCGATCCTGATCAGGCAGTTCATGAATCCTGTATAGAAGCGGTATGTCATTTTCTGTAAGAAATCCGGCTACTGCCTCGTTTGCTGCAAGCATAAACGACTCAATGAGCTTGTGGGCCTGGTTTCGCTCTGCCCTTACAATTGCCTCTGTCGAACCGAATTCATCGAGAATTATCTCAGCTTCCGGAAGGTCAAAATCGATACTCCCCCGCTCTTTACGCATTTTTATGAGTACTGTTGAAAGTTCCTGCATAACCGCAAGGTCAGGCAATAACAAGTCATACTCTTTTTTCGCATCAGCCTCATCAAGTTCGACGATACGGCTAACCAGTGTATAGGTAAGTCGGGCAGCACTCTTTATAACACTTGGATAAAACGAGGATGCTATCATCTCACCATCCTTGTTGAACAGCATCTCTGCAGTCAATGTAAGGCGGTCAACATGGGGGTTGAGTGAACAGATCCCGTTTGAAAGCTCTTCAGGAAGCATCGGAATGCAGCGATCAGGAAAATAAACCGATGTACCGCGAAGGTATGCCTCCTTGTCTATAGGTGAACCGGGAAGAACATAATGGGAAACATCGGCAATAGATACGCGAAGTCGATACTTTTCTCCCTCCCTGCTGACTGACACGGCATCATCAAAATCTCTGGCAGTCTCTCCGTCTATGGTTACGGTTGTTATGCCCCTAAGGTCATGACGCCCTGTGATATCGGCCTCTGAGGGTAATTGGGGCACAGCCTTGGCAGCCTTCAATATCAGCGGCGAGAATGTATCTGGCAGGTCAAACTTCCTGACAACTGACAGAACCTCTACTTCGGGATTATCCGGGGCACCGAGAATCTCTACAATCTTTGCGACACCTGGCTGACGATCCTTGGGATAGGTGATAATTTCAGCAACTACCACCTCGCCATCGTTCGCCTTTCCGAAGGGGCCAGCAACAGCAAAGCCGGGAAGCCGCTCATCAGTTGGCTTGAGAAAACCTCCGCTACGACGCATCGAGAATATACCGGTTACACTCTTGATGGCGCGCTCCAGAGTTTTAACTATACGACCTTCCTTTTTCCCACCTCTGGAGCCGGATTGAATCTCCACTTCGACCCTGTCGCCATGGAGATTTTCACGCAGATACCTTGCCGGGACAAAAACATCATTACCACTCACATCAGGAGTGACAAAACCGTATCCATCCCTGTGCACAGAGAGTGTTCCGGATACTGGCTTTAAACCCTGTCTGGAAGTTCGCTTTATAAATTTCATTTTTGTCCCAATAAAATCATTTTCATTTTTTCAATTCAATTCCGTAGCTGCGGATCTTGCGATGAAGGTTACTCCGTTCCAGATCAATCGCCTCGGCGGTTTTAGTGATATTCCAGTCATTTTCCTCAAGCTTCTGCATGATGAACTGGCGCTCAAAATCCTCGCGTGCCCCCCTTAAGGATGGGCTTTCACCGGAATCATCAGCTGAAGACTGGCGCTGCCTGCCTCTTTCGAGAATAGCCTCGGGAAGCTGGATAATATCTATAGTGTCAGATGAGACAATTACCAGACGCTCCATAATATTTTTCAGCTCCCTTATATTGCCGGGCCAGTCATATCCCTTCATAACTTCGAGAACGTCGCTGTTTATGGCCTTTTTTTCACGCATCTCCCTTTTACAGAAAATTTCGAGAAAATGCTCTACCAGTTCTGGGATATCCGACTTTCTGGCACGCAGTGGGGAAAGATCAAATGGTACAACGTTGAGAAGAAAGAAAAGTTCTTCGCTGAACGTCCCGGCCTCAACAGCAACTTCAAGGGAGATACTGGTTGAGGCCATAACCCGGACATCAATATCAATCGGCCTGAGACCCCCCATACGTTCGAACCTATGCTCTTCGATGACCCTTCTTATCTTGTGCTGGAGACTTTGGGGCATCTCGGATACTTCTTCAAAATAGATGGTGCCACCGGCAGCAATATCGAGTTTACCTTTATGCAGAGATGCTGCACCGGGAAATGCAGCTTTCTCATAGCCAAATATCTCAGATTCCATCAACTCTTCGGGAATCGCTGCACAGTTTACAGTTATGAAGGGCTTTTCTTTTCTAAGGCTGTAGCGATGAACAGCATGGGCAACAGACTCCTTGCCAGTACCCTTTTCACCGCAGATCAGAATCGGGGCGCTGGTCTGGGCAACTATCCTCACCTGTTCCCTGAGCAATTTAGCATATTCAGAGCTGCCGACAATCTCAAAACGCTCATCCAGAATCCCCCTTAAAGAGGCATTTTCCTGCTTGAGCCGACTCATACTGATTGCGTTATGAACAGTCACCAGCACTTTTTCAAGGGAGAGCGGTTTTTCAATAAAATCAAAGGCACCGAGCTTGGTAGACTTAACAGCCGTTTCGATAGTACCGTGGCCGGAGATCATAACTACAGCAAGATCAGGGTAAATCTCTTTTATTTTTGCAAGGGTTTCAAGGCCATCAAGGCCAGGCATCCAGATATCGAGCAGCACCAGATCAGGAAGCTCCTTTTCCAGGACTGCAAGGGCATTGAGACCGTCAACAGCCAGAGAGACCTGGTATGACTCATCTTCCAGAATACCTTGCAAAGAGCTTCTGATTGCCTCTTCATCATCTACGATTAAAATTGAATCCTTCATTTAGACTCCCCGGACAGACCTGTCTCAATAGCCAGGGCTCTCCAGGCAGGAAGACTTCGCTTTATCATCTCAATATCAACGCAGTATGCAACCCTGAAGTACCCAGGTGCGCCAAAGCCGGCGCCAGGGACAAGAAGTAGGTTATGCTTCTGGGCAGCCCTTACAAAAGCTACATCATCGGCAAGTGGTGATTTCGGGAAGAGGTAGAATGCACCATCCGGCTTGACCATGGAGTAGCCCATGGCTGTCAGATTTTCATAGAGCAGATCGCGTTTTTCACGGTAGTCGTCAACATCGACAGACTCATGCTGAAGCTTTGCCACAAGGCGCTGCATGAGTGCCGGTGCATTTACAAAGCCAAGAGTTCTGTTGCAGAAAATCGCCCCCTCCATAAAGAGGTCGCCATGGGTCATCGTCGGGCTTGTGGCTATGTAGCCGATTCTCTCGCCAGGAAGAGCCAGATCTTTTGAGTGGGAGGTGACAATAATGGAATTATCGTAATATTTGAAGATATTTGGCACTTCAAGCAAATCATAGGCGATGCGGGCATACGGCTCATCGGAGATAAGGTAAATCTGCCGTTCAAGCTCTCGCTCTTTTCGCTCCAGAATCTGTCCAAGGGCTGACAGTGATTCAGCAGGATAGATGACTCCAGTCGGGTTGTTAGGCGTATTGATGATCACGGCGCGTGTCTTTGTAGTAATTGCCCGCTCTATTGCAGGGATATCAAGCTGAAAGGAATCCCTGTTAGTCCAAACATCTACCGGGACACCGCCATGATTATCGATATAGAATTTGTATTCGACAAAATAAGGAGCGAGGATAATAACCTCATCACCAGGATTAAGCATTGTCTTCAAAGAGACATTCAGGGCGCCACTGGCGCCGCAGGTCATGAGGATATTGCGGCGCTGCAGATCAACACCTGATGAAGAGGCAATGAAGGAGGCTACAGCATCCCGTGTCTCATCGTATCCAGCGTTGCTCATATAGCGGTGCTGTCCATGTTCAGGCGCAGCGGCAATCTTCATCAGCTCTTCATAAAAAAGCGGCGGCGGATCGATATTAGGATTGCCCAGGGTAAAATCATAGACATTTTCAGAGCCATGAATCTGACGTAGCTTTGCGCCCTCTTCAAACATCTTCCTGATCCACGAAGAACTTTCGATGCATCTCTGGATTTTCTCAGCTATAGCCATACAGCCTCCAAAATAATTTTCAGCGACTGTAGCATAATTGCAACAGTCGAAACAACGATTGATAGAGTGAGCAATAAAAAACCCGCCATAGCGGGAATTTGTCAGGGTCCTGCCATATTGACAAGGAAACTAGTCGCCTCTTATTACAGAAGCAATATACTGATCAATCTCATGTCGGAAATTACGGCTCAATGTAGTAAAATGAATTCCGTAGAGGTGGGCTCCATCCATCGTCCTTGCAGACCGGACTATTTCGCCTTCAGTCTCGACATCAAGTGACCCCGGAATAGAAAACTGACAGATGATTACGCTGCCGACATCCAGAGAGAATTCAGTCTCAATAAGCATACCCGTGAGGCTTATATTATGGGAGATACAGAAGAACTCGACTTCATCCTTTTTACTTATTACTTTAACTCTCAATGAGACCCTTCTGCTTCTTACCAGTTGTACGGAAAGGAACTGTCCTACAGTTTTGATCAACTGCAAAGGCTTGATAGGCCGTGCAATAATGGCATCAGCTCCGGAGCCCTTCAACCTTGCAAACTCCTCTTCTGAGTCATTACAGACAAGAATTATTACCGGTTTTGTTTTTGATTGACAGTTTCTTATTCTAGAACAAAAAGTTTCGCCGGTTTCTTCATCAATTTTTGTATCAATAAAAAGAAGCTCAATAAGCTCGGACTGAAATATAGAAAGAGCCTCAGAAGTATTATCTGCGGTCAGTATCCTGAAATCAGATCGCCTTAATAAAGTTCCGTTACGCTCCAAAAAAGAAGGAGAAGAGCTGACGATGAGTATATTTTTCATGGTTGTAATCTAGCAAAGATTCATGAAATGTCAATTCATAGATTAATTGACTTTATTCAAGGCTAAATGCTATCTTCACGCCAGTTTTAAACCAATAAAGCTATGGGGAGTATGACTTTTATGGAGATTCTGGCCATTGATACAGGCTTCGGTTTTACAAAAGCTACCAACAACAGCAAATCAATCATATTCAAATCAATCCTCGGCGAATCTACCGACATTCAGTTTAAGGGTGGAATTCTCGGGGAATCTTCTCCGGACGAAAATATCCACATAGAAATTGACGGGCAGTCCTATTTTATCGGAGAAATGGCAGAAAGACAGAGTAATGTCCGCTCTTTCACCCTGGATCAGGCACAGTTCTTTGCAGCCCACCTAAAACCCCTTGCCCTTGCAGCAGCATCAAGACTTTCCGGATCATTCCTTCCGACCGGCCTCATTACAGGACTGCCTATCGGCTATTTCCGCGCCTACAGGGAATCTGTCATCAAAGCTCTTCAGGGAGATCACAAGATAGTGCTCACATCTCTTTCCGGAAAGCGTGAAGAGAAAACCATAAGAATCAACGAAGTCAAGGTTATCCCTCAACCATTCGGCTCACTTTTTAATCTGATGATGAACGACCTTGGTGAGCTTGGGGAAAAGAAATATGTACATGAAAAAATAGGGATTATCGATGTTGGCTTCAAAACCTCCGATTTCACTGTTGCCGACAAAATGCGATATTCGGAGCGTGGCAGCAAAACCACAGACACCGGCATCTCAAAGGCATTCGGCATGATTGCCAGTAAACTCCATGAAAAGAGCGGCGTGAACATCGAGCTTTACAGACTTTACGATGCAGTTGACAAGGGTAGCATCAAGATCAAAGGTAAAGAATATGACCTCAAAGGGCCGACTGATGCCGTATTCAGCCAGCTTGCAGCTTCAATTGCCAGCGAAGTGGACAGACTCTGGACAGATGACTGGGATATCGACACGATTGTTCTGACCGGCGGTGGCGGAGCTGCTCTGGCCAAGCATCTGCAACCTCTGATTAACGGTCAGATTGTTGCCGTTGATCCAGGCAAAGATCCTAGACTCTGTAATGTCAAGGGGTACTGGAAATACGGAAAGCATCTCTGGTCAAGAGGGGTTGCAACCCCACCGACGCAAGACAATGGCGAATCTACTGCCGGCTAGATTACTTTCAAAACTTTTTTTATGCCATAAATGATCAACAAAAAGGGCTTGCCGAAACCGGCAAGCCCTTTTTGCGTCTAAACGACCAGACTACTAGTTGTACTCTGGCATCTCGTCAAACTGGAGATATTTGTAAATCTTCTCTTTGTTCGGCTCAACCTTCTCGTTGTAGATTGCCATGAACTCGGCAACTGTCGGCAGTTTGCCAAGACGTGACGCTACTGCACCCAGTTCAGCAGAGCCGAGGTATACCTTTGCTCCATCACCGATACGATCATCAAAGTTACGGGTCGAGGTAGAGAACATGTTTACTCCGTCCGGAACCCTTGCCTGATTGCCCATACAGAGGGAGCAGCCAGCAATCTCGATACGGCAGCCAAAGGCACTGTAGACAGAGAAGTAGGCCTCGTCCTTCAGCTTTGCCTGATCCATGCGGGTCGGCGGACAGATCCAGGTGCGGACAGCCGGGTTGAACTTCTGACCACGCCAGATTTCTGCTGCAGCGCGGAAGTGACCGATGTTGGTCATGCATGAACCGAGGAAAACGTCCTGAATCGGTGTACCGGCAACGTCAGAGAGAAGCTTGACATCGTCGGGATCATTCGGGCAGGCAAGGATCGGCTCGGTGATTTCGGAGAGATCAATTTCAATAACCGCCGCATACTCGGCATTCTTGTCAGCTTCGAGCAGTTCAGGCTTGGCAAGCCAGGCATTTACTGCATCAATCCTGTTTTGCAGGGTCTGAGCATCCTGGTAACCTTCCTTGATCATCTGCTTCATAAGGGCTACGTTGGAGCGAAGGTAAGTTGCAACCGACTCCTTGGAAAGCTGGATGCAGCCTGCTGCTGCAGAACGCTCAGCTGCTGCATCGGTAAGCTCGAAAGCCTGCTCGACTGTCAGCTCAGGCAGACCTTCCATCTCAAGAATACGACCATTGAAGATGTTAATCTTGTTCTTTTTAGGAACGGTAAGATGTCCCTGCTTGATTGCCCAGTAAGGGATTGCATTAACAGCGTCACGTAGGGTGATGCCCGGGTTGAATTTGCCTTTGAAACGGACAAGCACTGACTCAGGCATGTCAAGAGGCATGAAGCCCATGGCACCTGCAAAGGCAACGAGACCTGATCCGGCCGGGAAGCTGATGCCGATCGGGAAACGGGTATGGGAATCTCCGCCGGTTCCGACTGTATCAGGAAGAAGAAGACGGTTCAGCCATGAGTGAATTACGCCATCGCCCGGCTTCAAGGGGACGCCGCCACGGTCAGTGATGAACTTTGGCAGGTTCTTGTGCATCTTCACATCGGCAGGCTTTGGATAGGCTGCTGTATGGCAGAATGACTGCATGAACATCGGTGAAAGAAACTTCAGGCAGGCAAGCTCTTTGAGCTCGTCAGCAGTCATCGGGCCGGTTGTATCCTGGCTGCCTACTGTTGTCATCTTCGGATCGCAGGCTGTCCCCGGGAGAACACCGGTAACGCCACAAGCCTTACCGACCATTTTTTGTGCAAGCGAGTACCCCTGACCAGCCTTTGCAACCGGGTTTACAGGTAGAGTAAAGGCATCGGTATCACCAAGACCAAGGACCTTGCGAGCATTCACAGTGACTGCACGGCCAATAATCAGCGGGATACGGCCACCGGCGCGGAACTCATCAGAAAGAGTGTTAGGGCTGATTGTGAAAGTGGAGAGAACTTCACCCTTCTCGCTGGTGATTTCGCCCTTTACAGTATTGATGGTGATGACATCGCCGTCATTCATTTTAGAAACATCGGCCTTGAGAGGTAGTGCGCCGGAATCCTGGGCAGTATTAAAGAAGATCGGAGCGATGACGCCGCCGATGATTACGCCGGCTGTTTTTTTGTTAGGCACGCAGGGAATATCCTGACCCATGTGCCAGAGAACCGAGTTACATGCAGACTTACGTGAAGATCCTGTGCCGACAACATCACCGACAAAAGCAACCTGATGACCGGCAGCGCGCCATGCAGCAATGTCTTTCAGGCGATTCGGAAAGCGGGTTTTACCCATTGCAAGGGCGTGAAGGGGGATATCAGGACGGCTCCAGGCATCTCCGGCAGGAGAGAAGTCATCGGTGTTGATCTCACCCTCAACCTTGAATACTTTTACTTTGATTGTCTCAGGAACGCCGGGACGGTTTGTAAACCACTCGGCATTTGCCCATGAAGTAAGAACCTTTTTGGCAGCAGCATTGCTGGCAGAAAGTTCAACAACGCGATCAAAGCCGTCATAGACAAGTGTCATGCCACAAAGAGCAGCTGCTGCTTCATCGGCAAGCTCTGCGTCCTTGAGTGCGTCAACAAGCGGATAAACGTTATAGCCGCCAAGCATTGTGCCAAGAAGCCTTACGGCCTCAACTTTAGAGACGAGTGGAGACTTTTTCGCCCCTTTTACTATTTCAGCAAGAAAACCCGCCTTTACTTCAGCAGCCGGGTCAACACCTGGGGAAACACGCTCTTTAAGGAGGTGAACAAGAAACTCCTCTTTGCCTGCCGGTGGGTTTTCAAGTAATTTACAGAGGTCTGTAGTCTGCTCCGGGGTCAGTGGAAGCGCAGGAATACCCTGTGCGCTACGCTCTTCTTCATGCTTCAGATACGCTTCAATCATCTCTCTCCTCCTCCTTGTATATCTGCATTTTGCAGGTGTCTTTGAATAAAAATGGTGCATACTGTATACAATATTTCAGGATTTTGTCAATGTAGAATCCAC
>JACABD010000019.1:49686-64319 GCA_013377075.1 Geobacteraceae bacterium | reverse complement strand
CCTCTATAACTAAGGCATCTCCTGATTTCGGTAATTACACTGCACCGCAATATGTGACTCTGACAGCCAGCACAGCAGGCGCTACCATCTACTACACCACAAATGGAACTGATCCGATTGTGGACAGTTCACCATCTGGTTTCACTCCGCTTCAGAACATACTTATCTTTGGAAAAACAATTATCAAGTTTTTCTCTGTGAACACACTTAATGCCACAGAGCCTGTAAAATTTGGCAAGTACAGCACTGGCATCCGCTGACAAACTTAAGAATCACCTTTAAAACAACCAAGGACAAAATGACCATATCTTCCCGCCAGGCCGCATTCAACACACTCTTCAGGATCGAGAAAGAGCGTTCCTATGCAGACATTCTTATCGATCAGGAGCTGAAAAACGGCGGTCTTGAAGGCCCTGACAGGGGGCTTTATACCGAACTGGTGTACGGCACACTGCGCCGGCAGGGGACTCTTGACCATATAATTTCACAATTTTCCAAGACGCCACCAGCAAAGCTTGAGCGGATCGTTAATCTCCTTCTGCGCCTTGGCCTCTACCAGATCTTCTATCTGGACAGAGTGCCGGTTTCGGCGGCTGTCAACGAGACCGTAAACCTGGCAAAGCAGTTCTGTCCCAGGGCTTCAGGTTTTATCAATGCAGTCCTGCGCAGCGCCGATCGTGGCCGCAGCAGCATCAGCTACCCGGAACCGGATAAAGACCCGGCAGCATACCTCTCGGTCAAACACTCCCATCCACTCTGGATCACCGAAGGCTGGCTTGAGCAACTCGGCTTTGAGGAGGCAGAGAAACTCGCCATCGTCATGGGGGAAACACCTGTTTTTACTGTACGGTCAAACAGGCTGAAAGCCGATGCAGCTGCCGTTCTCGTGCGCCTTCAGGCTGAAGGGGTATCGGCACATCACTGCAAATTTGCTCCGGACGGGATAACAATAACATCCGCTGCCCCCCTCTCGAATCTGAACTGCTTCACAGAAGGCTTTGTAACTGTCCAGGACGAGGCGTCACAGCTGGCAGCACTGCTTCTCTCACCTGAACCGGGAGACGCCATCCTCGACCTCTGTGCTGCCCCAGGCGGCAAAGCAACCTATCTGGCCGAGCTCTCAGGCGATGTCGGTTCCCTGACTGCCTGCGACCGGAATCCGCGAAAACTTGCCCAGATAAGAGATACTGCAGAGCGACTCGGCATCAAAAACATTTCCCTGACTCTGCTAGATGCCACTAAACCGCTGGAGAAACTCGACTCCGACCTCTTCGACAGGATCCTCGTCGATGCCCCCTGTTCAGGAATCGGGGTCATCCATAGAAACCCGGAGGGGAAGTGGTGGAAAGAGCCGTCAGATCCGATGAGACTGGCAATCACCCAGCGTGCCATACTTGCCAATGCCGCCAGGAAACTTAAGCCCGGAGGGGTAATGGTTTACTCAACCTGTTCAACCTCTCTGGAAGAAAACGAGCAGGTGGTTGATAATTTCATTAAACATCATCCTGATTTTATGATAGAACCTGTCAGCAATATTTTGCCGCAAGCAGCACCGATGCAGACCGAATCCGGTTATTTCAGGAGCTGGCCTCACCGCCACGGCATGGACGGTTTTTTCGCTGCACGAATGATAAAAAAAATAACGAGGTAAACGGATGAAGAAGATAGCGCCATCAATACTTTCTGCCGATTTCAGCCGACTGGGCGAAGAGATAAAAGCTGTCGAGGCAGCCGGAGCCGATTACATCCACATTGATGTCATGGATGGCCATTTTGTACCGAACATAACCATCGGTCCCCTGATCGTGGATGCAGTCAGAAAGATTACAACTCTGCCCCTTGATGTCCACCTGATGATCGAAAATCCCGACCTCTACATACCCGACTTTGCCGCTGCCGGAGCTGACATCATTGTTGTCCATGCCGAAGCATCCACCCATCTGCACAGAAGCATCCAGCTCATCAAGAGTCTCGGCAAGAAAGCCGGTGTGTCACTGAACCCTGCGACACCACTCAACTGCCTTGAGTACGTCCTCAAAGACCTTGACCTTGTCCTGTTAATGACAGTCAATCCCGGCTTTGGCGGTCAATCTTTCATCGAGGAGTGCATCCCTAAGATCAAGTCGCTGCGGGCAATGCTTGACAAGCGTGGAGCTGAGGCCGAGCTGGAGGTTGATGGCGGCGTAAAGATTGACAACATCGCAAGGATTTCCCATGCAGGTGCTGATGTTTTTGTCGCAGGAAGCGCGGTGTTCAACAGCAGCAGCTATGCTGAAACCATAAAGACGCTAAAGACTCAGGCAAAAGAGCCGATATTATAAGTGCCGATCCATTTAGCCCAGACGAGCGTGAAAGTGCCCAAATCCATTCTGATAATCGATGACTCTGAAACTGTTCGTGCCCAGATTGCGCATGAATTGCAGAGTGCTGACCTCTGTGAATGGGTTTTCCAGGCTGGGGACGGAATTGAAGCATTCAAGCTTCTGCTATCGGCAGAGATAGACCTGATTCTCTGTGACATTGAAATGCCACGTATCGACGGCTTCAAACTGCTCGGCATGATCAGGGAGAATAAAAAGCTTCAGGATATTCCGGTAATCATGCTGACAGGCTGCGCCGATCGGGATCTGAAAATCAAGCTTCTCGGCCTTGGAGCCAGCGACTACATAACAAAGCCTTTTGATGCTGGCGAGCTGATTGCCAGAGTCAAGGTGCAGCTGAAGGTCAAGTCTCTTCAGGATGAATTGAGAAAATCCAATGAAATGCTCAAGCAGCTCTCCAACACCGACCCCCTGACCCACATTTTCAATCGCCGCTACATGATGGAGATGCTGACAAAAGAGATGCAGAGGGCTGAGAGAAAGGGGAGTCATCTTTCTCTTGTGATGATCGACATCGACCATTTCAAGCTGATTAATGATAATTACGGCCATCAGGCAGGCGATCAGGTGCTGACTTTGATCGCAGATATTTCGAAAGCTGGGCTGCGCAGCTACGATTTTGCCGCACGCTACGGTGGAGAGGAGTTTGTCCTGACACTGCCGGAAACCAGGCACGATGATGCTCTCCTCATTGCGGAACGTCTCCGCATGCGGATACAGACCCACACCTACACTGACAAGCTCAAAGGGCTGAAAACCACAGCCAGCATGGGTGTTGCCACCTACCCTACCGACTTTATCTCAACTGTCCCTGACCTGATTAGGGAGGCGGACGAGGCCATGTACCGTGCAAAGGCTGCTGGCAGGAACAGCGTCTTTTCTATGAACCGCATATAACTTTCTATTGATTTAGCCAGTTGGTGATGGTTTACTCGACCAATGGCCCATAATTCCCAATCCGCTGTTTCTCCTCTAAAAGTCCATTTCTATTTGATACTGACCACCATCTTCTGGGGTGGAAGTTTCGTCTTCAACAAAATCGGCTTTCGTGAAATCCCGCCGACGACTTTCCTGGCTATGCGCTTTTCCCTGGCAACCCTTATCATGCTTCTCTTCTGTATCCCGAGGCTGAAGGGCTTCAACTGGTCGATTGTCCGGCGCGGGAGTATTGTCGGGCTCGCTCTTGCTGCCACAAATCTTTCTTTTGTACTGGGGCTTTCAGAAACAACAGCTACACGTGCCGGATTTCTCAACAACCTCTTTGTCCTCTTTATCCCTGTAATCTGCTTTATCGTCTGGCGCGACAAATTGGACAGATGGAGCATCATCGGCATTCTCCTGGCAATCGGAGGGATATGGTTGCTTGCCCAGGGCGGGATCGGGGGCTTTAGTCGCGGAGATCTCCTCTCGACTCTCTGTGCCCTGTTCATAGCGATTCATATCATCTCTGTATCCAAGGTTCTGAAAACTGATGATGTCTACCTCATCAGTCTTGTGCAGTTTGCCGTTGTCTCAACAGTCGGCATAATCGTTACAGGTCTATTCCCGCCTCCACCATTCTCTTTTGGTGTCACCTCAGGCACAGCCCTGCTCTACTGCGCAATTTTTCCGACCGTTATCTGCTTCACTCTGCAAAACATCTGGCAGAGGCACACAACGCCGACAAATGCCGGCCTTGTCTATACGCTTGATCCTGTATGGAGTATGTTTGGCGGTTTTTTTATTCTTGGAGAGCGTCTGGGTAGAGCTGAGATGATTGGCTGTATGCTGATTTTTGGCGCCGTGCTGCTGCCACTGACCATAAGACAGCTTAAGGAGAGTCGGAGGAAAAGATACCGCTAAAAACAAAAAGGGCTACGAAATCTCCGCAGCCCTTTTGCAAATCAATTTATACCGTTGCTAGCCTCTTTTCAAATCAATAAGAATAAGCTTGGCAACAGCTTTAAGGGTCTCAAAAACACCTTCTCCTGTTGCAGCGCAGGCCTCAAACTCAGGAACTCCCGTAGGGTTCAGGTCTACGCGCATCTCTTCCACCGACATCGCATTTGGCAGGTCTCGTTTGTTGTACTGGACAATGTAAGGAATCTTGTCGAGGTCGTACCCCTGTTCGGCAAGGTTGAAACGGAGATTGTCAAGGGACTCGATGTTTGCATCGTAGCGTTCCTCTTGCGAATCTGCGACAAACACCACACCATCAACCCCTTTGAGAATGAGTTTTCTGGAGGCATCGTAGAAGACCTGTCCGGGGACGGTGTAGAGGTGAAAGCGGGTCTTGAAACCACGGATTTCACCAAGTGCCAGCGGAAGAAAATCGAAGAACAGGGTTCTCTCAGTCTCTGTTGCGAGAGAAATCATCTTCCCTTTGGCATCGGCAGCGGTCTTCTGATAAACATATTGCAGGTTAGTGGTCTTTCCACAGAGTCCTGGACCGTAGTAGACGATCTTGCAGTTTATCTCTCTGGAAGCATAGTTTATGAACGACATTGATTAGCTCCCCAAGGTTTAGCTGAACAGGTTGTCGATGTCGTCATCGGTTATTTCGGCAAAAGGAAAGTCCGTAGTTCCGCTCTTTTCTTTCTCTTCAGCTTTCTGCATCAGCCCGTCGAAGATAATGGTAAGCTCGTCAGAGGCTTTTTTAACTCTCAGTCTGACAAGCCCAAGGGATGAGCGGTTGTCAAAGAGAACGACCAGAATGACGCGCCCGCCGACGATGGAGATATGAAGGTTATCCTTCTCCCCCTCATGGAAGAGAATAGAGAACTCTTTTTCACCGATAAGCTTGGCAAGTCCGCCTGTGGCAGCAATGTTTCCCGCAGTGAGGGAAGCCAGGGAGGTGGTATCAAAACGCTCAACCTCTCCCACGCCGGAGATAAGCTGGCCGTTCTTGTCTACGAGGAAAATGACTTTGGCATTTGCTTCGCGGAGCAGTTTTTCAATGACGATGTTTATCTGTCGGAACTCCTCATCGTACATCACCATTTGAGGACTCGCCATGTGTTACTCCTTGCGTTGACTTGATGCAGTGATAAGGTGTCTATATAACAGAAATTTAAAGAGCTTTCAAGTGACTAAAAAAGCCTCCGGTTTTATCCAGAGGCTTTTTTAGTGGGAAAGACTTCAGTTTACTTGTCAGTACCCTCGTACGTGAGGGCAGCAAGTTTTTCATAATATTCAAATCGGCTTGCAGTCCAGGCAGTTGCCTTCTTCATAAGCACTGCCGCTGCCTCCGGATTGGCTTTCTGAAGGACTTTATAGCGATTCTCACCGTAAGCGTAATCCTCAAACGAAGTGGTCGGTGATTTGCTGTCAAGCTGCAGCGGATTCTTCCCTTCGGCAGCCAGAGCCGGGTTATAACGATACAGAGGCCAGTAACCGCAGGAAACAGCTTTTTTATTCTCATCAACACCCTTGGTCATATCGATACCATGGGCAATACAGTGTGAATAAGCAATGATGAGTGACGGGCCGTCATAGGCTTCAGCTTCCATGAATGCCTTGACAACCTGCCCAGGATTGGACAGTGCGACATTAGCCACATAGACATTACCGTAAGCCATTGCCATCATACCGAGATCCTTCTTGGCCATTGCCTTGCCGCCGGCAGCGAACTGCGCTACTGCGCCGGTAGGTGTCGCTTTGGATGCCTGACCACCTGTATTGGAGTAGACTTCAGTATCCAAAACCAGCAGGTTAACGTTTTTGCCGGAAGCTATGACATGGTCGAGACCGCCGTAACCGATATCATATGCCCAGCCGTCGCCACCAACGCACCAGACCGACTTCTTAACAAGATAATCAGCAATTGGCAGCAACTGCACTGCAGCTCGTTCCTTGCACCCCTTCAGGGCTTTTTTCAGTGTAGCAATCCGCTCACGTTGTGCCTCGATACCGGTCTGGTCTGACTGGTCAGCAGCGAGAATTTCTTTCATCAGTGGCAGAACCGGCTTGCATGCCTTGCAGCTGCAACTGGAGAGTTCTGTCACCAGTTCACGGGCAGACTCGGTGAACTTGTCAACTGCCAGACGCATACCGTAACCGAACTCGGCATTGTCTTCAAAAAGGGAGTTGGACCAGGCTGGTCCACGTCCGTCAGCGCGCTTGGCCCACGGAGTGGTTGGCAGGTTTCCACCGTAAATGGAGGTACAGCCGGTGGCATTTGCGATCATCGCACGATCACCGAACAGCTGGGAGAGAAGCTTTAAGTACGGAGTCTCGCCGCATCCTGCACAGGCGCCAGAGTATTCAAAGGTTGGCCGTACCAGCTGGCTTCCACGGAGGGTATCCAGTTTAAGCTTGGTCGGATCCATGTCAGGGAGCGCCAGGAAGAATTCATAATTGGCAGCTTCAGCAGCACGCAGCGGTGGCTGGAACTGCATGTTGATAGCCTTGTGATTAGCATCTTCCTTGCTCTTGGCAGGACAGTTGTGGACGCAGGCTCCGCATCCGGTACAGTCTTCAGGAGCAACCTGAAGTGTATATTTCATTCCCTTGAATTCCGGAAGTTTGCAATCGGTCGACTTGAAGGTCTTTGGTGCCTTTGCCAGCAACTTCTCGTCATATGCCTTCATCCTGATGGTGGCATGGGGGCAGACAAATGAACAAATGCCGCACTGGATACAAAGCTTCTCATCCCAGACCGGAATGTCTACCGCGATATTACGCTTCTCGTACTGCGACGTAGCAGTCGGGAAAGTCCCATCAGCCGGCATGGCTGATACCGGCAGATCGTCGCCGAAACCGGCAATAATCCGGCCGGTGACCTCCTGAACGAATTGCGGAGCAGTCTTGGCAACTGCTGGCGGCATTTTCAGTTTGCTGGTCGCTTTTGCAGGCACCTTTACTTCGTAGATATTTTTCAGCGCTTCATCAACAGCGGCGTTGTTCATGGCAACAACCTTGTCGCCAGATTTGCCGTAGCTCTTCTTGATGGCCCCTTTGATTTCGGCAATTGCCTGCTCCAACGGGATGATATTGGAGATTTTGAAGAAGGCGGTCTGCATTATAACGTTGATACGGGCACCGAGACCAAGCTCTTCGCCCAGCTTGATGGCGTTGATCACGTAAAATTTGAGCTTCTTGTCAATGACCTGCTGCTGCACTTCATTGGGCATTTTATCCCAGACTTCATCATGCTCGAAGGGTGAACAGAGCAGGAAGGTAGCACCGGGCTTGGCCTTACTGACCATATCGTATTTCTCCAGGAAGGAGAAGTTGTGGCAGGCGATGAAGTCGGCATGGTCAATCAAATAAGGGGCATTGATCGCTTTCTTGCCGAAACGCAAGTGAGAGATGGTAATGGTGCCGGCTTTCTTGGAGTCGTAAACAAAGTAAGCCTGGGCGAAGTTTTTGGTGGTTTCACCGATGATCTTGATAGTGTTTTTGTTAGCACCGACTGTACCGTCGGAACCGAGGCCGTAGAACATTGCCTCATATGTGCCGTCCATGGCAGTACGGAACTCAGGATTATAATCAAGACTACAGTTGGTAACATCTTCTTTAATACCAACGACAAAGTGGTTTTTCGGCTTGGCTTTTTTCAGATTATCCAGTACGGACTTTGCCATGGCCGGGGTAAACTCTTTGGAGCCGAGACCATAACGACCGCCGACAATTTTCGGGTACCCCTTGAAGCTGAACTTCCCTTCTGACATGGCTTCACCGATGGCAGTACGAATGTCCAGATAAAGCGGCTCGCCGAGGGAGCCGGGCTCTTTGGTCCGGTCAAGAACAGCAATACTGGTAACTGTTTTTGGCAGAGCCTTGATAAATGCATCCAGAGGGAACGGGCGGTAAAGATGAACTTTTACAACGCCGACTTTCTCCCCCTTTTTGACGAGGTTTTTAACAGTTTCTTCCACTGTGTCGGCTGCGGAACCCATGACGACGACAACGCGCTCGGCATCTTTGGCACCGACATAGTCCACCAGCTTGTATTTACGGCCGGTGAGCTTGCCGAATTTGTCCATTTCTTCCTGAACAATCTTGATGCAGGGTGCGTAAAACTGGTTAACGGTTTCACGTCCCTGAAAATAGACGTCAGGGTTCTGGGCAGTACCACGCATAACGGGACGATCAGGGGAAAGACCACGGAGGCGGTGAGCATTGATGAGCTCATCGTCCATCATGTGGCGCATTTCGTCAAAGGTCAGCTCTTCTACTTTCTGAACTTCGTGTGAGGTACGGAAGCCGTCAAAGAAGTGCAGGAAAGGAACCCGGCTTTTGAGAGTGGCTGCCTGGGAGATGAGGGCGAAGTCCATAACCTCCTGAACATTATTGGAACAGAGCATGGCCCAACCGGTTGAACGACAGGACATGACGTCCGAATGATCGCCGAAGATATTAAGAGCTGCAGCAGAAATTGCTCGTGCAGAGACATGAAAAACCGTAGAGGTCAGTTCGCCCGCGATCTTATACATGTTCGGAATCATCAGCAGCAAACCCTGGCTGGCTGTGAAGGTGGTGGTCAGGGCTCCTGATTGCAGGGCACCGTGGACGGTTCCAGCGGCTCCGCCTTCTGACTGCAGTTCGGCAACCAGAGGGATTGTACCCCAGATATTCTTTTCTCCGGCGGCACTCTTTGCATCAGAGATTTCGCCCATAACTGATGAAGGGGTGATCGGATAGATGGCGATAACTTCGTTCGTAGCATGGGCTACGTGGGCGGCAGCGGTGTTGCCGTCGATTGTTACCATTTTCTTGCTCATACAGCCTCCTCTTTCATTTATGCTGCTTTTTGATTTTGGATTACTCTACAACTCACTTCTACCGTTAAGAGCCCTCTGCATAGTAGCAGCGTCTATATACTCAAGATCGCTGCCAATCGGTATGCCGTGGGCTAACCTTGTTGCCTTTATTCCGAGCTTTCGGAGTATCCCCGTAAGATAAATTGCTGTTGCCTCACCTTCGACCGAAAAGTTGGTGGCAATGACAACCTCTTTAACATGGTCACTTTTGAGCCGTTCCAGCAGCTCGGTTATTTTCAGATCAGCCGGTGTTACCCCTGAAAGCGGCGATAGCACACCGTGGAGCACATGATACCTGCCTCTGAAAGCACCGCTTCTCTCGATTGCAAAGAGATCGGAAGGATCCTCCACAACACAGATAATCGATTCATCCCGTCCGCCCGAGCAGATCTGGCAGGGATCTGTTTCGGTGAAAGAGAAACAGATTGAGCAGAGCCCCACCTTTGCACTGACATCTTGGAGTGAGTCTGCAAGCGCAATCATGTTGCTCTGTGACTTGAGCAGATGAAAGGCAAGCCGACAGGCGGTCTTTTCACCGATTCCCGGCAGCTTTTTCAACTCTCCTACAAGTCTTGTCAAAGAATTTGAATTGTGTAGCATATTTTCCTAAAAATATAAAACATTTTTTGAATTATATTATTACTTAAAGTTTTTACCCAGACTAAATTTAGTCTAACTACAAGATATTTAATGCCAATTTAAAAACACCTTCTTTGCAAAAACAGCCGGTGAAGCAGACGCTCAACCGGCCATTTTAATAAAAATAAAATACTGTGCTCAACCTGCAAATCAGAAAAGCCCGGGGATATTTATCCCGCCGGTAACCTTGCTCATCTCCTGGGACATTTCGGCCTGGACCGTGGCAAGGGCCTCATTTACAGCAGCAACAACCAGGTCCTGAAGCATCTCCACATCTTCCGGATCCACCGCTTCTTTCTTTATTTCAAGGGAAACAAGCTGGTTTTTGCCTGTAACTGTCGCTGTAACTACGCCACCACCGGCAGTTGCAGATGCTGTGCGGTTTGAAGCATCCTCCTGAAGTTTTGCCATTCTCTGTTGCATCATCTGAGCCTGCTTCATTATGCCGGCCAATCCCTTGGACATACTTTTTCTCCTCGCGTTCTTTTAGTCGTGCTGAATTTTTCAACAGAATATAACAGTGTTCTATTATTGCCTATCTTTATAAGCTACAATTTCCCCGCCAAAAACCTCAAGGGCCGTTTTCACAAACGGATGGCTATCAACAGCATTTTTCAGCGCCTCATCTTTAACGGCACGATCAACTGTTTTTTTTTCTGCAATAGACATGGGAACGTCAGAGCTGTCCTGAGATAGAGGAACGATCTTTATATCCATCGCATGGCCGTAATAGCCGACAGACAGGTCAGTTAAATGCTGCCGGTAATCTGCCTCCTGAAGGAGACTCAGCTCCAGTGATCCTCTGACATAGCCTATCTGTAGCGTATTCCCATCGGACTGTATAGGCTTGCCGGTTTCAAGCTTGGTTGCAAGCATAGGCTTTCTAGATTTAACATAAGCAACAAAACCAGGCCAATCGCGGCTTCCTGAAACAACCTGGGGCTTTGCCTCTGGCAAGACAACAACTGGCGGCATGCTCACTTTTGGCGGGACACTCACGGCGTGCGGTACGGCCTCCTTTCTCGCAGCAGCATATACAGGAGGTGGAGAATCTGATGCCATAGGGGTTGACGGCGGCATTGACTCAAGCGCCTTAAGCCGGTCAAGCAGTTCACTCAGAGGTAGTGCAGGAGAGAGCGTGGCCATCTTGATCATCGCCATCTCCATCAAAAGTTTTACAAATGAAGAGTGCGCCATCTCTGAATCGGTTTTAAGGAGTATGGAAATACAGCGCTGAACTGCCTGTGCATCCGTTTTTGCAGCAAGAGCCTTCCCCTCTTCATACTCCCGATCGGAAATATCGAGCAGAGAGGATGCGGTCGGGAGTGTTTTTATAAGCAGCAGACTTCTCATGACATCAATCATTTCATGACAGAAGTGGCGCATATTGCAGCCGCACTCTTCTACCTTGGCAACAATACTGACAAGCCCAGCAGTATCACGATCAAATATCATGTTCGCAGCAGAAAGAAGCATCGCCCTGTCAACGACACCGAGAATCGCAACAACATCGGCATCATCTACATTGTCACCGCAGAATGCCAGCACCTGATCGAGGGCAGAAAGGGCATCCCGCATGCTGCCGTCACCCTTTCTGGCAATCATCGCCAGAGCGGCATCGCTCATGATGATCTTCTCCTGATCAAGGATAAATCTCAGGCGCCCGGCAATCATCGATACAGATATCCGCTTGAAGTCAAAGCGCTGGCAACGTGACAGTATTGTGATGGGAACCTTGTGGGGCTCTGTTGTGGCGAAAATAAACTTGATGTGGGGAGGAGGCTCTTCAAGGGTCTTCAGCAGCGCATTGAATGCACTGTTAGAAAGCATGTGTACTTCGTCGATAATGAAAATCTTGTAGCGACTATTGGAAGGAAGGTACTTGACGTTGTCGCGAAGCTCACGGATTTCATCGACCCCGTTGTTTGAGGCACCGTCAATCTCCATAACATCGACGCTTTTGCCATCGGTGATTTCGATACAGGCAGGGCAGACGTTACAGGGCTCAGTTGTAGGCCCGTTTGCGCAGTTAAGCGTTTTGGCAAGGATACGCGCCGAGCTTGTTTTGCCAACCCCCCGTGCCCCGGTGAAGAGGAAAGCATGGGCAACACGACCCGATTCAATTGCATTTTTCAGGGTCAGAGCGACATGATCCTGACCGGTCAGGTCATGAAAGGTCTGTGGACGCCATTTACGGGCAAGTACCAGATACGACAAGGCAGTTTCCTCTATTTTCGTGCCGGAAGGGATAGCAGGAAGGTGAATGATTTACGGGCAGGGATGATAGCTGGGCTTCCCTGCGGCACACGTTTCAGTTACTGCCGCTGCTTCCTTCCGGATCTGACGGGATTCATAACCTGCCGTTGCGCAGGACCCAGCTACCAGCTCTGCCCGCAAAAAACAATCGAAATAAAAAACCGGCAAAAGAGCCATAAAACTAAAAGGCCTGATCTACCGGCATAATAAACCCGGCAGTTCGCCGCTACTAAACTGTCACAAAAAACACCACAAAAGCATCTGCGGATGTTTAACAGAATGTTTTATGTAGCATAAAGGAAGGCCGTTGGGCAAGCACAAATACGGGAACCGGACAGTACATGTTCCAGCGGAACTTCGAGCTAGCTGCCGGTAGAGACTCTTAGCGTTGAACGTGAAACCCGTCAGCACGGCATTTTTAACTTTGGCAAATATTTACAGATAACTCACCCATCAACCGGTGCCGCATATCTATCCGGCCAACTATGCCGAGAACGAACGTTACCTGACTGCAATCAATACATTCGCAACATGAAACAGCTTAGCACTGAGGAGAATCCGGAATAACTTAATAATTTTATGAATATAACGCCTGGGCAGGAAAAAGAGCGTATACTTAACATAAACTGTATATGCAGAAAGAAATATTTCAAAAGCAGCTACCGCAACCCTTACTGCGACTTCTGAGAGGAACAGATGGCGGCACTATTAGATCTGGAAAAGAGCAGCCTGCTGAAAGTTGCACCGCGACTGATGCAGATCGTGAGAGTGCTGGTCCGGCATAAATTTCTCGGCGCCCTGCGCGGTAAGAACCACTGGCCACCGCCGAAAGAGGTACGGGAAACGTTCGAGGAGTTAGGCCTGACCTTCCTCAAATTAGGTCAGGTGCTGGCAATGCGGCGAGACCTGCTCCCCGACGCCTACATCAGTGAACTGGAGCTGCTGCAGGACCAACTGCCGGCGCTGGGCATTGCCATGGTGCGCGCCATGATCGAAACCGAACTCGGCTCCCCATTGACGGAACTGTTTGCTGCTTTTAGCGAAACACCGCTTGCCGCCGCCACCATTGCCCAGGTGCATGAGGCAGTCATGCGTGATGGACGGCGCGTGGCAGTTAAGGTACAGCGGCCCGATCTGGAAGAGATGATCGCCACTGACATGGCAGCCCTGACCTATTTGGTAGCCCTGGGAGAAAATCTCTTTCCCCGGCTGCGCGCATTTGATCTACCGGTCCTCGTACATGAGTTTGCCAGCAGCCTCAGCCGGGAGACTGATTTCAGCCACGAAGCCCATTCAATAACGCTCTTTCGCGCTGCCCTGACAGATATCCCCGATCTCTGGATCCCGGATGTGGTAGCAGAATGTTCGAGCAGCAACGTGCTTACAATGGAGTTTGCCGACGGAGAACGGATTGATACCTATGCCCGACAGAATCCGGAGGAAATGCCGCGGCTAATCAATACGCTTGTCCGGTTGACACTGCAGACGATCTTCGAGGAAGGGCTGTTTCACGCCGACCCCCATCCGGGCAATGTTCTGGTTCTTTTTGACGGACGGCTCTCCCTGCTCGACTTCGGCATGACAGGCGAACTTGACGAACCGATGCGCGAATCATTAACCATACTGCTCGAAGCGGTCGTCAAAGGCGATGCGCGGGGCGCCACCGACGCATATCTTGAAATGGCGCCCCAGGGGAGCGAGAAAGTCAACCGGGCAGCCCTGCTGCTGGACATCAAAGCGGTCCTCTATGAAATCCACAGAAGCGACCTGGCAGAAGTTTCCATCGGTGATTCATTCGACTCCCTGCTCCGTGCCGGCAGCCGGCACGGCGTCCACAATCCCGGCGAATTCTTCCTGCTGACCCGGACGTTTGTTATCCTGGAAGCAATGATCCGCGAACTCGACCCGGAGCATGACTATCTTAAATCGTTTCGTGAAGAGATCGCCCGGCTGACCGCAAAACACTTCTCCCTGGAGCGGATCAAGGATAAAACCGGCAAACTGGCGCGCGAGATTGAGCGCTTGATGACAGATGCTCCCGGCGATACGCGCCGCGTATTGCGCCGCCTTGCCGAAGGGAATCTGGGCAGATTCCAGGCCCCGGCAGTGGAGGCACTGGGAGGCCGAATCAGCCGCAACCTCGAACGGCTCACAATTGCCATTGCCTCTGCAGCGTTGGTCATTGCCGGTGCAATGTTGGTAATTACCCCCCAGATTGGCTGGCATCATAATCTTGGCGAGGCAATGGTTATTGCAGGGATTTGCGGAACGGTTCTTGTCTGGATCGGTGCATTGCGTAACGATCAGGGCCGTGGCCGTGGCCGTCGCTGAAAGAAGCAGGCTTATAGCAGAATACATCTCTATCCCTAAAGGTCTGTAACCTTCAGCCTGACCAACTGAATCAACGAGGGTTTAATGTCAATAGATAAAGAAATTTGTTTATCAGCAGATACCGCTGCTACAACAGAGAGCATCACAGAGGTTCGCAGCGAAGCAACCCTGCTCAAGGCAGGAGCACTACAGAACGCGATTTTCAACAGTGCCAACTTCTCCAGCATAGCCACCGACGCCAAGGGGGTCATCCAGATCTTCAACGTCGGTGCTGAGCGGATGC
>JACABD010000019.1:23131-49586 GCA_013377075.1 Geobacteraceae bacterium | reverse complement strand
GGATACCATCATCGGCTATCTGCTTATCGGCACCGACAACACCGCACGCAAGCAGGCAGAAGAAGCACTGATCCAGGCAGGAGCGCTGCAGAGCGCGATTTTCAACAGTGCCAACTTTTCCAGTATTGCCACCGACGCCAAGGGGGTCATCCAGATCTTCAACGTCGGTGCTGAGCGGATGCTCGGCTACACCGCCGCCGAAGTCATGAACAAGATCACCCCGGCCGACATTTCCGACCCCCAGGAGGTAATCGCCCGCGCCGAAGAACTAAGCCTTGAGCTGGGCACCCCGATCACTCCCGGTTTCGAGGCACTGGTGTTCAAGGCCTCCCGCGGCATCGAGGATATCTACGAGCTGACCTACATCCGCAAGGATGGCAGCCGCTTTCCGGCGGTAGTTTCAGTCACGGCCCTGCGCGACGAGCAGGATACCATCATCGGCTATCTGCTTATCGGCACCGACAACACCGCACGCAAGCAGATAGAGGCAGAGCAGCAGCACCTCAGCCAGCGACTGCGCGACCATCAGTTTTACACACGATCTCTCTTCGAATCAAACATCGATGCGATCATGACCACTGATCCCTCCGGCATCATCACCGATGTCAATAAGCAGATGGAGGTACTTACCGGCTGTACGCGCGATGAACTGATCGGCGCACCGTTCAAGGACTACTTCACTGATCCGGAACGGGCAGAAAAGAGTACCAAGCTGGTGCTGCGGGAAAAGAAGGTCACCGACTATGAACTGACCGCCCGCGCCAGGGACGGAAAGGAAACAGTGGTCTCCTTCAATGCGACCACCTTCTATGACCGGGATCGGAAACTGCAGGGCGTGTTCGCCGCTGCCCGCGACATCACCGAACGCAAACGCCTGGATCAGGTCCTGCAGGAAAAGAACGTCGAGCTGGAGAGCGCCAAATCAGTGGCGGAAAAAGCCAACCGTTCCAAATCAGAATTTCTTTCCAGTATGAGCCATGAACTGCGTTCCCCGCTTAATGCGATTCTAGGGTTCGCCCAGCTTATGGAGACCGGTTCGCCGTTGCCGACCCCTGCCCAGAAAGCCGATATCGAGCAGATTCTCAAAGCGGGCTGGTATCTGCTGGAGCTGATCAACGAGATTCTCGATCTCGCCCTGATCGAATCTGGCAGGCTGTCCCTGTCACTGGAGCCGATGTCAGTGGTTGAAGTTATGCTCGAATGCCAGACCATGATCGAGCCTCAGGCGCAAAAAAGCGGAATTCAGATGACTTTTCCCGAATTCGAATGCGCCCGCTTTGTTCATGCCGATCGAACCAGAGTAAAACAGGTTCTGCTCAACCTGCTTTCCAATGCGATCAAATATAATCGACCGGAAGGAACCGTTGCAGTGACCTGCAACGCGAGCAGCCAAAACCGCCTTCGCATCAGCGTTCATGACAGCGGCGATGGCTTGCCACCGGAAAAACTCTCCCAGCTTTTCCAGCCGTTCAACCGGCTCGGACAGGAGGATCGCGCTGAACAGGGCACCGGTATCGGCCTGGTCATGAGCAAACGGCTGGTTGAATTGATGGGGGGGGTAATCGGCGTGGAAAGCACTGTCAACGAGGGGAGTGTATTCTGGTTCGAACTTAACCTGGCGACTGAACTCCAGCACCCGGTCGGCACCCTCCCGCCGCTGGAGCATCATCACATGAATCTGCCCCATGGCACAGCGCCGCACACCCTCCTTTATGTGGAAGACAACCAGGCGAATATGCAGCTGGTTGCGCAACTCATTGCCCGTCGCCCGGACATGCGCCTGCTGACTGCCGGTGATGCCATACTCGGCATTGCTCTGGCACGCACCCATCAGCCGGAGGTCATCCTGATGGATATCAATCTGCCCGGCATGAGCGGCATCCAGGCGCTGAAAATACTCCGTGAAGATCCGCTGACAGCGCACATCCCGGTGATGGCAATCAGTGCCAATGCCATGCCCCACGATGTCAGCAAAGGGCTGGAGGCGGGCTTCCTTCGCTATCTCACCAAACCGATTGTTGTCAACGACTTCATGGAGGCGCTGAATCAGGCGCTGGAGCTGACTGAAAAAGAAGCAGTCGACTAAAGTAGGGAGGGCTCTCGATGACGGTCACTAACGCCGATATTCTCAATGCGAGCATTTTGATTGTTGATGATCAGCTAGCCAATGTGCAGCTGCTCGAGAAGATGCTGCGGGGGGCCGGCTACCAGCGTATTTCCTCGACACAGGATCCCCATGACGTCTGCCCCCTCCATCGTGACCACCACTATGACCTGATTCTGCTTGACCTTCGTATGCCCGGCATGGACGGTTTCGAGGTAATGGAAAACCTCAAAGAGATCGAAACGGATGGCTACGTGCCGGTACTGGCAGTTACCGCCCAACCGGCTCACAAATTACGTGCCCTGCAGAGCGGCGCGAAAGATTTCGTCAGCAAGCCGTTCGATCTTGCTGAGGTATTGATGCGGGTGCATAACATGCTTGAAGTGCGCCTCCTCCACGAGGCGGCCCGCAATTACGGCAAGATGCTGGAGGAGTTGGCACTGAATGATCCGCTGACCGGACTGGCAAACCGCCGTCTGCTAGCCGACAGATTATCAATGGCCCTGATTCATGCACACAGAAACAAAAGCGCCATGGCAGTGGTCTACCTGGATCTGGACGGCTTCAAGCAGATCAATGACACCCTTGGGCACGGCACCGGGGACGAACTATTGAAAATGGTTGCCGATCGACTGCTGGTAACGGTCCGCCATGAAGACACCGTGGCACGCCTCGGGGGTGACGAATTCATCCTGGCACTCTGGCACGTCAGCGGCAGCGACTATGCGGCCACAGTGGCGGCACGGGCGATCGAAGCAGTGGCTCAGCCATATGAGATAGAGGGCAATATTGTCCGAATAACCGTCAGTGCGGGGGTCAGTTTATATCCTGAACATGGCGAGGACGCTGAAACACTGATGAAGAGCGCAGACCTGGCCCTGTACGAGGCCAAAGCTGCAGGCAGGAACGTCTATAGATTAGCAACTGCAGACTGAAGGCTGAAGGTAAAATGTAGAAGCTGTTTTTCCTAACAGTCTTCAGCCTTCAGTCTATCAGCCTAAGCAATTACAAGGATGACCACGAATGGTTAATGTAACCGATATTCTCAATGCACGCATTCTGATCGTCGACGATCAGGAAGTAAATGTGCGGCTGCTTGAGAAGATGCTCAGTAGCGCCGGCTATCATGCCGTTTCGTCCACCATGGATCCGGCCACGGTCTGCGATTTGTACCGCCAGCACCGTTACGACCTGATCCTGCTCGATCTGCAGATGCCCGGCATGGATGGCTTCCAGGTTATGGAAGGGCTGCAGACGATCGAAAAGGGTAGCTACGTTCCGATTCTGGTGATCACCGCCCAGCCGGATCACAAACTACGGGCGCTGGAATCCGGGGCAAAAGACTTTATCAGCAAACCGTTTGACCTGGTCGAAATTAAGACCCGCATCCACAATATTCTGGAAGTGCGCCTGCTGTACAAGCAATCGGAGAATTACAACAAGGAGCTGGAAAAAACCGTCCAAAAGCGGACAAAGGAGCTGCTCAGGGCGAATCTACAGCTTACGCAGGAGATAATGGAGCGCACTAAGGCAGAGAAATCGCTGCAGGGAACGTATGCGGAGATAAAGCAGTTGAAAGACAGGCTCCAGGCCGAGAACATCTACCTGCAGCAGGAGGTCGCCCGGCAGGACAACTTTGGCCAGATCATCGGTCACAGCAGTGCTCTTACCCAGGTATTTCTGAAGGTTGAACAGGTAGCGCCCATGAATGCGACGGTTCTGCTCTATGGCGAGACCGGCACCGGCAAGGGAGTAGTAGCACGCACCATCCACAGCCTGAGTTCCAGCAAAGACCGGCCGATGATCACCGTCAACTGTGCGTCGCTACCAACGAACCTCATCGAAAGCGAACTGTTCGGTCGGGAAAAGGGGGCATTTACCGGGGCTGATACCCGGCAGATCGGACGCTTCGAACTGGCAGACAACGGCACCATTTTCCTCGATGAAATAGGCGAAATGCCGCTGGAACTGCAAAGCAAGCTGCTCAGGGTGATTCAGGACGGCGAGTTTGAACGATTGGGAAGTCCACGCACCATCAAAGTCACTGTGCGGATCATTGCTGCCAGTAACCGGAATCTGGAAGAAGAAATCCGTAAAGGCAGGTTCCGGGAAGACCTGTTTTACCGGCTTAACGTTTTCCCTATCACAATGCCACCGCTCCGTCAGCGCAAGGAGGATATTCCCCTGCTCGTCAATCATTTTGTCGCCAAATTCAACAAGAAAATCGGCAAAAAGATAGCAACTGTGTCAAAAGAGACCTTGAACTCGCTCCAGGAATACCACTGGCCCGGCAACGTGCGCGAACTGGAAAGTGTCATCGAGCGGGCAATAATAACCAGTCAGGGGAGCGCACTTCAGATTTTGGATCGTTTCGATACTTTCCACAAGTCAGGTGAATCGGCAGAGAATGAGATCAAAGCCCTCGCAGAAATTGAACACGACCACATTCTCCAGGCACTTCGGAAAACCGGCTGGAGAATCGAGGGGGCAAACGGTGCAGCCCTGCTCCTTAACCTCAATCCCAGCACACTTCGCTTCCGGATGCAGAAACACGGCATCATTCGTCAGTAACTGAGTTTCTCAAGTAACCCCGTCTTCCCTGCCCCCCTGCGCCGCCTAGCGGCCTTGCCCTCGCTGGTTGTCATGACCGTGCGACTCTTGTTTGTAATGTCCATATTTGTGACCGTTGTCCTGATGATGATTCTTCCGTTTTTTATTATATCTGGCTGGCTCTCTTTCCATATACACCCTTCGATCTCTTTCTACATAGTATGGTCGACCCGAATCAACCATGACGCTTACCCCGGGAGGTGGTGGCAGGAAACCATCGATCCTGACACTCACATTGGGAGGTGCCGGCAGTCCAGGCGGTGCAGGAAAACCGGCATTGGCATCACTGAAGCTGAAGGTGAGAGCGATTGCTGTTATAAGCAGTATCGGGAAAATAATTCTTGTTCGCATATTGTCTCCTTTTTTAAATTCTGATCCTGTTCAAGACGCGGTTGTATTCATTTTTTGATTCCGCAAATCAGTGATCGCCCCCTGTTCTTCAACAGAAGGCGATCCAACAGCTACTGATTAAAATGTCAGTGGGCCTCCAATTACGGGGCAGTAATGGCCGTAGCATTCAGGGTAACAGCTGTCTGTGCCAATGCCCTGCCGTTCATTTTGGCGCCGGTATTCAAGGAAATCAGTGTTTTACTGAGGATTATCCCTTTGAAGTCAGCTGCCGTTCCCAGGGTCGCCTGGCCCGAAACCTGCCAGAAGATGTTCCTGGCCTGGGCACCACCAGCCAGAGTAACCATGGCACTGTTGTTCACAGTAAGATCCTTGGCAATCTGGAATATCCAGACGTCATTCGCGCCACCCGAGAGAGTAACACCGGTATTTGTTATCAGAACTCCTGTACCCCACTTGTAAAGGCCGGGAGCGAGAGTCTTGCCGCTGATATTGCCGGCGCCAAGTTCAGTAAAGTCTGGAAGGGTTCTGCCGGCAGCGTCGGTAAACGCGGTCTGCATGTCAAGTACTGCCGTGGTCATTTTTGACGGTGTAGGCGGTGTATAGTTGGCGGCATATATTTTACCGATTACTAACGACGATGTTGCAAACGTATTGGTGGAATCAGCTATCATTCCGAATCCGGTTATATAGGTTGCGGCAGCAGGACTCACGCCGATATCGCCGACAACTTTGGTCGTTCCCGTGGTTGAGACTGCCGATTTAGCCAGTATCACAAAATTTCCTGCGGTTCGGAGGTTCACCGGAGCAGGACCTGCACCGGCGTTAACTGTTACCGTTACGCTGTAGGTCGCTTTTGATCCGCCCCCGGCAGTTACCGTATAATCTACCGGAGTGGTAAAGTCATTGGGTGTGGCACCGCTCGTCTGCGGCAAAGCGGCACTGCCTGCTGTTACGCCTGTCCCGGTGGTAGTAAATGTCGCAATGAGGTTCATAAGGTTTGTCCCGTACGGCAAGGTTACCGCGATGCTCTTTGGAACTGCCGCTTCTTTGATAGTCCCTGCAACCCCGTTGATCACGTAGGATGTAATGGCACTGTCAGAAATCAGAACGGTCACGGTATAAATCACCTTCGAGCCATCGGCAGCCGTTACGGTGTATGCCAACGGTGCTGTGAAATCGTTCGCTGTTGTCCCGCTTGACTGCGGCAGCGCGGTACTGCCTGCTGTTACGCCTGCCCCTGTGGTTGCGAAGGTCGCAATCAGGTTTGTCAGGTTTGTCCCGCTCGCCATAGTCACTGCTATACTTTTTGTCGCTTCATCGATCTGCCCGGTAACCCCGGCAAGAGAATAGGCGGTTATAGTCATGGCATCGCTGCGGGCTTTGCTTACGGTAACGGTATATGTAGCAGTTGTTCCATCTACAGCGGTCACGGTGTACTCTACCGGAGCGGTGAAGTCATTCGGCGTGGTTCCGCTCGTCTGCAGCAGAGCCGGACTGCCGGCCGTAACAGTTGCCCCGGTGGTCGTGGATGTGGCAACCAGTGCAGAGACATCTGTCCCGTACGGCATGGTTACCGTAATTGTCTTTGCCGACTGGTCGATAGCCCCTGCAGAGCCGTTCAGCGAATACGCGGTGATAGCCTTGGCCGAGGTCTGCGTCCCGCTATCACTGCCACCACCTGAACATCCGGCAATAAAAGCAACTCCCAGCAGCAACAGAAGCCATATCCTTGATAATCCATTGCGGTTTTTCATATTTACCCCCTCCCTGGAGGCTGTTTTGCAGATTTATGGCGCTGGCACGTTCACCTTGGTATTCACCATGGTAACCGACGCATGCAGAGCCAATGCTCTGCCATTGAGGATTACGGCAGTGACATTGCCGGCGGTCGAGAAGGTGACGCCTGACGAAGCAATGATGGTTCCCACCATGGTGCCGCCACCTGCGGCGTTAATAGTTGCAGCGCTGCCGACCTGCCAGTAGACGTTTTTGGCCTGGGCGCCGTTGACAAGATAGACGCTCTGTGGAAAGGCTGCTCCAGGACCGCCCACTGTCAGAGTGCTAGCCATCTGGAAGACCCAGACCGAATTCGGATCGCCGCGGCCGTCAAGATAAAGATCGCCGCCTTGAATGGCAAAAGAGCCCGGTGCTGACTTGTATATTCCGGGGGCGAGTGTGCGGTTGCCGAGTTGACCAGCGCTGCCGCCAAGAGACGAGACATCTTTCCCGCCGGGGAGCGCTACCGGAGACAGTTTGTCAAAAGCAGTCTGGGCGGCAAGTGCTGCTGCAGCGGCAATAACGTTCGGCACAGACCCGGCAGGAGCAGTGGCGGTATGGATCGTCCCGTTTACGGCGCCAATGTTGAGCGGGGTTTGCGTATACACAGCCCCCTTGTCATGGAAGCCGGTGATCAGCGTTGATGCTGCTGTCGTGCCCATGTCACCGTTGATTACCGTATAAATACCCTGGTTGGTCATCCCTGCACCGCCGCCGAATACGCCGAATGAAGCAGCAGCGCCAAGAGCGACCGGTGACCTGGCTGCTGACGAATGATGGTCACTTTCGTAACGATCCGACCCGTAGGCAAGGGAACTGCCGAGGAATACACTCATTGCCAGCATTGATGCGAGATACGCTTTAGGTGCTTTGAAGCTTTTCATAAAATCTCCTTTTGAACGTTACTGAAATCACGATTTTTACTACATCCCTGCTCATGTGCTGCCCTCTCCTTCCTTTTCCTTTTTTGTGCTTCAATACATTTTTCAGTGCCATTTGTTTATGTCTATTCTTCATTCAGAAAGGTAGAACCCGCTTTGAAACTGACTTTCGGCAACACAAGCTATAACGCAAGGAGCCTGCCAACAGGTGACTTGACCCCATATCGGCATATTTTCTTTATATTATCAGGCTGTTAGCATGACTTAGGCGTCAGACAAAGGAGCTTGCTATGAGTTGCCATACCTCAACATATTGTGGAAGCCTCAAGTTATTGTGGGGACGTTTTGTGGAAAGAGGAGACAGACTGACTCTACTTCTCAGCAGCGTTCGAGACATTGAAGAAAAGACTGATATAATTTAAAAGTTAACAGTTGTTTCAGCCTGCTGCTAATGGCAATAAATCTGCGCAGAATGAATTTGGGCCAATGTGATGAAAGGCCTCGGAGATCGACATATGGCACAGACTGTCAAATCTGTAAAAAAACCTGCCAGTGACCGCAAACGAACCGAATCAGCATTATTGTCAAAAGAGGAGGATCACTGGCTACTGCTTAAGAATCTCCCTGCTGGCTTTGTCGTTCACACTGCTGACACCCGTATTATCCGCTGCAACTCCGAAGCCTCCCATTTGCTGGGGATACCACCGCAGCAGTTGCAGGGCATGGATGCCAACGACCGAGGATGGCACTTTGTCCGCGAAAACGGCACGCCGATGCCGATAGCCGAGTATCCGGTAAATAAGGTCATAGCCTCCGGACAAGTGGTGAAAAATCTCATTATGGGAATTGGCCGGAAAGGTGGAGTGGAGTTCAAATGGGTGCTGGTTAACGCCTATCCCGAATTTGATGGTGGTGAGCAGTTGCGCCAGGTTGTGGTCATGTTTACTGATATCAGTGACATCAAGTGTGCAGAGGAAAGAATTCAACGACATCTGGAGCACCTGACCGCTCTGGTAGAAATTGACCGGGCAATCAATTTCAGTTTCGACTTGAATCTAAGCCTGACGACACTCCTCACTCACGCCATTGTCCAGTTAGGGGTTGATGCCGCCGACGTACTGCTGTTCAACCCTGCATCTCAGTCGCTGGAGTTTGTCGCGGGCCGCGGCTTTCACAGCAAAGCCATCGAAAGCGCGAACCAATCCCTGGGCAAGGGTTATGCCGGCCGCGCCGCCCTGGAACGGAGCATCGTTCATATCCCTGACCTGACAAAAGAGCATGACCGCTTTCTGCGCAGAGCACTTTTACAGGGTGAGAACTTTGTCAGCTACTTTGGCGTGCCTTTACTGGCAAAGGGGCAGGTAATGGGGGTGCTGGAACTGTTTCTGCGCACCCGGGGCAGCCACGATGAAGAATGGCATGAATTCCTCAAGGCACTGGCCTCCCAGGCCGCGATTGCCATCGATAACGTCACTCTGTTCGATAACCTACAGCGCTCCAACAACGAGCTTTTTCAGGCCTATGACGCCACCATCGAAGGGTGGTCGCGGGCGTTGGAACTGCGTGATAACGAAACAGAGGGGCATACCCAGCGGGTTGCTGTCCTGACCGTCAAACTGGCGCGTCTGTTTGGACTGAGTGATGCTGAACTGGTGCAGGTTCGCTGGGGGGCGCTGCTTCATGATATCGGCAAGATGGGAATACCTGATGAAATATTACTGAAAAAAGAGACGCTAACCGAGGCCGAATGGGTAATCATGAGAAAACATGCGGTATTCGCCTTCGAAATGCTCTCGCCGGTTCGTTATCTGCGCACGGCACTCGACATCCCCTACGCCCATCATGAAAAATGGGACGGCACCGGTTACCCGCTTGGGTTGAAAGGCGACCAGATACCTATAGCGGCACGTATCTTTGCGGTCGCAGACGTCTGGGACGCCCTCCGCTCCGACCGCCGCTACCGAACCTCCTGGTCTGTGGATAAAGTGCGCAAGCATCTCCGCTCACTGGCAGGAATACACTTTGATCCACGGGTGGTAAAAGTTTGCCTTGATTCTGACATACTAAAAGGCTAAACAGCGCCGGACAATGAACAGAAAAAGCCCCTGACTTCCCAGGGGCTTTTGAACTATATCGGACTCTGCCATTTTTCAAAATGGCGAAAAGGCTCATCCTAATCTGATCAATTATTGTTCTCGTAGTAGTGCATTGCGCGCTTTACACGTGTTAACAAGCCATTGTCAGTAACAGGTTTGAGAATGTAGTCGAAGAAACCCTTTTCAAATGCTCCAGACTCTTCCGCATCGGTCATCCGACCCGTTATTAGTATAACCGGGATTTTATTCATCTCCGGGACATTCCTCATCGCCGCAAGTAAGCCATACCCGTTCAGTTTCGGCATCTCTTTGTCCGTCAACACAACGTGCGGTTTTTGAGTTATCAGCAATTTGAATGCTTCCATGCCGTCAGAAGCGATTAACACCTGATATCCCTTACTTGTCAGCACCTTCTCAAGTTTTTCCTGAATAAGTTTATCGTCTTCTACAACCAGCAAAGTGCGCTTGCCGTTACTGACCTGATTTGATGCAAAATAGTTTTTAGTTATTGCAGCAGTAATGTCGGGTCTGCTTGCCATATATTGAGAAATTTTAAGTCCGGTGTTAGCGGAAAGATTCTCCAGGATTCGAGTGTCGGTAGGATCTGCAATGGCCAGAGCCAACCTGCCGTTTTCCACTTTGAGCGGAAGAATCAAATGCTGCATGGCAGTCACTGCTGTTACAAGTGCCAATACGGGAGCCGGGATCTGAAATCTGCTGAGATCTTTAACGGTCTTGAGCTCGAATTGCATTGCAAGGGCTTCAGCCAACTCATCAGGAGTAATCAATTCCATCGCCTCAAGAACAGTACCCAGTTTTTTCTTCGATTTTAAAGACCTGACAAGAACCCTCTCGACAGTCTTGACCGACAGTATCTGTAACTCGACCAGTATTTCACCGATTCGTTTCTTGTTTTGTTTCATTTACATAACTCCAGAACATCAGAATCAACTGCATCATTGCACAAATTACATTAATTAATATAAACATGCAACCAGCTTTAGCATCACTACTCACAAGTCAATTGATAACATATCTTAAAACAGTGTGCATTTCAGTGAATCCACTGATGCTCCAACCGATCAAATGGGATGCCTGTCTCTGGAAAACAAAAAGCCCGCTATTTCTAGCGGGCTTTTTGTACAACATCAACTGTTGCTGAATTTAATTATGGCGGAGAGAGAGGGATTCGAACCCTCGGTACGCTATTAACGTACACACGCTTTCCAGGCGTGCTCCTTCAACCGCTCGGACATCTCTCCAGAAAAAAGGAATATACTGCAATTTCATGGGGATTGTAAAGAATTTTATCCAACAGGTGCATCAATTATCAGATCTGCGGCAATCTTTCTGCCACAGATGAAGCAGAAAAGAGCAGCAAGGATAATTGCCACGACCGTTGACATCATGGCTTTGCCAAGCCCCCAGTGATCGGAGAGAAAACCTATGAGGGTGGGTGAAATGGCGTCCCCCAAGGCATGAATAAAGAATATATTTACGGCAAAGGCCATGGCTCGCATATCATAACGGGTCACATTAACGATGACCGTATTCAGCGGGCCGGTATTGAGAAAGAGGCAGAGCTCCGCCATGAAAATGCTGATTAATACAGTTGTCAGATCTGATGATGTCAGGGCAACCATCATGGCTGGAATCCCTGACAGAAAACCCCATCCTGAAACAAGCAGGTAACCGTCAGCTCTTTTTTTCTGAAAATAGTCCCCAAGCCAGCCACCGAGCATGGTGCCGACAATCCCGGCAACGACGGTAATGCCACCGAAAAGCAGATTGCCCCGCTCAACTGAAAGTCCGTGAATCCGGTTCAGGAAAGTCGGCATCCACTGTGCCATCCCACCCATGGCAAAGGTCATGGCAGTCATTGCCAGAGTATTGAAAATGAACGATCGGTTTTTAAGCAGTGCCTTGTAGCCGCCTGCCGCCACATCCTTCTCTCTCTTAACTTCAACAGTTCTCAGCGTTGCCATCGGGATTACAAACAGCAGTCCGGGTATGCCGACCATGAGAAAGGCAGTTTGCCAGCCAAAACGCGCGCCGATGAAGCCGCCAAGTAGATAACCAAGCGCACTACCAAGCGGTATTGCCAGGTAAAACCAGGAGAGAATCCGCCCCCTTTTCTCCTGTGGGAAATAGTCGGATATGATGCCAGGAGCCACCGTACCGAAACTGGCTTCACCGATTCCGACAAGGGAGCGGGCGCCAAGGAGCTGATTATAACCGGAAACCACCCCTGCCAGCACTGTTGCAAGGCTCCAGATCCCCAGTCCGCTGGCTGCAAGCCCGACCCGCTTCCCCTTGTCCCCGATCCAGCCGAAGATCGGGGCTGCACACATGTACACAACCATAAAAGAGCTGCCCAGAAGCCCAAGGGAGGTATCTGACAACTGCAAAGACTCTTTGATCAGAGGGAATACGGCATAGAGAACCTGACGATCAATATAGTTGAGCATATTGACTGCCAGAAAAAGTCCCAGTGCATAGCGCCTGTAGCCGGTAGATACATTAGACATGGGGGAAGTTTAACTGCGATAAAAAGGAAAGCAAGGGAATTATTCAGTGAGCCGGGATGAGGTGTAAAGCTGTAATCACTCCTTCTGTCTGGTGACGTAGGCGCTGCTTCGCTGTTCGGCAAAAGTAAGGTGGGTAAGCATCGCCTCTCTTGCCCGCTCCGGGTCACGTTCGCGGATCGCTTCAAAGACCGCACGGTGATGCTGAAAGAGTTGGCGGTGATCCTCCTCAGTGATGTAGACGGCGCGCCAGACACCACGCTGAAACTCCTTCATGGCGTCAAAGATACTCTGCATCAGGTGGAGCCAGACAATATTGTGGGTTGCCTGGGCAATGCATACATGAAAACTGGCGTCAAGATCCTGGGACGGAACCAGCCCTTCCAGATTGCGCTCCATCTCCGTAACCAGCTTCTCCAGTTTGCGCAGATCCTCCGGCAAAGCCCGCTGGGCGGCATAATAGGCAGTCCACGCCTCCATCCCTTTGCGAACCTCAATGACATCCAGAGCCCGCTCCTGCTCCCCCTTGATCAGATCGGAGAGAGGATTGCCAGCAACTATCTCCACCAGCGACATGACCACGGTACCGCCACCCTGATAAGACATTACCAGCCCGGATGAGGCAAGCATATTGAGTGCTTCACGCACAGACGGACGCGACACACCAAACATCTCGGCAAGTTCCCGCTCCGGCGGCAACTTGTCCCCTGGGGAAAACTCCCCTGCAAGGATTGAAGAACGTATCTGCTCAGCTATCTGCGACGAGATTTTTTTTGGGCTTATGGGCTTGAAAACCATTGAATTTCCTGAATCTACTACAGGTATTAAACGCGTCTCGAAAATACATCGGTTGCCAGCGGATTGCAATATCAAAGGTGGCAGCAAACAGATCCGGTTGAATCGTTTGCTTACACGCAGCCAGGACTCTGTTCTAGAAAAGACTGTCGATCAACTCAAAATCGATATCATTTTCAGCAAGTCTTCTGATCAGATTCAATTTTTCGGTGTCTGCTGCGGTGATTTTTGACACGTCTTCGGAAATAATGCGATAGAGACTGGCAGTGGTATGCTCCTCGGCACGGATATAGGGTATACCGCTGCGATCGAGGATCATCTGTGTAATGGTGCTGACCTGTGCCGTTCCGGGGATGACAAGGCCGGCAATACGCGAACGGTAGCTCGGAATTCTATAGAGATTGGCCAGGGTCACCAGCAGTTCGTCACGGCTACTGGTGACGATCAAAAGCGAATGTTCCTGCAGTATCTCGGTGACCCGCTGGGTCGAGGCGGCGCCGATCTGCACATTATGAAGTATGCGACTGGCTTCGCGCTTGTTGCCATGCAGCGGCAGTTCAAGCAGCTTGGAGATCCGCCTGAGGGTCGGGTTCGCCAGGATCGGCTGGTAGTCGATGCCGCCGATGACCGTCATCACCTCTTCCTCAAGGGCACGGCGCAGATAGTAGAGCGTCCGCACCCGCTTTTCAGGTATAAGCTTGTTCGCCAGCACAGCACGCACATCGACCCCCTCCTTCTGAAAGAGAGCCAGCGCCATGCAGACCTGATCGACGACATTGCCGAGTCCTCCGCCGGTCACCATCAGCACCGGCGCATTAAGGAGCCTGGCAATGCGCGCATTTGAAGTTTTCATAACCGAACCGACGCCCGGATGGCCCGATCCCTCTATGATGATGAATTCGCAGCGTTTCTCCAGCTCGGCATAGGCATGGACGATCTGCTCATGGATAAATGCCGGTAAAATCTCTCCGTCCACCACCCGGCGGGTTGTATCGCCATGAACCACCACCGGCGACATCAGGCGTAGATCCTTTTCAAGGTCAAACACCTGGGCCATAAGGGCTGCGTCCTTATCCATCACTATGCCGTGATATTTAGCCGGCTTGGGTCCGAACGGCTTGATGAAGCCAACCCGACCGTATTTCTGCAAAGCAAGATGCATCAGGGCAATGCAGGTGGTGGTCTTGCCGCAGTTCTGTCCGGTGGCGGCGATAAAAATGTTTTTTGCCATGAAGCTCACCTTGTCCCGTGAAATGGGAATCAGCAGTGGATCAGCGAACGCTCTGTCAACCACTCCATTTAGCGCTTATCAGCACATTAATACTAAACTGGGAGAGCTGCTGGGAAATTCGCCTTGAATTTTCGAAAGTGTACCACCATTTAGATGCTGAGTCATTACCGTAGATAAGTTCTTCTTCATATAAAAAAAACCGGGGGACGTCTCCCCCGGCTGTGAAAGCATCTCACATGGCAGCAGGTTATCTACACAGCAGTTTCGGTCTCCACCAGCACCAATTCGGGTTCCTCGGCTTCCAGATCGGTTTCGTTGTTAAGCACCTGCTGCATCCGCTCCATATCAAGTTCGTTCTCCCAGCGGGAGACCACAACAGTGGCCACCCCGTTTCCTACCAGATTGGTCAGGGCACGGGCTTCGGACATGAAACGATCGATCCCCAGAATCAGCGCCAGTCCGGCAACCGGAATGGTCGGAATGACGGCAAAGGTTGCAGCCAGGGTAATGAAACCACTGCCGGTAACGCCGGCAGCCCCCTTAGAAGTTAGAAGCAGCACGCCGAGGATGGTAAGAGTCTGAGTCAGGGTAAGGGGGGTGTTGGTTGCCTGGGCAACGAAAACAGCTGCCATGGTCAGATAGATGGAGGTGCCGTCGAGATTGAATGAGTAGCCGGTCGGGATAACAAGTCCGACGACCGATTTGGTACAGCCGAGGTTCTCCAGCTTGGCCATCATACGCGGCAATACCGACTCGGAAGATGAGGTGCCGAGAACAATCAGCAGCTCTTCCCTGATGTAGCGAAGGAATTTGAAGATGCTGAAGCCGCATAGTTTGGCAATAGTGCCAAGGACAACGAAAACAAAAATCAGGCAGGTCAGGTAGAAGCTCCCCATGAGCATCCCCAGCTTCGTGAGAGAGCCGAGGCCGAACTTGCCGATGGTGAAGGCCATGGCGCCGAAGGCGCCGATCGGTGCAGCCTTCATGATGACGCCGACGATACCGAAGAGTACGTGGGAGATTTCGTCAATGATCTTGAATACGGCTTTGCCGCGATCGCCGAGCATGGAGAGGGCAAAACCGAAGAGGATGGCAAAGAGCAGCACCTGGAGAATATCACCCTTGGCAAAGGCGTCCACTGCGCTGTTTGGAATGATATTAAGCAGGAAGTCGGCGGTGGATGAGGAGGCCGGAGCCTTGGCAGTGATTGCTGTCAGGGCCTTGGTGTCAAGCTTGCTGACGTCGGCATTCATACCGGCGCCAGGCTGAATGATGCTTACAACTAAAAGCCCGATGGCCAGCGCCAGGGTGGTAACGATTTCGAAATAGAGCAGCGCCTTGGCACCGACCCGGCCGACCTTCTTCATATCCTCCATACCGGCGATCCCGGTCACCACGGTACAGAAAATCACCGGGGCGATGATCATCTTGATCAGCTTGATGAAACCATCGCCGAGTGGCTTCATGGCCGCACCGGTTTCCGGGTAGAAGTGGCCAAGGGCAATACCGATGCTGATGGCTGTTAAAACCTGAAAGTATAGATGATGGTAAAAACGTTTTGTTTTCATGACGGCTCCTTTTCTTCGTTGGATTATTTACCTGAGATGCAACTGCTTTCAGACGGATTTTCCGGTAGCGGCACCCAGTGGGTGAAGATCGGAGCCATACTCCTGCCGCTGGCAACCGTGCAGCTCCGTATGCTTTCCGCTGTGCCGACACATGAGTGCAGTTCACCAAAGTAATCGAACGGAGTGAACAGGATGACCGGCAAATTGTCCTCGGGGAGCTTCTCTTTAATACTGATCCACTTCATGGCTGATTCCTTTCTTTGCTTGGGCTTGAGTTGCACGTTATGCAATGGCATATCAGCAAAACGAATACCAACTGCTCATGAAAGAGCTAACATACCGATATTATGGATGAAAAAGATGTTTTATTTTAGATTTTACAAGGGAATGGTCTTAACCTTGGGAAATGATCATTTTCGAAATTTAGGCAAAAGGCTGAAAATACGGGTAGATGAGTGGCCTTAACCATGGTTAAGCATGTTAACCAAAGTTACGACTATTCGCGCAAAAGCACGACTGAAGCCGCTGTAGCTGCAACAGTTTGCCGCTGAAGTAACGGAATATGCCCCCCGGACATGTCCGAAGCGCTACGAAAGTTGCTAAACCCTAGATATGTCCGGGGAAGTGGCGGATAAGTACTGTCAGAAGAAATAGTTAAAAAAGATCGCTTTGGTCTTTTTATGCTTGACGACCTTCCAATTATAGGTATAAGTTACATACACAGATTGAACTTTTCGAAATAAAAAGGAGATTACGCCAATGTGGACTGAAAGATTTCGTATTCGCCCTGTATCTCACTGCAAAGAAGGTTGCTGTATCTAGCCTGTCAACATGATTGACAGGCGCACCGAATGAAAGCCCATGTGGAAACACATGGGCTTTTTCTTTTGTAATCTTCGCAAAGGACTTTTTCCCCGGCGGACTAACGGTCCAGCACCTTGCCCTTAATTTCTGGACTATCAGAGAAATCAAAGGGGCAGCCCTTGGCACAAGGAATTATTACAGTCATTTTCAACAACCCTCCCATCCTTACCAATCTCTGCCACCTCCCCCTGATACACCATTAAATCCTACAGTTATCAAGCAGTGTCAATAAAGCATAGTCTCTCTGATAACTGAAAATTGACAGACAACCATATCAAGGTAAACTATACCAACTTAACGTTTTTCAATAACTACTTACTAATCATGCCGGATTCTACCTTCAAGGATTCCATTAGTCTGTGCCGGGAAATTGGCGTAGCTAAGGGCATAGTCAGTTCGCCGGAGATAGTAAATTAATTAAAGGGAGAACAATTTGCCGGAGAGTAGCAGATCAGAATATCTCTCAAACATCGGCATCAGCACAGCCATACCAATAGGGCTCTACCTCTGTAGCCTATATAGCTATCTCCTTTTCCACAGCCTTGTTGAAATCGTCACCATTGCTGTCGCATTTATACTCTTCATCCTAACACTAAATACCCGCAAATACCTGCCGAACAACTATCTCAAGCTACTCGGCATCGGCTATGCATTTATCGCCCTGATCGACCTGCTCCATACCCTTGCCTACAAAGGGATGAACCTATTCCCCGGTTATGGCTCAAACCTACCTACCCAGCTTTGGATATCTGCGCGCTATCTACAGGCACTTACCCTCTGCGTTGCACCACTACTAATTGGACGAAGGGCTCACACTCGCATAATTTTCGTCGGGTATACCGCAGTTGCCTCGCTCCTTTTAGCGATAATATACTCGGGCAATTTCCCGGACTGCTTCATCGAGGGGGAAGGTCTTACCCCCTTCAAGATCGGCAGCGAATACGTAATATCCTTTATCCTCCTCATTTCCTTATACCTCCTCTACAGGAAACGGAACCTTTTCAACAACAGGATTTACCTGCTCCTACTCTCATCAATAACCTGCACAGTCATTTCTGAAATATCGTTTACCGCATATGCAAGCGTATACGGCGTCGCCAATATGATCGGCCACTTAGCCAAACTTGCGGCTTTCTATTTCATATATCGAGCAATACTGGTAACCGGGCTCAAGGAGCCGTTTGAACTGGTTTTCAAGAACCTTAAAGATGCAAACGATGAACTATGTAGAGTCAACATCAACTTGGAGCACGAAATAGAGGAACGGACCTGCGCTGAGAATGAACTCATATTAGCGAGAAACGATCTGGAAATGAGGGTAGAGGAGAGAACCGCCGCATTGCAGGCTAGCGAGGAAAGGTTCAAATCGCTCGCAGACACTTCGCCACTGGCAATTTGCGCAACAGCTGGGGTTGAACAGAAAGTCACATACATGAATCTGACATTTTTCAAGTTGTTCGGGTACTCCCTTGATGAGATTCAACGTATAGATCAGTGGTGGCCGCTGGCCTATCCGGACGAAAACTACCGCATTCTGGTTAGAGAAGAGTGGACTAAGAGAGTCACTCAGGCGATCAATACCCATACTGAGATTGAACCTATGGAAGTAGAGGTCACCTGCAAGGATGGCTCACTGAAACAGATCCTCTGGGAATTTAAAACCATTGGCAAAGAAGACTGGGGCTTTGGTCTTGACCTGACCGAGCGCAAGCGTGCAGAAGAGGAGAGAAAAAAACTGGAGGACCAACTCCTTCACTCCCAGAAGTTGGAGGCTGTAGGCACTCTGGCAGGAGGGATTGCCCACGATTTCAACAACATACTTACTGCAATAGTCGGTTACGGCCAGCTTACGCTGATGAAAATACCCCATGACGACCCGGTAAGGCGCAATGTCGAACATATGCTTGAATCTGCCGAACGCGCCGCCACTCTTACCCAGAGTCTGCTGGCATTCAGCCGCAAGCAGATATCCGAACGGAAACCGGTTGAACTTAATACCATCATCAGAAAGGTTGAAAAATTCCTCCTCCGGGTCATTGGTGAAGATGTTGCCATCCATCTGACCCTGGCTGAGCAGGAATTCCCCATCCTTGCGGATGCCGGTCAGCTGGAGCAGGTTTTCATGAACCTTGCGACCAATGCCAGGGATGCAATGCCACATGGTGGATCATTCATGATAAAGACATCCTGCGTCGAGCTGGATGGGAATTTTATTACTGCAGACGGGTATGGCAAGCCGGGCAGTTATGTCACAATCTCCGTCGCAGATACCGGCACAGGGATGAATGAAGAGACAAAGGAAAAGATCTTCGAGCCTTTTTTTACCACCAAGGAGGTCGGCAAGGGGTCAGGACTTGGACTTGCCATGGCATACGGCATCATCAATCAGCATGAAGGGTTCATAAACGTATACAGCGAACCGGGAAAAGGGACGACCCTGCACATATACCTGCCGCTGATCAACTCCTCAACGATTGATGGCGAGAAAAAAGCTGAAGAGCCATATCCTCAAGGGGGGACAGAGACGATCCTTCTTGCCGAAGATGATCCGCATCTGCAACCCCTCAGTGTCCTGATTCTCGAGCAGATGGGCTACAAGGTAATAACGGCAAGCAACGGCGAAGAGGCTGTGGCAAAGTTCATGGAAAACAGGGATAAAATACAACTGCTCCTTCTGGACATAATGATGCCAAAAAAAAGCGGCAGAGAGGCAGCAGACGAGATCAGAATGGTTGACCCGACGGTTCCGGTTATCTTCATCAGCGGCTACTCTTCGGAACTGCTTCGTGAAAAGGGGTTGATTGAAGAAGATGCGGCCATGATCAACAAGCCGATGACGCCGAATGTTTTGCTGAAAAAAGTGCGGGAGATTCTGGACAAGGAGTGGAGTAGTGAGAAGTCGGGAATGGATTGAACAGCGTCATTTACATTGTTTTATCAAGAATATTCACTGTTTATTCAGATTGCACCACCAGGGTGACTGCCAAATGCCTGACCGTTTGGATCAAGATTGACTCTCGTCAGGGTTGTTCCACCACTGTTGGTGAACCAGATCGAGCCTGCATGTAAAATCATGGAACGCGGCGAAGCCTCGCTTTGAATGGGAGGACCGAATACCCGACCCAGTTTTGGGTCAATCCTCACTATTTTCGCCGAATCTGCAAGCGCAACGAACAGATCCCATCCACTGTACGCCTGGATCCAAACAGAACTTCCCCCAACGTCAATACGTGCTGCAACCGTCTTTCTCTTGCGATCGATCCGCACTACTTCCTTGCCACGTTCATCGGCGACCCATGCACCGGTATCAGCCAGCGATATATGCACCGGGCGGCCGCCCACACTGATCGTGCCAGTGACCAGATCGTAAGCTTTATCAATTATCGAGACTGTTCCGTTTCCCGCATTCGCCGTCCAGATACCATCATTACCTGCAATGACCGATACCGGTTCCGGTCCGACAGCGATCTTTGCTGTTACACCGTTTGTAGCCGGGTCTATCCTGATAACCGCATTGGAAGCAGTGTCTGCGACCCATACTTGGCCCTGCCCCACTGAAATAGATACCGGTTTGCCACCAACCGGAATGACCTGAACTACTTCGGAGCTGAAAGGGTCAATACGGGTAACGGTACCGTCACCGCTGTTGGCAATCCACACACCCTTTTCGCCCACAGCAACAGCTGCCGGCTGCTTTCCAACTGCTATTGATACGAGAGTTTTTCCATCAGCAGGATCAACCTGAATAACACGATCCTCATCCTTCAGAGCCACCCAGAGTTTATTTTGCAAGAGCGCCAACTGGGAAGGAGCTTTGCCAACCTGATAGGTAGCAGCCTTGAATGTGCGGGAAGCGGCTGTAGAAATTGAGTCAAAACGGAGGCCACCAAAAAAATGGTCAACCTGATCGTTACGTTTTGTAACATCGGTGTACACCATGGCGAAGTCATGCGACTCCATGATTACCCCGAAGTCATCCTTAGTCGGGTGAAGGCAAAAATAACCGGAAATAATTTTCTGACTCATATCGCCAATGTTAGTCTTGAATCGTTCTGTTTTGGGAGCACCAGAATATTTCAAACAATCCAGCCCCAATGAAGAGTCATAATCAGAGCCGGTGATTTTTGTTTGCAAATACATCTGGTAACGAGTGAGATGATTGCGCAACGCCGTTGTCAGGAGATTGACATCCTTTCTGTTCTGAACCGGTTCATCGAGAATAGTACTGGTGGCTACAGCAGCAGTGCCTTTAAAAGTAACAGTCACTCTGCTAAGACTCCACCCTTCGCCTTTTACGAACGCAATAGAATTAGGATACTTATCGTCCAGAGGTTGCTTAATCCAATTACTTCCAGAAGGTGGTTTGATCGAAAAGCCGCTTCGTTTCCAGTACTCATCGGAATCCGTTACATTCCAATACGCTTTTTCTTTTGCCGCACAGCCCAGAACAGCAGCTACAAATAATGCCATCACGGTTATTCTCAAATATGACATTCAAGGCCTCCAGCATTTTTATAAGTCATTCTTGCGTAAAACCAAAAGTCAGCCCGTCGATACGAGACATTTTCAAGACTTAGCTTTACTTCCGTGACATCTTCAGCCGCTTGCTCAGGGCCGGGCCGGAGATCCCAAGGAGCCTAGCTGCTATGGCCTGCACTCCTCCTGCGCGGGTTATGGCCTCGTCAACGAGCAGTTCGGCGGCTTCAACAAACGTGGGGAGCCGTTCAAAGGTGGTAAATGGATTCTGACTCTGCTGCACCGGGACTGCGGCTGTCCGGGACGTGCCGATGGTTTTCAGGAAGCTCTCCATTGAGAGGATCCGCTCCTTGTGCAGACTGACGGCGTTATGAACCATGCCGCGTAATTCGCGGACATTGCCAGGGAAGCTGTAAGTGGCGAGAATCTGTGCCAGCTCTTTTGGCGGGGTCGGTTTCCGTTTGCCAAGCAGGCGGGCGGCCTCGCCAAGGAAGTAGTCCAGCAAGAGCGGGATATCGCCGGTTCTTTCCCGCAGGGCAGGGATGTGGATATGGTGAATCTTCAGCCGGTAGTAAAGGTCACGGCGAAAGGTTCCGCCAGCCTCTTTTGCAGCAAGGTCGCAGTGGGTGGCAACGACAACCCGCGCCTTGATCCGCTTGGGACGGTCACTGCCAAGTGGGAAATACTCACCCTCCTGCAAAAGCCTGAGCAGCTTGACCTGGGAGGAGATACTGAGATCACCGATTTCATCAAGGAAGAGGGTGCCGTCAACCGCCTGCTCAATCATGCCGGGGCGGACCTGATCTGCGCCGGTATAGGCCCCGCGCACATGGCCAAAGAGGGTATCAGCAAAAACCGTATCATCCAGCCCGGCGACATTTACCGCAATCAGCGGGCCGGTGCAACGGCTTAAGGTGTGAACCGCCCGGGCGATCAGCTCCTTGCCGACGCCGCTTTCGCCGGTGATCAGCAGCGGCTGATGACTTGGGGCGACCGCCTCAACGTAGGTAAAAATATCGTTCATCCCCCGATCCGAGGTGACAATGTCGATGAAAGCTTCAGGATGCTTCAGCTCCCGCGACAGCATCCGGTCTGACATGGTGCGGAACTCCTGTTGCAGCTCCAGCAGACGGATCGCCCGCATTACCCCCCCCACAAGGCGATCCTCCTCATCGGTCTTGACAAAATAGTCAAAAGCACCGAGCTTCATGCAGCTGACAGCAGTCTCCAGCTGATTCATGCCGCTGATGATGATCGTCATGATCTCCGGATGATTCTCGCGGATCTCCGCCAGCAGAATTTCACCGGACAGGTGCGGCATATTCAGGTCGAGCAGCACCAGACCGATATTGGACTTTGCGAGAAGCGCCATGACCTCCCGGCTGTCCTGGCAGGTCTGGATATTGTTAATCCCGGCACAGCTCTTCAGGGTCAGGGAGAATGATTTGAGCCAGGCTGGCTCATCGTCAACCAGCAGGATACCGAAACCGGGATAGGCGTTTGCTTTCATGTCAGCTCTTCCTTTTTGGGGAGCGGGAGGAAGAGTGTTGCAATAGTCCCCTCACCCTGTACGGATTCAAAACTCAAGGTACCACCATGCTCCTTGACAATACCGGCCGATACCGACAACCCAAGGCCGGTGCCGCCGCTATCCCTTTTAGTGGTGAAAAAAGGGTCGAAAAGGTGCTGCATATGCTCTTCGGCGATACCGTTCCCTTCGTCCCTTACCTGGATAAGTACCTCCTGCAGGCCCCTGTCGAAGGAGGTGCTGAGGGAAACCGCTTTCTCCTTGTCAGGCAGGGACTGGCAGGCATTCAGAACCAGATTGACGATTACCTGCTCAATCCGCTGATCATTGCCAAGGATAGCCGGTAGCCCTTCGCCATAGGAGGCGGTAAAATGTCTGGTGGAGGAGCGGATGGTCGGATCAACCAGCCGTAGCGCCGTTTGCACAGTTAAGTTGATGTCGATCAGCTCCATCTGGCCGACATCGTCACGCCGGGCAAAATCCTTGAGATCATTAACAATCCGCTTGATACGTTTGGCGCTGTCCTGCATCTCCTCAAGTATCCTCGGAATCTCGCCGCGCATCTCCGAATAGGGGATTCCGCCAAGCATGAAGTCGCCATGTTCGTGAAAATGGTTTTCAAGAACTTCTTCGGCATCGTCATGTACTCTTTTCAGGATAGGAATGTCAAGGAGGAGCAGGCCGTTGGGGTTATTGATCTCATGGGCAACACCGGAGACAAGGGTGCCAAGGGAGGCCAGCTTGTCGGCCTGGACAAGCTTGTCCTGATGGCGACGCAGCTCCTCCAGCGCCTTATTGCGCTCGGCCACCTCACGGGCAAGCTCTGCGGTACGGCCAGCAACCCGGGTCTGCAGGGTGCGAGACCAGAGAACCGTGCCTGCCAGGACGAGCAAAAGCGGTACCATCACCATGGCCCCGTACTTGATCGCCATATCCTTCGTCACCCTTGGAGGGTCGTCGATGCCGAGCCATTTATCGTAAATCAGTTTGTACTGCCCTGTTTTGTTGAGGATTGCCAGCCCCTCATTGAAGCGGGTCAACAGCTCGCTGTTCCCCTTGGCAACGCCGTAGCAGTACTGCTGGCTGACAACCGATCGTGCCACCGGCACAAGATTGGTAAGGTGCAGCTCCCTGATCAGATACATCCCCGGCAACATTGCCACCACCGCATAGTCGTGTTGACCGGAAGCCAAAAGGCGCATCGCCTCAGACGGGGTAGGCGTCAGCACCAGATCCTTGCCAAAGCCCATCCTCTCCAGCACTTCATGCATGATGCCGTCGCGAAAGACAATGACCTTCTTGCCGCGGAGATCTTCCAGTGTCCTTACCGGCGGAGTCTCCTTGCGGGCAAAGATAGCGTGGTGAACGATGGTATGTGGCGGGGAAAAATCTACGGAGCTGGCTCTGGCGTCGGAATAGGAAATACCCTGGAGGATGTTTATTTTTTTCTTCAAAAGACCGTTGCGCATGTCGGTCCAGTCGCCGAAGCGAAACTCAACCTTCATCCCCATGACTTCGGCAATGGCTCTGGTCAGATCAACATTGTAGCCGGCAGGTTTTCCATCCTTGTCAATGAATTCGTAAGGCGGGTAGGCCCGATCCCCGCCAACAATGATGACGGAACTGTTGCCAGACTCGGCATAGTCCTGGGTAGCCGTTTCAGCATGGGCTACAGCTCCCAGCATTAACAACAGGATCAGGGCGACTACCCCTGCCCGGAGCCCTCTTTCCCATAATGCAGACATGGCTCTCGTTAGTGGCACGGTTAGTGGTGAATCTGCCCAGGCAATGGGCTGGAGAGGTTTTGCTCGACAAGAACCTGATAGGGTCTTGTCGAATATGCATAATAAACCGGCGAGCCATTGAACTTTAAAAGCGCCTCAAGTCTCCCCCGCATGACCGAACCGGTAACCTTTTCAAGGGCTTTGGCCTCGGAAAACCAGCCCGCCTCCTCGCTGTCTCCGCTTGTGGCCAGAGAGCCGCATCGATAGCGGCCAAGGAAGGTAAAAATTATTGCCGGTGATTCAGCGATAAGTGACCAGACAGCCGCCAGAGGGCCAGGCTCTATTTCCACACCAGCCTCCTCGCAGACTTCACGGCTGAGCGCGTCAATCAGGTTTTCACCCTCCTCCACCCGCCCCTGGGGAATCTCCCATCCACGCTTATGATGCCTTATCAGCAGCAGTTCGTTCTTCTCGTTACGTACAAGACAACCTACCACAACAGTGTGCTGCGGAGACAGACTGGTAGACATTCTTACCCTTCCTTTTGATTCAATGTTAATCAGCTGCCGGAAGCTGAAAAAAGTTCATCCAGAGCATCAAATGAAAAACTCTTTTCAGCCAGTGATTTAATCAGCTCCAGCTTCTCGATGTCTTTGGCTACTATCTTGGATACGTCCTTGTTGATTGCATGATAAAGATCAGCTGTTCTGCTGTTTTCAGCACGCATGTAGGGGATATGGCTCTTGTCGAGAATCTGCTGGGTTATCTCGCTGACCGGCACACTGCCGGATATGACCAGTCCGACGATCATTGCCCGGTAATGGGGCATCTGGTAGAGATGGGCCAAGGTCACCAGCAGTTCATTCCTGCTGCTGGTAACGATAAGCAGCGACGGTTCCTGAAGCAGTTCCATGACCCGCTGGGTGGAGGCGGCACCGACCTGAACCTTGTAAATGATCCGCTGCATGTCACGCCTGTTGCCATGGAGCGTCAGCCCCAGCAGCAATGAGATCCGGCGCAGAGTCGGATTTGCCAGCACCGGCTGGTAATCAAATCCCCCCATGACACTGAAAGCTTCATTTTTCAGCGCCCGCTGCAGGTAGTCGAGACTCTTCACCCGTTTTTCCGCAATGAGCATATTGACCAGAATTGCCTTGATCTCCACTCTTTCCTTCTCGAAAAGCAGCTGAATCATGGAGAGTCTGTCAACGACACTCCCCAGACCGCCGCCGGTTACCAGCAGAACAGGAGCGGATAGCAGGCTGGCAATGCGGGCATTGGATATCTGCATGACAGAGCCAACTCCGGGATGGCCCGAACCTTCGACGATGATGAAATCGCATTTTTTCTCCAGTTCGGCACAGGCGTGCACTATCCTCTCCTGAAGCTCAACTGGAGAAATCAGGCCATCCACAACCTTATGGGTCGTATCAGGAGCAAGGACAACCGGGGACATCAGTTTCAGATCAGAGTCCAGATCGAAGGTCTGGGCCATCAAGGCGACATCCTTGTCAACGACTCTGCGGTGATAAAGAACCGTCTGCCCCCCAAACGGCTTGATATAACCGACCCGCTGATATTTTTTCCGGGCGAGATGCATCAGGGCAATACTGGTGGTGGTTTTACCGGCATTTTTATCAACCGCCGCTATGAATATTTTCTTTGCCATACTCACCTTCTGACAATTTCAAGGTTACTGATTTACCACGTTTACCGGCTTACCGTCCAGAAAAGCGGCAATATTACCGGCAACGATCCCCATCAGCCTTTTCCTGGCAGCAAGGGAGGCCCAGGCGATGTGAGGAGTCATAACGCAATTCTCTGCTTTGCGAAGCGGATTATCGGCCAGCATCGGCTCATTGGCCACCACATCCAGTCCGGCACCGGCAATGACGCCGCGATTCAGGGCATCTGCCAGGTCGGCCT
>JACABD010000019.1:18534-23031 GCA_013377075.1 Geobacteraceae bacterium | reverse complement strand
TCCAGTCCGGCACCGGCAATGACGCCGCGATTCAGGGCATCTGCCAGGTCGGCCTCGTTCACCAGTCCGCCCCGCGCCAGGTTGAGGAGAAATGCGCTTTGCTTCATTGTACCAAGGAGTGCAGAATTGACAAAACCGCCGTTTTCCCCGGTCTGCGGGCAGTTGAGCGACACCACATCTGAAGTTGCAAAAAGCTCGTCCAGAGGCACGAACGAAACCGGCGTAGAACCGTGATCAGCAGGGATGCGCGGTGCGTGGGCGATCACCTTCATGCCGAAAGCGTGGGCGATTCGGGCGATTGCCCGGCCAATGGTGCCGTAGCCGACGATCCCCAGAGTGAGGCCATCCAGCTCGACGATTGTCCCCTTGCTAAAGGAGAAATCGGGAGCACTAACCCATTCACCCGCCTTGACAGCGGCATCATGGAGGCCGACCCTGGTTGTCAGCTCAAGCAGCAGGGCAAAGGCGGTCTGGGCCACCGATTCGGTAGAATAGGCCGGAATATTGGAGACCGGAATGCCACGTTTGCCGGCAGCGACAACATCGACATTATTGTACCCGGTGGCAAGCAGGGAGATATAACGCAGCCCAGGCAGCTGCTCCAGCAGTTCGGCAGTCAGCTTCACCTTGCTGGTAAGGATGATCTCGGCATCTTTTGCCCGCTCCTCAACCAGCGCCGTCGGGGTTCGGTCATAAACGGTGCATTCCCCAAGCGCCTCAACCGCGCTCCACGGGTTGTCTCCGGGGTTGATGGTGTAGCCGTCAAGAATGGCAATCTTCATGCTTTCTTCCTTTAATTAAAGCGGATAATTTGTAAAAACAGTGGTTATAGTTTAGCATAATCATATGAATACAGAGCAGGAGAAAACAGCAGATCTGGTGGAAAGTGTCCAGCGTCCGGCCTTATTGGTCCTTGCCGGTGGTATCCTCGGCATGATGGTGGCCATGGGGATCGGCCGTTTTGCCTTTACGCCGATCCTGCCACTGATGCAGCGGGATCTGGGGATGAGTCACGGCTTGGCCGGATGGCTCGCATCCCTCAACTATGTCGGTTATCTTAGCGGTGCGCTGCTCTGTGCCATACGCCCTATGGTGCTGCGCAGCAGTGTCGTCAATGTCAGCGCTCTCATCGCCAGTATCGGCACAACGCTGTTGATGGGAGCAACACACCTCCCCCTTGCCTGGGGTCTACTGCGCCTTGTGGCAGGCTTTGCCAGCGCCATACTCTTTGTGGTGATTGCCATAGAGGTGACTGAAACCATGCAGCGAAGCAGCCATAGCCGCTGGAACAGTGCACTCTACGGCGGTATCGGACTTGGCATTGCCCTGAGCGGAGCTGTCGTGCCGCTACTGGACCGACTTGGCGGCTGGAGTGTTGCCTGGTACGGCATGGGGGCACTAGCCATTGGACTTGCCATCATCGGAGTCACAGTGGCCGGAAAACGCCAGAGCTCACTGGATGTAAAGGCTGGCGCAGCCCATGCCAGCGGCACACTTTCCGGCATGGTCAGACTCTCTTTCGTCTATCTGCTCGAAGGGTTCGGCTACATTATCAGCGCCACCTTCCTCGTCACCATGATCGCCCATACACCGGGACTCTCCCGTTTCGCCCCATGGAGCTGGGTTGCTGTGGGTCTGGCAGCCGCACCATCAACCATCATCTGGCAGCAGATTGCAAACAGGATCGGCGTACGGCCAACCCTGACCATGGCCTACCTGCTTCAGGCATGCGGCATCCTCCTCAGCAGCATCGCTGCCACAGTATTCACTGCCGGGCTTGCTGCCATCATCTTCGGCGGCACCTTCCTCGGCATTGTGGCCCTGGTCATGGCTGAGGGTGGCAGGCGGGCAGGGAGCGAGGGACGTCGCGCCGCAGCCATCCTCACCGTCTGTTTCGGCCTCGGCCAGGTTGTCGGCCCGCCATTGGCAGGCCTGTTGGCCGACAAGCAGGGGTTCACCCTGCCGCTGATTCTGGCCGGTTCACTGGTGGCGCTGGGGGGGATATTGGTGGCAACTGACAGCGGTTTTTCGAAAAAACAGATCTGAACGGAGGAAACATGCCGTACGTAAACATAAGAATCACCCGTGAAGGGGCAACGGCAGAGCAAAAAGCAGCGCTGATCAAAGGGGCAACCCAGCTGCTGGTGGATGTTCTTGGTAAAAATCCGGCAACCACGGTTGTGGTTATTGACGAAGTTGATACCGACAACTGGGGGATCGGCGGCGAGTCGGTTACCAAGAGGCGGAAAGAGGGGAGGTAAGACCGCTCCGCAATAGTCAGCAGGATTTAAATATCAAAGCAATAACCGGGAGGATTTATGGCAAGACTTGATCGAATGCCCGAAGACGAACGCAACCACCTGCTCTCACTCCCTTGCCAGAGTTACGACTCCTCTCCCTGGGTGACCGGCCCGCCGCTTAGTGAGCGCCGGGTTGCAATTATCACCACTGCCGGACTCCATCTGCGCGGCAATCAGCCTTTTGGAGTCGGCGCTGCCGACTACCGGGCGATACCGGTTGACATCCATGCAGATGAACTTGTCATGAGTCATATTTCCACCAACTTTGATCGCACCGGGTTTCAACAGGACTGGAATGTGGTCTTCCCCCTTGATCGCCTGCGGGAACTTGCTGACAGCACGGTAATCGACAGTGTGGCAGATTTTCACTACTCATTCATGGGAGCCACTGACCCGGCCCGGATGGAAGCAACAGCCAGAACTCTTGCCCGAATTTTGAAGAGCGACAGGGTGAATGCCGTACTGCTCGTCCCTGTCTGACCGAACTGCACGCGCGCCGTGGGCGGGCTTTCCCATTACCTTGAAGAAGAAGGGCTGGCAACAACACAGATCAGCCTGATCCGTGAACATACCGAAATCATCAAACCTCCCCGTGCCCTTTGGGTTCCGTTTGAACTTGGTCGCCCCTTTGGCTCACCCGGGAATGCCGTTTTTCAGACAAGAGTGCTTATAAGCGCATTGCAACTTCTTGAAGCGGCTGAAGGGCCGCTGCTGGCAGATTTCCCCGATGATGCCCCTGATTCAGCCGCTCCAGCCGTTGCGCTTGCCTGTCCGGTGAGCTTTGCGTCTCCGATTGTTGAGATGACCTCCACCGAAATGCTGCTGGAAGCGTTCAAAGCCGAGTCCGCAGAGATGAACAACTGGTATGACCTTGCGCTTCGGAAAAGCAAACGGACTACTGCCGGAATATCCGGCCTCTCACTGGCAGAGATAGTCGAGTTTTTCACCGCTTTCATCGGCGGCAACCGGGATGCCAGCCCCATAGCCGATGCCCCGGTCGCAACCGCACTGAGGCTCTCGGCAGAGGATCTTAAAGCCATCTATTTCGAGGGGATCGAGGCTCAGCCGGGAACACCATTGGACAGCCGATCACTGGCTGACTGGTTCTGGGGAGAAACCGCTGCTGCGAAGGTAATAAACAGCATCCGTGAAATCTGTCTGGAATTGCCTGACAATGACTTTCAACTGCTGGGAAAGTTGCTTCTCGTCCCGCGAACCCAGCTGTACCGTTTTCAGGGGGGAATCTGATTTAATTGGCACGGGCGTTTGTGGAGCTGTTGTTTGAATGATTGGTGGAAGAGTATTCAACTGATCTGTTCCGGGCTCATCTAAGGACGGGAACATCTCGCTAAACACCATAATACAATTTTAAACTCAGAGATTAAATTTGTATTGACACCGTGCAAGCCCTTCATTATCATGACTTCATGTACATTCAGCGAACCATAGAGAACCTCCTTCCAGGCATTCTTGCCACGTTCCCCTGCCTGGCGGTCACCGGCCCCAGGCAGTCGGGAAAGTCAACTTTGCTCCGTCATGCCTTGCCTGAATATAGCTATGTAACCCTGGATGATCCGGTTGCGCTGGCGCAGGCTCACTCTGACCCTGTCTATTTCCTTGATTCTCTTGGGGATCGCTGCATCATTGATGAAATTCAGCTGGCTCCGGGTATTCTCTCCTATGTAAAGATGCGGGTGGATGAAGACCGCAGTCGCAATGGCCGCTTTATCTTTACCGGATCACAACAGTTCGGCATGATCAGAAACCTTGGGGACTCACTTGCCGGTCGAATTGCCCTGCTTGATCTGCTCCCGTTTGCCGCTCTAGAAATGCAGCAGGCAAGAGCGACAACAGGTGGTATGGAGCTGTATGCAACAGCATGCCTGACCGGTGCATACCCCCAACTTGCCACAACCGAAGGAATCGACAGCCGACTCTGGTATTCATCCTATATTCAGACATATCTGGAGCGGGACATCCGTGCTCTATTCGACATCGGCAGCCTGCGGGAGTTCCATCGCTTCATGCAGCTTTTGGCCGTTCGTTGCAGCCAGATGCTCAACATGAGCTCTTTTGCAGCCGATCTCGGAGTGAGTGTTCCAACCGTCAAGCGATGGCTCTCTCTGCTCGAAGCTGGTCGGATTATCTATCTGTTGCCGCCATACTTTAACAATCTGGGAAAGCGGATCACCAAAAT
>JACABD010000019.1:16445-18434 GCA_013377075.1 Geobacteraceae bacterium | reverse complement strand
AGGTTCAGATCCCTGTTTGCCCAGGCTGAGCCCGAAAATGGGCTCCTGCTCTGCCTGGCCGATGGATTACGCCCCATCAGTCGTGATGTCACATCAACAGGAGTTGTGGATTACCTGCGAATGCTTTCGTGAGCTACGGATTACAAGCCGAAATCAAGCTGACACCTCAGTGGAGGTGGGTCAGCCTTGGCAGATTGCAAGGGGTGGCGGGGTGTGAGTGGGGTCGGGTGTGATGCAGGAGTGAACCTGAAACGCCGTGAAAGCCTGCTGTATTAGGCTTCACGGCGGATTTTTTTGTGGTTTAAATTATCTTGTGTCAAGGGCAGCCCCCTTCTGGGGCATCTGGATAGTGAGCAAACATTTAACCCGGTTTCGACACGTTAAAATGGCAGAAAATACCCACTCTATTGTCATTGTGTAATAGACGCCATCATGGGATAACGGAAATCATGAGATCACGCACAATCAACATACCAGAAGGAATAAACACTCCTCGGGTTATTGCCATCATAGTCTATGATGGCTGCGAAATTCTCGACGTCACCGCACCGGTTGAAGCATTTGAAATGGCAAATCGCGCATTGATTGAACGCGGCATCACCCAACCGGGGTATATCAACATCCTTCTGGCTGAACGAGCCGGCTTCATCACCACATCTTCAGGATTGCGACTTGTTGCCGACAGCTGGCACGACTGTACCGACAAAATTGACACCCTGATCGTTGTTGGAAGTCCCGACGGTTCTTTGAGCATGGCTCTGGCAAACCGTGCCCTTATCAATTGGATAAAGAATACTGCACCAGACTTACGTCGGGTCGTATCCATCTGTACCGGGGCATTCATTCTGGCTGAAGCAGGGCTCCTTGACGGCCGCCGGGCAACAACGCACTGGATGAATACGGAGCGGTTGGGAAGAAACTACCCTTCAATACAGGTGGAACCCGACTCCATATTTGTAAAGGATGGCCCCATTGCCACTTCAGCAGGAGCAACCGCCGGACTCGATCTGGCCCTTTCCCTGATTGAAGATGATTTCGGGAAAAAGCTCGCTCTCACCGTTGCACGCCGGTTGGTTCTCTATCTCAAGCGACCCGGCGGTCAAACACAGTTCAGCACTCATCTTCGCGCCCAGATGGTTACGGGTGGTTCGTTGGCCACAGTGCTGACCTGGCTGGAAAGCAATTTTCACCTCAAAACAACCGTAGAAACTCTCGCAGAACGGGCATGCATGAGCCCCCGGAATTTTGCCAGGACGTTTCTTCGTGAAACCGGAACGACACCGGCTAAATATATTGAACTGATCCGCCTGGAACAGGCCATTCGCCTGCTGGAAGGGACAAATCAGCCGATTGCAGTCATAGCCGTGGAATGTGGCTATTCATCAACAGAACATCTGCGGCGCGCATTCCAGAAACATATGGGAATCAGCCCCAATGCATACCGCGAAAGATTTTAAAATGCTTTGGGATCGGGACAGGGAGGTATTCAGACATGTTTAAGGGGAGTATTGTCGCACTTGTGACGCCGTTCAATAGCGATGGCTCGGTTGATCATGAAACGCTGCGGGAACTGGTCGAATTTCAGATTGAAAACGGCACCGACGCCATTGCTCCGTGCGCCACTACCAGCGAAGCATCTACTCTTGGCCACGAAGAGCATCTGGCTGTGATCCGGACAGTTGTCGCACAGGTTGCCAAGCGCATCCCGGTCATAGCGGGCACCGGCTCAAATAGTACCGCAGAGACCATCGAACTGACACAAAAAGCCTGTGAAGCCGGGGCTGACGGCGCATTGCTGGTGACCCCCTATTACAACAGACCTACCCAGGAAGGTCTCTACCGTCATTTCATGGCTGTAGCTGATGCAGTTGCCCTGCCGCAGATCCTCTACAATGTCCCTTCGCGGACTGCTGTCAACCTGCTTCCCGAAACAGTGGCCCGTCTTGCGGAACATGCCAACGTAGTCGCCATAAAGGAGGCGACCGGTTC
>JACABD010000019.1:13363-16345 GCA_013377075.1 Geobacteraceae bacterium | reverse complement strand
GCCATGTTTATCGAAACCAATCCGGTGCCGGTCAAGACCGCCCTTGAACTGATGGGAAAGGCCTCAGCCGATGTGCGTCTGCCGCTCTGTCCCCTTGAGGATAGTAACAAAGCGCGGTTGGTGGCAATCATGAAGGAGTATGATCTTCTCTAATCAAAAGGCGGCCAATCGGTCGCCTTTGTTGTTTCATGCATGCCGCATTTTTGCTGATTGATGGAAATCCCGGCTGGCTGGGTGTAAATGGTTTCAGGTGTGATGCAGGAGTGAATGGGTAGACGCAGGGTTCTTCCTGGCAAATCCTCCTACCTTGTAGGGTCTACAATGAAGGGAAGGGAGAGTTGACCGTCCATTTCCTGCCTGGGCAGCCATTATGAGACCTCCTTGCACGTTGTAGAAGAGCTGTCAATTTTGGTATTTACTCATAACCGGTGACCAAGCGTCAACTGCCTTCACGGCCGCCTCTGTGGTATAAACCGAATGTGGAATATTCGATGGAATGGCTATGGTTTCACCGGCTTTTACCTCAAAACCCATTTCGCCATGTTCGAAATACAGCACCCCTTCCAGCACCATGGTGATTTGTTCGCTTTCGTGAGAATGGCTGTCAAACGTGCAGTTTGAATCAACTTCAAAATAGGTCAGCATGGTATTTTCCAGCGAAACCGCCCATTGTCTCGCACCGGGAACATCATCTGAAAGTTTAAGCGCATCTTTGGGGTAATACTGGATTTCCTGAGTTGGTTGGTTATTCATGTTGATTACTCCATTATTATTGATCATTTCATCTTTCAACTTCATAAGGCTGACCGGCACGGATTTTTGTGGGCCGGTCTAGCCGCAAGTTGGCTGTTGCAGCGGATGCTCGCTGTTATTAACCTATTGTGCCGCAACTGTGCGATCGTAGTTATCGCCAGCCCTTCTTCTTCTCGTAGTCGGATATGAATTTGAGGTTCTTTTTTTCAAACTCGTTAAGCAACTCGTCAATATAATCTTCCCTCTGTGAATACCAGCCGCAACTGCGGAATAGGCTATTCAATTCTTCTGATTTGAACGCCCTCCCATGTCTGGCGTAAATTTCATTTCGTAATACTTTTAAATAAAACTTATGGAGAGTTTTATCCAAATTCTTATCATTTACGTCATAGTCTAGGTAGTACCTGCTATTTCCCTCATACTTATTCTTAGTCCTGAAAATTGCTGTAACCGTATCAGTGACATACTTAGGGTCATTATTAAAATAATCACCTTCATAGATCACAATGTCTTCTGTTGGTTTTAAGCCTTCAAAGTGCCAGTGTATGGTTGCACCCTCCATCTTGAAATCTTGAGGAACGATCTGTTTCAAATTCACCTTTTGACCTTTTATGTCCCAGTAAATATCAGCCATCACGATCTTGTCTGCCCAAAGTGCGCCAGTTCTTAGGATGTAGATGGCTTTCTGATAACCTTCTGCCTCATGAAATCCGCTGAATGAAAATGACACCTTTACCTGTTTTGTTTCGTGAGGTGCGAATGCAACTTTCCAGATAAATGCGCCATCCCCGGGAAGAGACTTGGCATCGACAACGGCCTTGTGTTGCGTTTTAATTTTCTTCCCGTCGATATTTACTACGAGGTCATGAAGATTCCATGCATCTTCGATATAAGGAATCTTTCCTTGCTTATAACCGTCGAAATATATGTCGCTATAAGCATAACCAGCACCAAATGCACTCTCTTCGTATCCTGTTCTATCCTTTTCCGGCAATGTCTGAAAGAAACCCCAGAATGGCCCATAACTTTTTGCTGAGTCAGGCTTAAAATCAGCCTTGAGCCAGTCAGGGTAGCCCATGGTAACTGATTCGGGTGCGTCGCTTTTGTTGAAGAATGTGAAAATACACGTTGCACTCCAGCCATCTCGTGACGGCCTGATTTTGACTATTTCTTTCTGCATGACGATACTGTTTGTTTCAAGCGGGTAAACCGTAGCGCCATCTTTGTCATAATAGGAACTGCTATTGGCAAATACTTGACTGGGGAGAGTACAGAGTAGGCAGGTCTGCAAGAGAGCTACAATTATTGATCTTGAAAATAAATTCGTCATTTTTTCCCTTCAATTGGATTCAGACAACTTTATAATCACCAGTTATGAAGTTTCTAAATGTAAAAACTGTTTATAGTTCTACAAACATTCCTAAGCACCCACCTACGCAAAAAGCTTCTACATCTATAAATAACCCGATTCTTCAGCGAAACGCAAACAACCGCTCCACTGGTATTTACCGGTACTGCGGCCGCAGATTATCAGTTCCCACAAAGCGCCATCATTTGCCCCATCTCATAAAATTGCGCCCACATTATAACGACACCCCTCTCCTGTCAACATTGAACCTGAAGTAATATTTCAGACAAAAAATGACCGGTGTGTCCTCCGGTCTAAAATTGACCTCCCTCTGGGGGCACCTATTAAAAGGGGGCTCAGCAGATTTGGGAGAGTATGGCGACACCCTGCTCAATCTCGCCGCCACTCATTCCGCCGAAGCCGAGCAAAAGTGTAGCCGCTTTGGGTTGGCCGCTGACGTGGAATTCTGAAAACGGGAACAGCCGGATCCCTCTTTGCCGTGCCCGATCTATAATCTCCGCTTCGTTGAGGGACGTTTCGGGCAGCATCATGACAACATGGAGTCCGGCACCCTGGCCGGTAACGACAGCCCGAGTGCCAAAATGAGTTTCAACCGCCCGCAGCAGGATATCGTGTTTCTTTTTATAGATCATGCGCATCCGCCGTATATGCCGCTCCCAGTGCCCCTGCTCCATGAATGTTGCCATGGATCTCTGTTCCAAAAGCGATACCGAGGGGAAATAAGCCCAGTAAATCTTGCGGTAGATTGCCAGCAATGAATAGGGGAGCACCAGGTAGCTCAGGCGCAGTGCCGGTGAGAGTATTTTTGAGAATGTTCCCGAATAGATAATGTTCCCGGTCGGACGCAGCCCCTGTAGAGA
>JACABD010000019.1:0-13263 GCA_013377075.1 Geobacteraceae bacterium | reverse complement strand
TCCGGGTCGCAGATCACCCCCCGGGATCTTTCCAGATAGCTTTGAATTGCACTGCGCAGTCCCCAGTCGCCCTGAAGATCACCATACTGGACAAGCTGCTGGCTCTCCCGGCGCAACCCTTCGATGAAACATTTGCGCCAGAGTTCCGCCGGAAAACTTTCCGGATGAAGGCGGGCAGGATGGAAATCATAGGCAAAGCTGGATGGCGGGCCCGGAAGGTAGTCGTCTTTGCCGGGTTTGCCGGATAGAGCCCGGGGTGCAGCCTCCTGCTCAAGTGCTGACACGAAATAGCCGCTGCGTGGCCTGCTGTAGATGTATCCCTCGGCGTAAAGCTCCTGGTAGGCTCCGTCAACCGTGTTGCGGCTGGCGGAAAGCTCTATGGCCATATCCCTGACAGAGGGGAGCCTCGTTTCTGCCGGGAGCCTGCCTGACAGGATCTGCTCCCTGATCTGGTTATAGAGCTGCGTGTACAACGGAACCGGACTGCTGCCATTCAGGATGAACATGTCGTCTCCTCTTTTGCCTGTTGGCAACCTACACCATCTGCCACCATAAAATAAATAAAAACTGCCACTGCCAATGGTTGCAATCATGGCTTAAGCTGGCATCATCGATTGAACGACAGATACAAAAACCATAGGAGATAATGACAATGATCCCTGAAAATCTGCTGGAAATTATGAAACAGGATGGAGTGGTGGCAATTGCAACACTGGGTGCGGATGGCCCCCATATGGTCAACACCTGGAACAGTTATCTGCGAATCAGCGAAGATGGCCGTCTGCTGATTCCAGCCGGTTACATGCATCGTACCGAGGCGAACATTGCCTTCAACCCGGAAGTGCTGATAACTCTGGGGAGTAGCAAGGTCAAAGGGCTCTATGGGCCGGGCGCAGGTTACCTGATCAAGGGGAAGGCGAAATTTGTCACCTCCGGTCCGGATTTTGATGTTCTCAAGGCAAAATTTGATTGGCTGCGGGCCGCAGTCGTCGTTACCATCGAGTCAGCTACGCAGACCTGGTAGTTTTTGATAGTTAGACAGTGATAAAACTGAATATGGTTTTTTGGTGTAATGCGGTCGCGCATGATAAAACGCTGTGAAGTCCTGTTGTATGTGGCTTCATGGCGTTTTTATTTTGTCATTTTGTGCAATTTGTAGCCACGATCCTTATGGGCTAATGCGGGAACTTAGGCTGAGAAAAATCTGACCCAACAACCTCAAAATTCAAATTGACAATATACCCTTAACGGGGATATAGAGATACTATGAACTGGACTGTAGAGTTTACCAATAAGGCTCGCAAACAGAAAAACCTGTTACCGGTTCGCGTCAGGGAGGCTCTGTTCCAGCTGGTCAAGGATATAGAGGCTACAGGCCCCGTGCGTGGCGATTGGCCAAACTATTCAAAACTGTCTGATTGCGAACATCACTGCCACATTAAAAAGGGGCAGCCGACGTATGTGGTTGTCTGGCGTGAAGATCGGGGCAGAATCAGGTTTGTGGAGGTTACATATGCAGGCACACACGAAAAAGCACCCTACTGACGATATAGTGACCCTGAGTTTGAAGGTGCGCCGCCATAACGTCAATCTGGTAAAGCGCTATGTTGAGAGCATCGAAGCAGATGAAGAGCGTACCTACAGTGTTGCAGAGGTTTTTCCGGAGTATATCGGCAAGGAGTCACAAATTGCCCTGCGGGCGTACCGCACCCGCGAGGGGCTTACTCAGCAGCAGCTTGCAACACTTACCGGCATCCCTCAGCACCATATAAGCGAGATGGAAAACGGTAAACGAAGCATAGGCAAGGAGCGCGCAAGAAAGTTGGCCGAAGCGCTTCATTGTGATTACCGGCAGTTGCTGTGAGGTGGAGTTGTTATGTAACCTTGTGATAAGTTCGCCACTGTAATTGCAAACTGGAGATCTGGTTAACACCTCAGTGGTGATGGGTCCGCCTTGGCAGTTTGCAATGGGTGGCGAGGTGTGAGTGGTTTCGGATGTGATTCGGGAGTGAACGTGTAAACGCCGTGAAGACCTATTGTATGGGGTTTCACGGCGTATTTAATTTGGCCTTAATTGTCCCGTGTCAATAGCAGACTCCTTCTGATTATCTCAACCCAGGCTCATCGCCCAGGTACGATTTTTCTGCCAGTCTCCTTCATCTGTCCATCAACTAGCTCCTGCGTGACTTCCACGTAATACCCTTTCTTGTCATCATAATCCTGATTGATCTCCCGAATCAGCACCGGCTTGTTCCCCCGCACCTCATAGGTTGCGTCTGAATAGATAGCCCCTGCATGGCCGCCATTGCTGTGGGTGTTGATCTGTTTATTCTTTTCGTCCAGACTGAAGGTGCCAAGATTATCGTAATCCTTATTGTGGGCAAACTTCCCGATTTTAGGATTGAACAGCCAGAATGATGAATCTCTGTGACCTGTTACTCCCCATCCGACCAGCAAACTGATATCCCTGTAACCATCAAAGTTTATGTCTGTAAGAGCAAAATAGTCATCATCCGGTGGCGACGCCATCTCTTCGTAATCTTCTGCCACCGATAGATCCTGAACCACCTTTTTTGTCGATGTATCTGTAATCACGATCCGCTTGACAATCTTCCTTGCTTTGTTTCCATACAGTTTGAAGCTGTAAACCGACAGCCCCTTGCCGACCGAGTCACGAATTTCGGTTATAAATTCCGGTTTATCGGCACGTTTCTGCATGGCGTCCATCTTCTTTCTGATTTTTGCAACATTGGTCTCACCAGGATTCAGCTCCATCGCCTTTGCATACTGCTCCAGCGCCTCTTCGCTTCTACCTGCCTGGCTATAAAGGTCTGCCAGGTTCAACCGTGCCTGCCAGCGCTTATTGTCCAGATGAGCGGCCTCACTCAAGTAACGCTCTGCATCATCATAGTTTTTCTTCTCTTTTGACTTGAGCCACTGTTTGTAATAGGCAAACCCGAGATTATTGACCATCTCAACATTGGCGGTGCCCACCAGATCATAGGCCTGGTTCAGGAGGAAAATTGCCTTGGCCAACGATCCGCCGGAGAGCTGCACCAGCGCCTGCCGGTTCAGCTCCGCCGCTTCCTTGAGCCCTTTCCGTTCATACCTTTTTCCATTCCAGACATAGATTCTGGAAAGTTCCTTACTCCCTTCAGTTGAAGAGTATCTGGTTTCGATAAAGTGAAGGTCGGGAAATGAGGCATTCGGGCCGGTTACCAGCCAGACACGCTTGTTCAGCTCAGAGTCGTCGATGGTGGCGGACAACACAACCCTGCAACTATCGCCGGTTTTCAGAAGCACCTGGAGGTTGCTGAATTTACCTGCCAACAGCAGCAGGCTGCGCTGCTGCCCCGGGAGAGGCAGCGCGACATCAGGGACAATCTGGCCGCAAGTAAACTCGGCATCAGCACCAGGCGACTTCTTTTCCTTGACTGTTGCGACAAGCTCCCTTAACAACTTCTTCATTTGATCACAATATCCATCCATAAAACAATTTTCTGCGTACCAGAAAGCCGTATGACCATCATTATCTGTTAGAAGTAAATCCGCGCCATGCTTCACCAATATTTTGACAGATTTGAAATAGTTGCCATGTGCTGCCGTCATCAGGGCGGTCTCGCCGCGGTAGTTGCGAGCGTTCACATTGGCGCCGGACTTGATCAGAAGTTCAAGGATCTCGTCCGAAACCGTAGTTTGAAGCGCTGTATTCCCCTTCTTGTCGCGATGTTCGATATCCTTTGTTTGCGTGATAATGTACTTCAGATCCCCAAGTAGCCTCTCGAACTCCTTTTCATCAGTCTTGGATTGATTCCAGACTGCCCGTATCAGGAGATTGCTGCCCTCGTTGTTTACAGCCTCACGGTTTGCGCCACGGGCAATCAGCAGCTCCAGCACCGGCCTGTTGCGATTACTAATCAAAAGCGGAGTGTTCCCCTGCTTGTTGCGCACCTCGATGTTTGCCCCGCTGTCCAGTAACAGGCGAACAACATCAATGTTCCCATCTCTACAGGCATACATCAGGGCAGTTTCACCGGAGCTGTCGGCTTCATCTACTACTGCCCCATGGGCAAGCAGCAGTTTGATAACTTCGAGGCTGCCGCCTTTGGCGGCATGCATCAGCGCTGTTGTGCCGCTGATGTCGCGGGCAGCTATGTTTGCTTTGTTTTTCAGCAGCAGTTCGACGATATCCTTATAACCGTGCCTGGCTCCCTTCATCAGTAGTGTCTGATTTTCGGAATTTACACTGTTAACGTCGAAGCCTTTGTTAATTGCCTTGGCAACCTCCTGGGTTTTCCCCTCAGCCAGGGCGGCGAAGAACTCCTCTGAAAGCTCTTCCTGCGACATCCCCCAACTGCCGGAGCAACAGAGTGATAGTGTAAAAACAATGGATACCAGACTGATAAATCTCAGCATGCCCCCTCCTATGACCTTAAATGCAATAAACTGACTTCCGCGCCATCCTGTTTAACCTTGAATTCCGGAAACGCATTCTTGACTTCAACTCCCTTTTGGCTCAGATTTTCACGATTTCAAAAGGAACCAACTAGGCGACGACTCTTGTAAAGAAGAAATGCAGGACTGATTTATTTTTTCTCCCATCATTTATTCCATCAAATAAGACCGCGCTCACACTATATCGCCACCCCTCTCCTGTCAATATTGAACCTGAAAAAGCAGTTTCACGCGACGAACGCAACGACGCGACGCAAATCAAGCAGATAATTGACGATATCATTCACCTGATATGTAAATTTATCGAATTTGAACTTCGTCGCGTTCGTTGCGCCGTTGCGTGAGTAAAAGCCGTTTTCAGGTTGTCCCTGAAAAGCATCTCCAGACAAAAAAAAGACCGGAGCGTCCTCCGGTCTTAAAGGGGCATACGTGGCAGTATGCTTCTGTAATTTATTGTTTCACACCCAGTTCGACGTCTCCAGCAGCACCTCATTACGGGCATCCAGGTTTCTGCGGGTTGTGCAGCGATCCACCAGATAGACGATGGACTGGTAGTTGATGCCGCCGTGCTGTGACAGGCCGATCTCGCAGGGGCGGCTGTTGGAGTAGCCCGATTTGCACTCTGGCGGCAGGGAGGGTTTGAGCTGGGCCAGGGCGGTGGCTGTCAGTTCCGGGGTGTCGAAACCCTTGTTCCCGGCAAAGCCGCAACAGGTTACCTTGGTCGGGGTGACAATTTTCTCTACGCAGGCCAGGGCCACTGCCTTGAACTTCTCTGCCAGCAGCATCTTGGTGGAGCTGCAGGTGACATGAATCGCCACGGTTTCAGACGTTTTGTTAAAAATCAGCCGCTGCATGAGGAAGTCGTGGATGAACTCGACCGGCTCATAAAGCTTCAACTTTTTGTCCAGTGTCTGGCGCATCCTGAACAGACAGGGGCTGGTGTCGCAGAGTACCGGATACTCGCCGTTATTGCTGCTGATCAGCAGTGCCGCTTCAAGCTCCCGGCTCTTGGCATCAGCCTCCTCGAAAAAGCCTTTGCTGTCAAAGGCCATGCCGCAACAAAGCTTGTCCATCTCCGGCAAAAGTATCACCTCGTAGCCTGCCTTTTCCAGAAGTGACATCACAGCCTGATTCAGTACGCGCTGGTCCGGATCACCCTGCGCCGGCCCCATGATCCTGCTGGAGCAGCTTGGGAAGTAGACCACCTTCGGCTTTTTGGCGCTGTGCTGGTGCCCCGGACAGGGGGATGAGCCGGGCTGGGGCATCCAGGGGTTCCAGAGGGGGAGCTTCTGGCCTGACAGCTTACGGGCTGCGCCGGTGAGACTGAGCATTGCCGGGGTACCGACGGTTTTGTGCATCATGTCGGCCAGGCTTAAGCCCGTGCGAACGACTTTCGTTGTGCCGGCAAAATGCCTGCCGATGTAGCCGGCAACGGCATTGGCCTGCGCCCCGTGTTTCTGGCTGCGCAGCAGCTTGGTGTAGTCACCGGTATTGATGGAGACCGGACAGGTCGTGGCGCAGAGTCCATCGGCTGCGCAGGTGTTTTCACCCCAGTAGGCGTAATCCTGCTCAAGGCGCTGCAGCTGCTCCGGATCTCTTCCCGACAGTCGCAGACCGGCAATCTGCCGCTGTGCCGTGATCCGCTGACGGGGTGTTGAGGTCAGATGTTTTGACGGACACATGATCTCGCAGAAACCGCACTCGATGCAGTTGTCAATCTTCTCATGGGACTGAGGCATATGTTTCAGGTTCTCAAGGTAGACAGCCGGATTGTCATTGATCAGCACGCCCGGATTGATCAGGTTGTGGGGGTCAAAGGCCTTCTTGATCCGCATCATCAGGCGATAGGCCTGGGCTCCCCACTCCATTTCAACAAAGGGGGCCATATTGCGCCCGGTACCATGTTCGGCTTTCAGGGCGCCGCCGTAGGTTTCGACAACCATGGAGCAGACTTCCTGCATGAATTTTTCGTACTGATCGACCTCCTCCTGCTTGGTGAAATCGGGGGTCAGGACAAAATGGAGGTTACCATCAAGGGCATGGCCGAAGATGATGGCGTCGCCGTAGCCGTTACGTATCATGATACTGCGCAGCTCCACCGTCGCTTCGGCCAGCCGCTCCAGGGGGAAAGCCACATCCTCGATGATGACCGATGTGCCGACGCGGCGTACATTACCGACGGCCGGGAAGAGCCCTTTGCGGATGTTCCAGAGCGCCTCGTATTCAGCTTTTACGTCGGTGAAACTGATTGGGAAAACCGTCGGCAGGCCCGTCAGACGCTGCTTGAGCTGTCCGACCCGCTCTTCAAGTTCGGCATGGTTCTCGCCGCGAACCTCCACCAGCAGGGCGGTCACATTTTCATCCAGGGTTTTCAGATACTCAGGCATCCCCGGCTTCTCTTCCACGGCGCGCAGCGAGATGCGGTCCATCAACTCGGCCGCCGAAACCACTGTCCTGTCCAGCTGCATGACGCCGTTACAGGCGCTGGCGATGTCGTGGAATAAAATCAGGGCCGAGGCCTTATGGGTATGCTCCACAATGGTGCGGAAGGTGATGTCGGCAATGAAGCCGAGAGTCCCTTCGGAGCCGATCATCAGGTGCTTGATTATCTCAATGGGATCAGTGTGATCGACAAAGGAGTTGAGGCCGTAGCCGGTGGTATTCTTGATCTTGTATTTACGTCTGATCAACTCTGACAGGGAGCTGTCGGCAGCGATCTCGTCGCGAATCGATTCCACTGCACTGACCAGATCAGGGTGACTGTGCAGAAATGCCGCACGGGAAGCTGGGTCGGCACTGTCCAGCATGGTGCCGTCATGAAAGATGATCTTCATCTCCGTAACGGTCTTGTAGCTGTTGTCGGTTGTGCCACAGCACATGCCACTGGCGTTATTGGCGGCAATACCGCCAATCATGGCATGGTTGATCGAGGCAGGATCAGGGCCGATCTTGCGGTCATAGGGTTTCAGCCAGGCATTGGCCTCAGCGCCGAGAATGCCCGGTTCCAGCGAGATGCTGTTGCCGTTGTCAGAAATGACGCATTTCCCCCAGCCGCCGGACATGACGAGCAGAACCGAATCGGTGACCGCCTGTCCGGAAAGGCTGGTACCGGCTGCGCGGAAGGTAACGGCAATTCTGGTGGAGTCAGCCAGCCTGATGAGGCGCGACATCTCATCGGCATTGCTGACCTTGATGACAATTTTCGGGGTCAGCCGATAGACACTGGCATCGGTTCCGTAAGCCAGGGTGCTGATCGGATCGCAGAAGACCCGCGACTGCGGGATAAAGCTGATGCACTCGTGGTAGAAGGTACGGTACTCTTCCGGTAGCCGGGCTATATCAGCAGGATTCGTTGAACTGTTCACGATATGCTCCTGTTTTGAACTTTAAATCGATCTTCTCTGGAAACGCTCAATTTTTCGTTCTGGCAAGGCTGTCGAAAAATTGATTGTACGGCGTAGCAGCGCTACTCCGTACAATCAATTTTGAAGACTTACGCAGCCAGGGCAAAAAAGTGACGTTTCCCCTCTACGGTATCATCCACTGGAGGAAGTACGCCTGCAAATACACGATTACACCGACGCACACCGTCAAAAAGATGGAGTGTTTAAGGGTGAAACGGAACAGCGTCCCTTCTTCGCCGACCATGCCGCAGGCAGCTGTAGCAACGGCCAGGGACTGGGGGGATATCATCTTGCCCATGACCCCGCCGCTGGTATTGGCTGCACCGGTGAGGATCGGATTGAGACCGAGCTGTTCAGCAGTGGCTTTTTGCAGGCCGCCGAAGAGGACGTTGGATGAGGTGTCGGAGCCGGTAAGGAAAACTCCCAGCCAGCCGAGGAACGGAGCAATGAACGGGAACCAGTGACCGGTTTTGGTGAAGATGAGGCCAAGACAGTTGGTCATGCCGGAGGCATTCATGACATAGGCCAGACCGAGCACCGAGGCAACGGTCACCGCCGGGAAACGCATGTCATAAAGGGTTTTGCCCGCAAGTTTGAGCACATCACCAAAGCCTACTCCGCAGAGCAGCGCCGAGAGAAAGGCGGCAATCAGGATTGCGGTTCCGGCCGCAGACATGAAGTTGAAGTTATACTTGGCCGGCAACCTGATTGGAAGCTGATCGGTCAGAGCCTTGACCAGCGGTTTGAATTGATCCTTGGCTGTCACCTTGTTCTTTTCGAGATCGTCCTTGATCAGTTTCTGAAGGTCGGCACTTTTCTTGGCAATGGCGTTGAATCCGGCGTTGCGCTCATCCGTCAGCACCGCCCCTTGGCCAACCATCCCCTGCTCCAGCGGCAGGAATTTTTCTTCCAGCCCTTTGAGTTCATTGAGCATGACAATGGCACCGGCCAGCTTCGGCTCGGCTGCAGGGAGAGCAGCGACTAGCTTATCCACCTCTTGTGTCACAGCGGCTATCTTCTTGACGCCGTCTTCAGGTTTGGAGACCTTCTTGACAATCATGCTGTCCAGACCTGCAACCGTAATCATTACCTTGCTCTTGTCCAGCTCTGCCTTGATGGATGGTATCCCCCAGAGCAGAACCATTATTGTCAATGCCAGGTAGGGAGACCAGGCACGGATAATTTGGGCTACGCTGTATTGATGCTGCTCCTTTGTCCCTGAATGGGTTTCATGATCGAAGACGTAATTCTCTTTCGGCTGCCAGACCTGCAACAGCGCCACCAGTGCGACCATGGCGGCCAGAGATGCGGTGATGTCCGGCAGATACGGGCCGAGATAACTGGCAGTAGCCCACTGTGAAAAGGCAAAAGTCACACCGCAGACGATGATTGCCGGTAAAACTTCGATGGTCTTTTTCCAGCCGACCATAACCATGATGACGTAAAACGGGATGATGACAGAGATGAAAGGTAATTGACGTCCAACCATGGTGGAAAGTTTCATCATACCGTCATCGCCATACCCCATGACTCCGGCAAGGGCCACAACCGGGATACCGATGGCACCGAAGGCAACCGGCGCGGTATTGGCAATCAGACAGACGCCTGCGGCATAGAGAGGACGGAAGCCCAGCCCCACCAGAGTGGCACCGGCAATGGCCACCGGTGTACCGAATCCTGCAGCACCCTCGATAAAGGCGCCGAAGCAGAAAGCGATAAGGAGCGCCTGGATGCGGCGGTCACCGGTCACACCGGCAAGAGAGGCACGGATAATCTCGAACTGCCCCCCCTTGACGGTGATGTTGTAGAGAAAAAGGGTGGTGATAACGATATAGAAGACCGGGAAGAGGCCAAAGGCCGCCCCCTGCATGAAAGCAAGACCGGCAAGCTTGGCCGGCATTCCCCAGACCAGAATGGCAATACCGATTGCCGAGGCGACTGCCAGCGGACCTGCCTTATGGGCCTTCATCTTTAATACGGCAAGACAGACAAAAATGACTACGAGGGGGATGGCGGCGATGAGTGCGGATAAACCGAGACTGCCAGCGGCCGGGGTGTACGTTTGAATCCAGGGCATAACGTTATCTCCTTTTGTTATAGAGTGAAAACTCGGGGCGAAGCGGCTGTTTGCTGAATATGTGGCAGAGTATGACCGTAAATAGAAAGTAGTTTTGTAAGTTGGTATTACCAATTATAATAATCAGCCAGAACCTGTCAACTGTTTTTTTAAAAAATAAAAAACACTGTTGACATCTGGAGTTAAGATGAATAGGCTAATAAGCAGACTGGCTATACAAATTAGTAATTCAGGGCAAGCAGGGCAGTATTGGTAAAGTTGTCAGGATTGGCAGGCTGATATTTAGAACGCTTTTCCTTTAAGAGGAGATACTCCATGTACGAACAGTTCAGGTTAAGGGCGGAAGGGGTTGGTGCCGAGGTACAGAGGCTGGCAACCATGGCAGCTGCCGGAGAGTTTGTCCGGGAGTTTATGCAGCGAGAGGGTGGCAGTGCGGTCTGCGCTTCAGCCGGATTACAGGTGGAGCTTGCGAAGCCGGGTGCAGCAGCGATCCCCGGGCTTAGCTTCGACGTAACTCGTGAGGCTTCAGCCAATGCCCATATCGGCATCACCGGGATGGAGTGGGCGCTGGCAGATACCGGTTCACTTGTTGCTGACCAGAAGGCGGTGGAGCAGCGACTGGCATCGACACTGCCGTCAATTCATATCGCCCTGATCGGTTCGGAGAAGATTCTGCCCGGCAAAATCGACCTCTTTACCCGGATCGATCCCCGCGCAAGCCGTTACATAGCCTTCATCACCGGCCCGAGCCGCACTGCCGACATCGAGCGGGTTTTGACCATAGGTGTCCATGGGCCAAAGCGGCTGATCATTCTCTTTGTGGACGAAATGGCAGGGGGTGCCCAATGAGCAGCGATTTCAAGGGGTCAATAGAACGGGCAGTCAACAACGCCAACCTCACCGGAGCTCTGGGGAAATTTTCCGAAGCCTACAAGGTCAATCGCACCAGGGCCTACGAGGGGATAGATTTTGAGGCACTGCGGACAACTATTGCCGAGCGGAAGGGGTATGCAGCGGCACATCTGGAGCAGATGGCTACAGAGTTCACCAAAAATGCCGAAGCCGCCGGAGCCAGGGTCTTCCGCACGAACGATCCAGAAGAGGTGAAAGCGTATATTCTCAAGGTCGCCCAGGACAATAACGTCAAAACCATCGTCAAGTCCAAGTCCATGGCAACCGAAGAAATTCACCTGAACAGTTATCTGGAGAAGGCCGGTATCTCTGTCGGCGAGACCGATCTTGGTGAGTGGATCATCCAGCTTGCCGGCCAGACCCCATCCCACATGGTCATGCCTGCCATCCATATGACCAAGGAGGAGGTTTCCGATCTCTTCAGCAAGGAAGTTGACGAGCGGCTGACCACCGACATCCCCCAACTGGTGGAGGTGGCGCGCAGGGAACTCCGCTCCAAATTCCTCGCCGCTGACATGGGAATCACCGGTGGCAACATCGCCGTGGCTGAAACCGGCAGCATCGTCCTGGTTACCAACGAGGGGAACGCCCGGATGGTCACCACCCTGCCGAAGATCCATATCGCCCTGGTCGGCATCGAGAAGTTCGTGGAAAAGTTCGAGGATGTGGTGCCGATTCTGGAGGCACTGCCGCGCAACGCAACTGCCCAGCTTCTCACCAGCTATGTCTCCATCATCACCGGCGCTGCCCCCAATACTGACGGCACCCCCAAGGAGTTGCACATCATCCTCATGGACAGTCGCCGCTCTGAAATGGCGGCCGATCCGAAATTCAGGGAGGCGCTGCAGTGCATCCGCTGCGGCTCCTGCCTCAATGTCTGCCCGGTCTTCCGCCTTGTGGGGGGCCATGTTTTCGGCAAGATCTACACCGGCGGCATCGGCACCATCCTCACCGCCTGGTTCGACGAATTGAAAAAGTCGGAGGAGATCCAGGGGCTCTGCATCCAGTGCGGCAACTGCAAGGAAGTCTGTCCGGGCAAAATCGATATCCCGGAACTGATCATGGAGATTCGCCGCAGACTGGTGCAGAAGGACGGACTGCCGCTTCTGCAAAAGGCGATCTACGGCGTGGTCAACAACCGCAGGCTTTTCCACGGCATGCTGCGGGCGGCATCAATCGCTGCCAAACCTTTTGCATCGGGAAAATTCATCCGCCACCTCCCCCTTTTCCTTGGCGACCTGACCGACGGTCGCAGCCTCCCGGCCATTGCTGCCGAACCGTTCCGGGACCGTTTCAAGAAGATCAGCCAGACGAAGAGTCAGGAAAAAGCGGCCTTTTACGCCGGCTGCCTCATCGATTTTGCCTATCCGGAGATGGGTGAGTCGCTGGTGAAAATTCTCAACCGTGCCGGGATAGAAGTTGTTTTCCCGGAGGATCAGACCTGCTGCGGCGCACCGGCCCGCTACAGCGGCGCATACGAAACAGCTGCCGGTAATGCCGTCGACAACATCAAGGCGCTTCTTGCAGAAGATGTGAAGTACGTCATTTCTGCCTGCCCGACCTGCACCGTTGCCCTCTCCCATGAGTTCAGCAGCACACTTGAAAGTGTCGGCCAAGCAGAGTGGCTTCCAAAGGCAAAAGAACTGGCAGCAAAGACAGTCGATTTTGCCACCCTTGTAAAGAGACTTGTTGATGAAGGGCAACTATCCCTCAAGGAAGGAAAAACTCTCGGCAAGGTTACCTATCACGACTCCTGCCACCTAAAGCGGACGCTTCGGGTTTCACAGGAGCCCCGCGAACTTCTACAGAAGGCTGGCTACGAGCTTGCCGAGATGTTCGAGTGTGACACCTGTTGCGGCATGGGTGGATCCTACTCCATGAAGCTGCCGGAGATATCGGCACCGATTTTGAGGCGCAAGCTGCACAACATCAAGGAGACCGGTGCGCCAATTGTTGCCATGGACTGCCCTGGCTGCGTCATGCAGATCAGGGGGGGGATGGATCAGGACGGGGCGGAGATAAAAGTGCGGCACACCGTAGAACTGCTGGCGGAACAGCTGGCAGAGTAAGCGTACTGCAGCAAAAGGCTCATAACGCCCCCTGCCCCCTCTTAACTTAAGAGGGGGAACGTTTTGAAATCCCGGCACAATTTCAATTAGAACGTCCCTCCCCTTACAGATAAGGGGAGGACAGGAGGAGTTATGAAAAGGTGTGTCGAATAGCTGCTATTATAACTTAATGAAACTTGACAGTTTTACTTTGATTATGCTAAATGGTTTTATTGTCAGTAAAAAGAAATATCGATTTAACCCCTTAAAAACCACCAACAGTTTAGCCTGACTAAAAATAACGAGAGTTCACATGAAAAACTCCAAGATGACCCTTTCCACCGAAACCATGAACCTCGACTTCGTC
>JACABD010000018.1:61218-65336 GCA_013377075.1 Geobacteraceae bacterium | reverse complement strand
ATCAGCGCCAGATCCCCCTCATGGATACCTGCGCCGCTCATGGAATCACCTTTGACGCGGAGGAAAAAACCGTTTTCACCCTTGTGCTGGGACAGATCAATGGAGAAATAGCCTTCGATGTCTTCCAGAGGGGGCTGGGGGGTGCCGGCGCGGATGGTGCCGACTATGGGCAGGGAGACGGCCGTGGAATTGGCGGGGGGGAGGGTGACGCCGCGGGAGCTACCCTGACGGCGGACGATGCACCCTTTGCGCTCCAGCGCCTGTAGATGCTTCATCACCCCGACAGTGCCGTTGATGCCGAGACTGGCGGCTATTTCCCGCTGTGTCGGGGCATTGCCATGGCTGCTGATGTAGACGTTGAGAAAGTCAAGAACCTGCTGCTGGCGTTTTGTCGGTCTGTTCATGTCAGCCTGTAATTATCTCTATAAAATGGTTGTCAGGTAACAACCTGCCAGTCTGATGGACGTTTGTCAAGAGCGGTTTACAGCGTCCGATGGGTCTTTTGCCCCCCCTTTTGGCAGGCTCCGCACAAAGAGCCAGGCAAGAGGCGGCAGGACAAGCAGCATGGCATAGAACAGGTAGGTAAAGGCCTGATGTACTCCGGACTTGTCGGCCAGCATCCCCACCAGCGGCCCGGTGCAGACGAACAGCAGCCTGAAACAGAGGGACTGCAGGGAAAGGATCCCGGCCCGGTTGGCTGACGGGCACTCCTTCTGGGTAATATTGAGCATCATCGGGCCGCGCAGCCCCCGCATGCAGGTCAGCAGGTAGTAGAAGAGAAATCCCCACAAGCCCCCCATGAATCCCAATCCGTAATACCCCATGCCCACCAGAAACAGAAACAGGATCACCATATAGCGGTCACCAAGGATAGCGTTGATCCGGTGACTGGTCAGGGCGAAGAGCGCCACGGTCAGGTTGGCGACGCTCCAGACCGGGCCGAACCAGGTGAGCGGTACTCGTGCGTGCTGCATGTATGGCTGGATCAGCCAGACCGGATAAAACGAGGCGATCCCCAGCACCGAGTTGAGCAGGATGGTGTAGCGCAGACCCTTATTCTCCACAAAGGCATAGCGTGCCGTGCGCAGTGCCTCTTTCAGGTGACCGGCATGGGGTGCCAGGTCCCGTGGCGGCTCCACCAGGGCGCGGGTGAGCAGTAGCGCCAGCAGCCAGACGCCGATCTGGAGGAAAAAGGGGAGCAGCGGCGCCGATGCGTAGAGCAGTCCGGCAAATACCGCCCCGAGAGCCTCGCCACCCTGGGCAAAGCCGCTCATCCGCCCCTGGTGGCGGGCGTACTCCAGCTCATTACCATCGGCCTTGAGGCTTTCGTACAACAGGGCGCTGTCCGAGCCGCTGATAAAGGCGAGTGAGACCCCCAGGAGAATTTCGGCGGCCATGACATGGGCAAAGGTGGTGGCAACGGTGTAGAGAGTCCAGCCGACCATGCCGATGAGCGACGCCATGGTGAGGGCGACGCGGTAGCCGATCCGGTCGCTGATGAAGCCGCTGGGGTACTCCATCACCACCATGACCACCGAGAGGATCCCCTGCAACAGGAGAATCTGGGTCAGGGAGAGGCCGATATGGTCCTTCCAGAAAAGGGTGATGATCGCCATGGGGAAGAGGGTCATCTGCAGGAAGGAGAAGGCGTAGAGCTTTCTTATGTTGGCGTGGGTGGTTTTCATAAAGGCTGATCTGTCTTTAAGGTCTGCCTGCTTGTGCAAAGTATCTATTTACCCAGATGTTGTGGAGCGGAAAGCCGAGCTCGACCGGCTCTTCAATCAAGGCTATCTCCTGGGTTTCATTCGATGAAAACGGCTGCAGACATCTTCGGGGCTGCCTTGCAGCCAGGCCGCTGATTACCAGAGTATTGTCCAGACCGTTGGCAACATCATAAAGGCTGATGTCGTCGGTTGCTATGCTAATGCCGGTCTCCTCAAGCAGTTCCCGCGCTGCCCCCTCCTGCCAGGTTTCACCAAGATCCAGATATCCTCCTGGCAGTACCAGGGTCCCTTTTTGCGGCTCGATATTCCTCCGTGCCACCAACAGACCATTTCCCACCGGTACCAGCAGTACCACCACCGGGATCGGGTTCAGGTAGACAGTGTTACCGCAGGAACTGCAGTGTACCGGCCAGAGCGCTCCTTTAGTGAAGGGCGCGCCGCAATAGGAACAGTGTGAATTTATGGTGAACATGATAGCTCCTTCCTGTCTGCTGTTTAGAAACATTTAAACCAACCCCTCCCAACCTCCCCTTGACAAGGGAGGCTTAAAAACGTCCCCCAAGACACAGCGACAGAACGCAGGTTTAAAGTTGTGGGGATAATGTCCTCACTGTGGCTATTTGCTACATATGGCCGGTGGCAGGGATTAATCGGCAGGTTGACCGCTGTCCAATTTCTCCCCACTAGTGCCGATACCGCAGAAGTCTGTTATAGCAAAATAGCTGAAATTACGGCGTAAAGCGTTGTTTTATTTTTTGGCACTGCGGTTGCAATAGTTGAATACATATCACAGAGCATCTTTAGAAAAGGTGCGAAAATCAATAAAAGGAGAATACCATGGAAGCAGAAATCACAGAAGTAACTTGCAACGAAGAACCGCGTATTTTAGAGGAAATTCAGGTAGAAGAACTCGCAATCGACGGCATTTGCGGGGTTTACTAGGATGGCTGCGGCAGGCATAAAGCTCCATCCGTCCTGCCGCGCGCGGCAAGAGGGGTTCGGTCTCCTGTTTTATGATTGCAAGGGACCGCGCCTCCTCTTCGCAGCAACTGGCACCCTGATTCCGGCCGACTACTTTGCAACTCCCCGTGCCAGGGGCGAATTCCCTGACGGGATAACGGATTCCCAGAAGCCGGCACTGCAAAAATTTGTAAACCAACTCCTGGATAAAGGATTTCTCCATGAGCAATAAATATGTCGAAATGGGGATGCGCTCCCCGGTAAATCTGACCTGGGAAGTGACTCAGGCGTGCAACCTCCGCTGCAGTCACTGCCTCTCATCATCGGGCGATCCGGCTAAAAACGAACTCTCCACTGCCGAGGCTTTGGATCTGGTGGAGCAGCTCCACACTGCCGGTGTTTTTCAGGTCAATTTCGGCGGCGGCGAGCCGTTCATCCGCCCCGACTTCGAGCAGATCCTGGCCGCCTGCCATGGGCACGGCATCATGACCTGCATATCTACCAACGGGACGCTGATCACACCGGAACTGGTTGCCCGGCTTGGTTCGAACCGTCTGGTGGCCATCCAGGTCAGTCTTGATGGCGCTGTACGGGAAACCTGTGACGCTGTCCGTGGCAAAGGGGTCTTTGATGATGCCATCCGTGCGGTCAAGCTGCTGGCTGCCACCAAAATACCGACCAGTATAAATACGGTGCTCACCACCCACAATGCCGATGAGATCCCGGCCATGTACGATCTGGCCAAATCTCTCGGGGTTTCCCTGCGGGTCAGCCGCTTCAGACCTTCCGGACGCGGTGCCGATAACTGGGAATCCCTCCGTCCGACGCCGACGCAGCTCCTGGCCTTTTCCGACTGGCTCGCCAAAAGCGGCGATGTGCGCACCGGCGACAGCTTCTTTTCCCTTACTTCACAGGAGCGCCAGGGACTCGGACTCAATCTCTGCGGTGCGGCAAAACTCACCTGCTGCGTCAATCCTGACGGCCACATGTACCCCTGCGCCTTTTTGCAGAGTGATCATTTCGAAGCAGGCGATCTTCGGGTCAACAGTTTTCAGGAGATCTGGGACGGATCAGCGATTTACGAATCGTTCCGTAACCTGAGGATCCATTCCTGTGAAGAGTGTACCCGCTTCGACCAGTGTCACGGTGGCTGCCCGGCTGTGGCGTACCATCTTAAAAACGATATCAACGGCGGTGATCCGGAATGTCTGGAGCGCTGTGTTACATCCATAGCCGAAAGCAGGCTGCAAGAGGCTGCATAAAATAATGGAGGGACGCTGCCTGCCGCGCCCTTCCAATAAAAATATTCCTTTGAGGAGTCACCACCATGATGTTTCCGAATCTGTTCTCACCCATTAAAATCGGCACGGTAGATGTCAAAAACCGCATCTCCTTCCAGCCGCACCTGACCAATCTGGCAGTGGGAAATTTGCC
>JACABD010000018.1:57444-61118 GCA_013377075.1 Geobacteraceae bacterium | reverse complement strand
GCAGGTGTGCGCGAGAAGATCAAGCTGCCGGTCTTCTGCACCGGCCGCATTAACGATCCGGTCATGGCCGAGAAGGTTCTGGCCAGCGGTCAGGCCGACATGATCGGTATGTGCCGTGCCCTGATCTGTGACCCGTACCTCCCCAAGAAAGCTTTAGAGGGGCGGATGGAGGATATCCGCTACTGCATCGCCTGTAATCAGGGGTGCATCGGCCGTATCGGCATGAACAAGAGCCTCGGCTGCGTCCAGAATCCGGCTGTCGGTCGGGAAAAGGAGTGGGGCGAAGGGACTCTGAAACAGGCCGGGATGAAGAAGCGGGTTACCATCGTCGGTGGCGGACCGGCCGGCATGTGGGCTGCAAAGATGGCCGACCGCCGTGGTCACTCTGTCACTCTCATCGATCGGGGCGAGAACCTTGGCGGGCAGGTCATCACTGCCATGAAGGGGGTCGGTCGCGACGAGTTCGGCGTTATCATCCGCAACGAAAAGAGTCAGATCGATAAATCAGACGTGACCGTGAAACTGGGGCAGGAAGCGACTGTTGAGCAGATTGTGGCAGACAAGGCCGATGTGGTTATTGTCGCCACCGGTAGTATTCCGAAGAAGCATGCGGTGGGTGGCGCCGATGGCCCTGCTATCTACAACGTTGTGCAGGTGCTCAATGGTGAGGCCGAGCTGGGAGAAAATGTCTGTCTGATTGACTACGATGGCCACCAGCGCGCCACCGCAACTGCCGAATTCATTGCCAACCAGGGAAAGAAGGTTGACATGATCACCTCCAGCCTCTTTATCTGTGCCGAACTTGGGCCGACCCAGGATCTGTACTCTTCACGGCAAAGGCTGCTGCAAAAGGGTGTCACCTTCACCCCGGATATCGCCGTTATGGAAGTCGGCGGCGAGCGTGGCGCCAAGACAGTCAAGGGCTTCAACGTCTACTCCAATGTCTGGAACGAGTGGGGGCCATACGATTCCCTGGTCCTGGCCATGGGGCAGCAGGTGGATGATGACCTTTACATGAGCCTGAAGGGGAAAGTTAAGGAGCTGTACCGGATTGGCGATTGCGTCTCACCGCGCAAGGTGGATATGGCCATCTGGGAAGGTCATAAACTCGGGAGGGAGATCTGATGTCCAGAAGCGGCAAAATTCTCGCTTTCGTCGATCTTCCCGGCGGGGAGCTGGATGAGACCGGTCGGGGGCTGCTCTCCTACGCTTCGCGTCTGGCCGGTACTCTTGATACCACTTGGGGAGCTGTTGTTGCCGTTCATCCGGACTGCGGGCAACTGGCCGACTTTGGTGCCTATGGCACTCCAGAGATTATACATATGATAGGTGCAGAAAATCTGCTGGACATACCGTCGCACCTAGGAAAATACCTTGCCCAAGTGGCAAAAGCTGAAGCGGCAAAGGTTGTACTGCTTCCCCATAACGATCTGGGGGCAACTCTTGCGCCGGTGGTTGCCCATGAGCTGGACGCCGCTATCCTGACGGAGCTGATTACCCTGCGTCAGAGTAGTGACGGCGTACGCCTCTCTCGCAAGGCTCTGGGTGTTCGTCTGGCTGAAACCAGGATATGGGACGGTCAGCAGCCACTTGTTGTGACGGTTTCGCCTCGGGCCTTAAGCCAGGTGGTCATGCCAACAGTCCGGTCTGTCACACCTGCCGTTATCAGCTGCCGTCCAACTGCACCTTTCACCTGTGAGGCAGCAAAAATCACCGGCCGTATTCCGCCAGATCCGCAGACCGTAGATCTGACCGAAGCGGAGGTTATTTTCAGCGCTGGCAAGGGGTGCGATCAGACTACTTTCGACCAGTTGAAAGAGCTCAGCAAGCTGTTGAATGTATCCTTTGGTGTCACCAGGCCCGTATATGACCTTGGATGGACCGGTTTCGAGCGGATGGTCGGCCAGACCGGTCGTACTGTGACTCCACGGTTGTACGTCGCCATGGGTATTTCCGGCTCCATGCATCATGTCGGCGGTATCAAGGATTCCCGCCGCATTATTGCCATTAATAACGATCCCAGAGCGCCTATTTTCCCCAATGTGGATGAAGGCTTTGTCGGGGATCTCAAGGAGCTGCTGCCGCGCCTACTACAGCAGGTCAAGGCTGAAATAGGAGGTGCCCCATGAGTAAAAACTTTCAGGCAATAGTTATCGGCGCAGGTCCGGCCGGATCTTCAGCCGCACTGACCATGGCCCGCGCCGGTCTGGATGTGGCTCTGGTAGAACGGGGTTCCTTCCCCGGTGAGAAAAACATGTTCGGCGGGGTCCTGCATCGTATGCCGTCCCTGGAAAAGATCTTTCCTGATTTTTGGGAACGTGCCCCCCTGGAACGGCATATAATTAAGAAGGGTGTCACCTTCATGACCGGTGATTCCAGCTTCTCGACAACCATTGAAGCAGGCAATTTCGACCAGCCCCCTTACAACGGTTACACCATATTCCGTCCCAGTTTTGATCGCTGGCTGGCTGAAGAGGCTGTTGCTGCAGGTGCCACCCTGATCACCCGTGCTACGGTAGAAGACTTGATCCGCAAGGATGGCAAGATTGCCGGGGTGACGATTCAGGGCCGTAGCGGACAGTTGAACGCTCCGGTCGTAGTTGCGGCTGATGGTGTCCTGTCGTTCACGGCACAAAAGGCCGGTCTTCGTCGGCCGGTCTTCGATCCTGCCCAGATGGCGGTAGGGGTCAAGGCGTTGATCGATATGCCGCGGGAGATGATAGATGAGCGTTTCGGTCTGGTGAGGGACCAGGGTTTTGCCAATGAGTTCGTCGGTTGCACCGAAGGGGTGCGTGGCGGCGGCTTCCTCTACACCAATTACGACTCTCTCTCTCTCGGTTTGGTGTTCCATCTGGCGAGCCTCCGTACAAGCGGCAAGAGCCCCTGTGACCTCCTCAACGCCTTTGCCGAACAGCCTCAGGTAGCCAAAATGATCCGTGGCGGTGTCTTTCGGGAGTATTCGGCGCATTTGATTCCTGAAGGTGGCTACGACATGATCCCGGAACTTGTAGGTGACGGGATCATCGTCGCCGGTGATGCTGCGGCGCTCTGCAATGCCACAGGCATGAATCTCGAAGGGATCAATCTGGCTTCACACTCAGGCGTGATCGCAGGTGAGGCGGTGATCGCTGCCCATCAGTCTGCTGATTTCAGCAGAAGCGGCCTGGTTGCCTATAAAAAACTCCTGGAAGAGAGCTATGTGATCAAGGATCTCAAGCAGTTTCGCAAGGCGCCGCATATGCTCCACAACAACCGCATTTATCAGGAATACCCGGAGCTTATGTGCAGTTTCATGGAAAATATCTACAAGATTGATGGCGCGCCTAAAGGAAATGTTACCCGGCAGTTCCTCAAGGCGGCTAAGGAAAAAGTAGGTCTCGGCAATCTGGTGGCGGACGGCTTCAGTGCCTGGAGGTCATTGTGAAAAATATAGAAGAGATTTTCGACTACACCAGCTTCACCATCGACCGTGAGCCCCATATCATTCTCGACACTACGGTCTGCAGCGGCTGTGACAACCGCGGCTGTGTCAACTCCTGCCCGGCCCGCTGCTATACCTGGTCTGCTGAAGAAGAGAAGATGACCTTTGTCCATGACGGCTGCCTGGAGTGCGGAACCTGTTATGTGGTCTGTCATCGCGACGCCTTTACCCGCTGGCGCTATCCCCGGGGAGG
>JACABD010000018.1:31311-57344 GCA_013377075.1 Geobacteraceae bacterium | reverse complement strand
GTTATGTGGTCTGTCATCGCGACGCCTTTACCCGCTGGCGCTATCCCCGGGGAGGGTTCGGGGTAGCGTACCGGATGACGTAAAATCAGGCTGAAGACTGAAGGCTGAAGGTTTGAAATGCTTTTCAACCTTCGGTCTACAGCCTTCAACCTTCAACCTTTTTTGGAGTTCACCATGTCTGACAATAAACTCAATATACTCGTCCTCCTTCGTGAGACCAATGATCCTCGTCCTCCTGCCGTGGTCACTTCCCGTGGTGCTTCCATCAGCGATCGGGGCCTCAGACGTCTGCCGAACCCGGCTGATCTGGCGGCACTGGAAGAGGCGTTGCTGCTCAAGGATACGCAAAAAGCTCACGTGACGGTGCTTGCAATCGGTCCGGGCCGCCTTGATGATACCCTTCGTCTTGCAGTTTCACTTGGCGCTGACCGGGCGATCCGCTTCTGGGACCATGGTATAGAAGCCGGTGACGCTGTGGCGGATGCCAGGGTTCTGGCCAGGATCATAAAGATTCTTACACCGGATCTTGTTTTTACCGGCAACCGGATGCTGGATCGTGGTGATGAACCGGTGCCTGCTCTGGCAGCTGCTGCCAGCGGGATGCCATGCATTGCGGCGGTAGTGGCTTTTATTAACGGCAACAATCTTGTGGAGGCGGAGCGCAAGGCTGACCGCGGTGCACGGCAGATTGTCAAGGCGGCAACACCTTGCATGCTTCTCTTTGAAGAGGTTCGTACCCCCCGTTATCCGTCAGTTGATGCTCTTGCCGAAGCGCTTGCCGCACCTGTGGAGAGATGGGATCTGGCAAATATCGGCCTCCCTTTCTGGGAAACCGGCGCTGCCGGCGCTCTCCTTGTTGCCGCCGATTACGGTGTCCCCCGTCCTGACCCGACCCGGGTAGTGACTCCAGATCCCTCCCTGCCTGCTTTTGAACGGATACTTTCGCTCCTTTCCGGCGGCATCAAGGCCCGCAGCGGTACGTTGCACCATCTTTCCGTTGATGATACGGCTGCTGCCCTGATGCGGATTTTCCGCGAAGAGGGGTTAACGGCCGGGGGTCGGTCATGAATTACCGGTTGAGGTACAAGGTGGAACTGGTGGAACGGGACGGGGAATATTTTCTCATGTCGAAAACACCTCTTTCTGTCCTGCGCCTTAACCGCTCCCTGGCTGAACTGGTGGGGAGGGGAGCTGACGGTGCATTGATCAGCGCCTCTGCAGCTGAAGAGAAGATCATGGAGCAGTTGACAACCAAGGGCTTTGCTGAGCGGGTCCGTATTGTTACGGAACAGTCGTCACAACTGCCACAGGTGAGCATTGTCATCCCGGTCATGAACCGGGCAGAAGAGCTGCGCCGTTGTCTTAAATCTCTGGCGCTGCTCAATTATCCCGAGGAAAAGCTGCAGATCATTGTTGTTGATGACGGCAGTAGCGACGACTCTTCCGAAGTCGCCCGTGGACTCGGTGCTCTGGTGGTGTTATCTGGCGGGACCGGGCGAGGCCCTGCCGCTGCCCGCAATGTCGGCGCCGCCATAGCAAGTGGTGAAATTCTTGCCTTCATCGATTCCGACTGCACTGCATCAAGCTCCTGGCTTGACGAACTGGTACCGGCTTTTGCTGATCCGAAGATAGTTGCTGTTGGCGGACTGGTGGATGGTATGTGCCATGAGTCAAGCGTTGATCATTACGAAAATGTCATGTCCAGCCTCTCCCTTGGCGGTCGCGAGTTGTCCGGCGGCAGCGGTGATGACACCTTCTATCTGCCGAGTTGCAATATGCTGGTGCGCCGTGCCCCTTTCCAGAATGCTGGCGGTTTCAACGACACCATGCATGTGGGAGAGGATGTTGATCTTACCTGGCGGCTGCGTGACAGCGGATGGACCATCACCTATCTGCCGATTGGTAAGGTGTATCACGCCCATCGCAGCTCGATCCGTTCTTTCATGTCGCGCCGCTTCGACTACGGCACGTCCGAAGGGATGCTGCAGCGCCTCCACCCAAGGCGTCACAAACGTATTGTCATTCCGCCAATGCTGGCTCTTATACTCTTTTTATGTCTGAGTGCTCCTTATCTGGGCTGGTGGCTGCTCGGGGCCGGTGCCTTACTGATCGTTGTGGATGCTGCTATTGTCCGCGTCCGCTTGCAGCGCAGTGAGCTCGCCATAAATCTACCTTCCCTTATTGCCGGGCGACTGCGGGCGCTCTGGAGCCTGGGTTACTATCTCAGCTACCATCTGCTCCGGTATTACGCTCCGCTACTGTTCCTGCTTACCCTTGTTGAGCCCAGATTCACCCCGCTGGTATTGGCAATAATAGTCTGTGCCGCCGCAGTTGACCATAGCGTTCGAAAACCGCAGCTGTCGCTTATCAGTTTTGGCGCTATTTATCTTCTGGAGCAGATTGCCTACGGAGCCGGTGTTTTCTGGGGGTGTCTGCGAGGACGGACCTTTGCCAGTTACAGGGTTGAGATTTTGCGGCAGATGGTATTGACGGCATGAGGAAGGCTGAAGGTGTTTAGGCTGAAGGAATTAAAGAACTGCAGTACGTGGCCAGCTAATACAACAATTCGTTATGTGAGAAAGTTTAATTGCTAACAGTCTTCAGCCTTCAGTCTATTTATCTGAATTTTTAAGGAGTACGTAATGGCAGGTGAGATTAAGAGAATGATTGATACCATTATTGAGCAGCGGGCAAAGGGGAGCAAGATCCTTGCCGGGGTCGTAAAGACGAAGCTGATCCTGAAAGGGATAGACCCGAAAAATTACACCGAAGATTCCCCTGATGACACGGATGTTATCAACAGACTTTACGCTGTCATGATGGAACAGAAATAGCTCATAACCGATCCGAGGAGCTCAATATGAAAGCATTAACTGCTTTTTCAGTAAAAAATGATGTTAATGACGCTGTTGCCGATATCAAGGCTCAGTTCGGGGACAGCGAACCGGTAATGGTGCTTTATTTCGCCTCATCCTTATTTCCTCCGGATCAGATCGCAGCAAAAATGGAGGGGGTATTTCCTGCAGCTGTTACGTTCGGCTGTTCAACGGCAGGTGAGATTGTTACCGGCAGAATGCTTACCAACTCTATTGTTGCCATGGCGTTTGGCCGTGACTCTATTAAAGGGGTAAAGGTTGAGGTGATCACCGATCTTGACAGCCCCAGTTATGATGCCTTCTCTTCTTTCGAAAGCCACTTTGGCGAGCCGATGGAGGATATGGATCCTGGCCGTTATGTGGGACTACTGCTTATAGACGGTTTGAGCCAAAAAGAAGAGCTGATTGTCGACCGTATCGGCGATTTTACCAATGTTAATTTTATCGGTGGCTCGGCAGGTGATGATCTTAAATTTACCGCCACCCATCTGTACGCAAACGGCAAAAGTTATTGCGGAGCAGCTGTGGTGGCGCTCCTTGAACCGGCTGTACCGTTTTCGTTTTTAAAAACCCAGAGTTTTACGCCGCTTCCGCATACCTTTACTGTTACCAGGGCAAACGATGCCAGGCGGGAAGTGGTGGAGTTTGATCACAAACCTGCGGCCGTTGCCTATGCGGAAGCGCTCTCTGTTTCGGTGGAGGAGGCTGCTGCATATTTCCTCTCCAATCCCGTCGGTTTGATGTTTGATGGGGAACCGTTTGTACGAAGTCCCCAGAGAATAGAGGATGGCAGCATCTATTTCTATTGTGCCATCAAGGAGGGGATGGAGCTGTCCCTGCTCCAGTCTTCCAACATAATAGCTGACACACGACGGGCGCTGGCTGAGGCAGCGGCAGAGCACGGGGAGATTTCGGCTATAATCAATTTTAACTGTATTCTGCGGACTCTTGAGCTGCAGCAGAAAGGGTTGACCGGTCAGTATGGCAATACATTTGCCGGATCGCCGACCATTGGTTTCAGCACCTACGGCGAACAATTTATCGGTCATCTCAACCAGACAGCGACAATGCTTCTGTTATACTAGACTCAGTTACTCCGAGCCTGACCGCCTAAAGGAATTACCCCACGGCGTCAGGCCATTGGGTTGTGCGGGAAACGGCGCAGCCTTCCTTTGAAAAGGAGAATTTCATCTGTGCCAGGCACAGAAAAGGGGAAAGGAGGAAACGTATGGACAAGATCGCACGGATTGACATGGGGGCCGCAGGGGGCCCGAAGGTAACAGTTGGCGGCCTCGGCGAATATGCAGGGCTTGGGGGGAGGGCGATGACCTCTCTGGTGGTTGCGGCTGAAGTTCACCCGCTTGCCCACGCACTGGGCGCGGAAAACAAACTGGTCATCTCCCCCGGCATGCTTAGCGGCACTACCGGCTCCATGACCGGTCGTCTCTCGGTTGGCTGCAAAAGCCCGCTGACCGGCACAATCAAGGAGTCCAATGCCGGTGGGCAGGCAGCCCAGGTGCTGGCCCGTCTCGGCTATGCCGCTGTGATTCTGGAAGGCAAACCGTCAGGTGATGACCTCTACAAGATCGTCATCAACAAGGACGGCATTCAGGTCATTGTCGACAACAGTCTTAAACTGATGGACAACTATCCACTGGTGGCAAAGCTGCGACAGGAGTACGGCGACAAGGTCGCCTACATGACGATCGGTTCGGCCGGAGAGCGTAAAATGCTGTCAGCTTCCATCGCCTGTACCGATCCTGAACTCCGCCCGACACGTCATTGTGGACGGGGCGGCGTCGGCGCAGTCATGGGGGCCAAAATGGTCAAGGCAATCATCCTTGATGATGCCGGCATGAAGATGCGCCCTGCCAAGGATTTGGAAAAGTTCCGCGATGCCAACCGCAAGTTTGTCGAGGGGCTGCGCAAGCATCCGGTAACCGGCGAAGGTCTCCCTGCTTTTGGCACAAACGTCCTCACCAACGTCCTCAATGAGGCTGGTGGTTATCCGACCAACAACTTCAAGACAGGCCAGTTTGAAGGTGGTTCCAAGATCAGCGGTGAAGCCCAGGCAGAGCTGGAAATCAAGCGTGGTGGATCAGCAACACACGGCTGTCATCGTGGCTGCGTGATCCAGTGCTCCGGTATCTTCAATGACAAGGATGGCAATTACGTCACCAAGCAGCCTGAATATGAGACTGTCTGGTCCCACGGCGGCCATTGCGGTATTTCCAATCTGGATACTATCGCCAAGCTGGACTATATGGACGACAATATCGGTGTGGATACCATTGAAATGGGGGTCACCATCGGTATCGCCATGGATGCCGGTCTGGCCGAGTTTGGTGACGATGCCGCTGCAATCCGTTTGCTGGAGGAAGTTGAAAAAGGGACTCCTCTCGGGCGTATCCTCGGCAGCGGGGCAGCAATTACCGGTAAGGTGTACGGCGTTGAGCGGGTACCGGTGGTCAAGGATCAGGCCCTTCCGGCATACGATCCTCGTGCTGTTCAGGGGATCGGCGTTACCTATGCAACAACCACTCAGGGTGCGGACCACACAGCCGGTTATGCCATTGCCACCAACATTCTCAAGGTCGGCGGCGACGTCGATCCGCTCAAGACAGAAGGTCAGATCGAACTGTCACGCAACCTGCAGATTGCAACAGCGGCCATAGATTCAACCGGCATGTGCCTCTTCATTGCCTTTGCAATTCTGGATCAGCCGGAAACATTCCAGGCGCTGCTTGATATGCTCGGCTCTTTCTACGGTATCGAAATGACCGGTGATGATGTAGTGGCGCTGGGCAAAAAAGTCCTTTCCGCCGAGCGGGATTTCAATACCCGGGCAGGTTTCACCAAACATCATGACCGTCTGCCGCGATTTTTCTACAATGAGCCGATAGCACCACACAACCAGACGTTTTTGATGAAGGACGAAGAGCTGGACGAAGTTTTTAACTGGTAGTAAAGGCGTCCATATTTACGCCATCTTGCCCCCCGTCCTCGGGACTTCCTTGTGCGGCGTAGCTGGGCTACGCCTCCGCGGATTCCCTCTGGGCGGGGGGCAACCTGACGCAAATCTGAACGCCTCGCATCATTCCTGGGAGACGACTATGGAACAAGAAATCCTTGAAAATTCAGCCGTCTTACCTGGAATGAATTCCATCTCATTATCTCTTCCTGCTGAGCAACTGTCCGTCTTCTTCCCGATTCTCCAGAGCGGAGTGACAGTCCCGGCTACGGTCGGCTGCACCCTCAAGAGTCTCCTCTGCGACCAGTTTGCCATCCCTGCTGAGTACGTAACCGATCGGGTTACAACCATTTTTCTTGATAACCGCCCTGTGGACGACCTTGTTCGTACTCTGATTCACGATGGTTCACGGCTGACGCTGTCAGCTGCCATGCCGGGTCTGGTCGGTGCCACCCTGCGGCGCGGCGGATTTTATGCTGCGCTTCGGCAGGGGATAAGTCATGTAACGGAAAACGGGGCTGCTTCCGGTGAGAACGGCACGATCCGTCTGAAACTGTTCAATCTGCTTCTTGCTGAACTCGGGCCACTTGTGCTGGCGAGGGGCCTGATTCTTGAGAAAAGCGAGTTGGCTGAACTGTTGACTAGGCTGCCGGTTTTGGCTGAAGCTCAGTCTGACAGCAAAAACCGGGTGCTACTAATTGCAAAATTCAGTGGGTGAGACAATGAAAATAACGGTGAAACTGTTCGCTTCTTTTCGTGCCGGACGTTTTGACATAGAGACCAGAGAGTACCCCTTGGGAACCAGTGTGGCTGACGTGGCTGACAGCCTCCATCTGCCCCAGTCGGAACTGGGAATCATGATGATTAACCATCGTCATGTCAAGTTGGAGCGTCTGCTGGAAGAGGGTGACACCCTGGCGCTCTTTCCGCTGCTTGGTGGAGGGTGATATGGAGGCGCTGATCTCATTTGTAAAGGATCACGCTGAGAATCAGCTGCTCCCATGGAGACTTCAGGTCGAGGCTACCGGGCGTTTTGGCGCAACCCTGGCCCAAGTGGAAATGGCCGCCCTGGAGCAGGGGATACTTCTTGCCCGTTACCAACGCAATCGCCAGACCCTTACTGTCAATGACCAGTTGACCCTGTTTAAAAGCTGTGTGGCAGTGATCGGTTGCGGCGGTCTGGGTGGTTATGTTGTCGAAGAGCTGGCCCGTCTCGGTGTCGGCAGGATTGTTGTGATTGATCCGGATGTTTTTGAGGAGCATAACCTGAACCGGCAGCTGTTCAGCAGTCCGGGCAATCTCGGGACAGCCAAGGTGGCCGCTGCTGCCATCCGTATCAACGAAATCAACCCTGCTGTGACATTGATTCCGCTGCAAACGGCATTTTCTGCGCAAAACGGTGCGGAACTGATCAAAGGTTGTCAGGTTGCGGTTGATGCCCTTGATTCGATACAAGTGCGTCTGGAACTGTCCGGGGTATGCACAACTATGGATATACCTCTTGTTCATGGCGCCATTGCCGGTTGGTTTGGCCATGTTACCACCCAGTTTCCCGGCGATGATACCCTGCAAAAAATTTATGGTTCCCGGTCGGCAGGCAAGGGGGTTGAACAGACGCTGGGGAACCCCTCTTTTACCCCTGCCGTGGTGGCCAGCCTGGAAGTTGCCGAAGTATGTAAACTACTGCTCGGCCAGGGAGAGCCACTTAAAGGGCGACAGTTGGTGATTGACCTTCTCTCAATGGAAATGAACATCATAGCTATCACTGATAGTTACAAGGAAAAAGAATGAAAGCAGCAGCTGATAATTACATGATTAAGACGGTAGCGAAGGCCATGGATCTGCTTGACCAGTTTCGTGCAGGTGAGGCTGAGTTTGGCATTACTGATTTGAGTAAACGGTTGAATCTGGAAAAAAACAATGTGTTTCGACTGGTTGTCACCCTGACGGCAAAGAATTATATCGAAATAAACAGCTCTACCGGAAAATACCGGCTAGGAGTAAACGCCAGGGCGCTTGGGCAGCTGGCAGCCAAACAGATCGATCTTGTTAATCATGCCCGCCCATTTTTGTACGAGCTGAAACAGCAGAGCCAGGAAACCTGCTTTTTTTCCGTATATCAGGATGGTGCTACCTATAGTCTTGATTGTGTCGAGTCGGATCTTCCTGTCCGTGTGGTTCAGACCGATAAGAGTAGACCTCTTTGCTGCACAGCAGCGGGGCGTGTTTTGTTGGCTTTTATGGATAAGCAGAAGCAGCAGGATCAGTTTTCAGGTTTTAAAAACAGTGGTTTCGTCGACAGGATTATAACTGATCGGGAAATGCTGCAGACTGATATGCAGAGGGTCGTGAGACAAGGGTATGCTATTGATGATCAGGAGCTTGATGACGGTGTGGCTGAGATCGCTGCGCCGGTATTTGATGAGAACTGTGCTATTGCCGGTACGCTCAGTATTTCCGGCCCGAAAAACCGCCTCACTGCTGCCCGAATCGAAAGAGAATTGCTGCCGCTTTTATGTGAGGCTGCATCCCATCTTTCCGCTCTGCTCGGTTGCGGCCAGAGCAGAGAGGCTCTTTGTGGAATCAGTCTGCAACCGGTCAAGGCGGAGTTGAAGGTTGCAAAGGCCGAGATCAAACCCAAGCAGTATGCCTACAATGGCTTAAAAGCCTACTGTTGATTATGTTGACAGACAAAAGGGTAATGGGAAAAGCGGGATAAATATGGGACTTTTTATCGAAGGAATCAGTAAAGCCTGGAGCCTGATTGTCAGCCTCGATGCCGAATTGCTGGCAGTAACGCTGCTTTCTCTGAAAATATCCTGTAGCGCAACCCTTGCCAGTCTCTTCATCGGTATTCCGGCCGGTGTTTTCCTTGCCCTGGCCGACTTCCCCGGCCGGCGGTTTGTCATCAGTCTGGTTAATACCGGTATGGGACTGCCACCGGTTGTGGTTGGCCTTTTTGTCACGCTCTTTCTCTGGCGTAACGGTCCACTCGGCTTTCTCGAAATTCTCTATACCCCGGCAGCAATGATTCTGGCCCAGGCAGTTATCGCTACGCCGATTGTTACCGGCATTACTGTTGCCTCAATCCAGAACCTGCCTGCCAATCTCAAATTGCAGGTGCAGGCTCTTGGAGCAACCAGGCTGCAGACAGTATGGATTCTGGTGCGTGAAGCGCGTCTGCCGCTGCTGGCTGCGGTTATGGCAGGATTCGGCGGGGTCATCTCTGAAGTTGGCGCGTCAATCATGGTAGGTGGTAATATCATGGGCCAGACGCGGGTGCTCACCACCGCAACAGTTATGGAAACCGGCAAAGGGAATTTCGATGTGGCTATTGCGCTGTCGTTGATCCTGCTGGTGCTGGCTTTCAGTGTTAATTATCTGCTGACTGTAATTCAGCAGAGAGAGCGGCCGAGATGAACAGTGGTGAGCCACTGCTTGAGGTCCGCAACCTTAACGTCTGCCGGGGTGGATCAAAAGTGCTGCAGATACCCTCTTTTGCTCTTCATCGCAATGAAACCGTTGCCTTGATCGGGCCGAACGGCACGGGTAAATCAAGTTTTCTGCTGGCCCTGGCCGGGTTACTGCCACTCAAGACCGGTGAAATCTTTTTCATGCAGAAAGCGGTAGTCCCTGGATTTTCATCCACCGAGTATCGCCGAAATTTAGCCATGGTTTTTCAGGAGCCGCTGCTCTTTGACACTTCGGTAGCAGATAATGTGGCAGTAGGATTAAGGCTGCGACACCTTGGCAGGCGCGAAATTGATGAGCGGGTTAAATCCTGTCTCGATAGATTCCGTATCGCCCATCTTGCTGACCGTTCCGCCCGAAAGCTGTCTGGAGGCGAGTCCCAGCGCACCAGTCTGGCCCGCGCCTTTGCCACAAATCCGGAGATTATCCTTCTTGATGAACCGTTTGTTGCTCTGGATCCACCTGCCAGACAGGCCTTAAGCGATGATCTTGAGCGGGTGCTCAGGGAGTCAGGAACCGCTGCCATTCTGACGACCCATGATCAGGTGGATGCCCTGCGACTTGCTGACCGGATGGTGGTCATGCAGCAGGGGAGCATTGTCCAGTCCGGCACCCCTCTGGCTGTTAATAATCAACCGGTGAATGAATTCGTTGCCACCTTTGTCGGCATGGAGAATATTTTTACCGGGATCGTCAAAAAAGCTGATAACGGGCTGTTTTCTGTAGCTGTATTTGACAGGACAATGGAAATTATGGGTGATGGAGCGCCGAGTGAGTCGGTGGTAATCTGTATCCGCCCTGAGCATGTGGTGATATCCCTGACAAATCCGGAATCAACAACAAGTGTCCGTAATATTTTCTCTGGTACGGTCAGCAAAGTAGTCCAGCTCGGACTCTTCACCAAGATATATCTCGATTGTGGTTTCTCTCTGGTCGCGTCCATTACAAACCAGTCACTTGATACTCTTGAACTAAAGCCAGGCCGGCCGGTGTTTGCTTCGTTCAAGGCGACTGCTGTTCATGTCTTCCGCAAGGGTTGATCTTTACATGGTCGCAGTCATTTTCCAGAGTGATAAACTGGCAATATGATCCAATTGGGATTATAGGGAATCTAAATATTCATGAGAGTATACATTTAAGTTGAAACACTTGGCTTGGAACTAAATATATATGATCATATATAAAATGCTTGCATGGTATTAAGCATCGGTATAACATTCACGATCATGAATATTGTGGGTGCTGTGAAAATTACTACCGCTGAGGATATTGGGCGGATTATCAGGCAAAAGCGGAAAGAAGATGGTCTCACTCTGGAAGAGGCTGCAGCTGTCTGCTGCGTCAGCTATCCATTTCTTTCCGCCCTGGAGAACGGTAAGGAGACCGTCAGGTTCGACAAGCTTCTCCAGGTCTTACGTGGTCTAGGTATCGATCTGAGCGCCAGCATCCGATCATGGAATACTCGGGGAGACGCCTGATGTCTGCTGCGCTATTGGTGAGAATTGATAACGAAGTTATGGGCCGCTTATGGCTCGATGCCAGGAAGAACTTCTGCTTCAGCTATGACAGTAACTGGCTGGAGCAGTCTCGGATCCCTTTGTCACTCTCTTTGCCGCTTCGCTCTGAACCTTACCTTGATGATCAATCCCATTCATTTTTCGCCAACCTTCTGCCGGAAGAAAAAATGCGTAACCTGATCGCCCGGAATCTTGGCGTCTCTGTTAACAACGATTACGGTCTCCTGGAGCGGATTGGCGGCGATTGTGCCGGAGCAGTCTCTCTCTGGCCTGAAAGTGAGGAGCCTCAGCAAACGGAATCGTATCGAGAACTATCGTTGGATGAGTTGAACGCCATAGTCAGGGAGTTGCCACAACGTCCCCTCCTGGCAGGCGAGAAAGGGGTTCGGTTGTCGTTGGCCGGAGCACAGAAAAAGCTGCCGGTATATTTTGATGGTCAGACCTGGTATCTCGGTTATGGCTCTGCACCGAGCAACTATATTATCAAGCCTGCCATCGATGACCTTGCCGGGACAGTTGAGAATGAAGCATTCTGCATGGCTCTTGCCGGCGCGGTAGGGCTAGATGTTCCAAGTTCGTTCATCCATCAGCATGAAGGTTTGCGGGTTTTTGTCGTAAAACGTTTCGATCGTGAGGTTGCTGGCGATAGAACCCGGCGGCTCCATCAGGAGGATTTTTGCCAGGCGCTTAATATTCCTCCCGAGTTTAAGTATGAGGGGGAGGGCGGTCCATCGTTGACTGCCTGTAGCAATCTGTTGCGAAAGAACAGTACCAGATCAGCCAGAGATGTCCTGTCACTTGTTGATTGGGTGATTTTCAACTATCTGATCGGTAACTCCGATGCCCATGGTAAAAATATTTCTCTACTGATGCTGCCTAAGGGACCTATGCTGGCACCTTTCTACGACCTGCTGTCGACAAGGGTCTATGCCCATTATGGACTGACTGAAGGGCTGGCCATGAAGATAGGTGGGGAGCTTGAACCACGGGCAATCCAGAAGAAACATTGGGAGCTGTTTGCCGAAGAAGTGGGGACCAAGCCTAATCTTGTGCTTACACGAGTAAAGGCAATGTCCCAAAGAATTGAAGAGGTTCGGTTACCCCTCTTCAAGGGCGATTTTGCGCCTTACAGCTGTGATACCCTCTATCAGCTGATGGAATTGATTGCCGAACAGTGCAGGAGAACCCTTTCTCATCTCTCATAGCAGCTCATAGAGAGGCGATAACGATCCTGACACCGGGGGTATTGAGATATGAATGATCAAATCGAACTGTTCAGTTTCGGTGGGGAAACGACACCGGCCAAGCCACAGCAAAGCCCGAAGCCGGCATTCAAGGTTGGCAAACTGTATGATGTCAGTCCTGACAGCATTCCTACTAACCCTGAGCAGCCACGTAAGCACTTTGATGATGAACGTCTGGAGCAGCTTGCCGATTCAATCAGTAAACATGGGCTTCTTCAACCGCTTGTCTGTACTGTTTCAAAAGATGGCAGTTTACTATTGGCTGCCGGCGAGAGATGCATGTGGCTAAAGTAAATGACATGACGTCAATGATCGTGTATGTTACGCACAAAAAATTAAAAGGTGACTTATGATTCGTTTTCGTCTTAGGGAAATGATTATTAATAAAGAGTTTAAGGACGGTAGGAGAATCTCACTAGATGAAATAGGGAAGGCCACCGGTGTGCATCGTACTACACTATCCAGAATTGCCGGTCAGCGCGGATATAATACTACTACGGACAATATCGACAAGCTCTGCCGTTATTTTGGCTGTGGGGTTGGGGAGTTGATGGAGTATGTGCCTGATGAAGAAATTCTGGAAAAGGAATAATCCCTCTTTATATATGGGCTGATATTAATCTGATTTTTACAACACTTTTTTTGCTACTACATTTGGCTTCAGTCATTTTGGCATGATATATGGGTTTCTATGCTTCGAATCTTTAAAAAAAAGAATACTTCCAATTTACCACCTGAAGGCGGATTTGATACTGATACCTGTCGGATTCTTCTCAATGAGCATTTAACCTATATCTCAAATGCCTGTGAAAGCGCAATTTTGGGGTCTTTTAGTAGTGGCGGACAATACCTTTCCGGTGAAGGTGGGCACTTATATCTGATAGAACAGTCCGGCAGACTTGATAAAGATGAGTTATTTGTTCAAGTTATTGACCACCTGAAGGAAGATGAATTTCGCCGTTTACGTAATTTCCGTGGAACCTCATCACTTACAACCTATATAACTACAATTGTTAATCGATTACTTGTTGATCTGATTAGGCAGAGGGTAGGCCGAAGCAGGGCAAAGGAACGCTCCGAGCGTTATGGCGATCTGGGGCAAAAAGTATATGAATTGCTTGTTATGGAGAGGGTCACTGCTCATGAAGCGGTTGAGATCTTGGTTTCAAAGTATGACATAATCGTAACTTTTGATCAGATACAGGAAATACGTGATGTTATGTTTGGGCGTTCTGGTCGCCATCAAATTGACGCTGATTTGTCAACTGCCTGGGGTAAGGATGGTGAACTGATCACAGTTAACCATGCAACTCCTGAATCAGAATATATATGCCAGGAGTTGAGTCAGAAAAGGCGTAGTGTTTTAGGCGGTGTGGTCGACTCTTTGACTGCTGAGGATAAAGTTGTCGTCCGGCTCCGCTTTCCTCTCGATGATAAGGAGCCTTTGTCAAGCGAGGAAATCGGATTGATGCTCGGGAAGTCCAGTAAAGAAGTTGATAGGCAGATCCGGCGCATACTCGTCAAGTGCAGGGAGCTTCTGCTTAAGAAAGGGGTTTCTTTTGAATGCCTTGAACCCGAATTGTCCGTCTAATCAATATAAGGTTAAATAATGACAGATAATAGTAAATCGAATAAGGGAATACGTGACGAACTCATTGGTAGAGCAGCAGCTGAGGCTGTGCTTAATCAGATGGAGTCAGGTCAATGTATTGATGACGAACAGATGGCCGCTTTAGTTGAGAATCGCCTAAATGTTGATATGTGTGAGCGGTGCCTTTCCCATATTGCTACATGTGAAGACTGTCTGGCCGTTTATTCGATGACAGCCAGGGCAGTGATGATTCCAAAACGCCATATCCCCTGGAAAAATTTTATTGCTTCTGTCTCAACAGTCGCTGCTGCTGTCATCGCAATCGTTATCTGGCGGCAACAAGCACCAACCGAAATGGCTCAGTCGCCGCAGATACTTGCAGGGAGCAAACAATCGATAACAGCAGCTTCTTCGGATGAACCTGCCATAAATATTAGTAGTGCTTCAACTCTAACGCAGGATTCACCTGTTGCTTCATCGACAATATTGAGATCATTTATGCAGACTCAGAAATTTACGATGGGTTTACCTTCTCTGGATAGTAGTTATGGATTCAGCGGTGCACTGCCTCCAGAAAAAATTGCCTTTCGTATTGGAGTCGCCATTGTTGATTTAGCTGCTGCACATAAAGTTGGTTCAGTCTCTGATCGAAAGGGTGCAAAAGAACATTTTGCCGAGCTATTACAACTACAAAAAGATACTTCCAGTCTCCTGACTGTGATTGAAAAACAGCATCTGACTGAGCAGGAAATTCTGGATCTGTCCAAACAAATGGAACGTTTCCTACAAAACAACAGTCTTTACTCACTGCGTCTTGGAGTCATTATTCAATCCGCCCGTTTGTCAGATTGCACTGCATCAGGAAAATTAATAGATCGACAGCTGCTTGCTTCTGTCGTAGCCAAACTTAATTCTGAAGTCATTCATCCTACAATGAACCAATCATTGAAGCAGTTAGATGTTTTGCTGGCAAAAAGGACGTTATCTGACAAAGACTGTGACTCGCTCAAGCAGCAGCTTGATACGATCGTCGAGCTTTTTTAAGCCATTTTGTATGAGCCTGACGATTACTTAATTTGTTGAACAGAGGAGCTTTTTAAGTGTACAAGAAATGGCAAAGTAAATTAACAGGATCCAAACAGGCGCTTTCTTCAAGGCTTGCCAAGGATAAGAAGTTCTTTTTTCATTTTTATGTTGTCGTTGGCTTTTTAATTGCTATTTCCTACCACCTTATCGCAAATCAATCCATGGATGAAAACCTTGCTAATGTAGCTTTTGATATCCTTATTCGGGTTGAAAAGCATTTTGCTGTCAAAGAAGAGCAGCGACAATCACCGGTTTATTTTTTCGACATCGACCATCAAACATTTAAAAAATGGGGCGAGCCACTCCAGACTCCCAGAGACAAGGTTGCTGGACTTGTGGAAGCCGCCTGGAGGAATAATTCCAAGGTTGTTGTACTTGATATCCTGCTCGATAAAACTGACTGCTGCAATGTTGCCGGAGATAAGAAATTACGTGGCCTGCTAGAAAAAATGCTTCGAGATAATGCGCAAACCAAGGTGATTTTTCCTGTAGCAGTGGGTGTTGATGGCGAAAGAAAACTAAATATTTATGATGATCTGATCGACAAAAAAAGTGCAAACGGAGAGCAGATCTTTTTCAGGGGGATTCCAGCAGTATCGGCAAGCGCTAAAGATCTAATCAATCGATATTGGGCGGCATTTGCCAAAGGTCGATCACCGAAAAACAATACTTCTGAAATACTCTGGAGCTCTCCGCTTTTGGCGGCAGCAATATACGAAAACAACCTTTCACAACTTGATGATGCCGCTGCAAAACTGCTTTCGAATCAAGATGCAAAAGGGAAGACAACGGTCACCCTTGGCGGGAAGAAGTTGGTGATACCCTTGAATCGGTCAGAGCATCGGGCCGAAATTTATACACAGCGGATAAGATTTCGTCTTATTCCGCCAACAGCCCCCTACTATGAGTCTAACCTGCTGCCGGTAATGCGTATGGCAGGCGTCATTGAAAGTGTAGGATTCAATGCATTTAAGGAAGACCTTGCTGGAAAGATCGTGATAATAGGCAATTCCAGTCCTGATACCTGGGATATCCGCCAGACGCCAATAGGAAGGCTTCCCGGGATGTATGTTGTCGGTAATGCAGTAAACACTATTGTGTCAGGAGCGCAGCCGGTTCAGACCCATTGGTGGATAAGTCTGATGGTGGAGGGGGCTGTTATAATCCTGGCGGCTTTCCTTTTCGCACGGGTTTCCAGCATGGCGGCCCAAAGTGCTACCTCTGCTATTTTCCTGACTATTGCCCTACCAGTTAGCTGGTATCTTTTTTCAAGGTGGGGGCTGTTTTTCAATTTTGTCATTCCGGTTTTCGGTATGAGTATCATTACTAAAATCAATGAACTGTTGAACAGGGATTCAGCTAACTCAAATGGGAAAGGTATGCCTGATGCTAACTATTAAATTGACCGTCATACTAATAGTTGTTTTTTCACTTACAGAGTTTGTTTTTGCCCAGCAGCAGGATATTGGTGTTTTTTATCAGAATGAGACCAATTGCAGGGTGAAACAGGATGAAATTTGGACTCAATGCAAGAAAGGGCTAATGGTGGCCGAAGGTGATTTTATTGAAACTACCCGCGATGCCACAGCTCTTGGCATTCAGTGGATCGCACCTCCCCATACTCATGGCGAAAAGATTGCGCCAAATCAGTATAAAGCAGTCTTTACCAGACCTGCTGGCAAGAGATCAATGGTCTCCAGTATCTCCAGTATCCTCGGTTTTGGCCGTAAGAGCGGCCACGAAGGTCAGTATCTTGTTACCCGTGGAGATGCTCTCAGCGCCGTAGAAAAGATGCAATTGCCTGGTCACATGGCCACATTGTTACCGGGAGCGCCGGTTACACTTTCCTGGTGCAACCGCCCAGCCAGAAAACTTGTCATAACCGACCAGAAAGGAGGTGCGCCGGTATTTTCTCAAGATATCACCGGTAAGCGCTCAATTACTGTCACACCTGAAGCGATGGGGATTAGAAGCGGTGTACTTTATAGCTGGGCTGTAGAAGGTGATAAGGCACCTTCAGGTCAGTTGCTGCTCTTAAACAAGGAATCTGCTGCTGAGATTGTCGATGGATTAAACGATATTGGTAAAACCGCAACCAATGAGTCCGATAAGATTCTGCAACAGGCAGCATACCTGAATTTTCTGAGCGAAACCTATCCTGATGAGATCAGCCTCTACTGGCGTTCCATTGAACTGCTGGCCAAATTAGGGGCTGAAATGGGCGACAAAGCACTTGTGGAGAAATTAAGCGCCGAAGCCCGAGATAAAATGGCATGCAAGGAGCCGGGGTATTGAAGGCAGAGCTATCTACGCTTGTCACTCAACATGGTAGACTGCTACGTTTGCGAAACAGCAGACTTTACGGGCGCATCTTCAAACGAAACAAATCACTATTTATTACAGGTAACCATACAGTCCTCTATCAGCAGGGGGGCGACTTTTTCCCCGCCCTATTTGCCGCCATTGACACCGCCGGACATCAGCTTCTCCTTGAGTATTACATAATTCATGATGACATCATTGGACGTCGCTTTGCTGCCGCCTTGATCGATGCCGTGGCACGCGGTGTCCAGGTCTGTCTGATCTATGATTATCTGGGGTCTTTTGATACACCCGCTTCATATTTCGAGCAATTGGAGGCACAAGGTGTACAACTGCTCTGCTTCAACAAGCTCCGGTGGGGGAGAGGGCTAGGCTGGCTCGACAAACGCAACCACCGGAAAACAGCGGTCATAGACGGCAGTATCGCTTTTTTGGGGGGCCTGAATATTGGCGATGAATACTCCGGATTCGGCGATAGTACCGACCGTTGGCGGGATTGCGGTATGCATGTAACCGGCCCTGTGGTTGAAGAGCTGCGCAAGCTCTATTGGGACACATGGCAGCATGAACATTATCCTATCCCTGTGCAGCCTGCATTTGAGCCCCCAGCACAAACGTCAGCCGGAACTGACACCATCATCCTTATCAGTGGCGGTCCCCATCACCGGCGCTCATTCATCAAGCAGGCCTACCGTCTGGCCATAACCGGCGCGCAAGAATCCCTCATCATCGTAACCCCATATTTCCTCCCCGGCTTGCGACTGGTAAGAACCATGCTCAAGGCTGTCAAGCGGGGTGTCAGCGTGACGCTGATCCTGCCCGGTCAAAGCGATGTGCCGATACTCAAGATTGTCGGCCATGCTTATCTGGCGCTGCTGCTCAAGGCTGGAGTTGCCGTGTATGAGCGCCAGGGTACGGTTCTCCATGCCAAGCTGATGCTGGTGGATGAATGCTGGGTTCAGATAGGGTCGGCCAATTTTGATCAGAGGAGTTTTCACCGGAATTTCGAGACTAACCTGGTCGTTGAGAGTCAGGAGTTTAGTGGCAATGTACTGAGAATGTTGCAGGATGACATTCTCAAGTCCCGCATGGTTGCCTTGGATGAACACACCGTGAGGAAATGGTACGAGCCGCTGCTGGAACTTCTGTTTTCAACGCTGAACAGATTTTTGTGATTATTGGCATGAATTTGTAATTTTTACGGTAACTGTCCGTCAAATGTAGTGAAGTCTATTGGTGAGTGTTTGGAGGTTGATGATGAGAACCATAAAGATGTTTACTGTAGTTATGCTTACACTCAGTGCCAGTGTGGCTCAGGCAACTCCGGTTCTTTATAAAGGCGATATGATCGTGCATAAGGTGTCCGGTAACATGTGCACCCAAGACAGCATTGGTACGGTTCTAAAGGTTGAACTTGCCATGGAGTACGCTGCGGACGGATCAGTTTACGGTTATTTCTCTCGACCAGGCATGGTTAGTGGTAGGTTTGAAGGGCGAAACGCCTCAGTTATTTCTGTCCGGTATCCTTTTTACGACAAGGAGTTTGCATACGGGCACGCACTTCGACTATCAAAAACGAGTTATGGTGTAACTGGGGAGTTACATGAAAAGCATCTTGCTTTCACCGTTCGCAGTTGCAACTACGATGAGGCTGAGTTAAAGCTCAATACTGCATCTGAAGATCCAACGCAGTGGCTAGAACGCACCAAAGTCATTTATCAGGCATCAGATCTGAACAGTGAAGCGCGATATTGGCAAAAGCAAGGACATTACGTCGAGGCGGAGACGCTCTACAATCGCGCTCTGTCGATCATTGAAAAGTCCCTTGCCGCCTACCCTACCGATGTTGCTACTCAGCTCAGCAACCTGGCTTGGCTGAATTCTATCACCTATCGCTACGCAGAGGCGGAATCTCTCTACAGTCGGGCGTTGGCGCTCAGTGAAAAGACTCTCGGCTCCGACCATGCCGACATTGCCACCCGGCTTAACAGTCTTGCGTCGCTGTATAAAGTCACTGGCCGCTACGCCGAGGCGGAACTGCTCTATAGACGGGCATTAGCGATCAGTGAAAAGGCTCATGGCCCCTACCATCCCGATGTTGCCACTTGGCTCAACAACCTGGTCTCGCTGTATAAAGACACCTATCGCTACGCCGAGGCGGAACAACTCAACAGACGGGTGTTGGCGATCGGTGAAAAGGTTCTAGCCCCAGAGTATGCAGTTGTTTCCACCCAACTAAACAACCAGGCTTTTATGTATTACACCACCGGCCGCTACACCGAGGCGGAACCACTCTTCAAGCAGGCCCTTGCGATCAGAGAAAAAGCCCTCGGCCTAGAAAATGCTGATGTTGCTCAGTTGATGGGCAACCTGGCTGAACTGTACACAACCACTGGTCGTTTCGCCGAAGCAGAATCGCTTTCCAAGCGGGCGTTGGCGATCTATGAAAAGACCCTTGGACCTGAGCATCCGGACGTCGCCACCCGGCTCAACAATCTGGCCGGATTGTATCATACCACCGGCCGCTACGCCGAAGGCGAGGCGGCCTGCCAGAGGGCCCTGGCGATCAGTGAAAAAGCTTTTGGCCACGATAATACCGCTGTTGCCACAGTGATCAGCAACCTGGCTTCGCTGTACACAACCACCGGTCGTTTCTCCGAAGCAGTATCACTCTCCAAGCGGGCGTTGGCGATCAGAGAAAAAGCTTTCGGCCCCAACCATGCTGATGTTGCCACCAGTCTCAACAACCTAGCCACTCTGTATACAACCATCGGCCGCTTCGCAGAGGCGGAACCGCTCTTCATGCAGGCCCTTGCTATCAGAGAAAAGATCCTCGGCGCCAACCATGCCGATGTTGCCACTCAACTCACGAATCTTGCCAGTTTTTATGATCTCACCAGACGCTACGCCGAGGCGGAGCCGCTCTATAAGCGCTCGTTGGCGATAAGTGAAAAGGCCCTTGGCGCTGACCATGCCGCTGTTGCCCGCAACCTTAGCGGCTTGGCCGGATTATATGATACCGCCGGCCGCTACGTCGAGGCGGAACCGCTCTATAAGAGGGCCCTGGCGATCAGTGAAAAGGCCCTTGGTCCTGACCATGCCGATGTCGCCGGCAAACTAATATGCCTGGCCGGATTGTATGAGACCACCGGCAGTTACGCCAAAGCAGAGCCCCTCTACAGAAGGACCCTAGCGATAGCAACCAAAGCAGGTAATCCCGATTTACTGAGAGTAATCCAAGAATCTTACTCATATCTTTTGGTAAAGCAGGGTAACTTTTCGGCAGCCATTTTTTTTGGCAAGCAGGCGGTTAACACATTGCAAACTCTGAGGTCAAACGTGGTTGGTCTGGGCAAGGAAACATTGAAAACCTATACTAAAACCGTCGAAGGTATCTACAAACACCTCACCACCCTTCTGATAGAGCAGGGGCGCCTGTCCGAGGCCCAGCAGGTAATGGTCATGCTCAAGGAAGAGGAGTATTTTCAGTACATTCGCCGCGATGCCGGAGATAGCGGCAAATTGGATACCAAAGCCACTTTTACCCCCTCTGAGGAGCCGTGGCACCAGGAATATGAAAAACTCTCGGCCAGCAATGCCCGACTCGGTAAGGAGTTGGGTGACCTGCGCAGCAAAGAGCAGAAGGGGGTTCTGTCCAATGAGGAGCGCACCCGTTTAAACGGCCTGCTGGAGGAGGAGCAGAAGGCCAGCGAAGCATTCAACACATTTCTTACCCGCTTGATCTCCTCCCTGCGTGAAGAAGCCGACAAATTGGCCCAGCAGTCCCAGGCTGAACGTGACAAACGCCTGGCAGAGTTGAGCGGCAAAAACCTGGCCGGCAGCGGCGCCATCATGCAGACCCTGGCCGAACTGGGGGATGGCGCAGTCCTGATTCACTACCTGATTACGGATGATAAGCTACATATCCTGCTTACAACACCCGATACCCAGCTTGCCCGGCACAGCGATATCAAATCCAAAGAGTTATACAGCAAGATCTTTTCCCTGCGTGATGAACTCACACACCCAAAAATCGACCCGCGACCACTGGCAAAAGAGCTGTACTCCATCCTTATTGCCCCCATAGAAGCCGAGCTGAAGCAGGCAAAGGCCTTTACCCTGATGCTCTCCCTGGACGGCGCTTTGCGCTATCTCCCCTTTGCCGCCCTTTATGATGGCAAGGAATACCTGGCCCAGCAGTACCGCACCGTCATGTATGCCGAGGTAGCAAAAGACAAGATTGCTCTTCCGGCCAAACCGATCTGGAAAGTTGCCGCTCTCGGGGTAAGCGACAAGGTAAGCGATGCTTTCATACCACTCCCTTCAGTAACGGGCGAACTGAACGGCATCGTAAAAAAAGGTGATAATGGGGTTATCAATGGCGAGTTGTATCTAAACGGCGCGTTTACCGAAAAAACTCTCCAGCAGTCCGCCAGCCGTAACCCGGTAGTGCACATTGCCAGCCATTTTCGCTTCAGCCCCGGCACGGAAAAGGATTCATTCCTCCTTTTGGGAGACGGCAGCAGCCTGACCCTGGACAAGGTACGGAAAGGGACGTACTTCCGAAATGCCGAGCTATTGACTCTCTCGGCATGCGAGACCGCCATGGGGAGCAAAGGGACTGGCAGCGAAATAGAGGGTTTCGGCGCAATTGCCATGGAGCGTGGCGCTAAATCAGTTATCGCCACCCTTTGGTCTGTGAATGACGACAGCACATCATTATTGATGCGTGAGTTCTACCGGCTTCGGGAAGAGCAGAAGCTGCCCAAGGTTGAAGCCCTGCGTCAGGCGCAACTGACGCTGCTTAACGGCTCCATCAAGGAAGCAGCTGAGACGATGGAAACCAGTGATTCACGGGGGGCAGGGGAGGGACATAAAGCTGGAGCATTGCCGAAAAAGTTTCGCGGCGATCCGGATAAACCGTTTGCCCATCCATACTATTGGGCACCGTTTATTATGATGGGTAACTGGAAATAATCACCTCCTTGCTGCTTGAGTCAGGATGAGATTATTAGGAAAAAACTTTCAGAAGTTATCAGCAGAAGAATAGCAATTATTACCAAGGAGATGTCTCCACTCTCTGTTCATAATCCATTCGTAGACGACATCGTGATTTCAGTCTCAATTCTCGCATTTATGTTGGCAAAATTCTTTCCAGATTAATTGCGAGCCTGTTTAGTGGCTGAGCTGTTTGAATGAAATTCTTAGGGGTTGGATCAATGAAAATACAGCGCATTATTTTATTTCTGTTCTTCTTTTTAGCTTTTATTGGGCGTGTGAGTGCAGCTGAGTCAGAGCCTGACACCGATAAACTAAGGTTGGTAGTGCAGACGGGCCATACAAAAGGGGTAAGTTCTGTTGTATTTTCTCCTGATGGTCGCACATTCCTGTCCGGGAGTTTTTCGGACAAAACCCTTAAACTTTGGGATGTGGCGACTGGTAAAGAACTGCGTACTATCCGAGGAAGCACTCCTGCCGAGTTCATTGATGGATCTACAGTACTTTCGCAAAGCAGTGATGACGATACATTTAAGATTTGGGATATTTTAACAGGTAAGGAACTGCGTACTCTCAAAGGACACAAGGGTGGGGGGGAGTCGATTTCTGTTTCATTTGATGGCTCCATTGCCCTTTCGGGCGGTTTGGACGAATCATTCAAACTGTGGGATATCTCAAGTGGTAATGAGCTTAATACGCTTAAATGGCACGCAGACAGTGTACATTCCGTTGTTTTCTCTCCTTATCGAAGTCGCGCTCTGTCCTCTGTTTGGCCAAAAGATTTGATATTGTGGGATATTGCAACCGGGAAAGAATTGTTCGTATTGAAAGGGCATAAAAGCTATGCAAAAGTTATAGTATTTTCTCCGGACGGTCATACTGCATTATCTGGAAGCGAAGATAAGACCTTGAAGTTGTGGGATCTTGTAAGCGGCAAGGAACTGCAAACATTTAACGGTCATACAGGTAAAATTCTGTCCGCAGTTATTGCTGTAGATGGTCGTACTGCATGGTCTGCAAGCGAGGATGGAGCCCTTAAGCTGTGGGATCTGTCTACTGGTTTGGAACTGAGATCTGTCAAGGTGAATGATAAACGGATCAATTCTGTTGCTTTTTCTGCTGATGGACAGACCGCCTTACTCGGTGGTTCTGATGAAATATTCCGGCTGGTAAATTTAACTACTGGTACGGAATTACTTGCTTTCAAAGGGGAAACGGGCGGAGAAGATCGATTAGTAACATTTTCACCCACTGGTCGCACTGTACTGACAGGCGGCTGGAATGATTACCTGAAATTATGGGATTTGGTTACCGGAAAGGAATTAAGATCCATCAAGGGGGCGGTGCCTCCATTCGCTTTTGTTGATGAACAGACCGTACTCTCACGCAGTAGAGATAATACACTGATTTTGTGGGATTTGACTACCGGCAAGGAACTGCAAACCTTCAACGGGAATAGGGAAAGAATAACGTCAATTGCCATAACACAAGATGGGCGTGCGGCCCTGACAGGTTCATATGCTGAATTAAAACTGTGGAATTTGAAAAGCGGGCAGGAACTCAGCACGTTTAAAGGTCGTGAACTTTGGGGGAGAAAAGTAACTTTTACGCAAGATGCCAAGAAATTTCTTACAGCAACGAATAACAACATAAAATTATGGGATGTTGCCACTGGCAACGAGTTACGCTCCTTTAAGGTGTTTCCAAGGGTTGTAGACAGGACGGAAAATTATGTAAGTTGCTTTGCCATTTCCCCTGATGAACGGACTGTTTTGTCTGGAGATAAGTCCAGCACGCTTAAATTGTGGGATTTGAACAGTGGTGAATTGATACGTACATTTGATGGTCATTCGGAAGAAATTTACTCTGTGGCAATTTCACGCGATAATAAGACTGCATTATCCAGCAGTAAGGATAAGACTCTTAAGCTTTGGGATATGGCTACTGGCAAAGAACTAAAAACTATTTTTTTTGAACAATTAGATTGGCAGGATGACGGAATGGTTTATTCGTTATCTTTTTCACCAGATGGGCTCACGGCACTGGGTGCGCAAGGCAAAAGAGTCAGGCGCTGGGATTTGGTTTCTGGAAAAGAGCTGCCCTCCTATGAAGGGCATACTATTAGTCCATTGAAAATTGAATTAACCAAAGGCGGACAAACTCTTTTTTCGCGCAGTGGCGGTTATAATCCACCTGTGATTTGGAACCTGACATATGGCAGCGGTTTGCAAACTTCAGGGGGGTGGGATCCTTGGGTAGTATCTCCTGATGGCCTGACAGCTCTGTCAACAGACAGTAATTACGAGTTAAAGCTTTGGGATATGACAAGTGGCAAGGAAATCCGTACGTTAGGGCGATATCGAGAGAGAGTTAGTTCAATTGCTTTCTCTCCAGATGGACACACAGCACTATCTGGAAGTTACAACAGCATTGATCTTTGGGATCTTAATACGGGTAACAAGGTTCGAACTTTCGATAAACCGATTGGCGATGTTAATTATGTTAAATACTTGTCAAATAACCTTGCTCTGTCCCAAAAATATGTCAGTTCACAGGGTTCTAATTCTTTGACACTATGGAACTTGGACACGGGAAGAGAACTTCAGACCATAAACAAAACAGGAACCGATTACGCTATTCCAATTGGTGATCAAACGGTTCTGACTGGTTTTGATAATGATCTTAAGCTTTGGGATATGTCCGTCGGCAAAGAACTGCGCACCTTGAAAGGGCATGACGGTCACATTTATGGGATGGCTGCTGTATTACCTGATGGCCTTAGAGTCTTGACTGGTAGTGACGATAAAACTTTGAAATTGTGGGAGTTGGCTTCAGGCAGGGAGCTCAGTACTTTTAAAGGGCATAAGTGCGCTGTTTTTTCCATAGCGCTGTCCAAGGACGGGCGTTCCGCTATTTCAGGTAGTTGTGATAAAACAATCAAAATATGGGATCTGGCATCAGGCAAGGAGCTGAAAACATTAACTGAGCATTCAAACACTGTCACTTCCGTCATCGCCTACGACGATCAGAAAATTATTTCAGCCAGTGAAGATAATATGATCATTGTTTGGGATATATCGACAGGCAAATGGCTCGCAAAATTATATGCCTTTACCGATGGAACCTGGGTCATCGTTGATTCTGAAGGCCGCTATGATGCCAGCAATGGTGGTAATGTGCAGGGTATCCATTGGGTGTACAACAACGAACCGATTGCTCTGGCACAATTAAAAGAACGCTATTATGAACCGGGACTTTTGTCCAAGATCATGGGCTATAACAAGGATCCGCTCCACAAGGTCGATGCCTTTACTTCTGTTGCGCTCTATCCGGAAACCAGGGTCACGCCACCTTCCGAAAAGAGTGCCATTGCCACAATATCGCTGAAAAACCGGGGTGGCGGCATCGGTAAGGTACGGGTACTGGTGAATGGTAAGGAGATCGCCGCCGATGCCCGCGGTTCCAAGCCAGATGCGGATGCCAAAGCAGTCGAATTGCCGGTTGAGATACCGGAATCACTACTCATTCCCGGCAAGGAAAACACCATCCAGGTGCTGGCCTGGAACAAGGAAGGCTATCTTTCCAGTCGCGGTGATCCAGTCCGCTTTAAACCTGCTGCTTCAAAGAGAGTTACACCACCAACTCTCTATGCCATAGTGATAGGTGTATCAAAATATGCCGACGCCAAAATGAATCTGACCTTCTCTGGAAAGGATGCTGCCGACATGGCCACGGCCCTTTCGATATCAGCTAAACGTCTCTTTGGTACAGAAAAGGTGGATCTAATACTCCTCTCCGATGACACCTCCAACTCAAGTGCCATTCCACCCACCCGCGACAACATCGCCAAAGCTTTTGCTAATGCCACCAACGCCACATCTTCTGATATCCTGGTGGTCTATATGGCCGGTCACGGCGTAATGGCTGGTAGCGGTGATGAGTCGGAATACTACTATC
>JACABD010000018.1:28099-31211 GCA_013377075.1 Geobacteraceae bacterium | reverse complement strand
ATGGCCGGTCACGGCGTAATGGCTGGTAGCGGTGATGAGTCGGAATACTACTATCTCACTCCTGAGGCTCGCAGTATCGACCTGTCAGATCCGGTTATCCGCAGACAGTACGGAATCGCCAGCTCAGAGCTGACCGAATGGATCAAAAAGATTCCAGCACTCAAACAGGTCATGGTGCTGGATACCTGCGCTGCCGGTGGCGCAGCAGCCAAACTGGTGGAAAAGCGCTCCCTGTCTAGCGACCAGATCCGTTCTCTGGAACGTCTTAAAGATCGAACCGGTTTCCATGTTCTCATGGGTGCCGCTGCCGATAAACAAAGCCTGGAGGCAAGCCGTTACGGACAGGGGCTGCTTACCTACGCCTTGCTGCAGGGAATGAAGGGCGCTGCTCTGAGGGACGACCAATTCGTGGATGTGCAAAAACTCTTTCAGCATGCCGCTGATGAAGTCCCCAGATTGGCCGGCTCTGTAGGTGGCATCCAGAGACCGCTTATTGCTTCTCCTCTTGGCGCCAGTTTTGATATCGGTCAGTTAACCTCTTCAGACAAACCTTTGATCCCTTTAGCCACAGTTAAACCGATGATATTAAAATCCGCTTTTCAGGATACAGATGAGCTGGATGACACTATCTTTCTGGGGAAACTTGTTAACAGCCGTCTGCGAGAACAGTCAATGCGCCTCCGAGGTGCACAGCTTGTATATGTGGATACCGACGAATTACCGGGTGCCTGGAGTATGAATGGTCGCTATCAGCGTGAAGGAGACAATATAAAAGTCAAGGTTGTTATGCGGGCAGGCACTGTCAAGCGTGATTTCAGTGTGCAGGGAACAGCGAATGATTTGCCTGGACTGGCAGTAATGATTTTAGATAGGGCTCAGGAACTGTTGTTGGAATAGTGTGTTACGAAAAGGACTCTCTTCCCGGTGTGGTTAATCAGGAAGAGAGTATTTGAATCATAGAAATGTTACCAAGGAGCTGCATCTACTCTCTGCTCATAATCCATCCGTAGACAGCTGTGACAGGTGTTGCAACCATTTATTTCCGGCTGGTACAGACCGTCTTCATCTTCGCACCAGACTACATTTTCTTTCAGGACATCTGGTAGACGGCGCAATATCTCCATTTTTTTGAGTTTGATAAGTGGAAAGGTAATTGTTGGCAGATTGCGTACCAGTGGTTTAAAACCGTTATAACAGGCAACAATGTCTGGGATCCATGAAATAGTGTCGTCGTTCATTATGAATCCTGTAGCAAACTCATCATATGGGCCAAGATGATAGAGAGCAGTCAGAAACATCGGAATTTGATTTAGAATGACATTTCCTGAATTGACGATATTGAGTTCATTTAATATGCCAAGGTATTTGAAGTTATTGTTGTCAATCAGTGGCAGCAACCGCTCGATAGCTGCCAATTCTCGAACTGATTGCTCCTTATTGACTATTATTTTTATATATCCGGCATCTACCCGATAACCTTGCTCCAATAAATGTGTTATCAAGTAGGTTGAATCAATTCCGCCGCTCCAAAGTACAAAGGCGTGTTTATTTTTTACTGTTGAAGTTGTTATGGATGCATCTACCAGGTTAATGTTCCCAACTTGATTTTGGTTTATAGCTGGTTGGCTTTCAATGTGTTTGCTCACTAAATTCTCCTTTTTTGTTGTTTGCCACTGTCGTAAAAATACTACTATCCGCGTATGTAATGTTTCGAAAAGCAAACATTGATATGGCATTCGGCTGTTTGGGTTATTCTCAGAAAGTTACCTCGATAATGCAAGGGAAATTTCGAATGTATCTAAATACCACTCCAAAAATTCTTTCTATATTTATTTCTCTGCTGATTCTGTCTGTTTCTTCACTGGCGGTTGCAGAAAATACTGTTCCCCATATAAAAGCAGATATAAGTCCATTGTCAATATCGATACCTCCCCCCCCCAAATCTAAACCAGATGCATCTGCTTCAGAACTTAATCCAGTTGGTGATTATGACCGTCATTATGTCCCTCTTGAAGCATATTTTATCGGTAAAGATTCCTTGTCTTCTGATCATTGGATTTACGTCTCTTTGGCATTAAAAGAACAATCTGTTTTTTTGAAGGATAGCACTTCAGAGAATTTTGTTCTCCTAAACGACGGTAAACATGTCTGGACAAAATATTTCTGGAAAAGCAGGCCAGCAGCAGAAAGTGATCTTAAGATTGGCACTATCGTAATTTTTCTTGAAAAGGGTGGTGATCTGTATTATGTGCAACCAAATAATTACGAAACATCATTGGATTATCTCTGGATAATGGCGACTATAATCGATGTTAATGATATTGCTAAAGGGTATGTTACCGTATCAGGTCCGTCTAAAGTAGGGTTAGGTAATCTAAGAGTTGTAATCCAATAGTCTCATCGGGTGTTTAATGTTCAACCGAATCGCGTTTTACACAATAATATTCTGCCTGACCCTGATCAGCGCATCTGTGGCTAAAGGAATGGATGTTCCGAATAGGGATATCGATAAGTTAAGGCTGATTGTTCAGACCGGTCATACGGCGAGGGTTGCTTCTGTAGCATTTTCTCCGGATGGCCGTCTCGCTCTCTCCGGTAGTTGGGATAAAACATTACGTCTGTGGGATGTGGCCACTGGGCTGGAGTTGCGTTGTTTCAATGGTCATACTGGTTCAGTCTATTCCGTTGCTTTTTCAAGTGATGGTCTGACAGCAATTTCCGGCAGTGAAGATAGCACCTTAAAATTATGGGACATAACAACTGGCAGGGAGTTACATAGTTTTCGTGGTCACGATAAACCAGTATATTCTGTTGCATTTTCTCCCGATGGTAAATCCATCCTGTCCGGCAGTGGTGACCTGACCATAAAAATATGGGACTTAGTGTCTGGTCAGATATTGCGAACTTTATCCGGCCATACGAAGCCTGTCACAGCGGTTGCCATCTCTCCTGACGGCCGCACTATTTTGTCGGGAGCGGTTGATAATATCCTTAAATCGTGGGATGTAGCAACTGGCAAGGAGTTACACACTTTTTACGGCCATACCAGTTCGGTTGAGTTTGTAACGTTTTCTCCTGATAGTAAAACCGCACTTTCTGGTGGGGATGATGA
>JACABD010000018.1:0-27999 GCA_013377075.1 Geobacteraceae bacterium | reverse complement strand
TTTATTCCTGAGAACAACACCTTTGTGTCTGGCAGTTGGAATAATTCCCAGCAAGTATGGGACATGGCGTCAGGTCAGATAGTTCACACATACAACGCAAAAACATCAGTGGTTTCTTCTGCCACCATCTCGGTCGATAATCGTTACCGCCTTGCAGGTGATGATAAGAATAATTTGAATTTGTGGGATGTAATATCTGGCACCAGGTTGAGAACTTTTACCGGCCACAAAGGGGTAATACAGTGTGTGGCATTTTCCGCCGATGGGCGAACTGCTGTTTCGGGAAGTGATGATAAAACACTGAAATTGTGGGAGATTGAAACAGGTCGGGAGTTACTTACTTTTGCTGGACATACAGATTTAGTCTCTTCAGTCGCATTTACTCCTGATGGAAAGTTAATCCTGTCGGCAAGTGGTGACAATTCCATTATCATCTGGTCAGTAGCTACAGGCAAATGGATTGCTAAGCTTTACAGCTTCAACGATGGCACTTGGGCCATAATTGATAGTGATGGTCGTTTTGATTCATCTAACGGTGGGGATGTAAAGGGCTTGCATTGGGTGGTGAATAACGAGCCACTTGAGTTTAAGCAACTTAAAAACCGCTACTATGAACCTGGTCTTTTATCCAAGGTGATGGGGCATAATAACGGAAAGCTCAGAAACATCGAAGCATTTACCTCGGTAAACCTGTTCCCTCAAGTAAAGGTTATTCCTCCGGCCAACAGTCTCAACACTATAAATATTTCACTAACCAATCGTGGTGGAGGTATTGGAAAAGTTCGCGTGCTGATAAATGGCAAGGAAATCTCGTCAGATGCCCGTGGAGCCAAGCCCGATCCTAATGCTCGGGCGGCGAATATTCAGTTAGAGATCCCAGAAGCTCTACTGATTGCAAATGAAGAGAATAGTATTCAAGTGTTAGCCTGGAACAAGGAAGATTATCTTTCCAGTCGTGGTGAGTTAGTGAAATTTGCGTTGCCTACTACAAAAAAGGCCGAACCACCCACTCTCCATGCAATAGTTATTGGAACATCTAGATATGCTGATTCAAAACTGAACCTGACATACTCTGGTAAGGACGCTACTGATATTGCTACTGCCATTTCAATATCAGCCAAGCGGCTCTTTGGCTCGGATAAGGTTAAATTAAAGCTTCTTACCGATGATACAACGAGGTTAGATGCCATACTGCCCACGCGTGATAACATTGTGCAGTCTTTTGCTGATGCAACAAAGGCCGCTTCGTCCGACATTTTGGTCATATACATGGCAGGCCATGGTGTTATGGCTGGTAATGGTGAGGATGAGGACTATTACTATCTTACTCAGGAGGCCCGCAGCAGTGACCTTTCTGACCCGGCTATTCGCAAACAGTATGGTATTGCCAGCGCTGAGTTGACTGAGTGGATTAAAAAGATACCGGCACTAAAACAGGTTATGATACTGGATACCTGCGCTGCCGGGGGGGCAGCTGCCAAGCTTGTAGATAAGCGCGAATTTTCCTTTGATCAGACTCGCTCACTGGAAAGACTTAAAGATCGTACCGGCTTTCATATTCTGATGGGTGCTGCGGCGAATAAGCAGAGCCTGGAAGCAAGTCGTTTTGGACAGGGATTGCTTACTTACGCACTTTTGCAGGGGGTGAAAGGTGCTGCTCTACGGAATGATCAGTCCGTGGATGTGCAAAAAATATTTCAATATGCAGTTGACGAGGTACCCAAGCTAGCAGGCTCAGTCGGCGGCATTCAGCGTCCCCAGATTGCTTCACCTTTGGGCTCCAGTTTCGACATAGGACTTCTGACAACGTCTGACAAACTATTAATACCTTTGGCTACAGTTAAACCTATGATCCTGAGGGCAACTTTCCAAGATAAAGAGGAAGGGGATGATACTCTACTTTTGAGTAAGCAAATCAACAGTCTCCTGCGAGAGCAGGCGGCACGACTGCGTGGTTCGCAGCTCGTCTATGTTGATGCCGATGAATTGCCGGGAGCATGGCGGATGACAGGACTGTATCAGCAATCTGGTGATAATGTAACGGTGAGAGTTCTTATGAAGGAAGGTAAAACCAAGAAGAATTTTAGCGTGCATGGGAAGGTTGACGATATTCAGGGGCTTGCTGATATTATCATGGCGCAGGCGCAGGAAATGCTGGGCAACTGAATCAGGATTGAGATTCTACACTCTAAAGATTTTATCAAAAGCGGTGGGTAATGAGTAAGGGTTCGCGATGGATTTTCTTAACACTGTTTTTAACTATATTCAGCACTTCATTAGCCAATGGAGCCGCTTCAAGCCCCAAGGAGAGCGCCCAGTGGTGGGTAAGTCGTTATGGTGTCATCTCTTCCAAGGAAGATTCCTATGTGTTACGGGCAGATGCTGTTTTTAAGCGTGTTTCTGCCGCGGCTGATAAGGCTGCGGGGAGATTGCCACGTTTACTGGTGATAAGAGCTGATAACGACCCATGGGCTGTCGCCATTCCTGACGGAACGATCATTCTCAGCAAGGGTGGATTGGATGCCTGCTATCGCGGCACTACACCGGAAGGTGGTGATGACCGACTCGCTTTTATCGTCGGGCATGAACTTGCCCATTTGGCAAAGGATGATTTTTGGCATTCACGGGTTGCGAAAGCGGTGCGTGAGTTTTCAGGTTCCGGTAAGAACGTCGAGAGACTTGCCACTCTGATCAGGAATACATCTGATAGAGGTGCAAGTAAGCAGGCAAATGACGAGGCCCGTGTTAAAGAATTGCAGGCTGATGGCTATGGAATAGTTTATATGGCCATGGCAGGCTATAATCCACAATCCATCGCAGGAAAAGAGAGTAATTCCTTCATTCATGACTTCTCCAGTCAGGCAACAGGTCAAATTGCCTATGACGATCCTAAACATCCAGCACCAAGTCAGCGAGTCGAGTTTTTAAGAGTAACTCTTGCTGAAGTTGCTCAGGAGGTGGAACTTTTTCGTATAGGATCACTCTATTTCCAGTTGGGGCGGTATGAAGAAGCTATACCTTTTTTTGAGCGCTTTAGAGAGCGTTTTCCCAGTCGGGAAACATTCAATAACCTGGGCTTGAGTTATTACCAGCTGGCACTAGATCATCTTGCTCAATGTGACTCAGTTCTGCCTTATCGTTATAAGCTCCCCGTGTTATTTGATAATAACACCCTGGCAATTGTGCCAAGGGGTAGTAGTGATCTGGGGCAAGCATCGGCCTGCTATCGTGATGATACCTATCAGAAGTATCTTGATGGAGCGATTCTAAACCTGGAACAGTCAAAGGCCCGCGATCCTGAATACCTGCCGTCACGACTCAATCTTGCATCTGCATATGTCATGAAGGGAAACTATACACTTGCTATGGCTACAGCCGATGAAGCACTGCGTCTTCGGACAGGCGACGCTGATGCAGCTTCGATAAAGGCGGTTGCCCTTTATCTTTTCGGCCGGTCAAGTGCTCTTGATTCGACAGATGCTGCTCTTGAAATTCTTAGACCATTTGCAAGCAGCAACGTGCAACATCCTTCTGCACTCTACAACATGGCAGCAATAGAGCATGACCGCGGCAGACATGTTGAGATGAAAACACATCTGGAAAGCTTTATAACTCAAGAGAAAAGCGGGGCTTACCATGCGCAAGCACTTAAACTTCTTGGGCGAACATCTCAGGAGATGCCTGTATCACGACGACAGCTAGCACCTAAATCTCCAGTGCAGCTAGGTGAGTTGAGACGTGAGTCCATAACTATGCTTGCAACGATGCGTTTAAATGAATTTGTGCTCGGTACAGTGAGGGTCAAATTTTATAGCGGTTCACGAATATCGCTTCTGCTCAGAGATGGTCTTGTGGATTTGATCACTATGAAACAGGATGGGGTTAAATCTCAGGAGTTGTTTCAGCTACAGTACGGTAATCCCAGGCGAGTTATATTGACACTGGGTGGTAAAATTCTCGTCTACGACAATTTTACAGCTTTAGTTGAAAATAATCTGATTACAAGTATTACGTTTGGCGCATAATTTCCAAATCTACCTATAGAGTCCTGTAAATAGGCATTCTAGACGTTGTCCATTATCCCTTCAGATGGTTCACTCATAAATTATTTTAAAAAATCTTACAGATTCTCACTATCTGTCCGTCTAATGATATATCACCCGTCATTATGATGGAAATTACAGGAGGGAGTACCGATGAAAATGAAAAAGAGTCTGGTAGCAACATTAGCAGCAGTGATGATCATGAGTTTCGCTTCGATTGCGGCAGCAGGAGAGCAGAAGTGGACCTGCAGCAAGTATTATCATGGAGAATATACAGGCTATACAACATTCTGGGCTTCATCACATTCAGAGGCCATGTCGAAAGCAACTGAATTTTACAAAAGCTATACCTATGATCATATCAAGTGTGAATAATTAACCTTCAAGCTCTCACTGAGAGATCGAAACAGTAAAGGCGGAGGGGAGGGTTATTGAAAAATGATGGTCTTCCCCTCTTTGTACCAATGCCAGTATCTATCAATTGCCTTTTCTGTAAGGGGTGAAACGTTATGGTAAATTAATTTATGATATATTGTGCCATATATTTCTAATGTGCTATATACATTTAGCGTATAGCAACCTTTCATTAGTATTGTAAAAATTATAAATTCCAATGTTAATGTTGTAATCAAGAGAGGCATAAAGTTGAAGCTGTTCTACTGTCATTTCGACAGAATAAACTCAGGGGGAAACTAATGAAAAAAGTCGTATTGCTGTCTGGTGCTTTACTGTTAACACTTGGAATGCTTTCCGGTCAGGCGCAGGCTGCATCGAAGAAGAAAGCTACGGAAAAGAGCGAGTCAGGCAAATGGTATACGCTGGATTTAAAATCGGGAGATTTCCAGTGTGATGAAGCTGAAGGTGGGATGACACCTGAATTGGCAAAAATGGCAGGTGCTACGGTGAAGGACAATGGTAATGGATTTTTCACCATATCATTTGAAGGGTCATCTTTTATGATGTTTGACTCTAAAAAAACATGTGAAAAGGCTGGGAAAGTATTAAAGGCCGATAAAAATTAGTGCCATGCTCTTGTCCCTTTGCTGCGAATATGGGGCAAGAGCATTACTGAATCAATCAGATAGGCTTTTTTTGTGGAGGGGAGAATGATTCGGCTATTTGCTATGGTTACGGCGTTTCTTTGTTGTGTCGGCATTTTAAATGCGGGGCCGGTGCTGGCCACTGCCAAGAAGAAGACAGCTGGACAGGACCTAATGTTGATACAGATGAAAGTAGGCAGTAAGTATGGTTACCTCAACGAGCAATTGCAGTTTGTAATCCCTCCACAATTTGATTCTGCTGCAGATAAGTTTTTTGATGGACTGTCTAGTGTCGTTCAAAATGGTCAAACCGGCTATATCAATAAAAGTGGAGAGTATATCATCAATCCACAGTTTGCGTATGGCGGTGATTTCTCCGACGGTCTGGCCGTTGTGGAACAAGATGGCCTGCGTGGATATATTAATATCCATGGTGAATTCGTTCTTCCTCCGAAGTTTGAATCGGCAAACCGGTTTTCTGGTGAAGTTGCCTGTGTTAAGCAGAGTGGCAATTGGGGATGCATTAATAAACAGGGTAAACTTATTGTTCCGTTTAAATTTAATTCAATAAATGACTTTTCTGATGGGATGGCTCGCATCGAGTATGGTGAAAAATTTGGCTACATAAATAATCTTGGACAGGTTGTTATCGAGCCACAGTTTGAAACGGTTTATAACTTTTATGAAGGATTGGCTCGTGTGGAGATAGATGGCAAATGTGGTTTCATAAACAAACAGGGTAAAATCGTAATCAAGCCGGACTTCGAAGATGCTGCATTCTTTGTAGATGGGGTGGCTCGGGCAAAGTTGAATGGTAAATGGGGCTACATAAGCAAGAAAGGCAACTTTGATATTAAACCGGCATTCGAAAAGGCCAGGAATTTCAGCAAAGGTTTAGCCGCTGTAAGGCAAAACAGTAAATGGGGTTTCATAAACAAGCAGGGGCAGTTCATGATCAAGCCTTTATATGACACTGCTTTCGATTTCATTGGTGGGATTGGACGTGTTGAGCAAAACGGAAAGTGGGGTTACATAAACAAGCAGGGTCGCTATGTGTTGGAGCATGATAATAAGTGTGGCTCTGATGTGTTAGTCGCTTCAGGCAAAACGATTTGGCCGACAAACATGCAGAATGTTTGTGGTGCACAACAATCTGATCAATCGGATTATTTAGCGTTTAAGAACCGACAATGGTCACCAAACTTCAAGGTAAAGATAACGTATTCTACAGCCCCCGGTATTGCTCAGAGGATGTTGGAAAAAGTTAAGTCCGCCGTTAGCGTCAGGGATCCAAATGGTATCTGGAATCCGTACTGGGTGCCACAGATACATGCTGCCGCCGCATATGACAATGAAGGTGTAATCGTTGGTGAGTGGTATACCGGCTATTATGACGGTTGGAATGACTGGGGCAAAGCTTTGGCTGGGGTTTTAGATAATATGCCGGAGATTGGTAACTGGAGTGCGAAACCACTCGGTGACACTCAGCGACCGGTTTCAGCTACACCCACAGGTTCGTACGGCAGCAACCAGACTGCGCCTAAGAACGCCAATGAACCTGCTCAATCAAGTAGTGTCAAGAATGAAGTTGCCCAGAAATCTGCTGGTTACCAGACTGTAAAAACAATCCCTATGGATAACAAACTTGGTTATCCGCAACATATTGCAGAAATCAAATGTAACAATGGTCGCAAAGGATTCATCTATTACGATCCTCGGGAGAGTTACTATAAATATAGTGCCGGGGGGGCTTTAAACTGGGGGGATTTGCGACTTGCTAATGGTAATAATCAGGACAACGTTGCTATGGAGGCTTGTAGAAACTGAGATTCAGTGGTCGGTGCAATGTAAATGATTGATCAAAATCAACGGAGAATCTATCGAAATGAATTTGACCATTACCAGAATGGTTCTTGTTGTCACTCTGCTTACCTTAATTGTTTCTCCTGTTAGGCTTTTTGCTGAGACCGCGAAATTCATCTCACTTGACGAATTGAAACCTGGGATGAAAGGGAAGGCTCTGTCGGTCCTGCGTGGCACTGAGCCTGAATCCTTCGGTGTTGAATTACAGGGTATTGTCGACGGTCCTGTGGCAGGCAGTCGTTATATGCTCCTCAAGCTGAGAGATGAATCTCTGCGTATGGGTTCCGGCTTCAGCGGCAGTCCGGTTTACTTTGACGGCAGGCTTGCCGGAGCTATCTCCCATATGGAACAGAATCTTGCCAGCCAGATGGTAATGGCCGTTCCAATAGGCAGTATGCTTGAAGATGGTGCCAAGGGCGCTTCGTCGATCAGCGGTCAATCCGTGGCAATAAAGGAACTGTTACCAGGTAGCATGATAGCAATCACACAGGTGCGTGGTGACTTCTGGATGGGATCGTCCGGCACGGTCACCTACGTTGATAATGGTCTTATCCTTGCTTTTGGCCATGAAAACCTTTTCAGCGGTGACAATGTGCAGCTCCCGATTCACCGTGCTACAGTTCATGGCGTAATCCCCCGCATGGACATGTCACATAAAGAGTCTTCGCCCCTCGAAGAGATCGGCAGTGTAATCTGGGATGGTAAATCTGCTCTGGTCGGCAGGCTCGGCAGTAAGACACCGATGGCTCAGTTAACTGTTGATTATAAAGGTACAACCGGTGCCGGTCGCCACTTCAACCTTGAAATGATCAACCATAACAAAATGTTCCCCGGGATAATCAGTCGTATTGTAAGATCAGTTCTCTACGACCACCTGCCTAATAGTCCGACCGGTTCTGATATCGACATCACCCTTAAAATTAATCTAAACGGTCTGGATAAACCTGTAATTATTAATCAACGTTTCAGTGCAGAGTTGCTGAAGGCCGATACCTCATCTACCAATCCTCTACAGATGCTTCTTTCTGGGCTCTTGTTACCTATCACCGACAAAATGGTTATCAGTTCTTTGTCTATGTCTCTGATTGAGCTTGCGGAGACTAAAACAGCACGGATAGCCGAGACTTCATTCACCAGAACCAAAGCTAGTGCAGGAGACACTGTCAGACTGCTTGTACGGTTGAACGGACCATATGGTGAAGCCAGGAATATCAGCGTACCGGTTATGATTCCAGCGGATTTTAGCAGTGTAAAATTTACAGTCTCCGTTGCAAGTGGAAGAACTGTACGCCCGGCTGAGGTCTCTCCAGGTTCAGTAGCGGATATTGCCGTATGGCTTGCTGCAGTTCCCCGTAGCGATGAGCTTGTGGTGCTTGCGCCGGGGAGCGTTACTGACAGTGACTATCCTGAGGCGCGCCTGAAAAGGACTATTGCCCGTACACCCTGGAATGTTGAGGGGAGCGGTGAAGCGAGTATTGCCGTGGTCGGAGAGTAAACGCAGATGACGAATGTCAAACCATCACCACCATGGGCTGGTGGCAGGTTCTCAAGAAAACCAAGACGCTTCGCCATTGGTGATGTGCACGGCTGCTCCCGGACGCTGCAGACGCTGGTAGAAGAGGTTATAAGGCCTGAACCGGATGACGTCATCTTTTTGCTGGGAGACTACATTGACCGTGGACCGGACAGCAAAGGTGTTCTCAATTACCTGATGGCTCTTTTTGAGCGGGAGGATTTCCTTGTTTTCTCTCTCATGGGGAACCATGAGGAGCTTTGCCTCAAGGCTGCTGCTGGAGACAAGGTCGCCGAGAAGATATGGTACGGCAATGGTGGTTACGGGACTTTGCAGAGCTTCGGCGTGGGCAGAGCAGAAGATATCCCAACAAAGTATCTGAATTTCATGGCCGCCATGGGGCGAATTAAAGTTGAAAATAATTATATCCTTGTGCATGCAGGGTTGGACTTTGCTACTGAAGATCCTATTCGCGACAGTTCGTCTGAGTTCATGCTCTGGGATCGAAGCGAGCGTGTGCAGCCAGTGCATATCGGTGATCGGACACTGGTCTGCGGCCACACTGTCACTCCGTTGTTTCAAATTAAGGAGTCGCTGACAACAAGAGTCATAAGGCTTGATAACGGCTGCTACGACAAGGGGCACATGGGATACGGCAGTCTGGTGGCGCTGGATATGAATTCGCGGGAGCTGGTTCTACAGGAGAATTGTGAATGAAACGGTCTGGACGTGTGTCAGCTGTCTGTCTATTCATACTTTCAGTTTCGAGACATAAGCACAGTTGTAGTTAAAATGTGGGAAATATATTTTTCAAAATCCATCCGGAGGGAATAAATGAAGTCTGTAAATATCAAGTCAATTGTAGCTGTTTTGGCAATTATCTGCATGAATGGCTGCGCTTCTACGGTTAACTTTTCGGCTCAGAGCTACAAAAGTGAATTGGATCAGGCTTCTACTGGCGAATTTATACGTTCAATAACAAAGAAACGTGATGTGCCAGTTTATTTTTCCCTGGATACGAATACCAACAAAATGTCAATTGAACAGATAGATGGTCGTCTGAATTTGGAGGATTTTTATAAGGAAAATTCCACCGATACTGGCAAGGTAAAAGACTGTGTCCTTTTAACAAAGAATGGTAATTACGCATTTTGTGACAATATGCCGGATGCAAAAAAGGAAAACTCCCTCTCTTTGTTCCATGATAACAAAAGTTTATACAACCCTCTTACCGCTGTTATCAGCACAGGTCTCTGTGTGGGAATTCTTCTGCCTATTGGCACTGTTTTAAGTATTTTGTCATTTGATACAAAATATATAAAAGACAGTTTTCCGAATTACTATGAAAGAGTCTACAGTCCTGAACGTTTAGACGATGTCGGCACGCTGGTTGACAGACGTTTAACGCAGTATATGCAAAACAGACTTACGGATATATATGCAGAGAAAAACCCTAATGATCTGGAAGATTTTTATCTTTATTATAAAAATCATGACAAGTCAGCTGATATACGGCGGGATATGATCGGGTTGTATGAAGAACGTGCTGAAAAGAATAAATCTACTCTCGATTTTTTGAAGGCATTTGACTATTACGATACAAGAAATCTAGATTTGCTGAAGAAAGCTGATAAATATGCAGCTACCGACAAGGAACATGCGGCGGTGGAATATGCGGTAATTAACAAAAGCAAAAACAAGAGTGCATTTTTCTCCCTTAAACCTCTGAAGAATAATGTGAATGCTGAGAGTGTTGCCTTGGGGGGCAACCTGTACGTAATGAATATCAGTTCAAAAGGTATAAAGAATGCCACTGGTAGATTCAATGTTTCTTTGGCAAGCAAGCCTGAGTTTCCAATAAAGTATGGCAGTTACTTTGTTGATGTAAAAGCCAAGTTAACTACGCGCTACGAAATATCATCAGGGTTGGTCGGCACAAAAAACAGTGCAGATGTGACAGAAAAAACGGTCCGGGTGAAATTGACCAGAAATAACTCCTGGAATATCGAAGGTGAGGCCGATTTTGGCGAGGTGGTCCAGTCTGGTGGAAGTGCGGTGTTCGGATTTAAGGTAATTGAACTAAAACTCCTCGACGCCGATGTCTCTTACTCAATTATTAATGTGCAAGGGGCAGGCGATGAATAAATTCCATGTGGTAATTCCTCTTATACTCCTTTGTACAGGCAGTTGTCTTGCCGCAGATTATGATTTTGACAAAATCTTTGAACAGAACGACAACGCATCTACTGCTGCTCCGACAAAATCAAAAATGGGTGATTTGGTTGACGGAGCAACTCGTCAGGCTGACCAGTTCGATGCTCAGAATCGCCGGACAAAGGAAAAAATAGCTGAAGCTATCTCACAGGCGTCACAGTCAGTTGGTTCTGCTGCTACTGCGTCTTCAGGTCGTTTATATGATTGCGAGTACTCCTGTAGAACCAATGGTTTCATTCTTTATGACGGTACTGACAAGTTCCATCAGACGGTAAAAGCCAATGAGTCCTGGCAGGCTGAAAAAGTGATAAAGGAGTCGGCTGACAAGCACTGTCGCAGTCTAAAGGGTAATAATAACCAATATATGTGGGAGACAGATCTTAGGTGCAAAGAAACAAAATAACCACATTGTCACAGTCTCTTTTGTTTAGAATTTATTATCAAGCTAAAAACTTGTTTTTGTCCGTCTAATTGAATGTTGTTGTAAATGTTTCAAATAAGGAATTTCTTCCAGTTGAGGTGCGGATATGAAGCGAGCAATGACGATCTTTCTAGTGATGTTAAGTAGTATTGCAATCATGGCTCCTGTTGTTTTTGCCCGTGCTGGTGGCGCTGAACCAGATTTGGTAATGGGTGCAGGGGCCATTGTTCTTGCAATTCTGCTGGCCCCTTTCATCATTGCCGTAATGATTTACAGTTACATAAAATCAAAGATGAAGCGTGCTGAGGCTCGAAAACTTTTACAGAAACTGGCAGAAAACGACCGCACATGGAATCAGGATCTACTCGAAAAGAGAGCCCGTGAAGTCTATTTTGCTGTGCAAATGTCATGGACTAAAAATGATATTAATCTTTGTCGATCATTCGTTTCTGATCGGTTGTTTGAACAACACAGGCACCTTCTGGCTGCCATGGCAAAAAAAGGTGAAATGAATATTCTTGAACAAGTTCAGCTAGATGAATGTACTCCTTTAGCGGTTCACGATTACGCTGGTGAGACGGATGATGAGGTATATATTAAAATTGTAGGCAGCATGATTGATTATACAGTGGACAGCAGTAGCAAAATTGTCCGTGGCGAAAAGGGGAAGGTCGTTCCATTTGAGGAACTCTGGGTTTTTTGTAAGCACATTAAGTACGGTTGGGTTCTAAATGAAATCCGCAAACAGATAGATTGTTACCAGATCGGCAAAATCAAGTCTTTCACAGAGGAAGTGTCTTCGTAGACTGCACCTTTTTAATCTTCTATTTCTACAACAAATAGAGGCCAATTCGCTCAAGGAGAGTTTTCATGCAGTTGCGTTTCCCCTGCAATTTACTAGCACTGTTACTTATTATTTTTGTTACGTCATCTGCTTATGCTTCTGCCACTCGTGAGTGGACTGAGAAGAGTCTGGGAGAATCCGGAGCCGGATCCTATGAGGGGGTAATGTATTCCGACCGGGGACGACTTGCGCCGGGGATGCGGACAGAAAAGAAACTTTACAAGGAGGATCTGTCTTTCTGGACAGGAACTTATGAGAAGGCTGGTACTCTTTTGGCCGGAGGAGGGTCGCCTCCATTTATCGCCCGACTGAACAAGGAAGGAGTTTATGTGCCTCTTGTTATAGGTGGTCTGGCCAAGGATGGCCGTGATGCCACCAGTTCGGTTACTGTGCTGCGCTCCATATCTGGTAACCGTGAGGTGGCCGGCTTTTCCGGTAGCGGGGTTGTTGTCATCAAGCGCTCTGACAAGCCAGATGAATTCGCTCAACTTTGCAAACTGCCGGTGCGTGGGGTGTGGGATCTGGTGGAGGGTGACGGTTTTCTCTATGCTGCAACCGGGCCGCTAGGGCAGATTTTCCGTATCAATCTGACCAGTGGCACCTTCGAAGTCTGGGCCCAGCTTAAAGATACCAATGTCCGTTCACTCTGTTGGTCAAAGGGGAAACTTTTAGCAGGTGGCGGTGACAGTGGCAACCTCTACGAGATCAGGGTGAAGGGGCGGGTTGATACCCTGCATCATTTTGATGAGGAGAGCATCCAGCGAATTGTAGCCCATAAAGATGGTCTGGTGGTGGCTGTAAACAAGCTGCGGGTCCCCTCTGACGAGAAGGCTGAAGACAGTTATAAAAAATATTTCAAGAAACTGACCGATCTTCCTGCCGGTTTTGGTATAGACGAGAAAATGCCAGCCCCGCCCGACCAGATGCGCTCTGCTGCCTCAAACTATGCGTCTGGTGCTGTCTATCTCATTGGTAAAGAATACCGGATTGACCGACTGGCAACCCTGAAAAATGAACATGTTCTGGACGCCAGAGTAGACGGTGAAGGCAGGATTTATCTCTCCACCGGCCCAAGTGGCCGGGTTTACATGGTGCGCGCCAACCCGGACGAACGGGAACTCTGGACAGTTCAGGAGCTGGAGTATGTCAATGCCACGGCAGTAATCATGCGGGATGGCTCTCCACGTGCCTTTCTGGCTGCCGGGCACGAAGCGGTCGCCTTTGTCCGTGACGAGAAGCAGGGGAGAAGCGGCTCTTTCAAAACCAAACCATATAATGCCAGTCGACCTGCACGCTGGGGAGCTCTCTCCTGGCGCGGCTCAGGGGTGAAGGTTTTTAGCCGCAATGGACACTCCCCAAAACCAGATGGCAGTTGGAGCAAGTGGGTCGAACGGAAGAACGGTGTAGCTTCTGAAGAGGGTGGTAAGGCATGGAGCTTTGCCCAGATCCGCATCGACATGACCGGCAAGGCCGAGTTCTATGGGTTCTCATGGCGTTATGCGGAGAAGAATCAGCGGCCTGAGATCAAGAGCCTGACTGTTGGTGAGAGGGAGCTGTCCAAGGGGGGTGCGGTAAGACAGATCTCCTGGGAGGCCACCGACCCTAATGGTGACAAACTTGAATATCGGCTTGCTGTGCGTGAGGAGATGTCAACTCTCTGGCAAGAAGTTGGCGGCCAGACTCCCATAACTGAAGCAAAATTTACCATCCCGACAGGTCAGCTGCCGGACGGCCGCTACCATCTGCGCCTGACCGCCAGCGATACCCCGTCCAATTATGAAACGCCTCTGACATCTTCCCGATTGTCACCACTGTTTATCGTTAACAACGGTCGTCCCGAAATCCGCAACATGGTATTTGATCAGGCAAGCGGCAGGCTCACTGCTACGGTGGTTGACAAACTCTCCATCATCAGTGAACTCTCCGTAGCCGTTGATGGCGGCGATTGGCGCAGTATTTCACCTGCTGATGGTATCCTTGACGAAAAGGAGGAGTCGGTAAAGCTGACCCTGCCTGGGCTGACAACCGGCAAGCACAGTATTTCGCTTAAGGCGGTGAATGAGTCTGGCGGGGAGACGGTGATGCAGTTGAGTATCTCTTTGGATAAGACACCAACTACAGCTGCCACAGCTGAGCAGTTAATTGTAGATGACGAGGCGGCAGATGAGCCTGTTGCCAAGCCTTTGGCTGAAGCCGGGGCGGTACAGTAGTCATGGGTGCAAATGAGATAGACGGACCAGTCATCGAACTGCTCAGCGCTTCGGTCATTTATCGCAAGGGCAAAGAGGAGGTCGGCGCATTACGTGACATTGACTTCACTCTTGAACCGGGCGAATTCGTCACGGTCACCGGCCCTTCCGGTGCTGGCAAGAGCACCTTTTTGCAGCTCTGTGGCGGCATTCTCTCCCCGACAGCTGGCGATGTCCGTTTCATGGGAGTTGACAGGGGGAAGATGGCGGATCGGGATCTGGCGTGGCTACGCAGTCGTGAGATCGGTTTCGTCTTTCAGTCGTTTAACCTGCTCGATTATCTGCCAGCTGAGGAGAACGTGGCACTGCCGTTGATGCTTGCCGGGGTGGGTGAGGGTGAACGGCTGGAGCGGGCGCGGCAGCGGCTGGATGCCCTTGGGCTTGGGCATCGCAGAGGTCACTATCCTGGTGAGCTCTCCGGTGGTGAGTGCCAGCGGGTTGCCATTGCCAGGGCTTTGGTAACCGACCCTCCGCTTCTTATTGCCGATGAACCGACCGGTAACCTGGATCATGACAGTAGCGCCATTGTTATGGATATTTTCGCAGCAATTCACCGGGAGGGAACTGCCGCTATTCTGCTGGTTACCCACAGTCCCTGGGTTGCAGGGTTTGGCAGCCGCACCGTGCGCATCGAAGAGGGGCGACTGGTATGATAACCTGGCGTGACTCCCTTGCCTTGAGCCGTAAACGCTGGAAACGGAAGCGAATCTTCGGCAGCCTGAAGTATTCGGCACCACTGTTTTTTATCACCCTGCTTACCATCATTACCCTGAATATTATCTATGTTCTCTACGACCGCGCGATAGAGGCTTCCCGGGACAACCAGTTCCCTATTCAAAACCATCTGCGTGTTTCAGTTCCTCCCAAGTCAAAAGAGACCATAACTCCAGCACAGATTAAGGCGTTTCGTCAACACCCGGCGGTTCGGGATTTCATGGGGGAGCAGAGGTGGTTTGGCAACTACTTTGCCGATCTTGGCGAGACCCGCTATGCGCAGATATCTTCACTCTGTAGCTATACACCTGATTTTTTTTATCTCTACAGAACTCTACCATCTGAAAAAGTTGATCCTGCTGCTGTACCGCTACTCCTTGACCGTGACATGCTCTCCCTCTCATGGTCACCAGAATCAAAGCAATTCATTCGTAATGAAAGTGCTGAGTTGAAACGTTGGCTGGGGCGTAGCTTTAATATTTACCTTAACCCCTGGGGAACCGAGGGGTTTCCGTCAACACTTACTATGGAGCATTTGGACTATCCCCGTTATCAGCAGTCGGTCATGACGATGCGAAGGCAGCATCTGGCTTCTTTGGAGCGGACAAATCCCGAACTGGCAAGGGAGCAGGATGCTCTTTTTGTAAGGGTTCAAGTGGTCGGTTTTGTGCGTGGACTATCTGCCAGTGGCTTGACCGCGGTATTGCCTGCGGATGTGGCTGAGCGTCTGGCTGAGCTTTCCTGTCTACGGCGTGGCAAAAAGTTCAAGTCTCTCAGCGATGAAGGGCTTACCAGTATAAACCTGCTGGTTGCGCCGGGACGGGAGCCTGAGGTTTCGGCTCTTGCCGTATCACTGGGGTTAAAGGTGCATGACCGGAATAACGATGGCGCTATCGCCAGTTTGATCAAGGAGTTAAAGGACGATCCCGCTGCCAGGTTGGCACTGTTCATTCTTGGATCTATTTACTCGGTGGCAATGTTGATCATTATCTACCAGCTGCTCAGTGGTCAGGTGAAGGATGCTATCCGTGAGATCGGACTGCTTCGCTGCATCGGTGCCAGGCGGCGTGACATCATGCGGATCTTTATTGTCATGAATATGGTGCGGCTTGCGCGGATTTACTTTGCCAGTCTTGCCGCTGCCTATCTGCTGCTGCTGGCTGGAGGTTTCTGGTCGGCAGGCTGGTTGAATGTCATTGACCCTGAGAAACTGATTAAAGGTAATATTCCTGACTTTCTCATCACTAGAATCGATCATTTCTCACCGCTCTGGCTGATGGGGCCATCATGGATGGCGTTTTTTCCGCTGCTGACACTGGTGTCCATTGCCCTTGCTTCCGCAGCCATACCTATTTGGCACGCCATGGGGGTGCAGCCGTCGGATGCGCTTCGGGATTGAAGTTTTTTTGCAGTGATTTTCAGAGTGTCCGTCAAATATAAAAGCACCAAAGAAATCCACCAAATCAAGATGCGTAAAATAATTAATTGGAGAATCTAACATGTACACAATCCTATTGGCGCTTTACGAAAATGCAATGTATATCGTTTTGATATCATTAGGTGTTTTATTGATATCAACATTATCACTGATTATAGGTCTCATTGTTTTAAAGGTTCGAAAAAAACCGATGGTCAAATTTGGGATATCTATGTTGACCATTGCAATAGTTTCATTTTTAGTTGCTTCCTATTCAGACAGGGGATTTGAGGCTTCATTCAAGAAGTACTCACTGTACAAAATGAGTACTATCTGTAAAACACTCACCTTATTGGACGGCATACCGAAAGAAGTCGACGTTAATGATCCAGAAGAAGCAGCCGCATATTTTAAAAAGACTCTCGGTTTGAATGATCAATTTAAATGGCAAGAGAGTAATAGCTATGAAACAAGACTGAAACTTGGATTTACGGACATGGCAGATGTCAGGATTTTTGCTCTTTATTACAGTGGTTATAGGGATATGTCAGGGCCGAACGAGTCTTTGGAAGTTGGTTGTTATATTGTTCTAGAGGATAAAAGTATTGAGGATGATAAGTATTTCATCACAAAGTTGAAGCGTTTTACACTGTTGTCTGTAGCGGAAGGAAAGCATGAATTTGAATTACTAGATGCCCCTCAACCGAAACCTGTAACGCAAATGACTAGATTGAACACTAATGTGGCCGCACATGATAAATTAAAACGTGCTTATGGTTTGGAAACCGGCAGAGTTATCAAAACTATGTCATCAGGTGGTTATACCTATATTGATGTTGTTCACGGCAAATTTGGGAAGTCATGGCTGGCAACACCTGAAATGAAAATAACAGTTGGAGACATTATTGGATTCCCTTTGGTAGAACCGCTACGGGATTTTGAAAGCAAGTCGCTTAGTAGAAAGTTTAAAGAAATCTATTTTGTGCCTGGAATCAAAATATTCAAGTAGTTACAGACTTGTTACGTCTCAAATTCACCAGTTTCTGGTGAAAAACATATGATTAAAAGGAGTAAGTTATGAGAAGTACAATGATTTTGGTTGTGGTATTACTTGTTTTTGCTACATCTGTTTTTGCCGGTGAAAAGAAAACCAAGTCTAAAGCAAAGTCCAGTAATGAAACGTCAGAGAGCGCTAAAAATGACAGGTTTGCTGTTACTGTTATACCCTCCGGCAATATGCCACCTCTGATTAAGGGATTATCGGCAGCGAAAGAGGCTGAGAACGTAAAGAAGATTGATGAGAGCATGACTAAATTGGTTGAGTACATCACGACAATTAAGAATGTCGAAGATCAATTTAAGGCGCTTTACAATGAAATGAATTCATCTATGAGTAGTGTGACTGAAAAAATGAGTTCAATGAAGAAACAGGACAATAAAGAAGACGGCCTCGTTTTGCTTAAAGCCATAAAATATAATGAATTCGCAGAAAATATGGTGCGGGAGCAGGATAAACAGTTTATTGGCTTTAAATCTAAGATAGAGACTTACGATTTTACTGGTATGAAATCAAATGGTAAGGCGTTAAATCAGTTTCTTTATATTGAGACAAACTTGAAAAAACATTCCGTAGCTATGGAAAAAGCTTTCACGGAGTACATAGCAACAGTTAAAGAGTGGAACTCCGTTATTAAAAGCTTTGGTCTTGATAGTTAGCAACTGATCGATTGCGTAACAGGCTAAATATTTACGGAGGTTACTTTGAGATATTTGATCGGAACTTTTCTCATTTTAATGTGTAGCCTGTCTTATGCATGGGCCGATACTGAACTGCAACAGAAGCTGGCATCAGACTTTGATGCCAGCGTAAAAGAAAAAAAATACCCTGCGGCTTACGCCTTTGCTGAAAAATACGTGAAGTCGGGCGCGAAAGACCGACTCTTTATAATGTACAAGTCGATGGGTGGTATTTCGTTATTGGCAAAATCCGATCCAAAGAAGGCTGTCAACTGGCTGGAAAAGGCAATTGAGCTCAACAAAGAACCTGGAGCTTTATATTTGCTTGGTAAAGCTCTCGACGAACTGAACAGATACGATGAGTCTTTCAGCAGGTTCACTGAAGCATCTGAAGCAGGAGATCCCTCCTCTATGCTTATTCTTGCTAATGATTACGAAATGAGCTTGCCTCCAGCACCATATTCTCCTTATAACGCACTCTATTGGTATAAAAAGTGGAAAGATCAGCAAGGCAGAAATCAAAGCCTCGATAAAGAGGTGGATTATAAAATCGAAAAATTGGGGAAAAGACTGGCTAATTTAAACAGGGCTGAGAGCATTGACCTCTCCCGACTTGGTGACGAGGGACAGGCTGGAAATTTAACCTCAATCAACAAGCTTATCTATTACTATACCGTAGGAGCAGTCGGCATAGCAGCTGACAGCAGAAAGAGTGGTTTCTGGGTGAAGGTTGGCAAGGCGTACGGCGAAAAGGCAGGTGAGATGGATTATTTATCACTGGCAGAGTCGTATCGGGATGGTGACGGAACGTCAAAAAGCGAGACAAATGCACTGAAATGGTATCTTAAAGCATCGGCTCTCGGAAGCAGCCGTGCATCTATAGACGCGGCTGATATATACCGTAACAGAAACGACAATAGCGCTGCTCGAAATATCTATGTTGACCAGTGTGATCGCTTTAAGGATAAGTATTCATGCTTCAATGCAAGTATCTTGTTTGTCAAGAGTGAAGAGCTTCAAAAGAGTACCGAGTATGCCAGAAAGTCAGGCGATGCCGAACTGATACGTATTGTGAACGAAGCAGTCGATGATAGAAACAGCATTAAATTTGTCAATGTAAGCGCCGATGTAACAGCAGGCTTTAGTAGCTGCATGGTTACTGACTTCTCCATGTCCAATTTAAACGGACGTTCTGACAGCGACAGCCCTGGCAATATTTCCAACAACAGGCATTATGCGGCAGTTCACAAAGGATACAACGGCGGGATAGCTGGTAGATACCGCTGGTCAGCAAAATTCAACTGCGGTAATGAATACTGTGGTGGGGTGGTTTCTATTTCTGGAGCAAAAAGCTCAGCTAAGATAAATTTCTATAAAGACTGTAGTTCTAGAATCTATGAGTTCTGACGAGGTGACTATACTATTGCCAGAACAGAGTAGATTCAAATGCACCGGATTTATTGTCAGGTTACTTCTGCTTCTTATCTTGCAGTTGATCCTTGCTCCAGTTGCAGCCCAGGCCAAGCCGCTACGCTACGCCCCGGTAGAGCCGCACCACGATAACGTTGTTGCCGCCCGTTTCACTGCTGACAATGGCCGTATCGTTTCCGTTGATGACAGCGGAGTGCTTATTGAGTGGGATTTTATCAACAAGCGGATACTGCGCCGGGTGGAAGCTCCCTTCAACACCCAAAGCGCGGCTCTGTCTGGTAACCTTGCCAAAGCCGTCTTTCTGGGCAAAGAGGGCCAGGTGGTGCTTTATGATCTGGCGAGTGGCAAGTTTACTGATATGGAAGTGTTCGCCCTGAAGGGTCAGCTCAAGGAGGATGCATTTCACACTATTGCCATCTCTGACAATACAGCTGCAATCTTTGTCAGTGACGGTATGGGGCGGTTATTTAGGTCGCTGAATGGTAAACCGTTTACCCCTTTCCCCCTTGCGGGAAAATCAAAAGGGGCAAAAGTTTTTGTCACGGCGCTCTCTGTCTCGCCCGACGGCAAAAAGCTGGCTATTGGTGAGCAGGGGATGATCCGGATTGTGGACGCAAACAGCGGTGATCCGGTCTGGCTGATCCCCCACGACGACATCAGCTACAGCTTCAATATCTCCTTTTCCCCTGATAGCAGCCTGGTTACCGCCGGAATCCCCGGCGTTATCACCCTTAATCATTCCCAACAGGAGCTGGCATTCTGGAAAGTGGCTGGCGGCAGTAAGCGTCTGGCGGTAACTTCGTCAGACGGTGTTGTCACTGCTGGCGGCTTCTCCCGTGATGGAATGTTGGCTCTGCTTGCATTCAGCAGTGATGCCCGGCTGTATGATCTGACAAGCGGCAAGCAGCTTGGCAACAGCTTCAAGGCTACTGACAAAAAAGCCGAAATCTATTTCCAGATTGATATGTCACCAGATGGAAAATATATCCTTATCTCCGGTCGCAGCGGCCTGCTCAAGGTATTTGAGATGGCAAAGATCATCGCTGACAAGGAGCCGCAGGAGTTTGCCTCTCTGGAGGGGCGTTCTTTCAAGGTGGAGGCAATGACGTTTTCACCCGACGGGTCTTCACTGCTGGTTAGTCATGAGCATGTCAGGCCGCTGGTGCTGGATCTGAAAGAGCAAAAGATGCGGGAGCGGCTTGAATTTGGTTACAAGGTTGATCGTTTTGAATTCACCAAAGATGGCAAAAAGCTGCTCGCCATCGGCTCCTATTTCCTCGGCCAATGGCAGTGGCCGCAGCTGGCAAAACTTCCGGAGCTGGAGTTCAAGACAGAGGCCAGAGTAGCTCAAACGGTCATTGCGCCAGATGGCAAAAGTGGTGTGGCTCTGACCAATCACGAACTGATCGGAAACGGTTTTCAAAGTCTGCCGGTGTTGCACATGCTGGATCTCGACTCAGGCAAGATAACAGCCTCATTCAAGCTGGAAGAGCTGACTGACCGGAACTCACGCTATTTTCAGCTTGCCTGTGTTGATCTCAAGGCACGTACTGCCATGGTGCTGGATAACGACGGCGACCGGAGAGATGAGAATGGCAGAAAGCCTAATCCCGGTCGGCTGCCGAACCGGGCGCTGCTCTATTCGCTGGCCGACGGCAAGTTTCTCAAATCGATCATGGCAGAGAGTGATGAGAACCTTTCTTTTGACTGCATTAGCATGAAATTTGCCGGGGCTCCAAGGCAATCCTATTCTGAGCTTGAAGGGGGACACCATTACAATCATCTGAACAGTGACAGATTTTCTGTAATCTCCGAAGATGGTCTTGTAAAAATATCGGATAAAATTGACGGCTCTGTCCGTCTAATAGAAACATCGGGCACTAATTTTACCAGTTGGGAAACCGGCAATCATGTTATTACCCTGGCCATGTCGCCGGACGGCTCAACACTCGCAGTAGGCACAAACAAGGGTGATGTTGGGCTGTATGATGTGAATCGTGAAAAGTGGCTCGGCACATTTCTCTACCTGGCTTACAAAGAGTGGATCTGGTACATGGACAAGGGGATTGTCAATTCTAGTAAGGGCGGGGCGGGTCTGGTGAGGAAGAAAAATGTTGAGAATATGGATTGATAAAAATCTTTTATAAGCATAACTAAAGACTTTACAGCTTTATTGGTATCTTGTAGTTTATCATCTGTTGGTAAAATTCATTAATTGGGGGAAATTATTATGAAAAGGTTTTTATTAGGTGGTGTTTTTGCAATATTTTATTCAAGCATAGCTTACGCTGGACCTGTCTCAGATGTTTGGAACGAATACCTAAATAAAAATGATAACAGAACAGTCCTAGTCTTTTTTCATACTGAGGGTAATGTTGATGCTGCTAGTACCAAAATAATTAATCTTATGAAAACAAAGGACCCAGGCGGTTACATGAACCCTTATTGGATAGTTAATATTGCGAAGAAAGGTATAAATAAAAAGACTAAGTGTGGAATTATCGCAGGCACATGGTATAGGGCTGGATTTCCTTCACGTGCTCAATGGTTCAGTATAATGGAAGATAGTCAGAAATTCACAGATTTACATGCGCTTGTTTACTCAACTGATGATGGATTAAAGCCAATAAGCGAGCACCAATTGAACGCAAAAACCTTAATGGAGATGTGTAACGACTAAAAACAATGTTCCTGCTGCATGAAACATTTACCTGTAAATAGAAATAATGATGAATTTCAAAACTACCACTTAATAGGCAGCCAATCGGCTGTCTATTAAATTATCTAAGCAAATTTTGACAAGTAATTTTTGTAGCTTATGGAGAAAATAATATGATTCCAGGTGTCATTATCTCGCTGCTCACATTTCCAGGCATTATTGTGCATGAATTTGCCCATAAGTTTTTTTGTCAAATCACTGGCACGGCAGTCCATGAGGTCTGCTATTTTCGGATTGGTAATCCAGCCGGATATGTCATTCATGAAGAACCGGAGACGGTCTGGAAGCATATTCTTATCGGCGTCGGCCCTTTAATTGTTAATAGCGGGTTTGGGCTTGGTCTCGGTTTGGCTGCGTATATGTTTAAAGGTCAAGCGACAGTTAATGGGATTCTGCTCTGGCTTGGGGTTTCAATCGGTGCTCATTCCTTTCCGAGCACTGGCGATGCAAAAAGTATCTGGGGCGCAATCTGGGAAAAAGGTGCCCCATTTATGACTCGGATTGTAGGTACCCCTATGGTTGGATGCATCTATTTGGGCGCTGTCGGTTCAGTATTTTGGCTTGATATAATTTATGGATTCGTTATGGCCTCCATAATTCCCGATGCATTGCTTAAATAAATCGTAAAGAAGATATGTAATCTCAGGAGATTCAAATGCTTAATTTTCGATTACTACTACAATCGCTTGCAATACTAATCATGTCCGGCTGCGCACAGTCTGTCAACTACGGCCAGCTTAAATTGGACCCTGGCACTTCAGGTGCAGAGAATGTGTTTAACTCTTCTACAAATGCAAAAAAATATAATGTCTTCTTTTACTACTCCCCAGAAACCGGTTCAGTGGAGATTAAAGATATTGTCGTGGGGACAGTTATTGAAAGTTATGTTGAAAAAGCGCTCACGGGAAATAAGGAGCTTCTGGAGAAAGAAAAGAAAGTTCTTGATTGCTTGACTGTCGAGTACCGCAATCCGAATACACCTAAATATTCTCCTTGTCTTTTCAAAAATGACGAAAAAAGCTTGTCAGTATTTACAAAAAACGATGTTGATGTGGCAAGCGGAATAGCAGGAACCATTGTCAGCCCACTTGCATTAGCCGTGACGCTGCTAGGCTCACCCATGAATCCATATACAAATACATTGAAAGTAGTTCGAGACCAGGATGCTATTCAAGCGTTCGGGAAAGCTGTAAATTCTAAGGTGGGTATTGAAACTCAATTGAGTTGCAAGGTAACCGATTCAAGTATAGCCGGTTGGTATCGTGGTGAATGTGTTGCTGGCAAGGCTCATGGATCGGGTATTGCTGTCGGAAAGGATAAATATGCAGGGAAATTTGTTGAAGGTGTTTCTCAAGGGAAAGGGTGGTATCAGTGGAATAATGGCGATATCTATGACGGTGAATTTGCACACAATGATCTCCATGGAAAAGGTACTTTTAAATGGAACTCCGGTGCTGTTTATGTAGGTGAATTTGTACAAGGCAATAGAACCGGTAACGGAGAATATACGTATAAGGATGGCAGAACTGAAAAAGGATTTTATCTGGACGGTAAGCTTTTATCTGAATCGGAATATTCCGAATATCGGTGCAAAACTGATCCAGTTTTTGAAAAGGAGTATCGCCATAAGCAATATGTTGATGCCTTTAATTCGGCGAAAAGCTCTAAGGACTTTGAAGGATTCATTGCAAAGTATGCAGCTAATGATCCAGATAATCTAGTTATTCAGGCAAAAAACAGACGTGTACTTGCCTTGCGTGAAGAAATAAAGGAAACATTGAACAGGGCTAAAAACTCATATGAGTATGAAGAGTTTATTCAGTCAAATGCCAAATATGATCCTGATAAATTGATTCCGAAAGCTAAAAGTTTAAAAGCAGATGCTTTAAGGCGTGAAAAGGCTGAGTATGACAAAGTAATGTCAGCAGGTTGGAGTGGCAACTATAAGGTCAGAATTACATTTGATACTTCACCTGGTAAGGCCATTAAGCTTCTTGATGATGTAAAAGCCGCAGTGCATGTAAGAGATCCATGGGGGGTTTTTAACCCATACTGGGTCCCAAGTTTTCACGCAGCGGCAGCTTACAACGATAAAGGTGTTATTATCGGCGAATGGTATACCGGTTATTATGATGGTTGGAATGACTGGGGTAAATATTTGGAACCTATATTGGCGAAACTTGGTGTGGGATATAAGGTTACACCGCTTGGTAATACCGTAAGACCGGCTAGCAACTATTCGCCTCAATCAACAAGTAGTGGCAGTAGTACCCCTTCAGCGTCAAATTCGAATTCACGCAGTTCGTCATCGTCTTCAAGTCAAAAACCTGCTGCAACTGTTGGTTATAAGATAACTAAGAATATTGATGAAAAGACCAGCATAAAGCAGCGTATTGCTGAAATAGAGTGTAATAACGGCCATAAGGGATATGTGTGGCTTGATCCACGTGCTTCAGTTAATTCCACTGATCGTTATACTGCCGGTGGTGAGTTTAGTGGTAGCTTGGAGCCCTCTTATGGCACTGATTTTAATTCAGTAGCAATTCAGGCATGTCGAAACAGGTGATTCAAAGGGGAAATGCCATACAGGCAAGTTGCTAATGTTAATGATGATAATGTAATACTGGATACCTTGATGGAACAGAATGCCACTACCGAAAACCCGGTTATCTCAAAGCTGACCATCGATCATGGCAGCACTGAGAATCCGGGTTTGCGCTTCACCTATGTGGGCAAATCAAGGCTGTACAGCCCCTCAGAGCTGTTAATGCTTCTGACCGGCATCATCTTTGTTGTTATAAGCCTGATTGCTGTTTATGGCAATGCCCCACCGCCCAGATGGGAAGGGTTTATATTCCTTGTTGTCGCTGCTGTCTTTCTCGTCCGGTTCTGGGACGGGCGCAGCAGTTCTGGTCGGCTTGAGACGCTGCGCTACTCGGTTAAAGTGGAAGATGGGAAGGCCTGTTTTTCCGGTGAGGATGGCCAGAAAGTTCTGGATCTGAGCAAACTCGGTCGCCTCTGGATAGCCACTGAAACAACAAATGGCCATTTTACCGCCGCAAACATCACTGCTTACTACGATAGTGACACCTTGCCGGTGCTCTGCATCACGGATCTCTATCCGCGGCTCGGGAGTGAGATGAATGTCGTTCTTGAGCATATCGTCAGTTACCTGAATAGTTGTGCTGCCGAGACCAATAAGCACGTTAAGCTGAAAACCGTAGCACCCGCATCTGCGCCGATCCAGTCCGGGTGGCGTTATGATTATGCCGCCGATACACCCCTTGCTGCCCGCAACGTTAAACCTTTGGCCGATGAACGTACACGCCTGGCTTTCTCCGCAGGTATTGGGCTGATTGCCTATCTTGTTTATCAATCACCGCTCTTCTCCATTCAACAGCACTACTATCCTTTACTGGTCGTACTTATGGCATTGATTGGGCTGCCACTGCTCTATATGAATGTTTCCAAGCTGGTGTCAGCCTGTCCATGTCGCGGTGGACATGCCGCTTGGTGCAGTGTGGTTATCATAGTTTTTAGTCTGGCACTCTCCTATGTACTGTATCTGCATGTTGAAAGGGGAGGTCAGCCATTATCGCCCCTTGTAATTGCGATGATCTTTATCCTGCCGACAGTCTGGTGGATTTATTATTCAATTTCCGGCTGCCATTGCGGCGCGCGGAAGGTTGAACAGCAGTCATCACAGACTAAAATCAAGCGGAAACGGCGATGAAAAAATCTAAATACGATATTCAGTTTGAAGAGAGCGCTGCTGGTCTCTCCATGAGGGTAAAAGTTCCTCCAAGGGATACGGATAGTGGAGAGCGATTCATCTATCTGGGGAGCATGCTGTTTTCCTTTATTGCTTTAATGCTGATAATTAAAGGAGGCGACGCTATTTATGGTGGCTTGTTATTCCTGGGAATAGGAGTTTCTGGTGTCGCGCTCTCCTTCTACAACCGTAACAGAGTCTGGCGTGGCAGTGACACCCTGTACCGGGTCAGTTGTGTTGACGGGATGGTGAGCTTTTACCGCGATGATTATGTGCAGACCTACGAACGTTCAAAGCTGGGGCGGATCTGGCTGACTGAGAGATCAACCAACGGGCTGCCGGTTGGAGTTGATCTCACTGTTTACTACGATGGCATTGAGACTAATATCTTCGATATTGTCGAATTCAGTCGGGTGACGGCAGAGGTAAATGAATTTTTAAGCCGGATCGAGGCCTGCCTGAACAGTTCTATGGATGCTCCCCATGAAGTGCAGACAGGCTACAGACTGGATTACGCCAATAATATTGCACCTCAGGCCAAGGATCTGCGGGAACTCGCCCCGGTATCGCAGCGAATATTCTACTCTTCCCTCGTAGCGCTCCCCATGCTGGTCTATTTCTCTCCATACAGCCATTGGCTGGTTAAACTCCTCGTCGTAATTGTAGTGGCGCCAATTCTCTTTACCCTTGCTGTCAGCCGCTGCCGCTCCTGCACCTGCCGTTATCGCCGCCCGTCAGATTTTATTGTTTCGCCATTGTTGGCTGCAATCGCCGGATGGCTGCTAAATCAGGTGATTGTCTTTTTAGCTACCAAGGAAGGGCTGCCCGGGCTTTCTTGGATTATTATGCCAGCTGTCTTTCTCCTGATGAGCGGCATTATTTATCGCATCATCGGTGGCTGTAGCTGTGGGGCACGATGGTCGTAGTGATGATCTTTGTAGAAGGAAATGTATGAATTGAATGTGTTGTCCGTCTATATAATTATGAGTAAATCAAGCTCAATAAGGGTGTTTTATGCTGATGCATATTGAGGTTAAAAGATTTTCTGCAACACGAGCTTATAGGTCTTTTGCTTCGCTTCTGTTGATAGTTTCTGTGCTGACCTGCTTCGATCAGGTTTGGGCTGCTGCGGAGAGTGTTGTACCTGAAAGTAAGGCAACGCTTGTTGTCCCAGCGGATATTCAGAACAAATATCCGGATTTTGTCAAAATGATTACCCGCACTGAACTGCTGCATGTCGAGGAGAAGCAGTACTGGGTTGATGTTTTGCCGGAAATGACAACTGAGCAACGCGATAATCTGACTGCTCTACTCGGAACAGCAAATGACAAAATGGATGCTCTTGACGAGAAATATCGCAATGCACTTTCCGAGATGAATAAGCAGGTACGTTAGGGGATATGACACCATGAAACATACCATACATGTGCCGGGTTTTATTGGTAGCCATAATCAGTTGGCGGAAGAGATGGGGGATCTTTACTACGATTCTCTGGCGGATTTGCTTGGTAATCTTGGTGACAAGATGAAGCGTGACGCCGCCAGTGACCATCAGCGAGGCAGGATGAAGCTGAGTACCGAACTTGCCGCTGCCGCTGACCATCTGTACGGTGCAGCAGAAAGGATCGCCGCTGCCTGGCTTGTCTGCAAGCCACGTGTGATTGATGCCGATTATCATGATCGCGACTGTTTTGACAGGCTGTTGCTGCTGGCACGGGTGATTGCGGAGAAAGCCCATGACGGCCAGTTTGACAAGTCCGGGAACCCGTACATCAGTCACCCTTTAGCGGTTATGTCCATGGCGGATACTGGAATCGACAAGATAGTTGCTATCCTCCATGACGTTGTCGAGGATAGTGATATTTCCATGGAGACCATCAGAAACCTCTTTGGAGACGAGGTGGGTGCGGCTGTAGATGCCATCACCAGAAGTGCTGATGAAGATCCAGAAGCATATTATGCCAGGGTGAGGGACAATGATATCGCCTTGCGGGTCAAACATCTCGACCTGAAACACAATAG
>JACABD010000017.1 GCA_013377075.1 Geobacteraceae bacterium | reverse complement strand
AGATTACTTCTATCTTTCCTTTGCGCCCCATTGAGTGGTATTCAAGGGCATCCATCTTTTTTGCCATCTTTGAATTCTCCTTAGTAATTTTAGCTTTGATAAAAAACACGGTTGCATTAAAAAAATAAGTAATTAGTTCAAAAAGCCTTGGTAATAGAATGTTTGCAAGATTAGCCTTATAGATTATTTGTGTCAAGTTTATTGTAAGTAAAAATATACTTGTATTCTATTTCTGTGAAATGGCAATTATCCACTACCGGTTGTAAAATCGCGATGCGTGGGCGATAATACGATTTTAATGGGTTAAAAGTATTAATGCTAAACAGCAAAACAATATTATTACATCTTGACGCATTGTAAATTTAAGCGGTTTTTTTGGAGGAAAATGAACAATCCGGCTGTTATATCCATGGATATTGGAGGCACCAATCTTCGCCTTGCGCTTGTCTTAAGCGATGGTGAGGTTATTGTCAGACTTCAGAGCCCGTGCAGAATCGGGGAAGGGCGTATGCAGTTTCTTGAAAATATCTGCATGGAATATGAAAAAATCCGGCAGTTTGCTGAAAATGCTAAAATCAGGATTGTCGCCGTAGGAGCCGGTGTTCCAGGGCTCATAGATAATAGTGGCGAAATCCTTTCGTCAGTAAATCTCAAGCCGCTTAATGGCTTTAATCTGAAAGAGTGGCTTAGTTTAACTTTTACACTTCCCGCAATAACACTCAATGATGCAAATGCAGCTGCTGTTGCAGAGCACAGTCATGGTGCAGGGCGCAGTTTCAGCTCTTTACTGCACTTAACCCTTGGAACCGGTGTAGGCAGCGGTCTGATCCTTGACAACAGACTCTGGACCGGTGTTGACGGCGTTGCTGCCGAGTATGGCCATCTGACTGTCGAGCCCGACGGCAGGCTCTGTCAGTGCGGCAATCATGGCTGTCTTGAGCAGTATGCCTCTTCCACTGCAATCACACTGACTGCCATCGAAAAGATGAAATCCGGCAGTGTGACTCAGCTTATGGATATAGCGACTGCAAATCTTGAGTCATCTGATGTTGCAAAGGCTGCATATAACGGTGACCGGTTAGCGCTTGAATGTTTTGAAGAGGCCGGGCGCTATCTTGGTATTGCTGCGGCAGGGGCCGTAAACCTGCTTAACCCTGAAGCGATTATCCTCGGCGGCGGAGTTGCGGCAAGTTTTGATCTGCTTGTGCCGGCAATAATGAAAGAGATAAAAGGGCGGGCGTTTGAAATTCCGGCAGCGAGAGTAAAGCTGCTTAAAGGTGAACTGGGTGATAATGCCGGGATCATTGGGGCGGCTGCGACAGCATTCTGCCTGCTTTCATCCTCCTGAGACGCTCCCTGGCAGGCTGTCTTTTTGTCCATGCCTGATAGAAATGTGCCAACCAGATCAGGGAAATGATCACTGCAAGGGCTGCAAAAAGATAATGTTCGTAACGCTTTACATCTTTTCCGACAAAGAATTCAGCGCTTTTTCCAAAGAGATAGCCTGTCAGTGTAAAGATGATTGACCAGGAGAAAGCGCTCAAAAGGTTCAACCACAAAAACCTTCTGCCGGGAAATGATGTCATGCCGAGAATTATCGGCAGAACCAGCCTGAATCCGTAGGTAAATCGTGATGTGAAAGCAACCAGATTGCCGTAGCGCTCTATCAGTTTCAGCCCCTTACGCAGTTTTTTGACAAGAAAGTGCGAATGGCTGAGGAGATAGGGACCTTTATATCTGCCCAGATAGAAATAGAACTGGTCGCCGCAGAACGCCCCTGCAAAGGAAGTTGCCATGACTGCAGGGACAGAGAAGTAACCCTGAAAGGCAAGAAACCCGGCAAAGATAAGCCCTGCCTCACCTTCAAGAAATGTCCAGATGAAGAGAACCCAGTAGCCGTGGATTTCCAGATATTGCTTGAGTATTTCGTGCAAGTAGCCTCCATACGGATAAATTATGTTGTGAATGGAAGTTATGTGAAAAATGCACATTTGTTACAAATTGCTTGCTAAAGATAAAAGTACTGTAATAATGATACTTCTATAAGTGAATGATTATTCGTAATCAAGTTAAAACGGAGTAGCGTAGATGATTTTTGGTAATCAGGAAAACGGTTTTACGCTCATAGAGCTTATGATTGTTGTGATGGTGATTGCAGTTCTTGCATCGATTTGCATAATTCAATTTAACTCATTTAGAATGAAAGGTTGTAACAGTGCAGCTCTTTCTGATCTCTCAGCATTCAGAATAAGTATCGAGTCCTATTTTGCCGAGCATCAGCGTTATCCGTAGTGACAAATAATGGCACTTTTTTCTGAGTAAATTACTCGAAAGTGTCTTGCGAAGTCTTAATTCTATAATGATTGATTGTTTATTCGAGTAGTTATGGAGGTATTGCTGTTTGGCACAGGTTGTGTATGTATGTTCATAAATCATATTTGTTAGTCTGCTCGTAAGGGCGACACATCTAAACAAAAGGAGAAATTCTATGCTTAACAGAATCAGGAACAGAAAAGGCTTCACCCTGATCGAGCTGCTGATCGTTGTTGCGATCATCGGTATCCTGGCAGCAGTTGCCATTCCGCAGTTCGCTGCCTACCGTATGAGGGGCTACAACTCTGCTGCCACAAGTGACCTCAGAAACTTCAAGACATCACTTGAAGGTTACTTTGCTGACAATCAAAAATATCCATGATCTAGGTTTTGTAAAAGTTGCAACCAACTCATAAACTTACTGGAGGTATAATATGTTGAAAAAAATAACTCTCACGCTTGCTATTATTGCTTTTGCGGCTACTGCTTTCGCTGGAACCGCCACTATTGCTGTACCAGCTGGCATAACGTTTGTCCCCTCAAAGAATGTTGATCTTGGTTATTTGCCTGATACTCTTGGCGGTACCAGTAGCGTTGTCTATGCTATAGGCTCCAAAAATAACGCCGGAGATAAAATCTTTGGTGCTACCAGTGCTTCTTCCGCTATAGGTTTTAAAACTGGAGTGCCAGGTAATGCTCTTGTAGCCGGTGATGTTCCTGCTGCTCCGACAACAATTTCCGATTCAGCTCTTGCAGGATTCTCTGTACTCTAGAAAATATTGTTTTATAAGCTTTAATCAGGACGGGATGTGTCAATCACATCCCGTTTTTCAATGAAAAGAGGATGCTTTCAGCATGTTTACCAATTTATATCAACTTAACCTCAAGTGGATTATCCGTGACCGAGTTTTACAGGCGCTTGTAGGAGTTGCCCTGCTGCTTCTTGTTCTTGTGCCAGCATTCAGTGTTCTCTCCATGCGCCAGGTTCAGGAACTCTCCATTACTTTGTCACTATCATTTATATCATTTGTTCTTGCACTGTTGGCGATTCTGCTTGGCGCCTCTTCAGTCTGGCGCGATATCGAAAAACGCTACACATCTGCTGTACTGACGCTTCCCTATTCTCGCGGCTCTTATCTGCTCGGGAAGTTTTTTGCAATAGCTGTCTGTCTTGTTTGCAGCGCCGCTATCTTTACGCTTGTTGCTGCCGTTGCAATCTCTTTCAGTTCGGGCCTGTATCAATCTTCCCTGCCCATCAGATGGCTTCATATTTTTACAGCGGTTGCTTTTGATGTCTTGAAGTACGTCCTCCTCGTGGCGATTGCAATTTTGTTCTCATCTATATCCACTTCATTTTTCCTGCCTATCTTTGGCACAATCTCCCTTCTGCTTGCAGGTAATGCCTCGCAGGAGGTTTTCGAGTATCTGACCAAGGATTCCGTGGGCGTTAAAACTGCCAAACCACTTCTCTACGCAGCCAAGGGGATTTATTATTTAATACCTAACCTTGGTGCCTTTAACTTTAAAGTATCAGCAATATATCCTGTTGCTCTTTCATCCCAAGGTGTGATTTACACCCTACTGTATTTTCTGGTGTACACGACAATTATACTTTATCTAGCAGTTTATTTCTTTTCCCGTAGAGAGTTCCCGTGATTAGAAAAGTTCTATTTATTGCACTTCTTGGTTCTTATGTTGCCGTAATTGTACCGTTCAGTTCATATCTCGGTAACAGATCCATTGTAAACAAGCTGGGTTATATGCCTGAAGCCGAGATCGTAAAATTTGCTCTCGGCGATCTGCGTTACCTTGCGTCCCAGTGGGCAGTATTCAAGGTAATGCTTTATTTCGGCGGTATGGTTGATAATGATATTAACAAGCTGAAGCTCCCTCCGGAATATCCCGGTATGTCTAGAATGATTTCAAACGCTGTAAGGCTTGATCCTTATAATATGGATGCATATTATCTTGCCCAGGCTACTTTTGTCTGGGATGTTAAGGATAGTGCCAAAGAGATTAATAAACTGCTTATTTATGGCATGCGCTACCGAACATGGGACTATTATCTTCCGTTTTTTGCAGGATTCAATTCAGCCTATTTTCTTCATGACTATAACTCCGCTGCAGAGTTCATGAAAAAGGCCGCCGAATTGTCAGGCGATCCACTTTTTACGACCTTGTCAGCTCGATATTTTCATGAAGCTGGTAGAACCGAACTGGGGATCATGTTTATCGACTCCATGGAACATAGCGCCAAGGATGAGAAGGTTAGAACATCATATCATACCCGTAAGGAAGCCTTGCTGAATGCTCAGAAAATTACAGATGCTGTCAATCGTTATAGAGAAAAGCAGAACGTTGATCCGAATACGATTGAAGAACTCATATCAAAAGGGTTCTTAAATAAAGTTCCTGTCGATCCTTATGGCGGGAAATTTTACCTGTCAAAAAATGGTAGAGTTGAGAGTACTAGCAAATTTGCTTTTGGGGGGCAGAGCAGGTGAAAGCACTTGAAATAACCGGTTTGAGCAAGATCTATAAAACTAAAAAAGCTGGAGTCGTTAATGCATTGTCAGATTTGAATCTGGTTATTTCCTCTGGGGAGGTATTTGGTTTTCTTGGTCCTAATGGCGCTGGTAAAAGTACGACAATCAAGGCTATTATGGGGTTGATAAAGCCGTCAAAGGGTGATGCATTGATTGCCGGTGTTCCTGCCAGCGATCCTCACTCAAGGCTAAATATAGGCTATCTTCCGGAAAACCCCAGTTTTTATGACTTTCTCACAGGCAGAGAGTATCTTTATTTCATTGGGACCAGTTTCCATATGGCTGACAATTTACTCAAGTCACGGACAAATGAGGTTCTTGATAAAATGGAGCTGTCTCTTGCGGCCGATCGGCCTATCCGTGGATACAGTAAAGGTATGGTGCAACGTTTGGGCCTTGCACAGGCGCTGCTTCATGATCCCGAGATTTATATTCTCGATGAGCCAATGAGCGGTCTCGATCCGCTTGGCCGTGCACTGGTCAAAAATCTTATAAAAGAGCTCAAAGCACATGGTAAGACAATCTTTTTCAGTACACATATAACCGCAGATGTGGAAGCAGTATGTGACAGGGTAGGGATAATTGTAAATGGTGAACTGAGAGCTGTAGACAAGGTAGAGAGTATTCTTGAAAAAGGTATTACAGGTTACAATATTCATGTCAGGACTGGTGGTGACATTTCCCTGTTTTCAGGATTTGATTTTACAGAGAGAGATTCCGGCATACTTGAGTTTTATACTTCTCGTGCCCTTTTCAAGCAATTCATGGAAATAGTGGTTCACGCAAATTGTGAAGTTGATCTGGTCGAACCTGTAAGAAAGAACATAGAGTCTTTTTTCCTTGAATTAGTTGAAAAAAGGTAAATTATGACCTTGAGGCGCGGTTTTGCAGTTCTTCTCTTGATTTTCATCTCAGTCGGTATCTATTATCCGGCAATTTTTGCCGGAGCCAATTCCGTTGATGATATTCATATAATCACTGCTTATCTTAACATTGATAATTTTGACCTGAAATCACTCTTCCTCCCAGGCAGTTCTGGATACTACTATCGACCTATTCTGGGGTTGACCTTCATTTTTGATAAATTTGTATGGGGACTGAATGAGAGTTTCATGCACCTGGAGAATATTCTCTTTCATGGACTAAATGTTGTAATCGTCTTTTTAATCTCCGAACATGTGGCACGGCGCTATTCAATTGAAGAGCGGCTTGTTCCCTTCTGTGCAGCCCTTCTCTTCGCAGTGCACCCGATAAACTCCGAGTCTGTCAGCTGGATAGCTGGTCGTACAGACCTTATCGCCGGTATATTCATTTCACTTTCAATTCTTTTTCTTCTTATCGCAATGCAACGGGAAAACGTTTTCATAGGCTTGATTGCTGCTGTGGTTTTCCTAATAAGCTGTTTAACTAAAGAAGTTGCCGTTTGTGCATTGCCAGGTCTATTAGCAATAGTAGCGTTCCATGACAGTCAAGACTCTTTGCTACATGGACTTATGAAAAGGTGGTTCTTTGCTGCGACTTTATCTTTTTCAGCCATAACATACTTCCTGTTCCGATTTTTTGCCTTCCGTCATGGTGATTCAGGTATTAATATAGTTACCAATTCCGTAAATGCGCCAACATTTGATTTGTTGAACAATATCCGTGTTATCCTAAAGGTTTCAGGATTTTATTTTAAAAAAATCTTCATACCCTGGCCGCTTAATTTTGCTATCGTCAGAATCTCTGATTATTACGTTATTGCAGGGGTAATACTGATAATAACCTTAGTATATATGTTGTACAAAAGAGGCCTTATTCATGCGTTTTTCCTTACCAGTATCTGTGTGACTGCTCCGGCATTATTAGTTGCTCTGGCTAGAATGGCCTGGACACCCGTTGCAGAACGATACCTTTACATCCCTTGTATTACTTTCAGCGTAGCAATATCAATTCTTGTTTATAAAAACATGAATCAATGCTCAACACGTATAAAGAATTTATTATATCTACTAATTGTCGTTTTCTTTATTATCTGTTCATACTCTACAGTGAGACGAGTTATGATTTGGCAAAGCAACATCGCTCTCTTTGAGGATACTCTCAAAAACTCACCCGACTTTTATCTTGCCAAGAATGAACTGGTATATGCCTTACAGCAGATTGGGCGTAACGATGAAGCAAAAAAACTGATGCTCTCGATTGAAGCGCCTGAAAATAGCAAGCGCGGTGGGAAGCTAGTTGATGGCAATCGTGCTGCAATTATTGCTGCGGATGGTGATCTGAACGGAGCAAAAAAGTTGCTGCTGCGTAATATTGAAGATTCAGGTTCAATGTATCCATCCATTGCTGAGCGTATTATTTCTATAAATATGAAACTCATTAGTGGTGAGCGTAATAGTATAAAAATCAAAGAGCTTCGCAATGAGATACTGACGCTGCTGCTAAAACTTCAGGAACAAAGTGGTGATCCCTTTTATTATTACCGTATTGGCCAGTTTCATCTTAGTATTGGAGATAGAACTACAGCACAACGTAGTTTTTCCGAGGCATATCTTAAATCCCCAGAAGGTGCATATTACAAACCGGCAGCAAAAAAGCTTGCTGAAAAACTTAAATGACTAAAATCACGTCATATTTAAAACTTCTTCGTCCGGTACAGTGGCTAAAAAACCTCATGCTGCTTTTCCCACCTTTTCTTGGAGGGACAATATTTAATGAAGGTTTGTTTCTAGCAATACTGCTGCCACTTTCATCATTCTGTTTTGCATCAAGCGCAACTTACATAATCAACGATATTGTGGATTGCACTGCTGACATGGAACATCCGGTAAAACGGTTCCGCCCTTTGCCTTCAGGCGAAGTTGTAGTTGGAAAAGCATTAATGCTTGCCGGACTATTGCTGATTTCCGCACTTTTTCTCGCTATTTCTGTGTCTGTAAAGTTTTTGATCTTACTTCTGGCTTATCTTGCCGTTTCACTAAGCTATACATTTATTTTCAAGAATTACCCGCTATTTGACCTTTTTAGTATTGCTTCCGGCTTCATTCTTCGGCTACTTGCCGGTGGAGAAGCATTTGGTGTGGCAATTTCCGAGTGGCTTTTTCTGACAGTTTTTTTACTTGCACTTTTTCTAAGCACCGGTAAGCGTTATAGTGAAAAGAAGGCCTTGGGAGAGCATGCAGAGTTTCATAGAAAGGCTTTGGCTGCTTATCCTACTGGATTTCTTGACGGTGTGCTTTCCATGACCGGCTCAGCTGTGCTGGTAACCTACACTATGTATGTAATCTCGCGTCATTCTTCATTACTAATATACACTGTTCCTTTATGCTGTTTCGGTCTGTTCCGTTATATACTTAGGGTTCAGACTGGGAAGGGTGGTGACCCAACTGAATCTTTAACGCGTGATTTACCTCTATTAATTGTCGGTATAATGTGGGCAGTAATGGTTGGGTGGGGCATTTATGCAAGATAAGGCCGCTGAAAGAACAGTCACTCATATTTCTGGCAGTAATTATGACCTGCCGTATTTTAAGGCCAGAAACCAGGATCAGGATCGTCCCGCTCTCTGGTTTTATGAACGAATTGCTCGTCGCTGGATCAAACCGGGGGTTGTACTCGACTATGGTTGTGGAACTGGATTTATGCTCCGTCGTCTTGCTCGATACTATGATGTTGCCGGATTTGATGTTTCTTCCCACGCACTTGATGCTGTACGTAAAAACGTGTCTGCCGCTAATGTTTACGGCGAAGAGGAGAGTATACCCAAAGGTTTATTCAGTGGGATTGTATCTATTCACGTCTTGGAGCATATTAATAAAGACATTCTATTTGAAACACTTGCTTGCTGGCACAGTTCACTGATAAATCATGGTCGAGTTCTCTGTGCAGTGCCTGACTATAACGGTAGAGGACGTTTGTTGTCATGCGAACACTGGATAGGTTTTGGTGATCCATCCCATGTAACACTCCTTGGCGCAGAAGAATGGAGAACCATTTTTACATCAGCCGGATTTTCAGTCTTTCGTGTCGGAAGTGACGGCCTCTGGAATTTACCTTATCGGAAGGGTAAATGGAAAGTACAGGATGGCATACGGTTCTCAATTCCAGCTTTAGTACAGTTTATTTTAGGACGTCTTATTTTGCCAATGGGGTCAGGAGAATCTGCGATATTTTTACTCGAGAAGGCTTGAATTGGGTAGGTTGAGAAATTTAATACGATCTTGAGATATTGTTACGGCTAGGCAAAAAGTTCCTACTATGTCCCATCGTTAACTAGTGACAAGCATAATGAGGCAATAATTTGATGGGAATATACTACATTTTGAAGCGCCACGGTATTTTTTTCGGAATTCTGTTTATCTATCGTAATCTTCTACAGCGAATATTTAATATAATTATTGGGAATCAATTTAATTTGAAAAAAATATATATTCACTCTTCTGCAAAAATTGTCGGACATAAAAATATTGTTATTGGGCAAAACTTTTATGCGGGCAGAGATCTTTGGCTCGAAGCCGTATATTCGCACGGCGAATTAAAGTATAACCCTAAAATACTTATTAAGAACAATGTTGCAATTAATGATTCCGTGCATATTGCGGCAACAAACTATATAGAGATTGGTAATAATGTTCTGATGGCAAGCAAGATATTTATTTCTGACCACATTCACGGTGACTATTCAGGTGACGAACAATCTTCTCCAGAAACAGCACCTAACATTAGGCCAGTTAATAGTGATAAGAGTGTAATCATAGAGGACAATGTGTGGTTGGGAGAATTTGTTTCCGTGTTGCCTGGAGTTATTATAGGAAAAGGATCTATTATCGGTTGTAATTCTGTAGTTTCGAAATGTATCCCTCCATATTCAATCGCGGTTGGAAATCCAGCAAGAGTTGTCAAAAAGTATAATTTTACAACAAAAATATGGGAACGTTATGGTTTATTCAAATAATGCTGTTTGTACTATAGTTTCTAAAAATTACTTTGCCTATGCACGAACACTATACAATTCTATTATTTGTCACAATCCCGATCTTCAGTTTGTAGTTTTGCTTGTTGATGAAAATGATGATGTGCTTGATCTGGCACAAGAACCTTTTTTAGTACTCGAAGTGTCAAACCTTAATATACCCAATTTTAAACAAGCGGCATTTAAATTTGACATTATAGAGCTAAATACTAATGTTAAGCCATCTTTTCTAAAATATCTTCTGAAAAATATGGGTTTTTTGAAAGTCCTATATCTCGATCCGGATATTCTTTTATATCATGCTTTGAGTGAAGTTTTAGATTGCCTTTCAATTTCTAATATCGTTCTTACACCACATTGTACTAGTCCTATTAATGATGATCTGAAACCAACTGAACAGGATTTCTTGCAAAGTGGTACATTTAATCTAGGTTTTATTGGTTTAAGCAATAGTCAAGAAACTATCCGATTTCTTGACTGGTGGGAACAGCGATGCCTGACTCTAGGATTTGTTGAACTTCAAACGGGCTTGTTTGTTGATCAAAAATGGGTCAACCTTGTTCCATGTTTTTTTGAAGGTGTGTTGATCTTGAAGCATTTAGGTTACAATATGGCTTACTGGAACTTGCATGAGCGTGTTATTAAATGTGTAGATGGTCAATGGATTGTCAATGATAAATGGCCATTGGTATTTTTTCACTTTAGCGGAATTGTATTTAATGATCAAACGCAAATATCACATCACCAGACACGTTTCAATTTTTCTTTAAGGCCAGATCTTTTAATTATTTTTCGCGAGTACCACGATTTGCTTTCAGAAAATGGGTTAGAAGCCTGCCTAAACTATTCATACAAATATTCTAAGTTTTCAAATTCAGTAACTATTACGCACCTTGCTCGCAGAATGTATTCAGTAAATGAAGGTCTATTTCAAGAGACAAATCCATTTGATTCTGAAGGGCTTATATATACGTGGTGCAAAAATGAAGGTTATCTGAGTAGTAATAATGATTACAGTAAATTTCTCTCAGAGACATATTGTGGATCTGATATTAGAATTAGGATGATAAACTTCTTATTACGCGTTATTTTAAAAGTTTTTGGTTCAAATAGATATACATTACTAATGAAATACTGCTCTTATATTTCTGTTCTTCGTAATCAGGAGTTTAAAAAGGAAATACTATTTAAGAACACTTCACATTGATTTACAAGGTAACTATTTTTATAAGTTTAAGTGTATTCTAAGATAATATTTAATTGTAAATTGGGTATCGTCTTCGATATTTTACGATTTGTCTTCTTGGAAAACTTTGGAAGGTAAGACTAATATGAACATAGCTTTTTTTAGGTATTCTCTTTTCAATAGAGGCGGGGATAGATTAAGTCTTGCATATGCGAACCATTTGGCTTCAATTGGACATGACGTCACATTGTATGTTAAGGAACTTGAAACTGTTTTTGACACTTCTCCTTTCTTGAAAATTAAGAGAGTTCCTTGTTCTGGAAGAATCGGGTGCCTCTATTACGCTGCTACCCATTGCCTTGGTCACGACGTAGTCATTGTGGACATCATTCACCTGCACTGTCTGTTGTCTAGGCATAATAGGGTTATCTATTATGCTCAGGCTGACGATATTGAGTATTACGACAATTTTATGGTTAGGGCTTTAATTGACTGTCTCTATAGAATTCATTTCTATAAACGTAATCCAATGATCTCAATGTCGCAACACCTATCAGATATATTCGTTAAAAGATATCGTGGCATAGAGATTTCTACTCTTACAACCGGTATTGATCATAACTTGTTTTATCCTGATGCTGATCCTGAATTGGTTCACTTGAAAGGGCTCAAAAAGGCTATTGTGTTTATGCTGCGTGGCGATTCATATAGAAAGGGAATAGATGTCGCGATGAGTCTATTCTCGTTGATTGATGCCGATATGGCTGAAAAGATGGAGCTTTGGGTCTGTGGCGAATCTCTTGCCGAAGATATGTTCAGGTTCACTGTTCGCAACTTTGGAGTAATTAGTGACGAGCGACTCAGGCAGTTGCTCAGCAGCGCTGATATATTTCTCTATCCTTCGCGTCACGAGGGTTTTGGTTTATTTCCTTTAGAAGCAATGGCCTGTGGATGTGTAGCTGTGACGACAGCTGCAATACCTTATGCCGAAAACACACCATCGATGCTGGTTTCACCAATTGGAAGCCTGACGGATCTTAAAGAGAATCTTCAGCGAGTAGTTTTTGATTCTAGCTTTCTTGAAAGGTCTCGGGTAAAAGCTTTTCAAGATGCCAGTTTATATGATTTCGAGAAAAGCAAATTTGCCTTTGAGGCGGCGGTCAAGGCAATAACCCACGGTTTTGATGCATGAAAATTGGCATTGACGCTACGTTTATTGGTACAGAAAAGCCTACTGGACTTGCCGTATACACTCGTCAAGTAGTGAATGAACTCGCCAAAATTCATGATGATATTGTTCTTTGGACTACAGCAGAATCAGGTTTTAATCTTCCCCAAGAACGAGTGCGGAACGTGCTCCGGGAGTTTGCATTTTTGGGGCAGAACCGTTACATGGTCAGACCTTTCTGGATGGAATTTCTTTTCTCGAATCAGCTTCGATACGAGGGTGTTGATGTTCTATATTCGACAGTACCTGGCGGGATGAGGAATTGTCCTGTCCCACATGTGGTGACCGTTCATGATCTCACTCCCATTGTCTTTCCAGAGGATCATCCTTGGTTCGTTCGATGGAATTACATGAAGCGTCTCCCAAAAATACTTTCACGATCGGCTGCAATTATTGCTGATTCCGAACATACTAAACGGGATATTGTCGGTTACTACGGGCTACAACCAGATCACATAAATGTAGTTGATTTAGGGTATGATCCTGATATTTTCAGGCCGGTAAATGATGAGCTCATAATCTCAAAATATGGGCTTATACGAGAAGATTATGTAATTGCGGTTGGCAGCGCTAATCGGAGAAAAAACCTTGACACGCTTATCGTCGCATTTAGTCATCTTAGAGGACAAATTTCTCACAAACTTGTCCTTGCTGGTTCGATATCTCCATCACAAGAGCTTTTGTTGCGTGAAGTTGCTAGGAAACATAATGTTGAGGACAGGCTGATATTTCCTGGGTATATACCAGATTCTGACCTGCCTGCAATTTATAGTGGAGCTACTTTGCTTGCGTATATTTCATTATACGAGGGTTTTGGACTGCCACTTTTAGAGGCAATGGCCTGTGGCGTACCGGTTATCGCATCTAATTCAACCTCTATCCCCGAAGTCGCTGGAAATGCGGCGATATTGGTAGACCCACTGGATTATAATGCCATTTCTCGTGCAATATTGAAAGTAGCCACAGATAGCCCAACAAAAGAGTACCTCCAAAGAGCGGGTCTAGAACGAGCTTCCGAATTTTCATGGGGGAAAACAGCTAAAAGTGTTTATGAATTATTGTTGGGAACATATTGTGAAAATAAAAATTAGATGCTAGTATCCCGGCTGTTCAGTTTTGATACGAGGAGGCAGGTAGATGGCTATTATCACAATTTCCCGTGAAATGGGAACCGGTGCTTACAAGATTGCAAAAGATGTTGCAAAGAAGCTTAAATACACTCTTGTTGACGGGGCAAAGATTGCCGAAGTCGCCGAGCAGTATGGGCTTACTAAAGATATTCTTGAGCGAATTGATGAGAAGCCTCCTGTTTATATTACTGCTGAAGACAGGCTTAATGCTGCTTATCTGAATATGATCGAACTGATTCTGCTTGATTTTGCAAAGTCTGGGAATGTAATTCTTTATGGCCGTGGCTGTCAGGATCTTCTTAAAGGCCTCGGTAATACCCTTAAACTCAGGTTTACTGCCCCTTTTGAAGAGAGAGTTGAGAAATTTGCCGAGCGTGAATGGCTTGATCCAGATCTTGCACATGAATTCATCAGAAAGAGTGACCATCAGAGAGCCGGCTTTATTCATTTCTATTTTGATCGCGACTGGAGTGATCCCCTTGGCTATGATCTTACTTTCAATACATCTTCCCTTAGTGAAGCTTCCATTATTGACTGTATCGTCTCTGCTGCCAAAGATCCTAAACTAAAAGATGCCGAAGTAGGGGTTGATGCGTTTCTTGAGGACATTATCCTTGCAAAAAAGATCGAGACTGAACTGCTTAAGTCCGGCCAAATTGAAAGTCTTCACTTGAAAATTGCATCTTATAATGGAAAGGTTCATCTTGCTGGGCATGTACAATCGGACGATGAACTTGCAGAGGCTGTAAGAATTGCCAATTCAGTGGCCGGGGTTCAGGCTGTCAAAAATGATCTGCATGTTGTTTCATTTACACGCTATAAAGAGTAATTAATCCAGGAGGGAGAGAATATGAAAAGAGTTTTCATCTATGTGACTGTATTTATGTTCACTGTTGTCCTTACAGCCGGTATTTCATCAGCTGCTGATCCGAAGGCTCCTGTTGCAAAACCTGCTATTGAAAAGAAAGCCGATGCAGCTGCAACAGCGGCAAAACCTGCTGCTGAAGAGCTTATTGATATTAATACGGCGACTGAAGAGCAGCTGAAGAAGATTGCCGGTATCGGCGATGAATACTCAAAGAAGATTGTTGCCGGTCGACCTTATGCCAAGAAGGATCAGCTGAAAAGCAGGAAGGTCATTCCGGATGCTCTCTATGAGAAGATCAAGGACAAGATAATTGCCAAGCAGCCACAGAAGGCTGACAAGAAAAAGTAGCTTAAAGGGGGCGTTAACGCCCCCTTTTTTATTTCCGCTTCTCTGCCATCTCTGCCGCCAGTATCATCGAAAGACACGCTGCCGGACTCTTCTCAATAAAACCTCTGTAACGCTGCACAATTAACTCTCCACATTCGATCATATCTTGATCACCTGACAGAAGGCCGCCTGACATTAGCGCTATGGCAGCAGACGCTGCTGCTGAAGGGGTGACATTGTCCTGGATAGTGGGAAGTGCCAGAGGAAGCTGTTCGCCGCTTTTTGTAGTGAAACGGACCTCACCATCAACAGAGATAAACTCAGCCATCATTATCTTAAGGATCAGCTTCAGGTTCTCCAAGTAGTAGCTGCCTTTGTCATGACGGCAGATGTCTGCCAGCGCAGTTGCCAGCAGGGCGTAATCCTCGACAAATGCATCAACTCCGGCTTTATCTCCCAGTATTGTCCGTTTCAGTGCCTGGTAGGGAGTAAACATTTTTTCGATAATTGCGGTGGCGCATACCGTGGCATGCCGCAGCCAGAGCGGCTCTTTAGATACTTCATACAGGTGGACAAATGCCGAGATGAGAAGTCCGTTCCAAGCACAGACAATTTTCAGATCCTTCAGGGGTGCTTCTCTTGTTGATCTAAGCGTAAGTAGTTGACTACAGCCTTGAGCGTAGATGCTTTGGCACTTTTCAGGGCTTATACCTGCTTTAGCGGCAAACTTTTCCAGTGACATAGAGGGGCAGAGGATCAATCTATCATCAAGTCGGTATTCATCACCTCTCTGCCAGTAGTCTGCCAGTGGCAAAAAAACATCAGAAAGCCCAGTATTCAGCTCATCTTCACTCCATGTGTAATAGAACCCTTCGCCACCCTCACTGTCAGCATCAATACCTGCACAGAAGCCTCCAGTCGTGTCCTGCAGCTCTCGTATGCAAAAGAGTGCGGTCTTTTCAGCTGTTTTGAGGTACTCAGACTTGCCGCTTGTTTTGTAAGCCTGGCAGAGTGAGGTGATTAAAAGCGCCTGATCGTAGAGCATCTTCTCAAAATGAGGGGTAATCCACTTCCGGTCAACAGCGTAGCGGTGAAAGCCGCCACCGATCTGATCATGTATGCCGCCGTCAATTATCTTATCGAGAGTATGCAACGCCATCTGCTCTGCTTTTCCACTTGAAGTGAGGAGAAAAAGAAGGTAGGTCGGCATCGGGAATTTGACTGCCATGCCGAAGCCGCCATGTGCGTGGTCGTAGATCTCTTCAAGGTGACTGAACGCAGATGTACGGCAGTTTTCCAGAGAGATGCTGCTCTTTGCCGGCATAATTGTAGAGGTGGCCAGTCCAGCAATCAGTGACTCTGCGTTTGACCTGATAAGCTCGCGCTGCTTCTGCCAGAGTGTGGAAATATTCTTCAAAAGGTCAATGAAGCCTGGTGTCTTAAATCTTGGATATTTCGGCAGATATGTTATTGAGAAGAACGGTCTCTTCTCATGATCGACAAAAACATTGAGCGGCCAGCCGCCACCACCTGTGAGGGCCCGTGCTGCGGTCATGTAAAAATCATCAAGGTCTGGGCGCTCCTCCCGGTCCACTTTGACAGGAATAAAGGATGAATTGAGAAGGTCGGCAACTTCATTATCTTCAAATGATTCATGGGCCATAACATGGCACCAATGACAGGTGGAGTAGCCGATGGATATAAAAAGTGGCAGGTCGCGGCACTTTGCTTCATTTAGTGCGTCATCTCCCCATTCACGCCACTTTACAGGGTTACGAGCATGCTGCAACAGATATGGGCTTCGGGAAAAGATCAATCTGTTAAACTCTGTTCCACCATTATCAGGAAGTACTGTTCTGTCTATGGCAAGCAGTTCTTCAAGCTCTCTGTTGTTCATAAGGATCCTTTTGAAGAGGCGATTTGGATTGTAAGGTTAGAGTCATATTTGCTAGTATAGCCGAACTATGGGTGAAAAGCTGATCTGCAACAATAAAAAAGCCTGGCACGAATACTTTATCGAGGAGAAATTCGAGGCAGGAATTGTCCTTACCGGGACTGAGGTTAAGTCGCTCAGAATGGGGAGAGGAAACCTGAATGATGCCTTTGCCCAGTTCAGGGGGGGCGAGGCTTTTCTGAATAATCTTCACATCTCCCCCTATGCTTTTGGCAATCGTGAGAACCATGATCCTGACCAGATGCGCAAGCTGCTTTTGCACAAAAGGGAGATTGTCAAACTCTTCAGCCGCATCCGTGAGCAGGGGTATACACTGATTCCGCTCCGCCTTTACTTTAAAGAGGGGAGGGTAAAGGTTGAACTTGGACTTGCCAAAGGGAAGAAGATGTACGACAAGCGCGAGGATCTGAAGAAGAAGGATCATCAGCGTGATATTGCCCAGGCTGCTAAAGAGCATAGAAAGGGGTAAGGGGAATCATTTTTCTCTGTCGATATTTTTATGTTGCAACGTTAGCCGTAAGCTGTCAGGCTGTAAAAAGTAGAAGTTTTGATCTTTGAAATGGGCCTGTACTGGTTTCGACGGGCGGTCCAACTTAATGCTGCATGCCGGGGATGTGGGTTGGCCCCGTTAAAAAACCCGCACGGCTTTAAATGCCGACAATTATGATTACGCCGTAGCAGCTTAATAACCTGTTACCGTCCGCCCGCGCTCTTCTCGGAGGTTAGGAACGGACGTCATTTATTCGAGATAGTTTTTCCGTTTGCCTTTGGCGGTTAAGCGAAAACAAAGAAGGATCGCGGCGATAGTATCCCGTTCAGTGGAGACGACAGCTGCTAAAACCTAAATACTGAAACAAGCATGTAGATGTATTAAGGTAAATTGTTCGGACGCGGGTTCGACTCCCGCCAGGTCCACCAAAGATTTTTTGCATCACCGTACGTATTTGTCAAAGCCCTGAACTCTCAGGGCTTTTGCTTTTCAGGGCAATTTAAGCACGCTGCCGCGCCCATACTTTCTGGACTTAATGTTGTTTCACTGTTTTTTCACAATTCCCCGTAAAAGATGCTTCCCAAATCCCTTATTTTAGTGCAAAATGCCAATTTCCTTCCTGTCCGTATGTAGCAGGTAGTAATATGAATTTTTGCAAGGAGATGCTGATGAGTGAAAAGGAGCTTGAACTCCAGAAAATCCGGAAATCTTTAAAAGAGATGATTGTCAGAGATCTCTCTCTTGAAGACATTAATCCAGAGGACATCAAAGACGATGAAGTTCTTTTTGGTGAAGGTCTGGGACTTGATTCACTTGATGCCGTAGAGATCGTTGTTCTGCTTCAAAGGAATTTCGGCCTGGAAATAAAGAGCATGGATCAGGGGAGAGAAATCTTTTTTTCCATAGATACGATTGCAAACTTCGTTTATGACAACAGGAAGTAAATTTCCTGAAAAAATATATTTTTGTTTTATATGCCGCCTTGCACTGTTATTGGCGGCATCGCTTTTTTTAATCTCCTGTGCGAACAGGGATCTGATTGTTGCCAGCCAGAATTATAAGTCAGCTGCGATGGTCTCTTTTGTTTTTGATGACGGTAATGACACCGATTTTCTTGTTGGCAAAGATGTTTTTGCGGAGCAGGGCGCTGTTGCCTCAACTGCGATTACTACCGATTTTATCGGAACCACTGACCACCTTACACAGGAGCAGATCCTTGCCCTGCAAGGCTCGGGCTGGGAAATCATGGCACACACTGCATCCCATCCCAACCTGAAATCACTCTCAAAAGAAGAGTTGGCTAGAGAGTTTCAAAAGTCAAATAGTGAACTTGAACGCATCGGTGCACGGGTTACCAATCTTGTCTATCCATATAACAAGAATGATGAGGCAGTACGAACCGTAGCAGCCCAATACTACCGCTCTGCCAGGGGTGGTACCAATTCATTAAACTCCTCATATCTCGACCTGTATATGATCAGATCCTTTTCGATGAAACATGATTCTGATGCAATGAAGGCTCATATTGACAGGGCCTGGGAAGAGCGGAAATGGCTGGTTTTTTATCAGCATGAGATTAATGCCAAGGTCAAAGTGACAGATTATGAAGGCTTTTTTGAGCCGGGAGAAACTCTTCGCCTCTCACCTTCAGGTACTGTTGCCAGGTATGTAACAACCCACTGGTTCCCGGTCTATGAATATGCAATCTACCTTGTCCCTTTCTCCGGCACCCCCCGGGTGGGCGATACTGTTCGTGGTGAGAAAAGCGGTGCTGTTGCCAGAATTGACAAAATAATATACAACCAACGTGAGCAGTTAACTGGTCTGCTTGGGTATATCAAGGATCGATATCCACAGATGCCGATTGTTACCATAGATCAGGGTTTAGATATTCTCGGAGTGCCGAAATTTGCAGGCAAAAGCCATGATAAAAGGTGAATATCCAATAACAGGTTTGGGAGTTGTCTCTGCAGCAGGTGCAGATCTTGCCTCTTCGCTTAAAAGCATGTCTGCCGGGGAGCGTAATCACTCATCCCTAACGCTTTTTTCATCCACACTCTCCTATCCTGTTTTCGAATGTAGAAGCGAATTAAGCAGAGAGAGTAGAACCGTTGCTCTTCTTTTGAGCGCAGTGCATCAAGCGATGAATGACGCTGCCCTAAGCTCTTTTGATGGGTTGAGAGTTGGTGTCTGTATCGGCACAACCGTAGCCTGTCAGTTGAATGATCTTGACTTTTACCGCTCCTACCGTGAAACAGGTGCTCCCCCACTTGAACCGGTAGACAGCTTTCTTGCCGGTAACCCAGCTGAATACCTTTCCCGTAAATACAATTTGAAGGGCCCTGTTCTCTCGGTTGTAAATGCCTGTTCTTCAGGTACTGATGCAATTGGTATTGCCCTTTCCTGGTTGAAAGCCGATTTGTGCGATCTGGTTATTGCAGGCGGAGCAGATGAACTGAGCCTTATTCCGTACTCGGGCTTTTCATCGCTCGGCATACTCAATCCGGATCTCTGTTCCCCATTTGATCGTGACAGAAAGGGACTTAATCTGGGTGAGGGTGCCGGGGTGATGATCGTTGAAAAGCGGCAATCAGCCTTGCAGCGCAGCCTTACCCCGTCTCTTTTTCTTGCCGGTTACGGCCTGTTTGCCGATGCTTATCATCTGACTGCCCCCGATCCTGATGGCGCATCCCTTGAGAAGGCTGTCAGAGTGGCACTGCAGGAGGGGGGAGTCGGTCCTGAAGATATTGCTTTTGTAAATGCCCACGGCACAGGAACCCATGATAATGACCTCGTTGAAGGTAATACCCTTGCCAGAATTTTTGGAGCTGATCTGAAGGTTCTTTCGACAAAGGGTTATACAGGTCATACCCTTGGTGCTGCCGGTGGACTAGAGGCTGTATTTGCCGCTGCTGCCCTGAAAGAGGGGTGGCTCCCGGCCAGCGCCGGTTTCTCTATCCAGGATGAGGCAATTGCTGTTACTCCACTAATGGAGCGTACGTCAATTACAGGTACTTATGCTCTTTCAACCTCCCTGGCGTTCGGCGGCAATAACGCAGCTGTTCTGATCGGAGTGGAGGGACGATGAATATTCTTGGCATCGGTTCACTTTGCAGTCGCGGATATGGCGTAGAATCCCTGGAAAAGGCCTTGAATGATGGGCTCGCGCCACAATGTGACTCATTCCTTGTTGATCTTGACGGGATTTCTGACAGGACTCTCTTGAAGAAACTACGTCGTGCGGACCGATTCAGCAAGATGTCTGTTCTTGCTGCTGCTGCAGCTCTTCAGGATAGTAACGTTGAGGATCTGTCTGAAATAAGAGTCGGAATACTCCTCTCAACAGCTTTCGGAGCCCATGTCACCACCTTTGATTTTCTTGACGGCATCATCGACTATGGTGAGGCGAATGTTTCACCTACCGCCTTTTCCAACTCGGTCCATAATGCTGCAGCCTCCTATGTCGCCTCGTCCCTTGGCATCAAAGGGCCGACCCTGACGGTTTCCCGGTTTTCATTCCCGTTTCAATCGGCTCTCCAACTCGCTTCAGCCTGGCTTGAACAGGGGCGCTGCGATTATCTGCTTCTCGGCTCAATTGACCAGCATGGTGATGTGCTCGATTATCTGGCGAAGCAGAAACTTCCTCTCGCCAAAGATGGTGTCATCAAACCGTTTATCTTCTCGCCATCTGAGACGCTCCCTGGCGAGGGGGCGCTCTTCCTGCTTCTGGGGAGGGGACAGCCCGGTTATTGTGCTATTGATGCCGTTACAACGGATTTTTCATCGTCTGCAGCATCTCCTGCTGATCTGACAATTCTCGATTCAGCCGGTTTCATCAAGGATGAGTCCAAACTTCTGCAAGTGCTGCAATCCGGTGAGCCGGTCACATCCTATACGCCTCTGTACGGCGGGCTCATGACAGGAGCCGCTTTTTCGGTCGCAGCAGCAGCCATAACCTTGAGAAATCAGAAAATATACGCTGCTCCGGAGCAGACAAATCCCCATAATCTTAACATCGTTACGCAGACTGCAAGATCGCCTGTTGAAACGGTGCGAACTCTTTCCTGCGGCTGTAATGGTGATGTTGCCGCTGTGATCTTATCAAAAAAATGACAGGAGTTTATGCAATATGACGCAAGCGCAGATCGAAACAGAACTTATGCAGGTTATATCCAATATCACCGGTGATGATGCAGCTACCATCGCTCCTGAAAAGCCTTTTCATGAACTTGGTATTGACTCCCTCGGCTTTGTAGAGATCCTTGTTTATATCGAAAAGAACCTGAAACTTCAGCTTATTGCCTCCCAGCTTGACAGGAAGGATTTTGAGTCTGTCAGGGCACTTTCGACATATATCAGCACAAAGCTCTAGTCCCAAGATAGATGCGCTCCTACCTCTCCATTAAAAATAAATATTACCTGAACGGTTTCGACTGGGTTATGGGTGTAATTGATACCATCATGAGGAGAACAACCGGTGCCGGCAATGCCTCCCAGGTTGTTTTCGTTCTCGACGCTCCTCTGGATGAAGCCGCTTTTAAGGGCTCGCTGCGGCGTTTTCTTGCTCTTTTTCCGGTCATAAGCGGCTCGGTTGTCCGTCAATACCCGTCTCTCGCCCCTTACTGGAAGGTGGAAGCTGATCATGATCCTCTGGATGTGCCGATTACGGTCACAAAGGTTGATGATGAAGAGTCGCTGATGTCGGCTCTGGGGCGTTTTATCAATACCCCTTTTGCTGCAAAGAATATTCATCTTGCCTTTCATCTGCTTGGCGGCAAGGATATTCAGGCCGTTGCCATGACTTTTGATCATCGACTTTTCGATGCCCGTGGTGCCGAATCCTTTGTAAACCTTTTCCAGGAGTATCTTGTCTCTGGCGAAGACGGGTCGATTGCCGATGGAGTCCGCCTTAGCCAGGGGATTGATCTGAATCAGTGGACAGACAAGTTTAAGGCAGGTCAGTCAGTAAGCAGGAAAATCAAGGCCCTTTCGAAAGAGTCGATTCTGTCGCTACCGGTCTCCCTTGCAAAAGAGGAGCGGGGGTTCAGGCATCTGGTTCTTGCCTTTGACAGTGCCGAGACAGCGGCCATCTACGATAGAGCCTACTCTGTCGCCGGTTACCTGATGATAATGCCCTACCTGTTTGCCAATGTGTTTCGCGCCCTGCACAAGGTGTTTCAGGCTCGTGGAATTACAGCTGGTGCCTACACAGTGCCCGCTTCGACAGACTTGAGGCAGGTAAAGGATATCCGTCAGGCCCTTTTCTTTAACCATAACTCCATGTTCTTTTTTCAGATAAAACCGGAAATTGTCGACAATATGGAAGAGTTGACCGGCCAGATCAAGAACCAGCTCTATGAGCAGGTGCAGTCCCGCTTTCCGCAGAACCTGATGAAAGCATCATCCTTGACACGGATTGCGCCCCTCTGGCTGATGAACAGGATATTCCACCTGCCATTGCAGGGGAAGATTGCCTCTTTCTGTTTTTCCCATGTCAGCAAGTGCTCATACAGCTCCCATATGCTGATGGACTCCAGGATCACAAATGTTTTTCATATGCCGCGCATGCCGGTTCCACCGGGCATCGGCATCTTTTTCAATACCTTTGATAATCGGCTGAACGCCACTATCTCCTGGCTCGACGGAACCTTCACCCCTGAAGAGGTTAGGCTGTTAGAGACTGAACTTCGTGGAAATCTCTGACAGTGCTTAAAGTCCGGCCTGACATCATCGTTGCAGGAGCCGGTGTGGCAGGCATAGCCGCTGCTGTTGCTGCCGCCAGACGTGGATGCAGTGTTCTGCTGGTGGAGAAGAGTGGCATGATTGGCGGCACGGCAACCGGTGGTGCTGTCGGAGCTTTGTGCGGGCTCTTTAAAAATGGTGGAGATAGTCCGGGTGAACTTCTTAACGTAGGTATAGTCGAAGAGATAGCTTTGGCCCTTCTTGAGACGTCCTCTGTTAAAAAGATCGGCAAGGTCTTTACACTGCCATACTCACCGAAACAGTTGTTGTCGGTTCTGGAAATATTGTGCAGCAGTGAATCCAACCTGCAGGTCATGTTGAATGGCTCCATAACCTCTGTCACTGTTAATGACGGTGTTATCGGCGTTCTGGAGCTTGCGGCTGATATTGGAACCTGCAACTGCTCACCAAAGGTGCTGATCGATGCCACTGGAGATGGTTCCCTCTCTTTTCTGGCAGGGGCAGGTTACGAGCTTTCACCTGCAGGCGAGCTGCAGATGGCCGGTTTTACCGCTGCTCTCTGCGGAATAGCTGCCGGAGCTGATTCGCTTTCTTTGAAAATACCATTTGTCATAGCCAAGGGGATTGAGTCGGCCAGTATTGCAGAGTTTTTCCGTTATACCGTTTATTACCCAGGAACCGGGGCGACCGAAGGGTTTCTAAAGATCAGTCTGCCTGATTGTGCTGACAGTTATGCTGTTGATCTGCCTCTACAGGCTGAGAAACTGCTCTGTTTTCTGGCAGGTCAGCTTACAGAACTTGAAAATGCCTCTATCGCCACAACTTCAAAAAGGTTATTCTCTCGCGAGGGTCGCCGGATAAAAGGCGGCTACAGGCTGTCTGCAGAGGATGTCCTCTTTGGCCGCAAGTTTCCAGATGCTGCTGTCAAGGGGGCGTGGCCCATGGAGATCTGGACTCCGGGTAGAGGCGTGTCATACCGCTATCCCCCCGATGGTGATTATTACGAGATACCTGCTGCATGCCTCAAGGCAGATGGATTTAAAAATATGCTTCTGGCTGGCCGATGTATTTCAGTGACCCACGAGGCGCTGGCTTCCACAAGGGTAATTGGGATCTGCGCTGCTCTTGGTGAGCAGGCAGGGCTTGAAGCTGTGAAGATGATTATTTAAAGGAGTTTTTGATGTCTCAAAATATTGACCGACCACTGAATATCCTGCTGGTAAGGCCCCATTCCCATCTTCGGGTTGCCAGGAATCTACAGAGTTTTCTCCATCTTGAGCCCCTTGAGCTTGAGATAGTTGCCGGAGGGATTCCGGATGGGGAGAATATCGTAATTCTTGATATTGCCCTTGAAAAGGATCCGGTTCTCTTTTTTGAACAGAAAGTCCGGGAGTTCAATCCGGATATCATCGGCTTTACCTGTTACAGTAACCAGGCTGCTATTGTGAAAGACCTGTCGACCCGCGCCAAAAGCATTCTACCGGGGGTTATAACAATTGCCGGCGGCATTCATCCGACCATTATTCCCAACGATTTTACCGGTACATCACTCGATCTTATTGTCAGAGGCGAGGGTGGCACCGCTTTCACCGGCATTGTTGCCCGCTACAGGGGAGGGGAGTCACTTGCTTCAGGAAATGCTGTCATTGCCGTTACTGATCCTGCTTTTGCCGAATTAACTGCTCTGAAACCACCACCATTTCCGCCTGTTGAAGAGATCCCTCGGCCACGGCGTAACCTGTTGGACCGCTCAAAGTATTTTTCAGTCTGGACATCACCTGATAAAAACAACCGCCTTGAGACCATGTACCCGAATATCGCCACCATACGGACATCTACGGGCTGTGCCTTTGACTGTAATTTCTGCGTTGTTCATCACATGATGAACGGCAAGTATCTGCAACGGACGCCTGAGGATGTTGTTGACGAAATTGCCGGTATTCAGGAAGAATACATCTACTTTGTCGATGATGAGACTTTTCTCAACCATAATCGTTTGACACGGATTGCTGAACTCCTCAAGGAGCGGGGCATTAAGAAGAAGTATGTCAGTTGGGCACGGGTTGACACCATCGTCAGCCACCCGGAGCTTTTCCGCCTCTGGAAAGAGGTCGGGCTGCATATTGTCTATGTGGGACTGGAAGCCATGGACGAGTCACGTCTCAAGGATTACGGCAAGCGGACAACTGTTGATATGAACTGGCAGGCCATCAAGATCCTGCGCGATACAGGAATTCTTCTCCATGCTTCGCTTATGGTAGATCCCGGTTTCTCCGTACAGGATTTCCGCAATCTTGAAAAAGTGATCATCGATCTCATCCCCGCTGAGGTATCATTTACCGTCTTCTCCCCTTCTCCAGGCACTGATCTGGCGAAGAAGCACAAGGATGACTACATTGTTGATCCGTACCTTTATTACGATTGCATGCATACCATCCTGCCGACAAAACTGCCTTTGACCCTCTTTTACGCCCACTTTGCAAAGCTCTACCGCATCGGCTGGCAGCACAACCCCTTAAGGCGCAACAAAGTAAAGGTGCCGTTTCGCGAGATTATCCGCAGTATTGTCAACGGCACCAAATACATTATTTCCATGCGCAACATCTACAAGGACTATCCGCCGGAACTGAGATGAACATTTTTGACCGGATCAAGATCGAATCGGCTCCCTTCAGGAAGAAAATAGCGCTGATTGACGGCGATGAGGCTGTTACCTATGAAGACCTTATTGACGGGGCTTTACAGGTAGCAATATCGCTTTCTTCAGCAGGGGTGTCCCGCTTCCACCGCATCGGTGTTCTCTGTGATGACAGCATTGATTATGTCACCCTGACACTGGCCATACTCTCGATTTCAGCCGTTGTCGTCCCCATTTCACCTGATCTGGCAAAGGACGAGATTAATCAGGTGATCGAGAGAATCGATCTTGATTTCCTCATTTCTGATTCAAGGATCAGCGGTTTTGATGGCAGTAACCCCCTCATCTGTGAAGCATTCAGGCAGAGAGAGTTCAGGCTGTTACAGAGAGCATCATCTCCGCCTGACAGTCAGTATTTCGACCTTAATCCCGCCTTTATCCGCTTCAGCTCAGGGACTACCGGTGTCAGCAAGGGGGTCCTTCTTTCCCACGAAACGATAATCGACCGTACCGACGCTGCAGACAAGGGATTACAGATTACTCCCGATGATACGGTGCTCTGGGTCCTTTCCATGAGCTACCACTTTGTGGTGACGATTCTTCTATTTCTGCGCAGAGGAGCTACAATCGTTCTCTGCGGGAATAATCTTCCCAATGGGCTTATCGACGCTGTTATCAGGCAAAATGGCACCTTTATCTATGCCTCCCCCTTTCACTACTCACTTCTAGCCGCATCTGACGAGGTCACACCGGATTCCCTGAAAAGCGTCAGAATGGCTATTTCAACAGCCATGAAACTCCCTCCCCAGATAGCAGAAGCCTTTTCCGTCAAGTTCGGTTTCGAACTCTGCGAGGCATACGGCATCATCGAGGTGGGATTGCCGTTCATAAAGCCTGCCGGTGTTTGCGGAAAGAGCGGTTCCGTTGGCAGAATACTGCCGGATTACCTCATAAAGCTGCGCGATCCCGATGAAAGCGGCATCGGCGAAATACTGATAAGAGGGAAGGGGACCCTGAATGCCTATTACTCACCCTGGAAACCGAAGGAGCTTATCTTTGAGGATGGCTGGTTTAATACTGGTGACCTTGGCCGGGTAGATGAGGATGGCTATCTCTTTATCCTTGGCAGGAAGAAGGATGTCATAAATTTTGTCGGTATGAAGATCTTTGCTACCGAGGTTGAAGCGGTGATCAATAGCTTTCCGGGGGTTGTTGAGTCGCTGGTCTATGCGCAGCCCCATGATCGGTACGGCGAGCTACCGATTGCCAAAATTGTGCTTGATGAAAGTATGCAGAGCGACAGCCTGCTGCGGGAGCTGAAGCGCTTCTGCTACTCAAAGCTGACCTCATACAAGGTGCCGAAGGATTTCGAAATAGTTCAGTCAATGCAGCGTACTGCAAGCGGTAAGTTGAAGCGATAGATGAAGATATTCCTCGTTAATCCCCATAGTTCCAACTGGACTCAAGGCTCTGCTGACAACTCTTCAGTTGCTGTCAGGTCGGCACCTGTCGGGCTTCTTTCCATTTCGGCATTTCTGAAAAGATCAGGTCATGACGTCAGGATCATTGACCTGTCCTCCTTATCATCAGAGTTTTCAAAAAAACGCTTTATAGATCTGCTTCACTCCTTCAGGCCCGATATTGTGGGTTTCACTGCGGTAACTTCCAATTTCCTCAATGGCATCCAGCTGGCTGAATTGGTCAAAAGCAGTTTCCCTGATACCGGGACTGTTTTCGGCGGGGTTCATGTTTCTGCCCTGCGGGGAGTGATTCTGGAGAAGTTCAGATCCATTGACATGATAGTGGCCGGAGAAGGGGAGGAAGCCATGGCTGAGATAACCTCGGGCGCCCCTTGTGCCTCCATAAAAGGGCTCATCTATCGGGATGGAGATGCCATAAAGGATAACGGTGCCAGGGGGCTCCTCTGCGATCTGGACTCTCTCCCTTTTCCAGATTATCACGGACTTGACGGCTTTCCGGTCAATTACGAAGGGGCACTTTTCAACTACCCCAAGGGGCCGGTTGCAACGGTGATTTCCAGCCGTGGCTGCCCTTACACCTGCTCATACTGTGACCGTTCGGTCTTTGGCAGCAGTTTCAGGTACAACTCTCCACGGTATTTGTATGAGCAGATGGTCTTTCTGAAATCCGAATTCGGCATCAATCATGTTTTTTTCTATGATGATCTCTTTACCTTCAATCGGGCACGTATTGAGGAGTTCTGCCGGTTATTGCGCGAAAAACCCCTTGGAATGACCTTTAACTGTGCGGTCAGGGTTGGCCATATTGACGATGATCTTTTGAAGATGCTGAAGGCATCCGGCTGCTGGATGGTCAGTCTTGGGGTCGAGTCCGGTTCTCCCGAGATACTGGCAAGGCATAAATCAAATGTAGATTTCGATGAGATGAAGAAGACCGTCAAGAGGATTCGCAGAGCAGGGCTTCGTGCCAAAGGTCTGTTCATGATGGGGCTGCCAGGGGAGACCGAGCAGACTTTCCGCATGACTGCAGACTTCATACATGCACTTGAGCTTGATGATATGAACCTGACCAAGTTTACTCCCTTCCCAGGTTCACCTCTGTACAAGACGATTCATGACGAAGGAGCTTTCGATGAGAAATGGGAGCTGATGAATTGTATGAACTTTGTTTTTGTTCCCCATGGAATGCCTTCGAAAGAGCGGATGGATGAGCTCTACCGGGAGTTTATCCGTAATTTTTATACCGGAAAAAACTGGATCAGAAAATTTCCTGGGCTCATGTTCAAGTCTACTGATAGTGTGAAGAGGGTGATCAGGCATCTGCCCGCGTTTCTTCGGATACGCAGGGAGTTTACCTCCTGAAGGTACTGATAATATCATTGCCGACAGTTAGTCAATATGCTATCTATTAGCCCAATCAGGATTCAAGTTCATGAGAATTCCAAAAGGAGAAAAATATGAAAATGAATAGATTATTACTTTTTTTGATTGTTTCACTAGGCCTGCTTTCAACTGCTGTAATCTCTTATGCAGGAAGTCTCTCCAAACCTAAGGTGATGAACGATGAAACCCTGATTCTCACTGAAAGTCTTTCTAAAAACTACGATACGCTTATCCTCAGGGATTTTACCTTTGATAGGGCAGAATATTCAAATGTAAGCACTGATGAAAAAAAGGTAATCGATAAAATCTCACCAAGCCTTGTCAGAACCATAAACGACAATGTTGAAGCTGAGCTTAAAGCAAAGAAGGTTTTTAAGAAAATACACAAAAACACCAGCCCGACCGGTAAAGCTGTGATCCTTGAAGGGGAAATTACCGAATATAACGCAGGGAGCAAGGCGTTAAAGATGTTTGTCGGTTTTGGAGCAGGCAAGGCGTATCTTAAAGTAAAAGGGCGTCTCATTGATGCCTCTACCGGAAAAGAGCTTGCTCTTTTTGAAGATCAGGAGACCGGCTATCTCGGCTCCATGACCACAATGAGCTATGATGATCTTTTCCCGATACAGGCAAAGGATCTTGGTATAAGTATTTCCAAGTTCATCGAGGCTATTTACTGATTCAGGGTCATTGACAGTCCCAAAAGCGACTCATGATCTTTTCTTGAGTCGCTTTTTTCATTCAGGAAACAATGTCAGCAAAGACCGCACTCATATACTCTCAGAAATTCGAACAATTCTCCTATGGTGAACATCATCCGTTCAATGTACAGAGGTTTCATCTTGCCTATGAACTGATATCCTCTTATGGGCTGGATTGCTGCGAAAACTCGATCTATCCTGAACCTCCCTCCATGGCTGAAGAGGCTATCCTTACTTTTCATGACAGTGCTTATGTTGAGAGAATGAAGGAATTCAGCTCATCAGAAACGCCGCGTGCAGACTTCCTCTATGGACTTGGTGACGTTGAAAATCCTGTCTTCCACGGTTTTTATGACTGGGCAAGACTCGGGACTTCCGGGACCTGCGAAGCTGCCCGCCTTGTGGCTGAAGAGGGGTATTCTGCCGCTTTCAACCTTGCAGGCGGCTATCACCATGCCCACAAGGCAAAGGCATCCGGTTTTTCCTACATCAATGATGCTGTTATTGCCATAAACTCACTACTTGCAAAAGGTAAGCGCCTAGTTTATCTCGACATTGACGCCCATCATGGCGATGGGGTTCAGGAGGCTTATTATGATACCGATCAGGTGCTTGTCATCTCGATGCACGAGAGCGGTATCTATTTCTTTCCCGGTACCGGTTTCGAGAAAGAGATGGGAGAGGGTAAAGGATATGGCTATTCGGTAAATATCCCACTTATTGCCCACACCGATGACCCTGTCTATATGAAAGCCTTTGATGAGGTTGTCTATCCTCTTATCGCCGCCTTTGATCCTGACATAATATTTACGCAGCTCGGGGCTGACACATTTCGTACCGACCCTTTGACGCGTCTTGAAATAACGACCCACAGTTATTCCTATATCCTCAGAAAAATCAAGGCACTGAAGATCCCCTGGGTTGCAACCGGCGGGGGGGGGTATGACCTGATGAATACTGCCAGGGCATGGACTATTGCCTGGGGTATCATGAACGGAGTGAAGCTCCCTGTAAATCTGCCGGATTCATTCATTGAGCTTATCAAGCCTATGGGGTACAAACATAAAATGCTACTTGATGCCATGCACTGGGCTGAGGAAGAGGATCGCAACAGGGCTCTTGACGCTGTTGAGTCAAGTATAGCTATTATCAGAAAAAGCATATTTCCGATTGTCATTGGCTGAATTCATTATTGACCTTCTGCTGAATTAGTAGCATAAATATTTACTTACTGTTGATTTTACAGACAAGATTTTCCGGTGAATTCATGCAATCTGCACACATTGTTCAACCTACTGAAGTTGCTGGTATATCGTACTACTACCCACCAGCTGAATCCGTGCTTGATGCCCGTGATGGTAAAGTCAATATACCACTTGAAGGGTTTCCGATCCCTCTGCTCAAGGAGGATTTTTCAGAAGAAACGCCTTCCTATGATGCTGTTGGCAGAGGGATTTATCATCTTCTCAGGGTCAATCCTGAAGCTGCTTTAGCAGACCGCTATGCTGCTCTTTTGCGGGATGGTTATCCCCATCTTCTGGCTGAACTTGCAACATATCTTGTCATGCTTGACAAGAAAGACGTGGATCTTCCCTATCTTGACCGCAAGATTTCCTACTTGAAAATATTTACCCTGCTTGAACCTGACAATCCCCGACTTCCTTTTGAGATCGGTGCTACATTCTTTGATAAAGGGATGCATCTGGCAGCAATGAGAAATACTACTCTTCATCTCTTTGCTGCGGAGAAGTATCTTCGAAAGTCATTTAACCTTGCTGCCGATGACACTCAGGTAATATGTCTTCTTGCAGATGTCTGTTATATCTTAGGCAGGTATGATGATGCAGGTAAACTCTGGAAGGTTATTGGGTCTGATCTTACTACTGAGAGTGCCGAGAAAATCAGACGTAGACTGAATCTGATAGCTGGAGGAAACACCCCTTCAGTTCCTGCGGTAGATTATCTTCAGGCCGTAGGAGTGGCTCTGGAGGCCTATGAAACTGAGGATTATGAGGAGGCTGCGGCGATAATTCTTGATGTAATGGAGGCTGTCTCTGTCTATGATGAATTTCCACTTGCCGAGATCAACTATCTTCTCGGTTTATGCTATGTGAAGCTTGATATTCCACGATATGCAGAACAGTACCTTAAGGAAGCCGTCAGGATTCGCCCAGATTATGAAGAGGCTGAGCTGGAAATGCAAAAGCTTGGGGTAGCGCCATGACATTTTATACCTTAGGTGACTGGATCTTTATTGGCGCAGTTATGGTAGTGATTATTTTCTGTATTGCCATAAGCGGTCTGAGGATAAAGAAATGACTGACGCTGAAGATCAAGAAAGCAGAAGGCCTCTCGGCATAACCCTTCTTACCGGGTTATATTTTTTTTTCTTTCTGCTCTCCATAACGACATACGGTCATCCATTCCCTTTTCTTGGGAGCATATATCAGGGGACATCAGCGAAGGCTCTTGTTTTCTTTGACTCGCTTATCTGTATTTACCTTTTAATAGGGATATTCAAACGGCAGGAACTTACCTGGTATCTACTACTCTGTTATAATCTCTTTGAAATTGTAAACACTATTATTAACCTGACATTTATTAAGCCAAAGGAGATAGCGAGGATTATCGGCTCATCTGTCGATCAGGGAGCGCTTGCGATAAACAATATCGCCGCAGCCCTTGCTATTCTTCTCCTCTCACAGTTTATCTATCGTAACAGGAAGTATTTCAATAACACCGACAGGTTTCTTTTTTAACAGGGGTCGCAGTGTCCATTCTACCCGAATTCATGAAGCTTGGCAAAGATGGCGGTATCATTGATAAGGTGATGCATGGCCTTACTCAGCCGTTTTTCAGGCATAAGGATGATGCTGAGTGCAATGTGAACCTGCATGATACCAGAGGTGTAGGTATCAGAATTGAGAAGTTGAACAAGTTTTTTGGTGATAAGCATGTTTTAAAAGATATTGATCTTGAAATCCTTTCAGGGGAGACTTTTTCAATTATAGGTCCTTCCGGCACAGGGAAGAGTGTGCTATTAAAGCATATTGTCAGGCTGGAAAAACCTGATAGCGGCGAAGTATACATTGACGAACATCCTGTTTTTAACCCTACGGACAACGACCCGCCCAACTACAGATACAGTATGGTCTTTCAGTCATCAGCACTTTTCAACTCACTTACTGTCGGAGAGAATGTAGGCCTTTGGCTTAGGGAAAAGAGAATTTGTAAAGAGCCGCTGATAAGAACGATTATTCAGGAAAAGCTTGCTCTGGTAGGCCTGGAAGGGCAGGATGCCCTAAAGACTGCCGAGTTGTCAGGCGGCATGAAAAAGCGGGTTGCCATTGCAAGATCTCTTGCCATGAATCCGGACCTGATTCTTTACGACGAGCCGACAGCAGAGCTTGATCCTATAAACACAGATGAACTTGCCAACACAATTTTGAAACTGAAAGAGCGGACAAAAAATACGACGGTGATAGTTACTCACGACCTGAATTTCGCGCTGTATATTTCTGACAGGATTGCGATGATTTCAGAGGGGCGAATTATAGAAATAGGCACCCCGGCAGAGATCAAGGCAAGCGAAAATCCTACAGTGAAAGCGTTTATTTACACAACAACAAAAGGTATAAAGTAGGTCTTTTCTCTTATGGGTAATGTCCTTATCATAGACGATGATCCCGGATTCACCTCTCTTCTCGAATCCTATATTCATGAAATATGTCCACTACTGAAAATCGAGATATGCAATAATCCCCTTGCTGCGCTTGCACTTATCAGGAAAGGAAATAATGAGCTGATCCTCATAGATCTTGAAATGCCGGCTCTTGACGGTATGAAAATTTATAAGTATGCAACTGAATCCGGTGTACAAAAAGGGAAGATAGTTATCCTCTCTGCCCGTGAACCTAACTATCTTAGAGAGTTTTTCCCCATGGGTAGCTGTCTGGCAGTCCTTAACAAATTTGAGGCTAAGCAGAAAGAGGTTCTCGGGATGATACTAAAGTCAGTGCAGAGTAAGCTTTGCACAATTTCTCCCGGGTGAAATAATGAGTATGAAAAAAATTACCATATCAATATGCAGCCAGAATCACATCAGGGATAACTGGAAGGTCAACCTTGAAGGTGATGAATTCAATGCTTTTACGGAAGGGTTGAGCGAAGAGCTGGCAGCTTTCGGTGTAGAGCTGGATTGTATCCGCAATGACGTTGTGACTGTTAATGTGAATAGCTACGCAGACCTGCTGAATGCCGTCAGGGTCACTTCACCCTCTGATGGTTTCATAAACAAGTGTGTCGGGCATATAATAGGCCAGAGTCAGAATCTGAAGCTGTTTGAAGATATAAAACGTGCTGTGAACAGGGTGGCTTTTGCCCCTGAAACAGTTGAGCCTGACGACAGTAACAGAAAAGTCTGCCACAATTGTGGATGCGGGTGCTAGGGAAGGTAGATTATCTCTGCGCTTATCTTGGAAGGGGTAATTGTAAGGAGCGCATAGCTTTTTAAATCACTTTTGGCCATAAGTGTCCCCGGATTTACCAGCAGTACCCCCTCCTGATTCTGTATTAGCGGTATGTGGGTGTGTCCGAAAAGTACAACAGAGGCATTATGTTCTCTGGTTCTATTTATCAGCTTTTCCAGACCACTCTTTACGCCGTACAGATCTCCGTGGGTAATGAAAAACAGTTTGCCGGATATGGATTCAAGTCTTTCACGTGCGTCCCGCACCCCGTGATCGCAATTGCCCGGAATCTTGATCACAGGGACATCAACTATAAGCTCAAGTGTCAATGCATCATTAATTTCATCGCCAAGATGAATCAGCATTTCGGCACCTGTCTCCTCCAGAATTTTCACCGGAGCAAGGTAGTTACCATGAGTATCAGAAACGACCAGTATTTTCATTAGATATACGATAACAGCGGTTTTAGTTTTCGTCAACCGTGAGTTTTCAGGAGTAACTTTTATATGAAAAACAGATGGTTATGGATATTTCTCGCAATAGGTGCTGTTTTTTTTGCCACCATCATATTTGCAGTCATAGCACTGACGTCAATTATCTCGTGCAAGAGTGATAATTCCGCATCGTCAGGTGTTGGTCTGATTGAAGTCAAGGGGCTGATAATCGATCCGCTTGAAACGGTAAAGCAGATTAACGACTTCAAGAAAGATGACAAGGTTAAGTCAGTTCTGCTTCGTATTGATTCCCCGGGCGGTGTAGTAGGCCCGTCGCAGGAGATCTGGTCTGCTGTCAAAAGCCTCAAAGAGAAGAAACCGGTTGTTGTTTCCATGGGAAGTGTTGCTGCATCCGGTGGATACTATATTGCGGCTCCAGCAACGCTGATCTTTGCCAATCCCGGTACAATAACCGGCAGCATTGGTGTGCTCATGAAGTTTTCAAATCTTGAAGGTTTGATGGATAAAGTCGGCATGAAGTCCTTTACCCTTAAAGCCGGTAGATTCAAGGATGTGGGTTCTCCTTCCCGAAAAATGAGTGTTGATGAAAAGGCAATGCTTCAGGCAGTAATTGACAGTACCCATGGCCAGTTTGTGAAAGCTGTATCCGAGGGGCGCAAACTTCCTGAAGAGAAAGTCCGTGAGATTGCAGACGGCAGGATATTTTCAGGTGAGCAGGCAATGGGTTACAAACTCGTTGACCGTCTCGGAACGATGCAGGACGCATTGGCTGAAGCAGGACGACTTGGTGGTATTTCCGGTGAACCCGGTGTTGTAAAACCGCCCAAAAAGAGATCTTATCTGCTTGATATGCTGGTAGAAGAGAGTGCCGGGAAATTCGGCAGCATGATGCGCAAGGAGAAAGGTTTTACCCTGAACTACGAGCTTGAAGGGATGGGGGAGTAAAAGGAGTGTACGGTTATCTGCTGAAAAGAGTTTTGATGCTTTTCCCGCTTTTCATAGGGATAACGCTGATTACTTTTGTTGTCATTCATCTTGCCCCTGGTGAGCCCGTAGAGATGCAGACCGCTCTGAATCCAAAGGCCTCAGCAAAGACACGGCAGCGTATGCGCGAGTTCTACGGACTCGACAAACCGCTGCATATTCAGTATGTCAACTGGCTGGGCAGGCTTGTAAAGCTTGATTTCGGCCGTTCGTTTGCGCCTGACGGCAGGCCGGTTATCAAGAAGATTTCTGAGCGGATACCCGTAACACTGTCGATCAATTTCATTGCACTTGTACTTGAATTCGGCCTTGCTATCCCGATCGGCATACTTGCCGCAACCCACCGTAATTCCATAATTGATAAAGGTATAACGCTTCTTGTTTTTCTCGGTTTTGCCGTACCGACCTTCTGGCTGTCACTCTTAATGATGTATCTGTTCGGGGTTAAGTTGGGCTGGCTTCCAATTTCAGGGCTCCATTCACTCGGCGCTGCAAAGATGTCGACATTAGCCTGGCTTATTGACAGTGCGAAACACCTGATACTCCCTCTTGGAGTTGCAACATTCGGCTCTTTAGCCGGACTCTCCCGCTACACAAGATCAACAATGATAGAGGTGATCGGTCAGGATTTCATTACAACGGCAAGGGCAAAGGGGCTCTCCGAACGTGTTGTCATTTATCGTCATGCCCTGAGAAATGCGCTTCTGCCGATTATTACAATACTCGGTTTCTCTCTGCCTGGACTGATTGGCGGCAGCGTTATTTTTGAGACCATATTTGCCATACCAGGCATGGGGCAGCTCTTTTATATGGGGGTAATGTCACGTGATTATCCGCTAGTCATGGGGATTCTGGTTATAGGAGCATTTTTGACGCTTATCGGAAACCTGTTTGCCGATCTTGCATATGCTGTAGCCGATCCAAGGATCAGACATGCTAAAACATGAGGCAATGGTTTAAAATGAATAGTTTAAGTAACCACTATATATACGATATTGCAAAACGATTTATTTCCAACCGCTTTGCTCTTGCTGGAGGAGTGATTGTAACTCTTCTCTTTGTGCTATCTTTTATGGCTCCATACATTACACCGTACTCTCCTGATGATCTCGATGCCTACCATGTCCTCCTGCCACCCTCTAACGGGCATTGGCTCGGTACAGATGAACTGGGGCGGGATGTTCTTACCCGAATCATTTATGGTGCCAGGGTTTCGCTCAAAGTCGGTTTTGTTGCAGTCGGTATTGCCACTTTTATCGGAACGACCGCGGGGCTTGTTGCCGGATACTTTGGACGATGGGTAGATCAGTTTCTGATGAGAACAGTTGATATCATGCTCTGTTTTCCAACGTTCTTCCTTATCCTTGCCGTAATAGCCATGCTTGAGCCATCAATATGGTACATCATGATCGTAATCGGGCTAACCGGTTGGATGGGTGTTGCACGGCTTGTCAGAGCAGAGGTACTTTCTTTGCGTGAACGTGATTTCATCCTTGCTGCAAGGGCTCTGGGGGCTTCCGATACAAGGATTATTTTCAGGCATATACTGCCCAATGCGCTCTCTCCGGTGCTTGTGGCTGCAACACTTGGTGTGGCAGGAGCTATCCTCACAGAATCAGCGCTCTCATTTCTTGGTATAGGGGTGCAGCCTCCGGTGCCGAGCTGGGGGAATATGCTTACCGCAGGAAAGGATTATCTGGAATTCGCCTGGTGGCTCTCACTTTTTCCGGGTTTAGCCATTCTGGTTACAGTAATTGCGTACAATCTCGTCGGAGAAGGGCTCAGAGACGCCATTGACCCAAGAATAACAAGGAGCTGAAAAAGGATAGTATGAAACTGACAATAAGTGATTTCAATATCGGAACCCTGGAAGATGAGTTAAGGGTAGACGGCCTCTGCCGAGAGTTGTTAATGACATTCTACCATGAACGTATAGCATCGGGTTTGACTGAACATGACGCTACGCTCCTGGCAAACAGTGCTGATTTCTACCTTCGCGATTATTTGATAGGTGCAAGGCAGCTGAACTTTCTTGATTGCGATCCTGAGGAAGTCAGGAAGTTTGCCGGCAACTGGTATATCGTTAATACCATGGAGCCGGTGATTGATGAGATTGAAGCCCATCTGAAGGGGGTTAACGAGTTTTATCAATACCTTCTTCAGATAGAGGCCATTGATGAAGAATTCTATGGCAGGATAAAAAATGATTGCCTTGACATCAATTATTACATCTCCAGGATTGAATCCTTCTGGGATATCAAAGGTGACGGTTACTATGAATGGGAGAGTGAATGCTCGCTCAAATAGACTCGTGCGAACCTGCTGCGCTTGACAAGCCACCCTGCTGAGGCCCGAAAGACGCCGCGGTCAGCGGTGAGATCAGTGAAAAAGTGGCGGGGTTCATCTCCTGGTATCCATCGAAAACCGATCTGAAAATTCCGGTTATCTCCTCTCAAATCAGCTGTCAGGATACGGTCGGTAGCTGGAAGGCTCGCTGGGATTTTGGCCGGATGAGCTATATCGTTCCGCCAGGTCTCTATGCGCTCGGCTCACCTGATGAAAACAGTCATGTTGTCGTCACAGCTAATTACAAGATGACTTATGATCTGGTGAGAAAAGCTCTTGCCGGTAGAGATCTCTGGCTGCTGGTGCTGGAAACATACGGCATCAATGTCTGGTGCGCGGCTGGGAAGGGGACATTCGGCACCGGTGAACTGGTTCGCAGGGTAGGGGCGGTAAGGCTGTCTGAGATAGTAACCCATCGGGAGCTGATTCTGCCGCTTTTTGGAGCCGCAGGGGTGAAGGGCATTGAGATTCTTAGGCGTTGCGGCTTCAAGGTGAGGTTCTCTACCATCCGTATAGAGGATCTGCCAGAGTTTCTGGACAGAGGCAAGGCATCCGGCAACGTACGTGAGCTTACTTTCACTGCATATGAAAGAGTTATTCTGACCCCCATAGAGCTCCAGACCGCACTGCGCAAGGCCGGACCATTTCTTCCTCTCCTCTTCCTTGCAGCAGGCTTTTTCAACGGTTCATTCAGTCTGCATCATGCTGTTCTTGCACTCCTGGCCTACTTTGCAGCAGTAATTTCCGGGGCATTCATATCGCCTCTGCTTCTCCCCTGGCTACCTTCGCCAGCCTTTTCCATCAAGGGAGGGGTTACAGGTCTTGTCATCGGGTCTTTTTTTTCATATCTTGCCGGAGTTGTATCTCCGCCACTGTTTGCTGCTACAACCCTGATGATAGCTGCTTTCAGCTCCTTTCTCATGTTGAACTTTACCGGTTCTACTCCGTATACATCACGTTCGGGGGTAAAAAAGGAGATGAGATGGGCTCTGCCTGCACAGGCGCTCTGTCTTGTCACAGGTTTTATCACCATATTGATCTGGAGATTTTTGTGAAAGGTTTCAGTTACCTTAAAGGGGTCTCTACGCTGGCTTTAGACAGGGGAATCTGCACCGGATGCCGGATATGCACGGAGGTCTGTCCTCACAACCTGTTCTATGTAGCAGGTGGCAAGGCTGAAATTCTGGATACAGACCTCTGCATGGAGTGCGGAGCCTGTGCACTCAACTGTCCTGCAAAGGCAATAACGGTTGATGCCGGTGTCGGCTGCGCTTCCGGAATGATAAATGAGTGGCTGGCATCTTTCAATATCGGGAAAAAAAGCAGAACCGGTTGCTGCTGAAGCCGGTTGTCATAGCAGCCCTTTCAGCTCCTCAATCAGCCCTTTCAATATGTCATAACCATCCTGCCAGAAGTTGGGATCACTAATATCCACTCCGGCAAGTGCTGCCGTGTCCGCAGGGGAGAGGGCCCCGCCACTGGTCAGTATCCCATGGTAGCCTGGGAGAAAGTCAGCCCCTTTCAGTTGATATTGTCTGTAAAGAGCCAGTACAAGAAGCTCTGCAAAAGTGTATGAATAGCAGTAGAAGCGCGTATGAATGAAGTGCGAGATATAGCACCACCCCCATTTGTATGGCTCAATCATATCAACTGTATTGCCGAAGAGCTTTCCGTTCTCCTCCAGCCATAGTTCACAAATCCGGGTATCCGTAAGCAGCCCTGATGCCCGCTCAAGATGGAGCCTCTCTTCAAATCTTGTCAGCAGAACCTGTCTGAAAGTCGTGGCGATTATATCCTCTATTTTTGCGCATAAAAGAGCCTTTCTCACCTGCGGGTCATTCTCGTTGTCAAGCATCATCCTGGTGAGTAGAACCTCTCCGAATACTGAAGCCGTTTCAGCAAGGGGGAGCGGGGCGTGATAGTTGATAATGCTCTGCTTGCCGGAAAGGGTAAAGTGAAGGGCATGACCAAGTTCATGTGCCACTGTGGCAACATCACGAAGATTTTCCGTGTGATTCAGCAGTATAAACGGCTTTATCTCCCCTGAAATACCCATGCAGAAGGCTCCGCCGCTTTTTCCTGCCCTAGGGTAGACATCAACTCTTCTTCCGGAGAAAAGCGATTCGATAATTTTCCCATACTCTGGGTTGAAACTGCTGTAGGCCTGCATGACAAGCTCTTTGGCATCGTCATAGGAGTATTTCTTCGGGCTCTCTCCAAGCGGAGCATAGATGTCTGTATTCTTTAGCCTGTCAACTCCCAGCAAAGAGGCCTTTATTCTGAAATACTCCTGAGCAAGCGGGTAGTTTGCCTCGGTAACACTCATCAGGTTTTGCACGGTTTCATCGGAGAGTTCATTGCCGATATTTGTTGACTGCATAGGATTGCTGTAGCCACGCAGCTCCATCTCTTTTGCGTGGTCAAGGGCTATATTGTTGAATACAGCCGTGTAGACCAGGCTGTTCTCTCCATGTTTTTCGAGAAAGGTGCCAAATGCTTTTTCTCGTAGCCCTCTTTCAGGGTGATGAAGGTACCCCAGAAGCTCTTCACCGCTGAATTCCCTTGACTCTCCATCTACGTCCATTCTGTATCTGAATGAAGCACTGAGTTCATCAAATAGACGGACAAAGGCTGTAGTGCCCGTCAGATCCTTGAGCTTCAGGAGCTGTTCTTCCCTTTCTGCAAGGGTAAAGGGGTGGAATTTACGGATGCTGGATATATAATGGCTGTAATTAGCGAGCAAAGGGTGACATATGACATTTGCAAAATGACTGTCAGGTATTGCCATTATTTCGATATCAAAAAACAGAAGTTCTCTGGAGAGCTCATTTCCTGCCTCAGCCCCTTTTTGAGACAGTTTTCTGGCTGTCTCAGAGTTTGAATCTTCAGCAAAAACCAGATGGGCGTAGTACTGGGGCTTTAGAGCATCTGTCTGAAGTTTTTCATAATCCAGTATTGCCTTAAGGAGCTCTTCCGGTTCAAGGGATGAGACTTTCCCCCTGTATCTTTGTGCGAATGATTTCGCATCATCAAGAGCCGCATCAAGTTTTTTGCAATAGTCATCTTCTGACTCAGGTGCCAGCTCTGAAAGATTCCATCTTGTATCGTCGCCACTGATCATTTTATGGCTCCTTAAAAAAGTAAAGGGGACATAAGTCCCCCTTATTAAATCGATAATTTAGCTGCAGTTTTAAACGTCTACCAATCAGATAAAGAGTTCGTCTTCATGATCCTCTGCGCCAAGGCTCTTATCCTTTTTCGCGTCAATGAGCAGTGCAGCAGCTATACCGGCTGCAAGCCCGGTTATGAAAGAAAGTACTATTGTTCCTGTTCCGACTCCGCTTTGATTCTGTTCCACTTGAACACCCCCTTGTATAACAGTTCTCTTTACATATCAGAAAAAAGATACCGAAGTAAAGTATGAATCTGGATTTATTTTCTGGGTACTCTACTGCTATTGGCTGTTTTTCTGAACTGTCCACCCCGTCCAGGTTCAGGTGTAGGTGCAACAGGTTTCTGCTCTCTGGCTTCCGATACGGTGATGCGTCTGTTGTCTAAAAGCGCCCCGTCAAGAGAGTTAACAGCATCTTTAGCCTCTTCAAGGGTTGCCATCTTCACATAACCGCAGCCTCTGGATTTTCCGGAAATTTTATCGGTGATGATATGTACTGCTTGAACCGTTCCCGAGACTGAGAAAAGTTTTGCAAGATCCTCTTCAGTGGTTTCAAACGGCAGACTGCCGACATAAAGCTCTCTTCTTTTCATTACTACTCCTTCCACCTTTCATAATGGACAATTTCAGCGAGAGGTTTTCTCGGAGGGCCAGACTTTGGCTCGGATAATGGGTAGCCAACCGGGAAGACTCCGACAATCCTGACTCCGGCTGGAATTCCAAGGAGGTCGCCAAGTTTTTCTTCGTCAAATACACCGACAAAAACTGAAGCAAGACCCACTGCGTGAGCGGCAAGCATGAGATTTTCAGAGGCTATTCCCGCGTCAGCCATATAATAACGCTGACCTTTCATCTCACCTGACTGTTCTGGTACAGCGCAGAGCACGATCACAACTGGTGCATCTGCAATCCCTTTTTGAGCAGGATTTGATTTGTATCCTCTGGTTGAAAAAAATGATTCAACATAAGAGAGATCGCTGATCTGAGCTCTTGTTTCGGCATCTGTGACAACAACCAGTCTCCAACATTGCATATTGGACCATGAAGGTGCAGCCTGAACAGCCTCAAGAACAGCTTGCAGTTTCTGATCCTCAACAAGTTTGTCTGAAAATTTGCGAACACTCCTTCGCGTTTTTATCGCCTCAAGTGTATCCATCCCAAATACTCCTTTTGCTGGTTAGCTGTTTTGTCTTCGAATTATGACACGTCCGGAGGTTATTGCAAAAAGATATTTCCATGATTTTGATGATCGTAAGGATTAAGTAAAAACGGGGCTTCACCTTGATAGGTGAAGCCCCATGACCAGAGAGTTGTGACTTCTACATCAGGCGCATTCACTGTATCCGCAGACGTGGCATACTGAGCATCCACCTTCATGCTCCACAGGACCACCGCACTCTGGGCATGCACCGCGCTCATGACCCGTCTTTTCGATGCCGGTATCATATCCTGCTGCATGCATATGTGCCTGTATTGCCTTGGCTACTGCATCAGCGCAGGACAGGACTTTGCTCTCTCCAAAGCCGGAAGGGCAGTGGCAGGAGATTCCCAGAAGCTGTTTTATAACCTGGCGTGCCTGAACACCGCTTCTCCAGGCAAGGGAGACCATTCTTCCGAGGGCCTCTGCCTGTGATGCCGCACAGCCACCTGCTTTTCCCATTGTTGTGAAAAGCTCAAACAGCCCCTGTTTATCTTCGTTGACAGTTATGTAAAGAGGGCCGCAACCGGTCTGCATCTGATAAGTCCATCCTTTGAGAGCCTTGGGACGATCACGCTTGAAGGAGTGCTTGTCCTCAACCGTTGTTGCAACAGCTTCAGTCTTCTCTTCTTTTTTACCGGTCGAAAGAACCTGCTCGTCGCGGGAGCCGTCACGGTAGATGGTTACGCCTTTACAGCCGGACTGGTAGGCGAGACGGTAAACCTTTTCCACATCTTCAACTGTGGCTTCAGATGTGAAATTTACTGTCTTTGATACCGCATTGTCTGTATGGAGCTGAAATGCTGCCTGCATAGCGATGTGGTCTTCAGGTGTTATGTCATGGGCTGTGACAAAGATATCACGTAGATCCTCTGGTATGGCTGTGATGTCATGTATTGTTCCATGCTGGGCAATTGCCTCCATTAGCTCCTGGGAGTAGAACTGACGTTCTTTGGCAATTTTTTCAAAAATAGGATTCACTTCGACAAGAATGTTCTTGTCCATTACCTGACGTATGTAGGAGACCGCGAAAAGGGGCTCTACACCGGATGATGCATTGGCAATGATCGAGATAGTCCCGGTAGGTGCGATTGTTGTCACGGTGGCATTTCTGATTGGTGCCAAACCCGGCTTGTCATAGATCGAACCTTTGAAATTCGGGAAGGGACCGCGGACTTTTGCAAGTTCTCTGGACGCTGCATGCCCCTCTTCATTTATAAATTTCATTAGTTTTTCGCCAAGAGCAATCCCTTCCGGAGAGTTGTAAGGGATGCCAAGGAGAATAAGCATGTCGGCCCATCCCATGACGCCAAGACCGATCTTTCTGTTTGATCTGGTCATCTGGTCAATCTGTGGCAGCGGGTAGTTATTTACTTCAATAACGTTATCAAGGAATTTTACGGCAAGCTTCACTACCTCTTTAAGTTTTGTCCAGTTGACATCGCCGGATTTAACCATTTTGCCCAGATTGATTGAGCCGAGGTTGCATGATTCAAACGGCAGGAGCGGCTGCTCTCCGCAGGGGTTTGTTGATTCGATTTCACCGATGAGAGGTGTCGGGTTGTCACGGTTGAGCCTGTCGAGGAAGATAATCCCCGGCTCTCCGTTTTCCCATGCCTGCTTGACAATTCTGTGATAGACCTTGCGGGCGTTGAGTGTGCCGCATTTTTCGCCGCTGCGGGGGTTTTTCAGGTCATACTCCTGATCCTTCTCAACAGCTTCCATGAACGCTTCGGTCATTCCGACAGATATATTGAAGTTATTGAGCTGCTTCTGATCGGCCTTGCACATGATGAAATCCATGATATCCGGGTGATCAACCCGCAGGATCCCCATATTTGCGCCCCTTCGCGTCCCACCCTGTTTGATTGTTTCGGTGGCTATATCAAAAACCTTCATAAATGAGAGCGGGCCGCTGGAGATGCCGGTTGTCGACATGACAACATCATTTGCCGGGCGAAGACGTGAGAATGAGAAGCCTGTTCCGCCGCCTGACTTATGAATGAGCGCAGTGAATTTTACGGCATCGAAGATCTCTTCCATGGAGTCGCCGACAGGAAGAACAAAGCAGGCGGAGAGCTGACCAAGCTCCCGACCAGCATTCATGAGAGTAGGGGAGTTGGGGAGGAATTCCATGTTCGCCATAATGGAGTAAAAGCTGTCAGCAAGTTTAGTGGTATCAGCCTTTTTATCGAACACAGCATCGGCAGATGCAATTGCTTCCGCAACCCTGCGGAAAAGATCTGCCGGAGTTTCGAGGGGTTTTCCGCTCAGATCTCTTTTGAGGTAACGCTTTTCAAGGACAGTTACTGCATTGGGAGATAGTGCCGGTTGAAGGCTGACCGATGCTTTGCTTGTCATAGTGTATGGCTCCTTTTCATTTCATTTGGAAATGCGCTATATTTTGTGTGTGGCACGAAGAATAACCACAAGATGTATGGGGGTGTCAAGAGCTTTTTGATTAAATTTGTAACCTGCTGATTTGTGCAATGTTTCAGGTTTATTGCAGCTGGAATAATCATATAAACATATGCAAATGTGCCATTTACGGACACTTTCGGTTTACTTGGAATCTGATTTATGCTATGGCTTGATTTATGTTAACTGCACCTAAAACTCTTGAGTCTGTCTGTCCATCCTGTGGTAATGATTCCCTTCAGAAGCAGATTGATGCGCTCCGAGATCTCATTGAAGTTGCTAAAACAGTAGTTTCTACGCTGGATCTGGACACTCTGCTTCAGGCAATACTTGTTAGTGCAATGCATTACTCTGAAACTCCTGCCGGAAGTATTGCCCTTTATGATGCCAAGCAAAAAGAGCTTTCCCTGCATGCACACCGTGGGCTTTCCGCTGAGTTTATTAATGTTGAAAGATGGAATGTAACGCGTGGAGGGTTGACCGAGCAGATACTGAATTCAGGTGAGATATTCATAGTAGAGGATACCGAAGCAACCTCTTTTTTTCAGAATCCGATAGCTATTAATGAAGGGATACGTGCCCTGATCTGTGTGCCGCTTGTTTTTCAGGACGACATAGTCGGCATTCTCTATCTGGATGATTTCAATCCCCGTGTTTTCGACAGGGCAAAGCTTGAATTACTCTCAATACTTGCTTCATTTGCCGCACTGGCAATCCATAATGCACGTCTTCATAACAAGACCAAGCTTATGGCCATTACCGATTATCTTACCGGTCTTTATAATCACAGATATTTTCAGCAGATACTTACCCAGGAGCTTGGGCGGGCAAGGCGTTATCAGAAAATGCTTTCTCTTGTTATTCTTGATATCGATAACTTTAAAAGCTTCAATGACAGGCTGGGCCACGCTGTCGGAGACAAGATACTGATTGCCATCGGTGAAATAATTAACCGCTCTCTGCGCAAAGTTGATTATGCATTTCGCTATGGCGGTGAGGAGTTTGTCTTACTTCTTCCGGAAACCTCACTTGAAAATGCTGTCTTGACCGCTGACAGGCTCAGGGAGAGGATTGCCGAAGAGGCTGTAAAATCCGTTCCTGAATCGTCAGGGAGTATAATAACCGTAAGCGCCGGGGTTGCCTGTTATCCTGAAAATGGAACAAGTCGGGAGGATCTCTTCTCTCTCATGGATTCATACCTGTATAAGGCTAAGTCCATGGGTAAAAACCGTGTCTGCCACTCTATCTCGCAGGTTTCCTGAATAAAGGGTGGTTCTGTTGTCCTGTCTTAAACGATATATATATCCGTTTGTTCTGGCTGCGAATCTTCTATTCGCATTCACTCCAGAATATGCCTGTTCATCCGAATCCCCAGCCATTCAGATAAATTCGCCGCAAAAAACTTCTGTTTCAGTACAGACGCCTGTCACTGACATGCCGCTTGTGTCTCCTCCCAGGACGATTGCTCCTTTTTCAGCCTCTTCCAGATTCAGCTATCTGACAATTTCCGAGGATACGCAGTGGAGTGGCTCAGTTCTTGTTCAGGGGATGGTCACAGTTGCTGCACAGGCGACACTTACCGTCCTTCCCGGTACTATTGTCAGGTTCAATCCTGATTCAGGTATTACTGTTCTCGGCAGGATCGTGGTTAAAGGTACCAGTGACCAGCCAGTCTCTTTTTCATCCATTTACATGGAGCCAGCGCCGTCTGACTGGTACGGAATTGTTCTCACCGCCTCTTCCAAAAAGAATATTTTTGAACAGATTAAAATTCAGGGCGCAGAGTCCGCAATTTTCAGTCGGTCATCATCACTTGATATAAAGAGCACACAGATATCAGACTCCTCAATCGCCATAAAGCTTACCGACTCAATTGCCCGAATCAACAGTTCTAAAGTTTCCACATGCCTGTCCGGCCTTGTTTCTCTCTCAAGCGAAATCGATATAGATTCGCTGGTTGTTGAAAAGTGCAGAGTCGGTGTATCATTAGCGTCATCATCCCTTTCTGCAGAAAAGCTGAAAATATCATCATCGTCCCAGACAGGATTACTTGCTGAAAAATCACATGTCAGGATTGATAAATCTCTGTTTTCCGGCAATCAGGCAGCAGCTGTTATTGTCAGTAGTGACGGCACTCTGCAAAAGTCCGGATTCCTGTCAAATGCCGAGACTGCAATACTCATAAAGGGCTCTTTACTTAAATTCAATAATAATCAGGTTCTCGACAACAGGATTGGAATGCAGTTGGATGATAATCTCGCCGTAATCTGGGGGAATTCCATTTACGGGAACAGCGGATATAATATTCTCTATCTGGGTGATGAAAGTATTTATGTCGGAGGGAACTGGTTTGGAACTTCTCTCAGTTCTGATGTCAGAAAAACCCTATTTAGCAGTAAAGCCGGATCAGTTAATATTTCTCCCACACTCTCCCTTGAACCGGTGATTGATCTTCAGTAGATCATGATAAAGGAAGGATATGTCCATATATCTTGACAACGCGGCGACTACATTTCCCAAGCCTGAAAATGTCTATATCGAGATGGACAGGGTTATCAGGACTGTCGGTGTTTCACCGAGTCGGGGCGGCTACAGGCAGTCATTAGACGCTTCCAGAATACTTTTTGAGACACGGGAATCCCTGGCAACACTTTTAGGTGTTGCCGACTCCTCCAGGTTAATAATCACCCACAGCGCAACAGAATCGCTCAATCTGGCAGTGAAGGGTTTTTTGAAGCCTGGCGACCATGTGGTTACCACAACCATGGAGCATAACTCCCTTGCCAGGCCTCTTCACGAGATGTCCCACGCAGGTGTGGATCTGACCTGGGCCAGCGGTGACAGTGACGGATACGTCTCTGTTGACGCTATCCTTAAAGCACTTACCCCTGCGACACGGCTTGTTGCCATGACTCACTGCTCCAATGTAACCGGCGCCATTAATCCTGCCGAAGAGATTGGAGCTGTTCTCAAGGAAAGGGGGATAACCTTTCTTCTTGATGCGTCACAAAGTGCAGGTAGTATTCCGCTAGATATTGATAAAATGAATGTCGATATACTTGCTGCCCCTGGTCACAAGGGAATATACGGTCCACAGGGTACCGGTTTTCTCTATATTGTTGAAGGCCTTGAGCTTAAGCCGCTTATTGTCGGAGGTACAGGCGGTGGCTCCACAGAGATTACGCAACCACTTGAGCTGCCCGAGAGATTTGAGAGCGGTACTCACAATATTGCAGGAATTGCCGGCCTTAAGGCAGGTGCTGACTTTCTTATATCAACAGGTGTATCAGCTATACATGACCTGGAAATAAATCTTGTCAACCGGCTTATAGAAGGGCTCCTGTCGATAAACGGGATCAAGGTGATCAATTCAGATATCGCTAAATTGAGAGGCTCTGTGGTATCCTTTACACTAAACGGAGTAGATTCTTCTGTAATCGGCTATACCCTTGACAGGGACTTCGACATCTCAGTAAGGGTAGGTCTTCATTGTGCCCCTCTTGCCCATCGTACTATAGGTACATTTCCTGAAGGAACGGTCAGGGTAAGTCCAGGCGCTTTCAACACTGAAGACCAGATAGACTGTTTTATAGCTGCAATGAAGCAGATTGCTGCACCATAGAGTGTAGGAGACAATAGATGAAAATTAACTTCATTTCTGTCTGTCTTTTAACCGTTTCGTTTCTGGCCGGTTGTTCTATTGCACCGGAAAGATCCGTCACCAGACAGGAACTCTACAAGACCAATGTTTTTTCCGAATTTACCATAAAGGATTCTCCTGAAAGCGTTCTTGCTACGCTCAATCGTGAAGGGGAGGTTGTGCTTGAGGGTAAAACTCGTTTAGGTGATGAGTATTTTGTGAAGATTCTGGCTACCAACTCCGGTCTGAAGATCCGTCTTTACGCCAAATAAAACATAAAAGAAGAGATAAATGAAAACTTTTGTTCTTGATACAAATGTCCTCCTGCACGATCCCCATGCGCTCTATCGTTTTGAAAAAAATCTGATAGTTATACCGATAACGGTGATTGAAGAGATCGATAAATTCAAAAAGGATATGAACGAAACCGGGAGAAATGCACGCCATGTCTCCAGGCTTCTCGATAATCTTCGCACTACCGGCTCTCTATCAACTGGAGTCGATCTTGAGTCCGGCGGCGTTCTCAGGGTTGAGGTGTATGAAGAGCAGTGCATCAAGTCCCTTCCTCCCGGGCTTCATAGCGAAAAAGGTGATAACCGGATTCTGGGTGTTGCCATGGATCTCAAGCAAAAAGCCGGCGAAGGCCCTGTCATTCTTGTTTCCAAGGATACCAACCTGCGCATAAAGGCGGATGCTATCGGGCTTGTTGCTGAAGATTATGAATCTGACAAGGTTGAGATAGAGGAACTTTACACAGGCTCTGTAGAGCTTCCGATGTCAGCTGAGCAGGTCGATCGTTTTCATGGCCAAGGATGGCTCGACGGTGTTAAGTCTCTACTCCCCAACCAGTTCGTTACACTGTATGATGAAGCAAACCACAATCATACCGGCATAGGCCGTTATGACGAAGCAAAGGAGCGGGTTATACCGCTCAAAAAGACCGGAAAAGATGGCATCTGGAGCATATCTCCCAGAAATCGTGAGCAGTCTTTTGCCATAGACCTCCTTCTTGACGACTCAATCAAACTTGTAACGCTGGTTGGCAAGGCAGGTACTGGCAAAACCCTTCTGGCCATTGCAGCAGGGCTCCACAAGGTTGCCGAGGAGAATGTCTACAACCGTCTTCTTGTTTCTCGTCCCGTCTTCCCCATGGGTAAGGATATCGGTTTTCTGCCGGGAGATATCGAAGAGAAACTTGCCCCGTGGATGCAGCCGATTTTTGATAATGTCGAGCTTCTTCTTTCCGGCCACGAGGCCGAAAAGAGGCACAGCAAGGGATACAAGGAGCTTGTTGCCATGGGGATCATGGAGATTGAGCCTCTTACATATATTCGAGGCCGATCAATTCCTAACCAGTTCATGATCGTTGATGAGGCTCAGAATCTGACACCCCACGAAATCAAGACCATCATAACCAGGGCAGGAGAGGGGACAAAGGTTGTTCTTACCGGCGACCCGTACCAGATTGATAATCCTTATGTAGATGCCTCCAGTAACGGTCTGACATACCTTGTCGAACGGCTTAAAGGGCTCAAAATCTCTGGTCATGTGACTATGATGAAAGGCGAAAGGTCCGAGCTGGCTGAACTTGCCGCAAACCTTCTCTAATAATATGCTGCTTCTTTCTATTGAAACATCATGTGATGAAACTGCTGCCGCCGTTGTGCAGGACGGCAGAAAGATTCTCTCCAGCATTGTCTCTTCACAGATAGATACCCATGCATTTTATGGTGGAGTGGTTCCGGAAATTGCCTCCAGACAGCATCTTGAGACTATTCTGCCTGTAATTGAGCAGGCGCTTGCTGCTGCGGGTAATTCCATAGCTGATATCGAAGGTGTTGCTGTCACCCGTGGTCCCGGGTTGATAGGGGCTCTACTGGTTGGGGTCTCTACTGCCAAAGGGATTGCTCTTGGACGCCGGATTCCTCTTGTGGGGGTCAATCATATTGAGTCACATCTTCTTGCCATTCTGCTTGAGCAGGAGGTTGAGTTCCCTTTCATTGCCCTGGTTGTTTCTGGCGGACATACTCATCTCTACGAGGTGAAGGGGATAGGTGATTACCAGACAGTCGGCCAGACTATTGATGATGCTGCCGGAGAAGCTTTTGACAAGGTTGCCAAGCTTTTTGGCATTTCTTATCCGGGTGGAGCTGTAATTGACCGGCTGGCAAAAGAGGGCGATCCGCTATCCATAAGGTTTCCCCGACCGCTGCTCCATGACAAAAGTCTTAATTTCAGCTTCAGTGGTCTAAAAACTGCCGTACTGACACATATTAAAAATCATCCGGACAGCCAGATAAATGATCTTGCCGCCTCTTTCCAGGCCGCTGTCTGCGAGCTGCTGGTTGCCAAAACAGCCGAGGCTGTCAAGCGAAGCGGCTTTAAAAGAGTCGTAGTGGCAGGCGGCGTAGCCTGTAACTCCGGTCTGCGCGGGGCCATGCAGCAGTTCTCCCAAAAAAGCGGAGTAAATATTTATTTCCCTTCTCCGTCATTATGCGCTGACAATGCCGCCATGATCGCGGTTCCAGGGGATTATTACCTGTCACAAGGGATGTCTTCCCTCGATTTTGATGCAGTGCCATCCTGGTCGCTCGATCTGATTTCAGCTCACCTACAAGGAAAAACCAATTGAAAGCAATCAAAGCAATAAAGATGCTCGGTCAGAATTTTCTGACTGACAATAATGTTGTCAGCAGAATTATCTCCCTTGTTGCTCCGTCTGAAAATGACTGCATTCTTGAAATAGGTCCCGGACAGGGGGCAATTACGCAGGAGCTTGTTGAGTCCGGAGCTACGGTTGTTGCTATTGAACTTGACCGCCGGCTTGCGCCTCTTCTGGCAAAAGAGTTTGTCGGAAACAGCATGGTCCATATAGTTGAAGCCGATGTTTTGAAGATCGAGCTGCGCCCGCTACTTGCCGGTATTTCTTCCAAAAGATGGAAGGTCGCTGCAAACCTCCCTTACAATATCTCATCCCAGGTGCTTATCAAGTTCCTCGATACTCCTGATCTCTTTTCCGATTTGTACCTGATGCTTCAAAAAGAGGTCGGTGATCGCCTGACAGCCCACCCGTCGACCAAGGAATACGGCATTCTGACACTTTTTACCCGGCTTCATTTTGATGTGACAAGGGAATTGATTGTCAAGCCAGGCTCATTTCACCCTGTCCCCAAGGTCGATTCTGCTGTTCTGCGTTTTAGGGCGCTTCCAGCACCTCGCGTAGATGTTGGTGATGAGCGACTCTTCAGGCGTATTGTCAAGGCGGCGTTCGGTCAAAGGAGAAAGACTCTCTGGAACTGTCTGAAGCATGCTGAGTTTGTTGAAACCGATGAGGAGCTGCGATTGATACTTGCCGAATCAGGAATAGATGAGAAGAGAAGGGGGGAGACACTCTCCCTTGACGAGTTTGCAACACTTTCCCGCAGGTTTCAATTGGCAGGCCTTTAGCGCCACTGGAGCTCCTTTTACCTTGGTTTTCGAGGCCCTGGAGCGTAATAGCGCCCCAACTTTGCATCCAGTTCATCTATCCAACCTGCTTTAGAATCAGGAAAGGCGTCTGCATAAGGTACATAGGGCTTTATATCCAGAACCGGAGTGCCATCAAGGAGATCAACTCCTCTAAGGTGTAACGTTCTTCCTATAATCTGTATTAACTCTACGGCTGAAAGGCCTATAGAGTTGGGTCGATGGGGTGACCGTGTTGCAAGAACCCCACGCTTAGGCCCACCCCGAGGCGGTTTTACGCAGGATATCCAACCTTCACTAAGGTGAAAGGCGAAGATAAGCCAGATTCTATCGAAGCCACTTAAATCCTCAATGGTTTTTTCGTCCAGCCAATCCTCAAGTTCCAGAGTCGCCAGTGCTAAATCCCCGGTTTGAGTCCCTTCAACAATCGTACTTTGATGAGGTGCGTCAATGCGGCGCGAATATGGTGATCGCAGGATGCCAATGGGCCGATAAGTGAATTGGGAGTTTTGTATCATGGGTAGCCTTTTTTGAAAATATACTGGAGCTTTTGTTGTATGTAAATTATAAGCTTTGCACCTGAATCATTTTTCTGAAATAACTGAAGATGGTTCTCCAGATACCTCGTTAATGCCTGAAAAGTCTGGTAAAGTACGTCTTTGCTGTGTTATAAAATCAGGATATTATTTGGAGGATGACTATAAATGAAGGTTGCAGTCATTGGAAGCGGATATGTTGGACTTGTTGCCGGAGCCTGTTTTGCAGAGAGCGGCAACTCAGTTGTCTGTGTGGATATAGATGAAGCTAAGATTGAAGGGCTTAAGCAGGGGATTATCCCTATTTATGAGCCTGGCCTGAAGGAAATGGTTCTTCGTAACAGTGCCGAAGGTAGGCTGACTTTTACCACTGACCTTGAGAGTGCAGTTAAAAACTCCCTTATTAACTTTATAGCTGTCGGCACACCTCCCGGTGAAGATGGGTCTGCTGATCTCAAATATGTCCTTGGTGTAGCCAGAAGCATAGGCAGGCATATGCAAGGATTCAAAGTTATTGTCGACAAGTCGACCGTTCCGGTTGGAACTGCTGATAAAGTCCGTGCTGCAGTTCAGGAAGAGCTTGATGCCCGCAGCGTATCTATTGAATTCGATGTAGTCTCCAACCCGGAGTTTCTAAAAGAAGGGGCTGCAATCGACGATTTCATGAAGCCTGACAGGGTTGTTATCGGTACAGATAATGTTCGTACCGCAGAAATAATGAAAGAGCTTTATGAGCCGTTCATGCGTAAGAATAACCGGCTTATCGTCATGGATATACGCAGCGCGGAGATGACCAAGTATGCTGCAAACGCAATGCTCGCCACCCGCATCTCCTTTATGAACCAGATTGCAAACCTTTGCGAGCGGATGGGTGCTGATGTTGCAGCTGTCAGGGATGGTATCGGGTCAGACTCCAGAATCGGTTATGATTTCCTTTTCCCCGGTCCCGGATACGGTGGTTCATGTTTCCCGAAGGACGTAAAAGCTCTAATCAAGACTGCTGAAGAGTCAGACTACGATTTTCTCCTTCTTAAGGCAGTAGAAGAGGTTAATGAACTGCAAAAGGAGTTGCTTTCCACCAAAGTACTCAAGGCGCTTGGAGATGGCAGTAAAACCCCCCTTGCCGGCAGGACTGTAGCCTGCTGGGGTCTCTCCTTCAAACCAAGAACCGATGACATGCGTGAAGCACCTTCCCTTACCATAATAGAAAATCTGCTTACAGCAGGTGCAAAAGTTCGCGCTCATGATCCAGAAGCCCTTAAGGAAGCTCGCAAGTTTTTCGGCGAGCGGATTGAGTACAGCCATAACCAGTATGAGATACTTGCCGGTGCCGATGCTCTTGTCATAATCACCGACTGGAGCGAATACCGGACCCCTGATTTTGACCGGATGCTTACTGAACTGAAAAATCCAGTCGTCATTGACGGTAGAAACCTCTATAAACCGGGGAGGATGTTCGATGCGGGTTTCGATTATATTCCCCTAGGCCGCTCCAGCAGCGCAATATCCGGTGTGGTTAAATAGATGAGGATACTTGTAACCGGTGGTGCCGGATTTATTGGTTCACATCTCTGCGAAAGGCTGCTTGGTGAGGGGCACGAGGTTGTCTGTCTTGATAATTTCTTTACCGGGACCAAAAATAATATCAGCCACTTGCTGGACAATCACAGCTTTGAACTGATCAGGCACGATATTACTGAACCGATCCTTCTCGAAGTAGACAGGATATACAATTTTGCCTGCCCGGCTTCGCCTGTTCATTACCAGTATAACCCTGTCAAGACAGTCAAGACCAGCGTCATGGGTACCATCAATATGCTCGGTATGGCAAAACGTGTCAGGGCAAGAATCCTTCAGGCTTCAACTTCAGAAGTTTACGGTGACCCACAGATACATCCGCAGACCGAAGATTACTGGGGCAATGTTAATCCAATCGGCATCAGAAGCTGCTATGATGAAGGCAAGCGAGTTGCCGAGACACTGATGATGGATTACCATCGTCAAAACGGCGTTGATGTCCGTATTATCCGTATTTTCAATACCTATGGCCCTAAGATGGCTGAAAATGACGGAAGGGTTGTCTCCAACTTCATCACCCAGGCTCTTCGCGGAGAAGATATAACTGTTTACGGCGAGGGTAACCAGACAAGATCTTTCTGCTATGTCAGTGATCTTGTTGAAGGTATCGTCAGGATGATGGGGTGTGAAAACTTCATAGGCCCGGTAAACTTAGGCAACCCTACTGAGACAACTATCCTTGAGTTTGCTGAAAAAATAATCAACCTCACAGGAAGCAGTTCGAAAATCATATTTAAGCCACTGCCTGCCGATGATCCGAAGCAGCGTCAACCCGACATATCTCTTGCAGGTGAAAAGCTCGCTTGGGAACCTGTTGTTTCGGTTGAAGAAGGTCTGAAAAAGACAATAGACTACTTCTCATCACTTATGGTGTAAGAGGAGCGGCGTTTTCATGCAGAGAAAGATGTATATCATCCCGATAATCGGCATATCATTTATTCTCTTCTTCACAATTTTCGGTGAAAGGGGACTTCTTCGTATATACCACTTAAACCGTGAAAAACAGGATGTGCAGAGCAGACTTGATCTGTTAAAGGGTGAGAATCAGAAGCTCGTTCGTGAGGTTGATGCTCTTAAAAATGACCGCCGTTACCTTGAGAGTATAGCAAGACGCGATTTTGGGATGGTTCGCAAAAACGAGATTATCTATCAGTTTCCAATTGAACCCAAAAAAGCAGAGCAGGAGAAAAAATGACAACTGTTCAAAGCTGTGTTCTATGTGCGTGGCGTGAAAAATGTAATAAGCGCTTCTCTATTTCGGATGGCGGATCCAGATGTCCCGATTTCTCAAGAGATGTATCCATAAAGAAACAGCCTTGTGAATCAGATGATATAAATTGTGACAAGGAGCAAAAAAGTGTCAGTTCGCAGTAAGTTGCGTAATATTATTCAAATATCGCTTGAAGGGGCCAGGCAATCTGGTCTTCTTGTTTCAGAAGCTTTCCAGTCAGTTGTAATTGAGATTCCTGCTGATCCGCTCCATGGTGATTTTGCAACAAACATTGCCATGCAGCTGGCAAAGGTCGAACGAAAAGCCCCTAGAGCAGTTGCCGAGATAATCATCGGACAACTGGCAGACCAGAGCGATATTTTTGAAAAAATCGATATAGCAGGCCCCGGATTTATAAATCTTACCCTCAAGCCCGCTTTTTGGCAGGGGCGTCTATCCGATGTTATTTCCGAAGGTGCCAACTACGGCAACTCCAAAACTGGTGCAAACCACAAGGTTCAGGTTGAGTTTGTCAGTGCCAACCCCACAGGCCCTTTGCATATCGGCCATGGCAGGGGTGCTGCAATCGGTGATACGCTCTGCCGTCTTCTTGATGCCGCCGGATGGGACGTAACCCGCGAGTTTTACTATAACGATGCCGGTCAGCAGATTGCCAATCTTGCTCTTTCTGTCCAGGCCCGTTGTCTAGGGTTAGATCCGACAGATACCTCTTGGCCCCAGGACGGTTACCAGGGCGGTTATATCATTGAGCTTGCAAACTCCTATCTGGCAGCCGAGTCTGTCGGAGAGATTACGGCTGCTGCTGAGCCACAAAACCTTGAAGAGATCAGAAAGTATGCAGTGGCATATTTGCGCCAGGAGCAGGACAGCGACCTGAAGGCCTTTGATGTGGGCTTTGACAACTATTTCCTTGAATCATCCCTTTATTCAGATGGCCTTGTTGACAGCACCGTGCAGCGGATCATTGCCAGTGGCCATACTTACGAAGAGGGTGGCGCACTCTGGTTGAAAACCACTGATTTCGGCGATGATAAGGACAGGGTCATGCGCAAGTCAGAGGGTGGCTACACCTATTTTGTTCCTGATGTTGCCTATCACCTGAACAAGTGGGAGCGCGGCTTTGTGCGGGTTATCAATGAGCAGGGTGCAGACCATCACAGCACTATCACACGGGTGAGAGCAGGTCTTCAGGCTCTTGATGCAGGTATCCCCAAGGGGTGGCCGGAATATCTTCTGCACCAGATGGTTACTGTTATGCGCGGCGGAGAAGAGGTCAAAATCTCCAAGCGTGCAGGGAGTTATGTCACTCTCAGGGATCTGATTGACGAGGTCGGACGGGATGCGACCCGTTACTTCTTCCTTATGCGCAAGCCTGATTCCCAGCTAGTCTTTGACATAGATCTTGCCAAGGACCAGTCATCTGACAATCCTGTCTATTATGTTCAGTATGCCCATGCAAGGATCAGTAGGATCCTTGAGTCAGCAACAGAAAATGGTCTTGACCCTCTGCTTGGTGCTGTTCATATAGCTCTGCTTGCTGAAACAGAGGAGCTTGATCTGTTAAAGAAGGTTGCTGCGTTTCCGGAAACAGTAGAATCTGCGGCAGCAAACCTTGAACCCCACCGGATACCATCCTATCTTCACGATATGGCTACTCTGCTTCACAGCTTTTATGCCAAGCACCGTGTTCTCGGTGAGGATAAAAATCTTACCCTGGCTCGGCTTTATCTGCTTGTTGCCGTGAAGCAGACGCTCAAAAATGCACTTTCCATACTTGGTGTTTCCGCTCCGGAGAAGATGTAAACAGATATGAGAGATTACAGCGAACGGAGACAGAGCAGAACCGCAGCACCGCCAAGGCGCCCTTCGGTATGGCCATCAGTAATTATCATCATTTTGCTCATGATAGTTGCTTTTGCAACAGGTCTTGGCACTGGCTGGTATCTGTGGCGTCCTGGAGGAAAGTTCTACACTGCTCCAAAGGTTCAGACACCACCTGTGGCAGCCAAACCTGAATCATCCCTTCCTTCCCAGGGGCAGCCGATCGTTCCAAGCAGCCAGCCTCAGGGGCAGTCAGCAGGTGATAAATCCACCGGAGCTCCTCCCCTCACTTTTTATGACACGCTGAAAAAGGGGAATAAAGAGCTAATGGGGACCGGGATCAATCAGCCGAAAGAGTCTCCGCAGACATCCCCGGCAACCTCACAGCCATCTCAACCCGGGCGCTAACCAGTGGATAATTTCTTTCTCAAACTATCAATAATGCTGGTGCCCGGACTTATGGCAATCACTTTCCATGAGGTTTCACACGGCTTCATAGCATATCTGCGTGGAGACAATACGGCACGTCAGTTGGGAAGACTGACACTTAATCCGCTCAAACATCTTGATATTATCGGCACCATAATGATTATTGTTGTCGGAATAGGGTGGGCAAAGCCGGTTCCTGTCAACTTCAACAATCTGCGCAGTCCCAAGCGTGACATGATATGGGTTGCCGCAGCCGGACCGATTACAAACCTTATTATTGCGACACTATCGGCTCTTCTGATCCGTTTCATAGTCCCATTAACTGTGCCTCTTTCTGACAGTTCACCGCTTCAGCTTTTTCTTGAACCTGTCCTTTTGATGCTTGCTTTTTCGGTCTACATAAACCTGATCCTTGCTCTTTTCAACCTTATGCCTCTGCCACCACTTGACGGCGGCAGGGTGCTGATGGGCCTTTTGCCTGACCGCATGTCTGCATCGCTAGCCAGGATTGAGCCTTATGGGATGTTAATTATTATCGGGGTAGTGTTTTTTACAGATATCTTTAAATACACCATCAGTCCGATGCTTGGAGTTATGGTTCATTTTCTTGCCGGCCCCCAGAGCAGGCTGGTCTTTTCTGTTACACAATATCTGATGCGCTAGGAGCTTTAAATTCATGAATAACAGACGTATTGTCAGCGGTATGCGCCCGACAGGGAAACTCCACCTTGGCCACTTTCATGGAGTTCTGGCCAACTGGCTACAGATGCAGAAGGAGTATGAATGCTTCTTTTTTGCAGCTGACTGGCACTCGCTGACAACCGAATATGCCGATACTTCAGGTATCCGCGAGAGCATTCGTGACATGGTGCTTGACTGGATTGCCTTTGGTATCGATCCTGAAAAAAGTACCATCTTCTGCCAGAGTTCCGTTCATCAACATGCCGAGCTTAATCTGATACTCTCCATGATAACCCCTGTGTCCTGGCTAGAGCGCAACCCCACCTACAAGGAGATGCAGGATAACCTTGCGGCAAAGGATCTCTCAACCTTCGGGTTCCTCGGCTATCCGGTTTTGATGGCTGCCGATATTATTCTTTATCGGGCAACAAAAGTTCCGGTCGGTCACGACCAGCTACCGCACCTTGAGATTACCCGCGAGATTACAAGGCGTTTCAACTACCTGTACGGTGAGGTCTTTCCAGAGCCTGAAGCTCTCTTGACAGAGACTCCAAAGGTGCTCGGCCTTGACGGCAGAAAAATGAGCAAGTCCTACGGCAATGCGATATTCCTCTCTGAAGCAGCCGATGAAACCCGCAAAAAAGTCATGTCGATGGTTACGGATACCCAGCGGGTAAGGCGCGCCGATCCGGGCGATCCTGACAAATGTGTTGCCTACAGTCTAAATCACCAGTACCTCACAGAAGCCCAGAAATCAGAGATACTAGTCGCCTGTCCAGCCGCATCAATAGGGTGTGTAGACTGCAAGAAGATTCAGGCCCAGGCTCTTGTTGATGCCATGGAGCCGTTTCGATGCCGCAGGAATGAGCTGATATCCTCTCCTTCAATGGTGGACGATATCCTTGCCGATGGTGCTCGCAAGGCCGCTATCAGTGCCGCAGAAACCATGCTCCATGTCAGGGATGCGCTCAAGGTCTGATAAATATGTACCAACAGGATCAGAACTCACTATTCCCCGGTGATGACTCCATAGCCTGTCTTGTGAGGACAGAGGCCTTTGAAGGGCCTCTTGATCTGCTCCTCCACCTGATCAAAAAAAATGAACTGGATATATACAATATCCCCATAGCTGAAATCTCCCGTCAGTACCTTGATTATCTTGATATCATGCGGGAACTCAATCTCGATGTAGCCGGTGAGTTCCTTGTCATGGCATCAACGCTCATCCAGATTAAATCCCAGATGCTACTGCCGCAGATTACTGATACTCACGATGAAGAGCTAGGGCAGGATCCGCGGGCAGAGCTTGTCAGACGGCTACTTGAGTATGAGCGCTACCGTGAGGCATCGGCACTTCTTGTCGCCCGGGAACTCCTTGACAGGGATGTGTTTGCTAGGAACTTTCCATCAGAAGAGCTTGAAGCTTTTCCATCCGAAGACGAGCTGCCTGTTGTCGAAATGTTTGAACTTGTTGATGCATTCAGGCGGATACTTGCCAAGGCCCCAAAAGAGTCTTTCCATGAGGTGGGCTCTGAAAATATCAGTATTGCCGACAGGATCAGCGATATTCTCGAATTTCTTCAAGGGAGGGAGTCGGTCGATTTTGAAGAGCTTTTTATTGGCACAAATACAAGGGAGTTTATTATTGCCTCCTTCCTTGCAATACTGGAGCTCTGTAGACTCAGAATGATCAGGCTTTCGCAGTTTGAGAATTACGGCATGATCCTGGTGCAAAGTGCCATAATAGCCGAGACTGATCCGGAGCATCCATGAAAGAGATGACACTTAAACAGATTATCGAGAGTATCCTTTTTGTTTCTGACTCTCCGCTCTCGCTCGATCGACTTTATATTCTTCTCGAAGAGTTCGAGCATGAGGATATAAAAGGCGCAGTTGCCGCGCTTGCAGATGAATGCAATGTTTCCAGGCGCGCCATTGAGTTGATCCAGGTTGCCGGTGGCTATCAGTTTAGAAGCAGATCGGAATTTGCCGATTACATCCGTCGTCTCAAAAAACTCAAGCCCGTCCGCTTCAGTCCGTCAGCTCTTGAGACTCTTGCCATCATAGCCTATCGCCAGCCTGTTACCAGGAGCGAAATCGAATATTTCAGAGGTGTTGATTCAGGTGGTATTCTAAAAAGTCTTCTTGATAAAAAACTTATCAGGATTATCGGCAAGAAGGACATCCCTGGCAAACCACTTATCTACGGCACTACCAGAGAGTTCATGGAGACCTTCAGCTTGAAGGATCTGGCCAGCCTGCCAACTCTGCGTGAAATTGAAGAACTTGCCGTTTCAGGCGATGATATGGATCAGGTGCCGTTGCCTCTACCGGAAATGTAACCTCGTCCATAAATCATTGGATTCAATTGCCAGTCAGGCTGTGATGGTTTCGAACTGACAAGATTTGAGACTTTGGAGTCCATCATGGTTAATTTTATCCACACCGCCGACATCCACCTCGGTAAAACCTACCGCACAGCTGTTGATGAGTCCGAACGCTACGAAGATTTCTTCCGTATGCTCGGGGCAATCGTTGCCGACGCCATTACCGAAAAGGTCGACTTTGTCCTCATTGCCGGTGACCTCTTTCACACCGGCCAAATCCTCCCCCGCACCTTTGCCCGCACCATCGAGACCCTGCAACCGCTCAAAGATGCCGCTATCCCTTGCATCGCCGTGGAGGGGAACCACGACTGGATTCACCGTCGTGACAGCATCTCCTGGATGGAGGCGCTGTCCCAGATGGGGTATATCCGGCTCCTTCGTCCGGCCCGCAGCGAAAGCGGCGGCTACCGTTTCGAGCCCTTTGATCCGACAACCGGCAGCGGCGGCCATCTGGAGATCAAGGGGCTGAACATCTACGGCCTCGGCTACATCGGCACCCAGGCCGGCAATCATGTGGAGCGGATCTGCGAGGCGGTGACCACCAGGAACAACATCCTCCTCTTCCATGTCGGTGTCTGGACCTTTTCTCCTGTCGAGATCGGCAACATGAAACCTGAAGATGCGCTGCCCCTGGCGGAGACTTTTGACTACATTGCCCTTGGACATGGCCACAAACCCTATAGTATCGAGACCCCCGCAGGCCGACCCTATGCCTGGAACCCAGGCTCGCCAGAGTGTGTCAACTTCGGTGAAGAGCGCTACGACAAAGGCTATTACCATGTCACGGTTGAGGGTGGCGTCTTTCAGCACCAGTTTCGCACCACGTCACCCCGCCCCATGGTGGTGACGACAATCAACCTTGAAGGGGCTGACACAGCCGATGCTGCCCTGGAAAGCTTTTGTCAGCAGATAACGGCAAAACTTCCTAAATCGGATGATCAGCGCAGGCCGCTTCTTGAAGTCAAGCTGATCGGCCGGGTTGCCTTCCACCCTTTTGAGCTGGGGCGGGAACGGCTACGACTGGCACTGGATGGAATCTGCCTTCCGCTCCATCTGGAGATCAAGAACCATCTCTCCCTGATTACCCGCAGCGGGGCAGGGGAAGAGGTTAAACGGAGCCTGACCGAGATCGAGCGGGATGTGCTGGGTGAATTGATCTCTGCCAACAGCATTTATAAGGATCGCAAGGATGAGTTGGTGAACCTGGCTCTTGCTATCCGTGATCAGGTTATGAAGGGTGACGGGGAGGGGGAAGAGCTGCTTGGACTGCTCTCCCGTGAGTCTTAGCCATGCAGATACTCTCGATCCATCTGAAAAATATCAAGTCCCACCGTGATACGGAACTATCCTTTTCTGCAGGGATCAACGTCCTATCCGGCCCCAATGGCGTCGGCAAGAGCACGGTCTTTGAGGCCATCGGCTACGCCCTCTTTGGCGTCGATGCCCGTGACTTTGTCTCCAACATTGACAGGTTTCTCTCCATTGGCGCCAAGCGGGGGGAGATTGCCGTTGTTTTTCAGACGACTTCTGGTGATATCTGGAAAGTGAGCCGCACTGTCGGCGCTCCGACCAAGTGGCTACTGCATAAGGAGAGTGGCGGCACCTTTGAAGTGGAGGAACATGCCAAAATCGAGGAGACCGAAGCACGTATTGCCGAACTGCTTGAACTGAACAACGGCAGGACGTTGGCCGAGCAGTTCAAGCTGGTCATCGGCCCCTTCCAGAACGAGTTCCTCGGCCCTTTTATCATCAAACAGGCCACCAAACGGCAGGAGGCTTTTGACGAAATCCTCGGCATTGATGCCTGGCGCAAGACCTACAAGGGGACAAGCTCACTTTTGTCTGCGGTGCAGGAGAAGATCAAGATTCTCAATGTGGAAGTTGCCGGTAAGACGGAGCAACTGGCGGTGTTGCCTGACAAAACAGCAGAACTGGCCACAGTCAAAATAGAGCTCGTTCAGCGGCAGAATGAGCTGCTTGAGAAGGAGACGTCGCTGGCAGATCTGGAAGTTCGGTTGACGCAGCTTGAGGCGGTTGAAAAGGTCATTGTCTCAAAGGGGAATGATCTGGCGATCCTTGAAGACCGGATAAAGAACGGCGCTGGCAAGATTGCCGGGGAGGCAGAGCGGGTAGAGTCGAGTATAAAGGCTCTGCAGATGGTGGACGAATCAAAGGCCGGCAAGGATGCTTTTGACCGGGCGGATAAAATTCTCTCCGAACTGCGTGGCAGGGAGCAGCAGCGCCGCGCAGTCGAACAGGATATTGCCGTACTGGAAAAGCAGGCGTTGACCCTGTCCCAGAAAGTGGAGCATGAACAGCTTGAAATCGGCAGGATAAACAGACAGCTGGGGACAGAACAGGATTCATTGACTGCCGCTCGCAACGGACTGCAAGCCGATCCGCAGCTCTCCAGCCTTGCGGCACGGCTGCCCGAAATCCGCAAGGAAGTTGACTTGTTGAAGGGTGAACGATCCCTGCTCACCGGTCGCCGGGAGAGCCTGCTGGAAGGGAAGGAGAAGCTTGGCGAAGGGGTCTGCCCCTTCTTTCAGGAGATATGCAGCAATATCGATGGCAGTAGTGCGCCCCGTGATGTTTTCAGCGCAAGGACTGCCGAACTCGATCTTCAGGCAGCTGCATTAGATGAGAAAATCAAGGCGTCTGCTCTCCGGCAGAAAGAGGCTGAGGTCGCCGAAAAGGAGCTGGGGAGCCGAATCATCCGCCTGCAGGAGCTGGATAAACAGGTGGCTGCCATCGGAGATCGGGCTTCAAGGAACAAAGAGCGTGCTACAGCTCTTGAGGCTCTGGCAAAGCCGCAGGCTGAGGCGGCCAGGCTGGTGGCAGCCCGAAAGGTCGATCTGAAAGCCTTTGCCGGTCTTGATGTTGCCATTGCCGGTGCTGAACAGGAGCGGCTGCACTATAAAACCGCCAACGATACCTATACGGCCAACCTCAATGTCGCCGGGGAGCTTCCCGGCCGCCAGCAAAGCCTGCAGAAAATGCATCAGCTGCTGGAAGCACTGACCGCTGATCAGAAAGCAAAGCAGGGTGAGCTGGATACGATGAAGGCCGGGTTTCTGCCCGAGCAGCTACAGCAACTCCGTCAGGATAAGGAGCACCTGCTTGCTGGCATCGCTACCCTGCGGCAACAGATTGTTGACCATGGCCGGGCAATTGAACGGCTTGAAGCTGATATTGTCAGCCTCAGGAAGATTCAGGGTGAGATAGAAGCAAAGCAGATTGAGATCAAATCGTTCGAGGAAAAAGAAAAACTCGTCAAGTTCCTCCGTAATCAGGTCTTCAAAAACGTCTCAGCCCAGCTCTCCGAACGTTTCCGCGAAGAGATCAGCCTCCGGGCAGACCGGATCTACCGGACCATTGCCGAGACCGATGAGGAGCTCTACTGGGGGGATAACTACCAGATCGTGCTCAAAGATATGCAGGACGGGGTCATCCGGGAAAGGAGTGACGACCAGCTCTCCGGCGGTCAGACCATGAGCGCCGTTGTTGCCCTGCGATTGGCGCTACTGCAGACTATCGGCGCCCGCATAGCCTTCTTCGACGAGCCGACTTCCAACCTTGACTCTGCCCGCCGGGAAAACCTGGCCCATGCCTTCCGCGCCATCGATGTCGGCCGGGAAGAGGTGACTGAGCACTGGTATGATCAGCTTTTCCTGATCAGTCATGATGTGGCGTTTACCGAGATAACGGATCAGATGATTCAGGTGGGGGAATGAAAGTGACGGTCAGTAGCCAGATCAAATCGAAGTGGAAAGAGATGAACTGGAAAGTCTACATTATTCTATGTTCAGATAAGTCTCTCTACACTGGTATCACGACTGACATCGACTGTAGGTTCAGCAAACATGCAGATGGGAATGGTGCCAAGTATTTCCGTGGGCGGCAACCGTTGCAGGTTGTTTATCTCGAAGAAGGACACACCCGTTCCTCTGCTGCCAGGAGAGAGACTCAGATCAAAACCATGGGACGGCTTGAGAAACTAAGTCTGCTCCAACTGAAGTAAAGAATATTAGTTCACACTTTTCTTCATTCATAGCTTCAAATCCCATCACCCAAGGCACTGGAACACCCCGGTACACCAGAGGCAAGAGCCGCACGGAACGCTTCTGATGTGGCAGTCCTGCTCGAATTCATCGGTCTGAACATAGTCACAAGGGGCCAGGCCGCAGCTTGAGCAGGACGGGTAATCGTAGGCAAGGACATCGTTGCGAAACGAAGAAAATCCCTGATTCTGCCAGATCTGTAAAATATCATGCTCAACAATATTGCCGAAAACCTTTGGCTTTACCGTCTGGTTCCAGCCGCTGGCAAAGCATTCGTAGCGATGCCAGAGAAAATAGCAGGGGGAAATATCACCACTCCATGATACGAAGGCACTCCCATCTTCAACAAAACTGCATTTTCGTTGTTCTTTCTGGGCAATGCTCGGCAGGCGCAGCTCCAGTCCGGTTCTTTGGGCGACGGCTTCAGCGGCCGCAAAAATCTCACTGATTTCATCAAATCTTTGTTGTTCCACCTTGAGGAGCTTGTTCATGTCGAGCATGATCCCCTGCTGCTGGGCAGCGTCCTTCATTGCATCAACCATATTAACAACAGCCTGTTCGTCCTTTGTGCGACTGTATTTCCAACGGACTTCTGCATAGCGCTGGATGTCGATGCCGACATTGATTGCTGTCCGACGCCAGGAGTTGTAGAGCTCCATCGCCTTGTCAGAAATGTTGCAGTAGAGTGCTTCATGGGCGTGCTTTTCGTCGTAGGGGAGAACATGGGTGATTATGGCAAAACCTGCCCCACGACTGGCCGCCCATTCGAGTGTTTCCGGTAGGCCACTGATATTACTCTGCATTGCCACGAATTCGATGCCGATTTGTACTTCAGGCCGGTTGCACAACGTCCTGGCACTGTTCAGGGCAGATAAGGCCATGTCAATGGCAGCCACTTCGCCACCTTCGCGCATTTTCTTGAACTGCTCAGGAGAAATCGCATCTATGGATATGCAGACCTTGTCCAGACCGGCATCAACCAGGGCAATCGCACGCAATTTGGTCATGAGGAGGCCATTGGTCTGGAAACCTATCCAGCTTTTCGCTGGCATCAACTTTTTGGCTTTTGCGATGAAAGACTCAAGGTGGGGATTCAGCAGTGGTTCGCCGATGCCATTTAAGATGAGTGCATCAAGATGGGGGAAAGCAGGTTCCAGTTGCGAAAACAGCTCAGGCGAAAAATCACCTTCAAGGACTTCGCTCCCCTGGTTCTGCTTGACACACATGAAGCAGTTGAGGTTGCAGCGGGTTGTCACTTCGACAAAAAGCTTTGATGGAAAAGGTCGTATCGCCGGTGAATCTGTTTGCACTTTCATAACTGTTTACCATGGGTCTGTTGGGATATCTGATTAATCCCCTTATGAATCTCGATCTGCAGATTGTTTTTGAAATGCCGAATTGCTTCGCGCATCAGGTCGGTCACGGTCTCAATACGCTTGCTGGCCATAATTGCACTTATATCCTGATTCTCTTCGTCCGAGATGCGAATGGAGATCACTTTGCTACTAGTATACTTTCTTTTGCGTCCCATGCAAAACCCCCATATTCCGAAACAGCTAAAGCTCCTGCGGCATGGCCTTCACCTGACCGGCAGTAAAGACCGGACCATCCTTGCAGACGTAGACATTCCCCACATTGCAGCGGCCGCATTTGCCGAGGC
>JACABD010000016.1:64171-66584 GCA_013377075.1 Geobacteraceae bacterium | reverse complement strand
GCCGGTGCTGCTGGTGGCGTTGTCAGAGAGGGTGGAGATAGTCAGTGACGGCGGTGTGGTGTCGTAGGCGATGGTCAATGTCCCCTTGACCAGGGCAAAATCATAGTTGCTTGCTATAAGCGTCCCTATGGCTGTTGTGATGTCGTAGTTACCTAACGGGCTTGTTGTTAAAGCTGCTGTGGCAAGAACCGGTGTGCCGCTGATGTTGGCAACAGTCTCGTTGTTGACGAAACCGCTATAGCTGGCAGTGAGAGCCGGATTGACACTACCAAGGATTTTTGTCTTGTTATCTGCCGTAACGGTGATTGTTGCCGTGTTCACCGTAGCATTGCCTGGCTGATACGTAAGGGTGTAGTTGGCTGCCGCTGCTCCGCTGCAGCTGTTTGCTGCCGTGTAAAATGAGGCTGAATAAGCAGTCGTAGCCGTTACAGTCGAGCTGCATACCGGCTGTGTCGTAAGAACAGCTGAAGTCTCATTGTTGACAAAGGCACTGTAGACTGCCGTAACCGTCGGCGCAGTGCCATAGGTCGAGGTTGTGTTGGCTGCAGTAATTGTCAGGCCTGCCTTGTTTATGGTGAAGTCAAGAGGAGCTGAAGAGGCTGTGTTGTAGTTGTTATCAGCCGCCACAGTTGCGATAACAGTGTAAGTGCCAGCTGCGCTTGGCTTGTTGGATGAAGTCGAATATACAGTTGGTGACTTGCCTGAGTAGCTGTAGGACACCGCGCCTGTCGAACCTGTCAGATTCGTATAAGATGCTGGCACCTGACCGCTGCCGTTGTAAGTGAAGGTGGTTGTTCCGTTTGCGCTGATCGTCGAACTCCCCTTACTATTGGTCAGACTGAAGTCAGCTGTGAGACTGCCTACCTTGGCAGTAGCTATGTAAGCTCCGGCATTGCCGTTTGCTGTAGCAGCGAAAGAGGCAACACCTGTCGCGTCAGTATTGCTGGCGCTTCCTGAGAAGCCTGTGCCGGCAAAGGTAACGCTGATGCCATCCAGTACTCCGCCAAGTGAATCAGTCACTTTAGCTGTAAGTGGATTTGTAAATGCAGTGTTGATGGTTGCCGATTGCGGTGTGCCGCCAGTAGCAGTCAGGCTGGCAGCAGTGCCTCGCTCGTAGGCGCCTATGTCGCAGGTACCGTTCTGCGGCCTGGCCATGCCGCGCTGATCTGTAGCTGGGCCGGTTGTGCAGTTTCCGGCATTAATGGCCGGTGAATTGTACAGTGGCGCCATTGTCAGGGTTGGCCCGCCGTTATTGGCAAGTGGCGCAAGTTTCGCATCCAGATCGACCAGACTGTTCACATTGGTAGCGAATGGTCCGCCGTAGTTTGCGTAAATAGGAGCGGTATTGTTGGCAAGAATGCTGTTCTTCAGATTTAAAATGCTATCCATAGGCATCGATATCCCACCAAAGCCCATGCCTGCACTGTTTGCTGCAACTGTTGTGTTTATAAGAGTTGTTGTCGATGTACTCAACTCGTTAAAGATTCCGCCAGCAGATTCTTCAGCACTGTTGCCACTGATGGTGACGTTGGTCAAAGTGAGGACATTCATATTGGCTATTGCGCCTCCGTCAAAAGCGCTGTTGCCGGTGAACAAGCTGTCGTTGATCGACATCGTACCGTTGGCGAAGATTGCACCGCCGTCGGAACCAACTTTGTTGCCACTGAAAGTACAGCCGCTGATGGTTGTTGTGGTTGCAGCGCCTGAAACAATAGCCCCGCCGCTGCCATTGCCAGCGTTACCATTAGTCATGGTCAGATTATTCAGAGCGAAGGCAGTAGTGCCACTTACGTTGAATATCCGTGAAGTCCCGCCACCGCTGATGGTGGCTGGCCCGTTGATGGTCAGATCTCTGGAGATGGCAATTTCGCCGCTGGTGAGTGTTATGGTGCCTGTGACCGAAGCGGCGAACTGAATTATGTCACCAGGGCTTGCATCAGCTATGGTCTTACGTAGCGATCCGCTACCGCTGTCACCGGTTGTTATAACTGTTCGTGCAGTAGTGATGTTGAACGGTTTTGCTGTAGAGGTAGCGCCCAAGAAGTTACTGTCAGCCGCAAGAGTTGCGGTGACAGAATAAGTGCCTGCTGCAGATGGCTTGGTGGCACTCGCACCATAGCTTGTTAGCCCTGTGCCGACGTAGCTGTAAGTAACTGCGCCGGTAGAGCCGGTTGTTGCCACTGTGTCCGGCCCTTGACTATTACCATCGTAAGCATAATAGGTTGGGCCGGTTACGGAAATTGTTGAAGTGTTGGCCTTGCTAATGGTGAATCCCGTTGCGATGGAAATAGCTGAATTATAATTACTGTCAGTAGCCACAGTTGCCGTGGCAGTGTAGCTCCCGGCTCCTGTCGGTAATGCTGCACTCGGTCCATAGGTTGTGCCGCTTACACCAACGTAGCTCCAGGTTACT
>JACABD010000016.1:2520-64071 GCA_013377075.1 Geobacteraceae bacterium | reverse complement strand
TGTCGGCAGTGCTGCACTCGGTCCATAGGTTGTGCCGCTTACACCAACGTAGCTCCAGGTTACTGTGCCGGTGGAAACCGGTGAGGTTACTGCTACTGTCGGCCCTTGTGCTGCGGCGTTGTAGGTATATGTCCCGACGGTCACTGTTACTGTCGGGGTCGCTTTTAAAATGCTGAAGGTTTGAGTTTTCTGCGTGGCTGTATCATAGGTGCCGTTTCCTGTCTGATTTGCCGCTATGGTGCAATTATTGTTTCCGACTATCAGACCGGTCACCGTGGATCCGTTGGTTCCACTTGTTGAACAGGTTGTCGGCGTAAGCGACGTGAAAGCCACAGTCAGTCCCGAAGGGGCGGCTGTAGCACTGACTGTCCCGGTTCCGTCCTTCAGTACGGTCGGCGCAGAGCCAAAGGTAATGCTCTGTATCAGCTTGGTAGTAAACGACAATACTGAGCCGAGAGTTGTGCCACCAATGTTTGTGGCAACAGCCCAGAAGTTGTAACTGGTGCCCGGTGTAAGGCCGGTCAGAGCTCCAGAGAAACTTACTGGAGTGTTACCGGAAACCGTAGCCGGAGTTGCTGCCAGCGTCGAGCTGGTGACATATTCAAAGCTGACCGCTGAATCGGCAAAGTTGGCGTTTGCCGTACCGTTCAGGGTCGCACCGCTGCTCGTTATACTAGTGGCTGCGTTGGTTGTCACCGTCGGCGGCTGAACGGCAAAGGCCGTCATAGGCAGCAGTAGCGCCAGAACCATAAAAATCAGACATAATAATCGTTTCATACATTCCTCCTGAGCAAAGGGTTAAGCTATTCGTAAATACAGTTATACTGCTATTTTTACCTAAATCAATCCAAACATCCCCTTAACAAGGGAGGCTTCAAAACTTCACCCCTATCAAGGGGAGATTGAGGATGGTTTGTTTAAAGCTTTGCTACCGATCACAGCATCCCTTTACTCATATCCGTCCATGTCACGCAGCCATCAGAACTTGAAAACACTCCGGCTTGCGTACCGGTGTAGAGATAGCCGTTGCTGTCAATCTCCAGCGAAAGCAGGTTCAGATTTGTCAGCCCGGCAACTCCGCAGACACTCCATCTATAACCACTGTGTCATTGCCATCCTGATAGCCTCATCATCACTCTTGAATCTGAAGATCGTCGCCAGGGGGCCGAAGGGCTCCTCTTTTCCACAAGCATCTGGGGGGTTACGTCGAAGATGATCGTCGGCTCGAAAAAGCTGCCGCCAATGGCAATGCCAGCCCCCTTGCTTAGAGCATCGGCGATATGCTCTTCGACCTTTTCAACTGCGGCCATATCGATCATTGGCCCCTGCTGAAAATCGCCGGTAAGACCATCGCCGACCTTCATCTCGGCAACTGCGGCTGTCAACTTTTCAATAAAGGCATCGTAGACGCCATCCTGCACCAGTAGGCGGTTTGTGCAGACGCAATCTGGCCGGTGTTACGATACTTGGAGGCAATGGCCCCCTCTACGGCGGCATCAAGATCGGCGTCATCGAAGACGATGAACGGAGCATTTCCCACCAGCTCCAGGGAGACCTTTTTGACTGTGCCAGCACACTGGACCATGAGCTCCTTTCTGCTCTCTGTGGAGCCGGTGAAGGTTAGTTTACGGACTATTGAATTTGTACTCATCTCCTTGCCAATAGCGGCGGCAGAACCGGTGACGACACTGAAGACACCGGCCGGTATGCCTGCCTACTCGCCAAGTTCGGCAAGGGCAAGGGCTGAAAACGGTGTGGCCGTAGCAGGCTTTACCACCGTGGTGTATCCTGCTGCGAGAGCTGGCCCGGTCTTGCGGGTGATCATGGCTGCCTGGAAGTTCCACGGGGTTATGGCAGCACAGACACCGATCGGCTCCTTGATGACAACGATGCGCTTGTCAGCGGCATGTCCGGGGATGGTGTCACCTTAGAGTCTCTTCCGCTCCTTGGCAGTCTTTGCCCGCCAGACGGGCAGGGCACTGTTTGCAGCCTCAATGGCTCTGAGGATCTCGTCAGTTCCCATCTTCGGGATCGTGCCGAGCTTTGCGCCAGTTGCTGGATTTGTCACGTCAATGGTGACGCCGCTGTCAGCTGCCGACCACTGCCGTTCAGATAGCACTGCTGCTTCAAAAGTGTCGGGTCTTTTAGTTTCAGCATTGTAACAATATCTCCAGCATGTTTAATTCAACTGCTTAAATTAAACTTCTCAATCCGATCCCTGAGTGTGTTGCGGCTTATGCCGAGCAGCTTTGAAACCAGGACCTGGTTATTGTTCCCTTTTTCCATGGCCATCTCTACCAAAGCTCTTTCAAGGCCGGTATTCACATTCTCAAATACCGTCCCTTTATCCTTCAGGCAGATTCTGTCGAAGACCGGCTCCAGCATGGTTCTGAAAATAGCATAATAATTGTCGGTATTTTTTACCGAGGTATCCGGTGATTGGCTATCAGTCCTGGTCTGAAGAAATGGGAAGAGATCATCGACCATCAGCATGTCACTTTTACTCATAACAGTTGCCGAGTCTATAACATTTTTCAGCTCCCTGATATTCCCCTCCCATTTCTGGCGAAGCAGCATATCCATGGCTTCCGGAGCGAGCCCGCTGTTCCTTTTGCCATATTTTTTCCCGAACAGCCCGGTAAAGTAGTTAACAAGGAGCGGTATGTCCTCAATCCTGTCCCTGAGCGCCGGAAGAAAGAAATTGACAACCCTGAGCCGGTAGAAGAGATCGATTCTGAAGCTCTTGTCCTTGACCGCAGCGACCAGACTTTTGTTAGTTGCTGCAATAATCCTGACATCTACCTTGATTGTCTCATTACCGCCGACACGCTCGAATGTCTGGCTCTCAAGAACGCGCAGAAGCTTGCCCTGATTGGCCAGGCTCATCTCGCCGATTTCGTCGAGAAAAAGGGTGGCGCCGTTGCACTGTTCGAACTTGCCGATCCGTCTTGAGTGAGCATCGGTGAAAGCCCCCTTTTCATGGCCAAAGAGCTCACTCTCAAGGAGGTTTTCCGGGATAGCGGCACAGTTTACCGCCATGAAGGGGCGATTCATACGCTTCGAGTTGTTGTAAATGGCTCTGGCCAGAAGCTCCTTGCCCGTACCACTCTCGCCCTGAATAAGAACCGTTGCGTCTGTCTGGGCGACTTTGCCGACCATCTTCCAGATCTCGATCATTTCCGGCGAAGAGCCGATCATCAGGTCGCTGCTGGCATCATCGATCTTTTCCAGCTCCACAGCCTTTGTATAACGAACTTTTCTGCTGAGGAGATTACACTCCAGCGCCTTGTCAACAACAGCTTTGAGCCGCACTAGCTCCAATGGCTTGGTCAGATAATCATAGGCACCTGACTTCATCGCCTCAATTGCATACTGGGTATTGCTATGCCCAGACATCATGATAATTGCAAGACCCGGGTCTATTTTCTTTATGGATGAAAGTATTTCTAGTCCGGATCTGCCTGGCAGAGTGATGTCTATTATGGCTGCGTTCGGCTGCTGGGCTGCGACTATACGTTCGGCAGAATCTCCGCTCTCATCACTAAACACCTCCATCCCTTCGCTTTCAAAAAGATGCTTAATCATCTGCAGGATTGATGGATCATCTTCTATAACAAGTATTTTGCTCTTCATTATCAACCTCCATTACAGATCAAGTTCCAACTGTTTGAAAATAATACCCCCCAGGGGTTAAAAAATCAATCCCTTCTGCTCAACTATTGAACAATTCCTGCGCCAAGCCGCACCAATAGTGCTTTTCACCTGACCTGTTCAAAACAGACATATTGCTCACATTCTGCAAGTAGCTGTATAGACACGCCTTTACTCCGGCCAGAGCCTTAATCTGTTCAGATATTATACACCGAACATTCTCAATTCTGCCTTTTTTGAACGTGTTACTTAACTAAATTACTGCGTAGCTTCAACCACTTAGCCGGCATCAATCAGAATCCGGCCTTCTGGCACCCTCCGTGTAAAGCATATAAGTAAGACGAACGATTGAGGAGGAGCCGCCATGTTAACCAATATTGTAAGAAAATCGCTGCTTAAAGCTCTTGCAACAGCAACTTGCGGCGTGATCATATCTGTAACCACCATGGCCGCTAATACAAACGCCGCCGATGCAGGCTCACCTACCGGCACATGCCTCTACACAACGCAGCTTGCCGCTGATCAAACCCTCAGAATCGAATTCATCACAAAGATCAATGCCATTAGAGGTGGCACCGTAGCAGACGACAGCGACGAATTTATCTATGAAACCAACATACCTGCCGGATACAGCTCAGTATCATTCGCCGAAGGGACCAAAGGGATTGATCGCCTCTCCAATGATTGTCTTTCATGTCACGACGGCATTATGGCTCAGAACTTCAAACTCAGAATTAAAAACAATCCTGGTGGAAGAGTTATGAACCTTGAAGACATCATCGGCGGGCATCCAGTAGGGATGGAGTATGACAGCTACGTTTCAGTAGACAGCAAAGAGTACAAAAGAGATGTCAAGTTCTCCACCGAGATGGTTTTTTCTGAAGGGCGGGTCGGGTGCCTCACATGCCATAACCCCCTGAACAAAGAAAAAGGGCACCTGGTCATGAACAATGAAAAGAGCGAACTCTGCTTCGCATGTCATAACAAATAGTCGAACTTTCAGGCTCTCAAAAAAGAGCGCCAATTTATAACTCTCCGGATATTCGGAAAAGGTTGGTGGATCATGGGGTGCAGATATCAGAAAGCTACGGATAGAGAGAACGAGGTCAGTTTCAGGGTTGTAGAGATTTTCATAGTGAGTAAATATGATGACAAAGGCGACAAAAGCAGCAAGTTTCTGTTGGTAGACAACAGACAGGAGACACTTGAAGCTGTGCAGAACGAGATTCACGCCTTTGTCAGGACAGCCATCATGGCAAACAGACTAGGAGAGCAGGGAGACAGAACCAATTTCAAAAAAGGGATAATCAACTAAAAAGCTTGCCGATAACTGCTTTACCCCATGAAAACGGGGAGCAAACAATAAGTCTGCTCCCCGTTTTTATTCCACAAAAGATACAAAGTAGTCCATATCATCACCCTCGAGCTCTTCATAAAGACCATCCACCTTCGGTATGACAATTTTGTGCGAGATCCCTTTTTTCGAAATAAATGAAGGGATGGCGCGGCGCATGACATGACCGACCCCTGCTATCACAACCACTGTTTTCTGAGGATTCTCCCTGACAAAACCTGCAATCCTCTCAGACATGGCACTGTTTCTAAGACCCTGGGCTGCGCAGAAATTATCAAACATGAAATCGGGGATATCATGGGTCCTGAACACAGTTGACATGAATTTTCTGTATGACGGAAGCATCTCTGTCGTTGTGTTTTCGGGGAGACGAAGGAGGGAGTCGTAACCAAGTGCACCGGCACCTTTATAGGTAACAAGTTTGACAATATCCGGTGGAGCATCGAGAGCTACGAGCGGGATTCTGTTGTTGCGGGCAAAAAGCATTATAGAGTCATACTCTGCCCAGTTAACGCTCCACCCTTGCTGATAGCGGGCAACAAACTCCTTGAGTGGAGTCTCACCCCTAACCCAATCATCAAGGATATGCTGCTTCTCAAGATCGAACATCTCAAGGGCGATTGCCAGCTTTTTCCCCTGCCTGTGCAGTTCTTTGATCAGTTCAAGCTGGAGACGATGATGATCACGTTGATCGTGAAATTCACCAATTAAAACTACCTGTACCTGCCCCAGATCTGTTGTCATATCTGCAACAGCAGGTCGATCATTTATATTCAAGCGCTTATGCGCTGAGCTACAGGCAGTTACAGCCAGAATCAGGCAGAAGATTAATATTCTTAGGGGGGGCAGGAGCCGCATACCGATCTGAAGAGGGTTGTGCTCAGGTACCTGTCACCTCTATCCGGAAGGAGAACGACTATGGTGCCGGAGCTTATCTGCTTTGCTATCTCCACTGCCCCGGCAACAGCGGCACCGCTCGACATGCCGACAAAAAGCCCTTCCATGACTGCAAGCTCACGCGCCATCTCAAAGGCAGGTTCATCGTCAATACAAAGCTTTGCATCAAGGCTCTCTTCCCGGTAAATTTCAGGAACAATCGCCTCTTTCATGTTTTTCAGTCCCTGAACCTTGTGCCCCAGGCGCGGCTCAACACCGACTACTTCGACGTTTGTCGTCTTTTCATGGAAAAATTTGGCGCACCCCATAAGGGTTCCGCTTGTCCCCATGCCAGCGACAAAACAGTCGATCTCACCGGCTGTCTGGGTATATATCTCGGGGGCAGTCATCTCGTAATGGGCACGGACGTTGTCGGGATTGGCATACTGATTCGGCATGTAGTAACTGTCAGGAGACTCGGACAGAATCCGGTGAGCCAGACGTATCGCCCCGTCAGTTGCCTCTTCGGCAGGAGAAAGCACCAGTTCGGCGCCAAAGGCTTCGAGCACGCGGCGCCTCTCCAGGCTGACACAGGCCGGCATGACCAGTTTAACCCGATACCCTCTGGAAGCAGCGATCATCGCCATGGCAATGCCGGTATTGCCTGATGTGGGCTCAAGGATGACCTTGTCAGGAGTAAGATCACCGCGCTCCTCAGCCCCTGAAAGCATGAAGTAGGCGGGCCTGTCCTTGACCGACCCGCCCGGATTATTCCCTTCAAGTTTTGCAAGAATCCTGACTCGCGGATTCGGGTTGATCCTTCTTAACTCAACAAGCGGAGTGTTACCTATGGCACTACCAAGATCAAAACGCTGCCTCATATTGGATAAATCTCCTGATATGACAAAGGCAGAAATTAAATTTCTGCCTTTGTCAAAATAGACTTCTCTAGAAGGGGATATCATCGTCCTGATTATAGCTGACAGGATCGTCGTAAGGTGCTGACGGCTCGGAGCCTGATCTTCCGCCGCCTGCGCCACCTTTGGGACTGAGCATCTGCATCCTGTCCCCTACTATTTCAGTTGTGTAGCGGTCGCGTCCATCCTTGTCCTGCCATTTGCGGGTCTGGAGACGCCCTTCAATATAAGCGGTCTTCCCTTTTGAGAGATAATCCTTGGCAATCTCTGCCAATTTCCCCCAGAGGACAATATTGTGCCACTCTGTCTTCTCTTCCCACTCGCCGCTTTTGTTCTTGTACTTTTCGGTAGTTGCGAGGGAGAAACTTGCCACGCCCTGTCCTGATGTTGTGTAGCGCACTTCAGGATCCTTCCCCAGATTACCTATAAGCATGACCTTATTAAGACTTGCCATTTTAAAACTCCTCACCTGAAGGGTATTTGCAGTTTAAGAAGTGGTCAGTCTATAAAATGCGCCCCCCTTTGGCAAGCTCTATTTGATTGACTATCAACCGAAAAAACAGTAATTTTATGCAGATTATCAGGTGGATTTAATTATGCTACGAGCCTGTCTTTACCTTCTGTTCTTCGTTCCGTGGACTCTGTTTTGCACCTTTGTTGCGACCCTCTCCACATTTCCCGATCCAGGCGGCAGGATCTTTCACCTCATTGCGCTAATCTGGAGCAGAATCTGCCTCCTTACCGCCGGTGTCAGGCTGAAAGTCGAAGGTGCAGAACTTGTTCCGACAGACAGACCCTGTATTTTCATGGGGAACCACCAGAGCTATTTTGATATTCCTGTGATGATTCAAGCCAGTCCGGCATCTTTTAACTGGCTGGCTAAAGAAGAGCTTTTCAGAATCCCTGTCTTCGGACATTCAATGCGGGCTGCCGGCTACGTACCAATAAACAGGGGCAATGGCAGGGATTCCATCAGAAGCCTCAAACGGGCATCCGAACTTGTCAGAAACGGGAAAAGCGTAGCTATCTTCCCCGAAGGGACCATAGGAAATGGGGGGCTACTCCCTTTCAAGCGTGGCGGATTTGTCCTGGCATCACTTGCAAGAGTGCCGATTATTCCGTTTTCGATCTCGGGAACAGCAAAAATCAGTACCCCCAAAGAACGTTTGTATCTAAGGCCCGGCCTGGTAACAGTAAAGTTCGGCCAGCCGATAGAGATTGACAAAAACGGGGAGATACACCCGACCCTGCTGACAGAACAGGTCCGAGCGGCAATAGCCAGAGGACTGGAGCAATAATATGAACATAAAATTCGCCATACTTATAGTAGCAGGCCTTGCCCTGACCTCATGGGCGCTCCCCGCATCATACAGAATCCGCTCACCGTGGCGCATATTTGCCGCATTGGCGGCATTTGCCGGTGTTATTCTCTCTCTTTGGGGGGTGCTTGCCCTTACTGTTCCTAAATTTTTCTGAAAGGGGTTCTGATGCTGGAAAAGACAAAAATAATTATAGTCAATGCCCTCTTTATTGCTGTCATCTCAATTTTTCTCTTTGCAACAGCAACACAGTTTCGCCAATGGACTCAGTACAAACGCGGTGAAAGCGCCCTGGCAGCCCGCGACCAGATCAATGCTATCGCCGGATTCGAGTCTGCAATCCATATGTACACACCTTTCAGTCCACTGGTTGAAAGAAGTGCAAAAAGGCTCTGGATAATTGGCCGGGATCTGGAACTCAGGGGAGAAACTGAAAAGGCTCTCATTGCCTATAGGGCCTTGCGCAGTGCATTTTACTCCACCCATGGGCTTACTCACCCCGGCATGCTCTGGATTGCCCAATGTGACGAAAAGATCAATCTGCTGGCCAAGCCTGTTCAGCCAGCCAGATAGCCATGTTCTCTCACCTGACAGACAATACCGGCCTGAAAATAATCCCCCTCGGCGGGCTTGGCGAAATCGGCCTTAACATGATGCTCTATGAGTACGGTGAAGATATCATCATCGTCGATTGCGGTCTGATGTTTCCAGAACCTTACATGCTCGGCATTGACATTGTCGTCCCGGATATCAGCTACCTCAATGGGCGCAAAGAGCAGATTCGCGGTATCTTTCTCACCCATGGTCATGAAGACCATATCGGTGCCCTCCCCTATATTCTACGCGACATCACCCCGACAATCTACGGCACCGCCCTTACTATAGGCTTTGTGCGCGGGAAACTGAAAGAGTTCGAGTTGGACGATGCGGTAAAGATGACCGTTGTCAAACCCCGTGAAACTGTGAGTTGTGGCTGTTTTTCCGTCGAATTCATCCGCGTTTCCCACTCCATTGTAGATGGCTGTGCCTTTGCAATCAGATCGCCGGAAGGGGTGGTAATTCATACCGGTGATTTCAAAATTGACCAGACTCCTGTTGACGGTGAACTGACCGACCTCGCCACTTTTGCCAGATACGGACAGGAGGGGGTGCTGGCACTCCTCTCCGATTCGACAAATGTTGAACGCGAAGGGTATACCCTCTCGGAGCGCCTTGTTGGTGAGGCATTCAACGATATCTTCCCCAAGTGCAATGAACGGATAATCGTTGCCGCATTTTCCAGCAATATCCACCGGGTGCAGCAGGCTATCGAGGCGGCGATTAACTGTGGCAGAAAGGTGCTTCTCAACGGTCGCTCGATGATCACCAATGTGCAGATAGCTCGGGAGCTGGGCTATATGAACATTCCGGACGGAGTACTCATCGATCTGAGGGAGTTGCCAAGATTTCAGCGCAATGAAATCTGCATGATAACCACCGGCTCCCAAGGGGAGCCGATGAGCTCCCTGTCGCGCATTGCCATGGATGATCACAAGCAGATCAAGCTTGAGACCGGCGACACGGTAATCCTCTCTTCAAGATTTATTCCGGGAAATGAAAAGACAATTTCAGATCTGATCAACCACCTCTACCGGCGCGGAGCCTATGTTTATCACGACAATGTCTCCGAAGTACACGTCTCCGGTCACGCCAGCCAGGAAGAGCTGAAGCTGATGATGAACCTGGTGCGCCCGGCTTGGTTTCTGCCGATACATGGCGAATACCGCCACCTGGTCCAGCATGCACGACTTGCCCACCGGGTCGGCATCCCCAAAGAGAGAACCATTGTCATGACAAACGGCGATATTGTCGCCTTTGCCGATGGTGAAGCCTGCATAATCGACAAGGTTGATCATGGCCGGATCTTTGTCGACGGTAAAGGGATTGGTGATGTCGGTGCAATCGTCCTCAAGGACAGAAAGCATCTCTCCGAAGACGGTATGGTTGTTGTCATTATCGGCATAGACCAGTCAACGGGCAAACTAATCTACGGACCGGATATCGTCTCACGGGGCTTTGTATTCGAGGATGAAAGCCGCGAATATCTCGAACAGGCAAAGTCTCTGGTAGTCGAATGTCTTGCCGGACTGAGCATTGAAGTACTCGGTGATTGGGCCGAAGTAAAACAGGAAGTGCGTGCTGTAATGAAGCGCTTTTTCAAGAAAAGTATCGCCAGAAGACCGGTAATCCTTCCGGTGATACTGGAGATGTAGTTTTGGGCTTTTCCATTTAACCAGATAGGGATATCTTTCCGAATTATGGACGATCAGACAGTTAAAAAAGAAAAACTCACCGTTGAGATTAAAGGGATGCTACTTGCCGCAGCCGGCCTTTTTCTCCTTATCTCATTACTTTCATTCAAGGCAGATGACTTCTCATTTAACACCTTCTCTTCTGACCACACGGTAAGAAATTTCGGCGGCAGATTCGGCGCACAGCTTTCTGATTTGTTGTTCCAGCTTTTCGGCATGGCATCATATGCGATTCCGTTTTCGTTTCTCTACCTCTCCTATCGCTCACTCCGCTTCAAAGAGTTCCGCTGGCGCGCCTACAAGATTGCCGCATTTACCGGTATGCTGGTTACCGTATCAGCTCTCTTTGCCTTTAACATCGAGTTCACCCAGCTTTTCGGCCAACTGGTTCCAACCGGCGGTGGCATCGGTTTTAAAACCTCAGAAATTCTCAAACGCTATCTAGGCGCTCCCGGGGCGATCCTGCTCCTACTACCGATGTTTGCCGCTTCGGTCATGGTTCTCTCAAGATTCTCCTTCATCCTCTATGCTGACTGGTGGATCAATGCAATGGGAGACAGATGGAAGAGACGCCAGGAGAAGAAGAGCCTTAATCAGGCACTCGAAGCGAAAAGTGATAAAAAGGTAGACTCTTCTGCCCCTGTGATCAAGCCTCTTGCTGTCAGTATGCCTTCGATGCCTGCTCTGCCAACAAAAAAGGAAAAGAAGAAGGATAGCGACAAGCTGAAACCTGTTCAGGAAACTTTTGACTTTATAAAAAATGACGGTGATTTCATGACCCCGCCATTTTCGCTTCTTGACACCCCTCCGGCTACTGAGCGGAAAATAGATAAAGAAGCGCTTGCCATGAATGCCAAGCTTCTTGAAAAAAAGCTCAAGGATTTTGGTATAGATGGCGAAGTTGTAGAAATCTGCCCGGGGCCAGTAATTACAATGTACGAATTCTCTCCGGGGGCAGGGATTAAGGTAAGCAGGGTTGCAGGGCTTGCTGATGACCTCACTATGGCGCTGAAAGCCTTTGCCATCAGGATTGTAGCGCCAATACCCGGTAAAGGTGTCGTCGGTATAGAGCTGCCAAACCGCGACAGAGAGATGGTTTTTCTGAAGGAGATCTTTACCAGTGACCATTTCCACAAAGGAAAGATGAAACTCCCAATGGCACTCGGCAAGGATATCAGCGGCCAACCGCTGGTGATGGATCTTGCAAAGGCTCCACATCTTCTTGTCGCGGGTGCTACCGGTTCGGGTAAATCAGTTGCAATTAACACCATGATCCTTTCACTTCTTTATACATCAACCCCGAAAGATGTGCGCCTTATCATGGTAGACCCGAAAATGCTTGAGCTATCGATTTATGAGGGGATTCCCCATCTTCTACTCCCGGTTGTGACGAACCCGAAAAAGGCGTCTCTTGCCCTTAAATGGGCGGTTGAAGAGATGGGCCGACGCTACAGGCTCATGGCCGACAAAGGCGTCCGTAATATCGACTCTTACAACAGGGAGCTTTTGCGAGAAGAGAAAGAGGTGGCAGAACTTCAGGCTAATTCGACTGTAACGGTTGAAGAGGTCGAAGATCTCATCGATACCGATGAAGCTGCTATCAAGGAGTTTCTTGCCAAAGAGGAGGAGCTGGAACATGGCCATCTCCCATATATCGTCGTAATCGTTGATGAACTTGCCGACCTGATGATGGTCGCGGGCAAGGATATCGAAGAGTCCATAGCAAGACTCGCCCAGATGGCCCGTGCTGCCGGTATTCACCTGATTCTTGCGACACAGCGCCCGTCAGTAGACGTCATTACCGGGCTCATAAAAGCAAACTTCCCGGCCCGAATCTCGTTCCAGGTTTCATCAAAAACAGACTCGAGAACAATTCTTGACTGTAACGGCGCTGAATCCCTTCTGGGGATGGGGGACATGCTTTTCCTGCCACCTGGAACAGCAAAAATGATCCGCTCCCATGGAGCATTTGTTTCCGATGCCGAAGTGCTCCGTGTCGTTGATTTCCTTAAAAAACAGGGGAAACCTGTCTACGAGAAATCCATTCTTGAGATGAAGGATACGGATAGCAAGGGTGGACATGGCGATGACGAAGATGATGACCCCCAGTATGATGCAGCCCTTGCACTCGTTGCCGATGCAAAGCAGGCATCAATTTCGATGATTCAAAGACGCCTGAGAATCGGCTACAACCGGGCTGCCAGAATAGTCGAGAGGATGGAGAGAGAAGGTGTTGTCGGCCCTTCAGATGGAACAAGCAAACCCCGTGAGGTTTTTATAAACAGATTGTGATAACTGTAAAAACCCAGAAATGTCTTTTCACGGCCAAAATCCAAGGAGAACACGCTTGAAGATTGCCTTGCGCTACAAATTTACCGGTATCGTCCTCCTTGCTGCACTACCTTTCCTGATTTACGGCGTTACACATTACATAGCTACTGTAAACGACAATAAAACTGCTGTTATCAACAAGAACCAGGCTATAGCCGAAGAGACTGCTGAAAAGACCGAGCGCTTTATCCAGAGCACCCAGAATATCCTCTACTCGATTGCAACCCATCCAGCGGTTATAAATCATGACCCGACAAAGACCGATGAGATTTTCGGCCGCCTTCTCCCCCTTTACACACATTACGAAAACATTATTGCCGCAGATATGAATGGTACTAACATTGGCAGCGGCCTGGAGCAGAAAACAGCCCACAAGCTGCGCTACCTTGAGCGCGAGTGGTTCAAACAGAGCAGAAATGGCGTCTCCTATGTTTCAGACTATTTTATTTCAAAACTTTTGGAGCATCCTGTTTTTATGGTTTCGATGCCGGTTTTTGATGAATATGGTCGTCAGAATGCAGTACTCGGACTTGCTACAAATCTCTTCAAACTTCAGGAATATCTCATTCAGATTGAACGGGTTGCTGCCAATTGTGGCTTCTGTATAATTGATAATAATGGTAAAATTCTCATCGACTCCCAAAAACGAGAGAATATCGGCACTGTTTACAAGCCGCCATCCCTGCTACAGAGGATTTCAAAAGAGTCGAGTGGATCACTTACTGATTTTAGCCAAAGCGGTGAGGATTATTTTTACAGCTACGCTACAATCAATAGCACCGGGTGGAAAGTGATTGCAGGACAGCCGGTTAAAGAAGTTTATGCCGAGGCCAACCACGCTGCTTTGCAGCATCTTCTCATCTTCTTCCTGACCTGCTCTGCAGGACTTATCTTTTCACTGGTATACAGCAGGAAAATTGGTAAAAAAGTAGAGCTCTTGATCAAGGGCTTCAACGAAATATCATCCGGCAACCTTGAATATAAAGTAAACATCAGAGGCTCTGACGAGTTCTCATGCGCTGCTTCAGCTTTTAACAGAATGATAAATGAAAGAAAACTTGCTGAGAATGAAATAAAACATCTTGCCGACTCACTTGAAAAGAGAGTTAATGAGCGAACAGCTGAGCTATTGTCTGCCAAAACCGAACTGGAAGCTTTCGCTTATACGGTTTCACATGATCTTCAGGCGCCGGCAAGACATGTGATCGGCTATAGCGATATTATTTCACAGAACCACCTTGATGAACTTACTGAAGAGAGCCGTCACCACCTGCTGAGAATAAAAAAAGCCGGTGAAAAAATGCGTGACATGATTACTCATCTTCTGGCGCTTTCAAATCTGAACCAGAAAAAGCTGACCTGTATCAATAACAACCTGTCTACCCTATGCAGAACTATCTTTACTGAGCTTGAGGAATCTTCACCGGAAAGGTCTGTAAAGATTCTGATTCAGGAGGAGCTGTTTATAGATGCAGATCCAGTCCTTCTTGAGATTGCAATAAGAAACCTTATGGACAATGCCTGGAAATTTACTGCCAAAACTTCTGCCCCTCTTATTGAAATAGGTTATACAGTTAAGAATGACAAGAACTGTTATTTTGTGAAGGATAACGGCTGCGGCTTTAATATGCAGTATTCTGACAAGCTTTTTCTCCCTTTCCACAAGCTTCACTCTGAAAAGGATTATGAAGGTATCGGAATCGGACTTGCAACTGTGTACAGAATAGTTCATCGCCATGACGGTTTCATATTCGCCGAAAGCGTAACGAATGAAGGCGCAACTTTCTACTTCAGCATGAGCCAGTGACAGTCAAATACGGGAGATCCTATGAACCGGGATAAAGTAAAGCATCTTGCACATTTTGCAGTAACAATAATCAGTAAGGATAGGCCTGGAATAGTAGCCGACACAACAGAAGTCCTGTTCAGGCTCGGATGCAATATCGAGGATTCCAGTTGCACGATGCTGGGTGGAGATTTTGCAATGATTCTGATTGTGACCCATGAAAAACCATTCTCTAAATCAAGACTGAGCGACGAGTTCAGGGTTCTGCAGGAGCGTACCGGTCTTGTTGTGCATCTTAGAACTTTGCATGAAGATGAGATTGCACCTGTCAAGGATGAAGGGGAACTCTGCCTGATTTCTGTTTACGGCTCAGATCAGCCCGGCATAGTCTACAGAGTAACAAGAGCTCTGGCTGACAATATGGTTAATATTACCGATCTGAATACAAGGCTCATCGGCAACAAGGATGAGCCTGTCTATGTACTTATGCTGGAAGCAATTCTTCCTTCCGGAATGACAGTTGAGTCAACTTCTGAAATGTTCGAAACTTTGAGAACTGAACTTACTGTTGAAATCGGCGTCCGGGCCATAACCCCTGTTTCACTCTAATCTTTTCGGATAATTCAGATGCCAGTACAGAAAATACTTACATTTCCGCACCCACTTCTAAAAAAGCGCGCCAATAAAGTTGATCGAATTGACAACTCAATGAAAATCCTTGCTGAGGATCTCATTGATACTATGAAAGCCGGCCCTGGCTCGGTTGGAGTTGCCGCCCCCCAGATCGGTGTTTCTCTCTCTGCCTGCGTTGTCGATGTTTCAGAAAATCGTCACGCCAAGGAGAACAATCACGGCCTTCTTGTGATGTTCAACCCGGTAATTATCTCCTCAAACGGAAACTCAGTCATGCGAGAAGGGTGCATGAGTGTCCCTGATTATACCGGCGATGTAGAGAGAGCTACTGATGTAACCGTTAGATACATGGATCTTTCCGGCAAGATACAAACGGTTGAGGCAAGTGGTTTTGAGGCTGTTGCGATTCAACATGAAATGGATCATCTGGACGGGATTCTGTTTCTTGACAGGATTGTTTCGCTCAAGACAGGGCTGTTCAGGCGCAAAAACTACAGTTAGCCGCTGTAAGTCTCACAAGCCTAGAGAGTCATTATTCAAATAGACAAAGAAAGACCCGCCTAGACGACAGCGGGTCTTTCTTTATCTGGACAGAATCAAAGATTGCTAGTAGTGCGGGGGTGGCTCCTCTTCCTCCGCTGACCGTGCAAGGGAAGGAAGAGCAATCTGAAGTTGCTCCTTAATCTGTTTCAGTTCTAAAGACAACGTATCAATCTGCACCTGCTGGCGATAAACCATTGAGTTCAGCTCGTCCACCTGGTTCTGATGATGGGTAAGCTGAATCTCAAGATCTGTAATCCGGTCGATCATCAGCTACTTCTGCGACAGTCTGTGGACGCATTCAACCATATGAATGGCATTTTCAGGCGGCACTGTCGGCAGAATCCCGTGACCAAGATTGAATATATGCCCAGGTCTTCCGGCATTCTCGTCAAGAACTCGCTTGACTTCGCGCTCGATCACATCTTTCGGCGCATAAAGAACTGTCGGATCAAGATTACCCTGCACTGCAAATTCAGGGCCGAGTATATCCCTTGCTTCACCCAGATTAATATGCCAGTCAAGCCCCATGACGTCTCCGCCCGCTTTCTTGACAATAGGGAACATGGCGTTTGCACCTTTAACAAAGTGAATAACAGGGACGTTCTGACGATTGAGTCCGTTGATCAGCTTTGTTGTGTAAGGAAGAACATACTTTTCATAGTCGGTTGGTGAAAGGACACCGCCCCATGTATCAAAGATCTGGATAGCCTGGGCCCCTGCCTTTATCTGGGCATTCAGGTACTCCATATCCATCATGGTTATCTTTTCCATCAGCGCTGCATAGACATCAGGGGCGGTATACATCATCTTCTTGATTGTTGCCCAGTCTTTCGAGCCTTTCCCTTCGACCATGTAGCAGGCAAGGGTAAATGGAGCACCGCCGAAACCGATAAGTGGAACCTTGTTTGCAAGTTCACGGCGAAGTATCTTTATGGCTTCGAGCACATAAGGGACATCAGCTTCCGGATCGGGAATGCGAAGCGCGTTAACATCAGCCATTGTCCTGATGGGACTCTCGAATACCGGGCCAGGAACAAAATCGAGCTTCATACCCATAGGCTCAACCGGGGTGAGAATGTCGGAAAAGAGAATCGCTGCATCAACACCAAGAATGTCAACCGGCTGAATTGTCACCTCAGCTGCAAGTTCAGGAGTTTTACAGAGTTCAAGAAAGGTACACTTGGAACGAACTCGCATGTAATCGGGCAGATAGCGGCCTGCCTGCCTCATCAGCCATACTGGCGTACGATCAACCGGTTTACCCCAGCATGCATCAAGAAAACGTGTATTCATTTAAAAACTCCTCCTCAGAGATTTATGATTTCTTTTGGGTTTTTATAGGTACATAGTTACAAAATGGTTCTTCTTCCATATAATCGCCATAAACAGCATCAGCCCTGGCTCTGCACCCTCCGCAGACATTTATGTATTCGCACTCTCCGCATTTACCCTTATACGCCTTGAAATTACGAAGGTCCTTGAATATTTCAGAATTGTCCCAGATCTCTTTGAACGGGGTGGTCTTTACATTTCCGGCTGTCCTGTGGAAATAGGAACATGGCTTTACATTACCAAAACAGTCGATCAGACAGATTGTCTGGGCAGCTATGCACCCTTTGCCTCCGCCTGTAGAGAAGGTCAGTGAGCGGCGCTCGAACTTGACCCCTTCTGCCTTGGCTTTCTGCGGAACGATCCTGTAGTAGTGGGGGGCACAGGTCGGACGCATGAGAATATCTTCTTCAAGTTTTTCCTGCTGGTAATGCCAGTCAAGAATCTCTTCATAATCCTCTTTTGTGATGAGCTCTTTCATGATTTCTTCGCCACGACCGGTCGGCACGATCATGAACATGTACCAGGCAGTCGCGCCAAGTGATTTTGCGACCTTGAAGGTATTGGCAATATCGGTCTGATTGCGTTTTGTAAATGAGGAGTTGATCAGGAACTTCTGTCCATGCTTGCGGAAGTACTCGGCAGCATTTACCACCCCTTGAAAAGAACCCGGTGACTGCCTGAAATTGTCATGAACTTCTGCAGTAGAACCATCCAGTGAGAGCGAAACCATCTTGATGTCGGCTTTTTTCATCTTTTCGCAAATCTCGTCGTTTACCAGTGAACCGTTTGTCGCCATGCAGATGCGCAGCCCCAGTGAGGTTCCATACTCGGCAAGCTCAAAAATGTCAGGCCTGAGAAGCGGTTCGCCACCTGAAAGCACGACTACCGGCTTGGAAAAGTCGGAAATCTCCTTCAGCAGTTTTTTCCCCTCTTCAGTTGTAAAATCCCCTTCTGATGAGGTCATATCTGAAGAACAGCGGCAGTGGACACACTTAAGATTGCATTTCTGTGTCGTCTCCCATGCGATCCATTTCGGGATAAACTCTTGACTCATAATTTCTCCGTAAAACTGATTCAATCATTAATGATAGTATGAAATCGGCTTTAAACTCAAGCAGAATCGGGCGCTTGTAACCTGACTTGAGATTTAGTCGGGGTAAAGCGCAGAAATATGATGGATTGTATCTATATTCTGCAGAAAGATTTCTGTTAGCTCCGGATCGAACATCTTACCTGATTCATTTCTCAGCTCTTCAACAACCGCATCTGGATCCCAAGCATCCTTGTAGCATCGCTTGTTTGACAGTGCATCAAAAACATCCGCTATCGCCACAATCCTCCCCATAAGCGGTATCTCTTCACCTTTCTTGCCTCTTGCCTTGCCTTCACTATCAGTAAAGCCTGGCAGAGGATTACCGCTGTTTAAATCCATATGCCCGGGATATCCGTTACCGTCCCAGCGTTCATGGTGGTTCAGAGTTACTTCCATTGCCGTCTCATCAATATCTGAATATAGTTCACCAAATAGCCGGGCCCCAAAAACCGTATGCTTCTTCATTATATCAAACTCTTCGGGTGTGAACCTTCCCGGCTTTTTCAGAATCAGGTCTGAAATCGCCACCTTGCCGACATCATGAAGCATGGCTGCCAGACGAAGCAGATCCCGAGTTCTTTCAATCTCCACCTGCGAAACACCTTTAACTTTTGCCCACGCGTCATACAGCGCAACCGAGTAGGAAGCAACCCGGTTCACATGGGAACCTGTCTCCTTGGGATCGCGCAGTTCAGCCATCTTGTTCATTCTAAGAATTATTCCTCTCGTTAACTTAGCTCGCTCAACAGCATTGGCAGCGGCATTAGCAAGATGGGCAAGAACCGGCATACCTGATTCGGGAAAACAGATAACAGCACCACTTTGATCCTTGGCATTTATAAGCTGAAGAACGCCTGAAATGTCGCCACGCTGCGCTGTAAGCGGAACTGTCAGCATTGATTTGGTTCGATAGCCTGAAATTTCATCATAACTTCTATTGAACGAATAGGGAGCAGAAACAGAGATGTTCCATGCATCTGAAATATTTACCATCTCACCTGTTACAGCTACATGCCCGGATACAGACTGACTGTTTATCGGGGTTGAAAATGTTGAGTAAATCAGCTTTTTCCCAGGGGGCAGCTTTGCCTCCAATGTATCATTCTGGGTATAACTGAACTTGAGGAAATCTCCCTCGCGAATGTAAATCGATCCGGCATCTGCACCTGTGAAAGAGCGTGCTTCACCCAGGATTTTTTCCAGAAGAAAATCTATGTCCCTGATTTTCGAGATTTCACTCTCGAATTCAAGAACCCGTTTAAGTTTTTCCAGGTTTTCGGTCATCGGGACCACCTTTACCGCCTTGATACGCTTAAAACTACGCTTTTGTATCTTTATCTACAAAGCTGAAGATTATGGATCGCATCGGAATCTCCAGGGTAGTTCAGCAGCCATGATAAAATTACTACCTTTGCTTCATAATATTTTCCCTGCTCTAAAAGTGCTGCGGATAGATTCTGCAAAGTTGCTCTATCTTTAGGCTGATATTTGAGGTGCAGCCGATAGGAGTTTTCTGCTTCCTGTAACTGTCCGCTGAAAGCATAAGCGTTTCCAATATCCTTATATGCTTCGATATAAACAGGAAACCAGTTGTCCAGGGTAAAAAGCCTAGCTAAAACCGTAGCGGCCTCTACATGTCGACCTTTTTCATTCAGCAGCTTGCCCAAAAAAAGATAACCTTTAGGCAAATTCGGCGTTACCTGGATGATTCGGCTGTAAAGGCTCTCTCTGTCCTTCCAAAATCCGAAAAGGTAATAATTATAGCCGGTAAAGAGGATGGAAAGGGTCAATGCGGAAACTGTTGCCCAGACAAATGCTTTTTCACGAAGATGCATCAAAAGCATTGCCACAAGTGTTGTCGTCAACATAATTGCAAAAAGAAGATAATGATCATAGAAAACTATCTGTCCCTCACTGTTATGGTGAAGTGGTATTATATTTGAGTAAGGAAAAAGCGTTAAAAGTATCATCAGTGAAACAGATACAAATCCGTATTTTTTTTTGATGGTCATGAAAATAATAATCAATATAAATGCAGATGGAAGCAGCCATTCAGACAATGGAGGAAAAGTTTTTGGCCATGCAAAATCGTAATCATATGAGAGATTTATCGGCAAGAGAAATTTACTCAACATGATATTAAGAGATCGTATCACCCCACCGACTCTTGTTATTAGATCAATATCAGTGCTCTTCTCAACAACACCGGCTCTATAAGCCACACTGAACTGAAATTTAAAAATAATTATTGAAATAACAGAGGCTATTACTGGAAGAATAAATCTCTTTTTGCGCTCCTGACTTTTCAGGACAAAGAGTTCACATACCCAGAAAAGTCCTGGCAGAATTACAGCCGTACCTTTTGAAAACTGTGCGAGAAGCAGAAAAATGAGTGCACCTGCAAATCCCTTCGCTTTTCTGTCCGGCAGAACACAGAAATTAAGCGAGAGCAGGCCAAACAGGACATAGAGCAGTTCTTTACGGTTTGATATTGATGCAACACTTTCAACATTAAGCGGGTGACAAAGCATAAGTATGGTTGCAGCCAAAGAAGCAATCGCGAGCCTTCCATGATCAGGCTCTTCTGGATAAAACCTTGCCAATAACTGCCTGGCAAGCTTGTACGCAGCAAAGCCGATGCCGGCAAAAATCAGGATATTAGTTAGATGGTAGAGCCTGACGCTGTCACCCCAAATACGATATTCAAGTGCAAAACTGGTTATTGTTGCCGGGAAATATTCGATTTTCATCGGCTTTAACCAGATGTTGGCAAAAGACGACAGACCGGGGGTGGTTACAACTGGATTATTCACAACAAAGTAGAAATCATCGCCTGTAAACTCGGCAGTCGAAAAGAAAAGCGGCATGGCAGAGATAAAAATCAGCAGCGCAAAAAACAATGGTAAATAGGGTAAAACTTTGAGCTTCACCTAAACCTCATCATTAACAGGAAAGAGGCATGTAAAGAGGCTCCCCTTCCCTTCTTCGCTTTCTGCCCAGATAAAACCCTTATGTGCGTCCATGACCTTACGGCAGAAAGCCAGTCCAAGACCAGTCCCTCTGGATTTTCCCTCACGGCGGTTTTTGGCCTGAACAAAACGATCAAAAATCTCACCCAGCGCTTCGGACGGTATTCCACAGCCGCTATCCTTGACTGTAACTCTTAGGAAGCTGCCGGTTGCAGCGAAAATGGAAACCGGATAAAGCCCCTTGGGAACTCTCTTTTCTAAGCCGGACAGATCATCTAACTTGTCAGCTTCAACAGTTATCTCTCCCTTCTCCGGTGTAAATTTAATGGCGTTTGAAAGAAGGTTTCCTATCATCCGGACAAAAGTAGTTCTGTCAATTAAGCACTGCGGCATTTCTGAAGAAATGACTAAAGCAAGTCTTATCTCAGCTTTTTCAGCTGCAGTTGAATATTGAGTTGCCAATTTTTCCAGGAGATGCCGCGGATTTTCCTGCTTGAATGCCATTATCATCCTGCCGGCCTCAAATTTGTGAATATCGAGAAGTGAGTTTATCATCTCGACCATCTCTGAACAGCTCTCTTCTGCGGCTTCAATAAACTCGCGCTGATCTTTGTTTATTGGCCCCAGCCGCCCTTCACGCACTAGATCCAGTGAACCGACTATTGAAGTGATCGGATTTTTAAGATCATGAGAAAGCATGCTTACAAAGTCTTCCCGTTCCCTTTCAAGTGCTTTCAGACTTGATATGTCCCGGATAATCTCTACTGCACCTATAAGACTTCCAGAGTTGTCATAAAGAGGTGCTGCACTGGAGAGTACCGGAATATTACCCGTCGGACCTGCAATGGAGTAGCTGCTATCGATCACTGGCACACCTGTTAAAAGAACTTTCCTCAGTGGCAGCTCTACGTCTTCTGGAAGATCCACATACAAAAGTTCATCCAGGCTTTTCCCAATTATCATATCACGACTTCTACCCAGAAAGTACTCAGCCATCCTGTTGATCGAGATGACCCGGCCTTCAGTATCAACCGCTACAAGCAGCTCCGCCATCCCTTGCAAAATAGCCTCTGTCTTTATCTGCTCGGCTGCAAGCTCCTGCTGGAGTCGATGATTGTCCTGGAGTGTCCTGTTATAGGAAATGGCTCTTTGAACCCTTTTAAGCATGTCATCATTTGAAAACGGTTTTGCAATGTAGTCCAGCGCCCCATCCTTCATGGCATTAACTGCAATTTCTTCACTACCGTGAGCCGTCATCATTATTACTACCATGGAGGGCAACGTATCACGAACCTTCTTGAGAACCTGCAAGCCGTCAATCCGTGGCATCTTTATATCGAGCAGCAGCAGCTCAAAACTCTCTCTTGCAAGAGCTTCGAGTGCCTCAACCCCATCTTTTACCCTGATAGTTTTATATCCTGCATCTTCCAGTTGAATCTTGAGAATCAGAGCAATATCTGTCTCATCATCAGCAATCAGTATTTTGTTGAATCCCATCGACTTCTCCGTAAATTGGCACTTTTATTATAAAAACATTACCACCCGCTGTACCAGGGGTATACGAAATGGTGCCTCCATGTATTTCCATAATCTCTCTGCTAATTGCAAGCCCAAGCCCGCTTCCACAGAACTCACCATCTTCGGGTCGACCCATTTGCTGGAAGGTGCTGAAAAGAGCACCTCTGTCCTCTTCAGGTATCCCTTTGCCATCATCAGCAACCGAAATCCCCAGAATTGAGTCTTCAGTCGCCGCGCTTAGAGTAATAACCGAATTTTCAGGCGAAAACTTGACTGCATTTGAAAGAAGATTCGACATAACCTGAATCAACCTTCCATAATCACCAATTACTTTGGGCAGATCCATAGGCACATCGTTAACAACAGAAATGTTTTTTATCAGTGCTGCACCCTTTATCTCCTCAAGGGCGTAGAGAACCACCTCACCTATCTGCAATGGCCTTAGTAAGAAGCTGATCTGTCCGGCCTCGATCCTCGAAAGTTCTATAATGCCGGCAACAAGTGAAGTAAGACGCTCTGTATTTCTCAGACAGACTGACAGCATTTCACGCTCTACTCCTGTAAGCCATTTTCCCTTTTTTAAAATATACTGTAGTGACCCCTGCATCGAGGTAAGCGGGGTCTTAAGCTCATGAGAGATTTTTGCTATGAAGCCACTTTTTAACCTGTCAAGCTCTCCATCAGTTGTTACATCCCTTACTCCCATGAGCAAACCTTTTTCGCCATCTTTTTTGTAGCTTAAAACAGTTACCGTAAATCTGAGGCTCCTTCGATTATGCTTCACAGTAATCCCGGCCTCTTTATCAGAGATGCTGCGTGTAGTGCTTTTACTTACTAATCTGTCTAACTCATCCAGACCGCACTCTCTGCAGATTTTCGCAATTGGAGCACCCGTCATTTCCGCGGCGCTAATTCCCAGTAGTTTTTCAGCAGCGGGATTGATTTCTATTATAATCCGGCGGCCATCCGTAACAATCATCCCATCTGCAATACTGGCAAGCATTGATTTCTGTAAAGCAGTTTCGCTTTCCAGTTCGCCAAACCTCTCAATAGCTCTTTTCTTGAGCTCTTCATTAAGAGCTACCAGCTCTGAGTTTTGAGCCGTTATCATCAAATCCCTTTCGCTTAGGGTTTCGGCCATTTTATTGAATGCTTCACCGAGAGATTTAAACTCAGTTATTCCACTTTCAGGAACCTTGATGGAAAAATCACCCTCTTCAAGTGCATTTACGGCATCCGATATTCTCTTCATTGGCGCTGCAAACTGTCTGGCTGTAAAATAGGCAAGGATGAATATCAGACCAAGACTCAATAAACCGCATATTATAAGGTTTGTATAATTTTCATTTCTCGGGCCGCTGAATCTGTCAACTCCTAGCGCAACAGCGATTGAACCGATAAACTCACCTTTATGGTTATGAATCGGTTCTGCTATCATCTCATACTGACGGCCATTCAAAACAGTTTTACCGCTAAATGAGTATCCGCTTTTAAGCGCCTGAAGTACCCTGTTCTCAAGAATTGAACTAATGCCTGCAGATTCCGTCATAGTACTTGCTATCTGCTCGCCCATCTGGGTAACAAGCATCTCTACCGTCTTTCCAAATACTTTCTGCTGCTGGTAAGGAAGATGTGGATCCTTGTTTACATCATCTCCGGCAACAACTGCGCCGATTACATCTCCAGAATCATTCTTCAACGGCAGAACAATAAGCTGTACCATTACATCCCGATTATCGGAAAGCGACTGACATACTCCGTTTTTTACCTCAAGACAGTACTGTTCATGGGACACAATTTCGGTAGTTATAATTGGCTGTTTACGGTCAAAAACTGTTGTGATCAGTTCTGTTTGAAGAAATGGATTGTGGTCAGTTCGCCCGTTAATTCGTGCAATAACATTCTGGCGGGAATCAAGGACTGTCAGCATTTCAAGAAAATCAAGTGATCCGGCCCACAGATATATTGCGTTTCGAAGTTCGGCATGATCATTTTTTTGAAATATTTCTCGAAATGAAGGTGTAACAGTCGATAGTTTTAGAGCCTCTACAACAAGCTCCTGGCGGGCACTGAACTGGTTTTTTGCAAATTTGAGGGAATACTGGAGGTCTTTTTCGGTTTGATCATCAATAAAGCGCTGCAAGGTTAGAACTGACAGGGAAAAGAGAATTCCGTATGAAACCGCAAGGATGGCGGTAATGGTAAAAAAGAGTCTGCTTTTTATGGTAAGACCGCTCTTCATATTTCACCAGTTTAATCAGAAACCTTCGGCTTTAAGATCCCTTGCCATAAGTTCGATAACCGCATCTCTTGCAGGCCTGTTGTTATAGAGAATCTCATTGACCTTGAATGCTATCGGCATATCTACACCGAGTTTCCAGGCAAGAAGACAGGTTGATTCTGTTGTTTTTACACCTTCAGCAACCATTCGCATTTCAGAAAGTATTTCGGTGAGTGTCCGTCCCTGTCCAAGTTGGATACCGACAGTACGGTTCCTTGAAAGATCGCCGGTGCATGTCAAGACTAGATCGCCCATGCCGGCAAGTCCGGCAAATGTCTCCCCCCTTGCGCCAAGCGCCTGTCCAAGTCTGGATATCTCTGCAAGCCCCCGTGTAATAAGGGCTGCCCTTGTGTTGCAGCCAAACCCAAGTCCATCAGTGATGCCTGCTGCAATGGCAATTACGTTCTTGACTGCGCCACCAAGCTCTACACCGATCACGTCACTGTTGGTGTACACTCTGAAAAAACGACAGTTGAATATATCCTGAACGCCTTTGGCAATATGTGGATCCGATGCCGCAGCTACTACTGCTGTAGGCATTTCCTGGGCAACCTCACGGGCAAAACTTGGTCCGGAAAGCACTGCAAATCTTCTGAACTGCTCTGCGTCAAGTATCTCCTCGTAGATCTGAGATACAAGTTTTAAAGTTTCAACTTCTATCCCCTTTGAGGCACTGGCAATTATTGTATCTGCTGCTATATGTAAGGCTGCTTCACTCAGAACCCTTCTTAATACCTGAGAAGGGACGACAAACAGAACCAGATCTTTGTTACTGACAGCCTCTTCTAGCGAACCGGTAAAATTCAGATTGTCACAAAGCCTGATACCCGGAAGGTAAATACTGTTCTCCCGCTTGCTTTGCATCTCTTCTACAAGCTCATTCTCATATGCCCAAAGAGTTACCTTGTGCATTTTCTTAGCAAGCAGATCAGCTAGGGTTGTACCCCAGCTTCCGGCTCCTATCACACCGATAGATTTATACATTCTTCGATCCTTTCTCTCTATTCCCAGTCATCTTCATAATCCCTTATGTCGTAACCCTCTTCAAGAGCCTCTCTGGCAACAATCATGCTCTCCATGGCAAAACGCCTCAGAAAAGGGTGCAGATGACAAGGAAGTGAAAACTCCCTGATACTTCCGGCAGCTGCAAGAGCAGCCTTTACAAGCTCGTCATCGCCACCTGTTCTTGAAAGATAATCAGCATTAAGGGTAATTCGCCTTGCAATGTCCACAAGCTTCGGTTTGAACTCTTCTTTGCAAAGCCTTTCGATAAGACGTTCCAACTCTGTTCCAATTTTTTTGACTGAAGTGCTTTTTTCCAGAGCAAGCCATTCTTCAGCAATATCGTAAACAAGAGCGCTCTCAATCGCCCATCCTGAAAAGAACTCATCTTCAAAAAGCTTGTTTGAAAGTGCCAACATTGCGGGCGTAGCTTTGCAAGGCCTATCTGCAACAGGTGGAATATATGGTGCAGGTGTAATTTCAAGGGGATCGAAAACCGTACGCCTCAGCATGAATTCCGGCGGCAAAGGGTACTCACTCTCCCTGTTTCTAAGCAGGCCATCGCGCAGTAGCTCAAGTGCAAACTCTGGCGCAACAGGTTCAATCAGCTCCTGGCCTGCTCTGTCCAAACTACGCTCTTCATACTTCTCAACCGGTATTGATGTCTCACCGCAGACATCTTCCACTCCGTTAATATCGTGCATATGCAGATCAATTAAATCTATATTTCCGTCTTCGCGCCATCTTGCAATCACAATATTCCTGAAACCATTACCGTCAACTGGACTGGCGTAAGCCGAATGAAAAGGCTGGAGCGCCTTTCTGTCTGGCATGGCGGGAATATTAACCCCTACGAAGGAGAGTCTTTTGAGGCTCTGATCTATGGCAGAGTGAATTGTTTGGTCTGCATAAAGCCTGAACTGCAAAAGCACAGAAGCAGCAGCTTCAGCTCTTACTCTACCTAGAGCGGCAATTACTTCCTTTACGGTGTCAGAATTATCAAACCAGAGGAGAAGTTCAAGGAATCCCACTATCCGCTCATCAGGAAGAGGGGCTAGCTCCAACAGAAAAGTCCGCCTGACTTCCATCTCCATGCTGGCAAACTGCTCCAGAAGAGAGGTCAGTCCACCTTCTCCTTTTTCTATCAACTTAGTGAAAAGTTCTTCTGTAGAGAGTGACGAAGAAGATAAAAGCATTGAAAAGGGCGGGATAGTGACGTCTATCCCGCAATCTTCAAGGGTCGCTAAAAGCGCCGCCTTACCTTCCACTTCAAGGTCACGACGTTTAAGCGCAATATGAACTATCTGATCGATCCAATACCTGTCGTCGAGAAAATCGAGTAGATAGGTATACTTTGATATGAGAGAACCGTTCTTCTCATGGGAAATCCTGCGAAGAAGCGGCTGCACTGCAGAACGCCCGACTTTGCGGATAAGTGAACCTATCTCATCCATTTCAGCGTAGGTGATATTCTCCTTTTTCAGTTTTTCCAGAAGGTGAAGAACTCCCTGACGCTCTTTAAAACTTCTATCTATCTTCTGGAGATTATCCATGCAATCCTACTCTTCACTGTCATCCGTTACCAACTCAGCCTCAGAAATACCATCTTCAAACTCGTCCTCTGCACCATCTTCAGACTCATCTTTTTCTGCAAGTTTTGCCACCGCAACGATCCGTTCATCAGTTTCAGTTACCATCAGGCGAACACCCTGGGTGTTTCTTCCTATGATAGAGAAACCGGAAACCGGCAGACGGAGAATTTTCCCCTGATCGCTGATCAGCATCAGGTCGTTCTCGTCAGTAACCTGCTTAATGGCAACTACACAGCCGTTTCGATCGTTTGTCTTAATGGTGATGACACCCTTGCCACCCCGTGACTGTGCGCGATACTCACCAAGTTCTGTACGCTTGCCAAAGCCGTTATCGGTTGCGGTAAAGATGGTTGAGCCTGACATTTCGTTGATGATTTCCATGCCGATGACAACATCGTCATCCTCAAGGGTCATACCTCTGACACCCCGTGTGACGCGACCTTGCGGGCGAGCATCCTCTTCACGGAAACGTATTGATTTGCCATTTTTGGATGCAAGTAGCACATCCTGTTTCCCATCGGTAAGAGCAACTTCTATTAACTTGTCGCCTTCATCAAGGTTCACAGCCAGAATCCCGCCTGCCCTTGGATGCGAGTACTCAAGGAGCGGTGTCTTTTTGACAACACCCTGACGGGTTGCCATCATGATGAACTTATCTTCACTGAACTCACGAACAGAAAGTATTGCGGTCACCTTTTCATCTGCCGAGAGATTCAGCAGGTTGACGATGGCCTTGCCACGGGTTGCTCTACCACCCTCTGGCAGTTCATAAACCTTGAGCCAGAAAACCTTGCCGGCATCGGTGAAAAAGAGGAGGTAATCCTTGGTAGAAGCAATAAACAGGTGCTCAACAAAATCTTCATCTTTTGTCTTTATCCCTGTCTTGCCTTTGCCACCGCGCCTTTGTGCACGGTACAGAGAAACGGCGCTCCGCTTGATGTAGCCGGTATGAGTGATATTGACAACCATATCCTCTTCGACGATTGTGTCTTCGAGGGTTATTTCTGCTGTCTGGGCAATTATCTCTGTACGCCGTTCATCACCGAACTTTTCCTTAATTTCCAGCAGTTCATTTTTGACAATTGCAAGGATCTCTGTTTCAGAGCCGAGAATCTCCTTCAAACGGGCAATGAGGCGGAGGATCTCGTTAAATTCGTCGATTATCTTTTCCCGCTCAAGACCCGTAAGCCTATGCAGTCTCATATCGAGAATTGCTTGCGCCTGAAGGTCGGAAAGCTGGGTTTTGTCACCGTATCCGGCAGGAGCTGTTATGCCAAATTTCTCCATCCATGCAGAATCGGCAAATTTACCCTCCATCAAACCCTCTTTTGCTTCGGCTGGGTTTTTGGATGCGCGGATCAGCTCGATGACAGCATCAAGCCAGTCAAGGGCGATCTTGAGACCTTCGAGGATATGGGCCCTTGCTTCGGCTTTTTTCAGCTCGAAAATAGTCCTGCGGGTAACAATGTCACGACGGTGATCGATGAAGTGGCGGATTGTCTCCTTGAGGGTCAGAACCTTCGGGCGATTACTGACAATTGCCAGCATGATGATACCGAAGGAGGACTGCATTGCAGTATGCTTGTAGAGCTGATTGAGAAGGACTTGCGGGTTTTCATCCCTTTTCAGTTCAATGACTATCCGCATGCCGTCACGGTCAGACTCGTCACGCAGGTCGGAAATCCCTTCGATCTTCTTTTCACGAACAAGCTCGGCTATCTTCTCAATCAGTCTTGACTTGTTTACCTGATAAGGTATCTCAGTAACGATGATAGATTCGCGCTCGCTCTTTTTCTGCTTCTCAACCCTGGCACGGGCACGCATCTGGATGATGCCGCGGCCAGTACGGTAGGCCGATATAATCCCTTCTCTACCATAGATAAATCCGGCTGTCGGGAAATCCGGACCGGGGATAAATTCCATCAGTTCATCTATCGTAATTGCCGGATTGTCAATAGTTGCGATAACCCCGTCAACTACTTCGCTAAGATTATGCGGAGGTATGTTTGTCGCCATACCGACTGCAATACCGGAAGAGCCGTTTACCAGAAGATTTGGTATTTTTGAAGGGAGAACCAGTGGTTCCTGCAGGGAGTCATCGTAGTTTGACCCCATATCGACCGTTTCTTTGTCAAGATCAACCAGCATCTCATGGGCGAGCTTCGACATCCTAATCTCGGTATATCGCATAGCAGCCGGTGAATCGCCATCAACTGAGCCAAAGTTCCCCTGACCGTCGACCATCGGATAGCGGAGCGAAAACACCTGTGCCATACGAACGATTGTGTCATAGGCAGCAGTATCACCATGGGGATGGTACTTACCGATAACATCACCGACTACACGGGCTGATTTTTTGTAAGGCTTGTTGTAGTCATTCCCCATGTCGTACATGGCATAAAGGCAGCGCCTGTGAACCGGCTTGAATCCGTCCCTGACATCAGGAAGTGCCCGGCCTATGATTACCGACATGGCATAATCCATGTAGGATTTTTTCATCTCATCTTCAATATTTACGGATATCTTGTTTGTCTGGTTTAGCATCGATTCCTCTATGTAAATCCCTGAAATAATAGATTGTACGGGTTGTTACGATTATATGTCCAGGTTGGAGACATTCAATGCGTTTTTCTCTATAAATTCACGCCTCGGCTCTACCTGATCACCCATCAATACGGTAAAAATCTCTTCTGCCTCGACAATGTCCTCTATTTTTACCTGCAAAAGTAGCCTGTTATCCTGATGCATTGTAGTCTCCCAGAGCTGCTCGGGATTCATCTCACCAAGACCTTTGTAACGCTGGATGTATAGACCTTTTTTTGCTGTATCAAGAAAGAACGCAAGCAGCTCTTCACAGCTATCAGTGGAAAGGAGATCTTTACCTTCTGTTGAAACTACTGCCGTATCGTTTCCTAGACTGCTTTTCATCTTCTTGTAGTTTTCAAACAAAAGAATGTACTCGTAAGACCCAAGCACATCCAGGGCGTGGCGATCAAGGCGTATCCTGACATTTCCAAGCTTGACGGTTATCCTCTTTTCATTTGTCTGATATTCAAAATCGTCTGTCAGTCCCTTGATTTTGTCCAAGTACGGAAGCAGATCTGAAAGCTCTTCGAATCCGGTTCTGGCATTTACCGCAATGAGCATATGCAGAAGTTCTTCGTTTATCCCCTTGCGTACAACCTTATCGAATATCGATCGGTAATCTGTCACCTGTTTGAGCAAAGGGATGATCTGTTTGCCGCGCAGATTTCTCTCACCTTTGTCAAGAGTGAGGGTCATATTGTCAGTCCCTTCCTCAAGGAGGTAGTTCTGCAGAGCCGCTTCATTCTTGAGGTACTGTTCCTTCTTGCCACGCTTGATCTTGTAGAGTGGTGGCTGGGCAATGTAGAGATGGCCGCGCTCAACCAGCTCATTCATCTGTCGGAAGAAGAAGGTCAGGAGCAGGGTAAGGATGTGGGAGCCGTCGACGTCGGCATCTGTCATGACGATGATGCGATGATAACGGAGCTTGGCAATATCGAAGTCGTCCTTGCCGATGCCCGTTCCAAGGGCTGCTATGAGGGTGCGTATCTCCTGAGATGAGATCATCTTGTCGAAACGTGCCTTCTCGACGTTAAGGATTTTACCCTTAAGCGGAAGAATTGCCTGATATTTCCTGTCTCTGCCCTGCTTAGCGCTGCCGCCTGCGGAGTCACCCTCGACTAGGAATAGTTCGCATAGCGCCGGGTCTTTCTCCTGGCAATCAGCCAGTTTTCCAGGAAGGGTGCCTATTTCCAGGGCTCCCTTACGTCTTGTCAGGTCGCGTGCTTTTCTTGCTGCTTCCCGAGCCCTTGCAGCCTCTATGGATTTTTCAAGGACTTTTTTGGCAACTCCTGGGTTCTCCTCAAGGTATGTTGCAAGCTTCTCATTGAGAAGTGTTTCTACGTATCCCTTTACTTCCGAGTTGCCGAGCTTGGTCTTTGTCTGTCCTTCGAACTGTGGCTGCGGAATCTTTACTGAAATAACGGCTGTTAGACCTTCTCTGAGGTCGTCACCGGAAATTGCAACCTTGACATTTTTAAGAAGATTATTGGCAGTTGCATAGCTGTTCATTGTTCTGGTAAGTGCTGCCTTGAAGCCGATAAGGTGTGTACCACCTTCATGGGTGTTGATGTTGTTGGCAAAAGAGAATAGTTTTTCGTCGTAGGAATCGTTGTACTGCATTGCTATTTCAATCTCTACACCACCTTTCTCACCTTTAACAAATATCGGCTTTGGGTGGACAGCTATGCGGTTACGGTTGAGATATTCAACGAATGAGTTTATCCCACCTTCGTAGTAAAATTCGTGCTCTTTTTCACTGCGTTCATCTTTTATCGTGATCCTTACCCCTGCATTGAGGAATGCAAGTTCCCTCAGCCTCTGTGAAAGAATATCAAAGGAAAATTCTGTTGTTTCAAAAATATCGGCGTCTGGAAAAAAGGTGACTTTAGTCCCTCTTCTTTTGGTATCACCGCACTGCTCAAGGGGCTTCTCAGGTACACCTCGGTGATAGGTCTGACGGAAGACCTTGTTATCCCTTCTTATCTCAAGTTCAAGTTTTTCAGAGAGGGCGTTAACTACCGAAACACCTACCCCGTGAAGACCGCCGGAAACCTTGTAGGAATCATTATCAAATTTGCCCCCTGCGTGAAGAACCGTCAAAACGACTTCTGCAGCTGATCTGCCTGACGGATGCATGTCAGTAGGGATGCCACGACCGTTGTCAACAACAGTTACAGATCCATCAATATTTATAGTTACCTGCACATTATCGCAATAACCGGCCAGAGCCTCATCAATCGAGTTATCAACAATCTCGTAAACCAAATGATGAAGACCGGCAGACGCCGTTGAACCGATATACATCGCAGGTCTTTTTCTGACAGCTTCAAGACCTTCCAGAATCTTTATCTGATCTGCGCCATATTCATGCTGTTGTTCGTCGCTCATTACTCTCCCTTTCTAAACAATCCGACCATTTTCAACAAGAAAAGTCGAGCACTCTCTTCCTTTAGGAAGGGGTACTGAATCCTTGTCTGTGGTTGTAATAAAAACCTGCATATCTCTTTGAACCAGAAAGTTCATAAGGTGATCGATCCTGCTGCTGTCAAGTTCCGCAGTCATGTCGTCAAGAAGAAGTACCGGAACATTTCCTGACATATTGCCCAAGTAATCGATTTCTGCCATTTTTAAAGCCATGACAAAGCTTTTCTGCTGTCCCTGTGAACCATGTTCTCGAATTAGTCTTTTGTTAAGGTAAAACTCGATATCATCTCTGTGAGGGCCTACTACGGTTGTTCCACGCTCTTTTTCAATCCGGCAGGATAGGGCTATTTCACCGAGTAATTGAGCTTGTATCTCATTCTGCGCAAAGCTGTCTCTATAAGAGGAGTTATGATAACACAAACCTGCCTCTTCGTCACTACCAGAGATGTTTTTGTAAAAGCTGGCAAAACCTTCAGACAGCTTTGCTAAATAATTTGATCTTTCAAATATCAGTTTGGCACCACTTTTTGCCAACTGCTCTGTCCAGGCATCTAAATCGATATAACTTCTTTGTTTTAATAGATGATTTCTCTGTTTCAAAATCCTGTAATAATCATGATACGTCTTAAGATATTCAGGCTGGCTGCTGAATACAGCCCTGTCAAGATAACGTCTTCTTTGATCAGGAGCGCCATTAATCATTATCAGCTCTTCAGGGCAAAAAGCCACTACAGTAAAGGTTTTACAGTAATCTATGATTCTTGATGCGGATTTATCGTCTATTTTCAGCTGTTTTGTATTGTTTTCAAATAAAACTGAAAGTTCATGCCCGATATTTCCATCATGAATCGTACAGTTTAGCAAACAACTATTTTCATTCCACTTAAGCATCTCTTTCTGTTTAGAATTTCTGAATGATTTCAGTGTCGCAAGAAAAAATATGGATTCCAGGAAGTTAGTTTTACCCTGTCCGTTCTGTCCATAAAAAATATTGAATTTGCGGTCAAATTCGACAACAGATCTTTCAATATTTCTAAATTTGTTAATTGTAAGTTTTTTTAGAAGCATATCTAAATAACACGAAAGGTCTCTCTGATTGAATTAATACAGAGAGACCTTCACTGGTTTTGTGATTAAATGGTTGTGTGTAAATATTAAAGCCGCATTGGCATGATGACAGCCATTAACTCATCTGTTCCTGCTTTTTTTAGAATTGCAGGTGACATTTCATCTCTTAGAAGCAGTACAACTTCTTCTTCTGTTATGATATTAAGTACATCAATCAGATAACGTGCATTGAATCTGGTAACCATATTTTCGCCACTGTATTTAGCATCAAGTTCTTCTCTAGCCTCTCCAAGTTCAGGATTACTCGAAGATATTACAATTGAATTATTCGCTATTTCAAACTTGATGCCTTTAAATTTTTCGCTTGAAAGAATCGCCATTCTTTTCAAAGAATGGAGAAAAATATCTTTCTTTATTGTAATTTCCTTATTGTTACCGACCGGAACAACTCTGGTATAGTCAGGAAATTCACCATCTACCAATCTCATAACGACTGTCGTATCATTTTTTATAACCGCTATGCTGTTTTCTACAAAACCGAGCCTTATACCACTCTCTTCTTCATCACAAAGCTTCTTAAGCTCAATAATTCCTTTTTTAGGAAAGATTACACCTTTCTCCTGAATATCGAAATCAGCTCCTTCCACTTTATGTTCCGATACAGAAAGTCTGTGACCGTCTGTAGCAACCATAACTAAAGTTTTTCCATCTTCCTTATTTGAGATTTTAAAGAGGATGCCGTTAAGATTATATTTAGTTTCATCATGGCAGATTGCATAAGAAGTTTGCTCTATCATTCTGGCAAGAGTAGAAGAATCAAGAGTCACAAATCCAGTTTCATTTATTTTAGGAAAAAAAGGAAATTCATCTGGTGAAAGACCGACGATACTGAATTTTGCCTTACCACATGTTATATCGACCCAGTCATTACCTTTAGTAGTAAGTTTTACCTGTTCATCCGGTAATTCTCTGATTATTTCATAAAGTTTCTTTGCAGAGAGTGTTATACGCCCCTCTTCTAAGACTTTGGCCTTATAACTGCTTTTCATGCCTACTTCCAGGTCTGTTGCTGTAAAAGTAAGATTATTATCAGATGCTTCTATAAGAACATTTGAAAGAATTGGCATTGTATTACGTCGTTCAACAATTCCCTGGATCTTTTGTAGTGCCTTTACAAATGTCTCTTTCTCAATTGTAAATTCCATTGTTCCTCCAAACCTATTTACTGTTTATTTATATAACTAAAAGAATAGTAGAAGTAGTAATAGTTGTTGTTGATAAGACCATATAATATATAAATAACTGAAATAATTATCTTTTATCTGTTAGTAAATCTGTTAAATATTTTGTTTATAACTTTATTTATACACAGCCTTAATTACTTATAAACATACTAAGCAGGTTATCAACATGTTTTTCATCATTAGTTCAACAGCTTTCTTTTTATGGTTTCATAACTGTCCAAAATTTCTGGTTTATCTTTCATTACCGCATTTATTTTATTTACTGCGTAAATAACAGTAGAGTGATCTTTACCACCAAACTTTTCACCAATTTCCGGGAATGATGCTTTGGTAAGTTCTCTTGATAGGTAAATGGCAATCTGTCTAGGTATCACGAATGATTTAAGTCTTTTTTCAGATTTAAGGTCAGCTACTTTCAGCTTAAAATGGTCGGCAACATGTTTTTGTATTGATTCAATACTTATTTCACGGTTCTTATCAACGATTATGTCTTTTAGTATGTCTTTTGCCATTAGAAGGTTGATTTTGTTTTTTGTGAGACTCGCATATGCACCTATGCGTATTAACATCCCTTCAATTTCACGAATATTACTTGCATTACTTGAACCAATTAGAAAGGCTACGTCGTCAGGCAGGTCTATTTTATTAACTTCTGCCTTCTTTTTAAGTATTGCTACTTTTGTTTCCACATCAGGTGGTTGAATATCTGCAATCAATCCCCACTCAAATCTAGATCTCAGTCTTTCTTCCAGTCCAGGTATTTCTTTAGGGAATTTATCAGATGTTATAACTATCTGTTTGTGTGATTCGTAAAGTGCATTAAATGTGTGGAAAAACTCAACTTCAGTTGCCTCTCTCCCAGCCATAAATTGTATATCATCAATTAGTAAAACATCAGCTTTTCTGAACTTTGAACGAAACTCTTCCATTTTTTTGTGACGAATACAATTTATCATTTCATTCATAAATGTTTCTGAAGTGTAGTAGCATATCTTGGCAACAGGATTTTCACTTAAAATCTGATTTCCTATTGCTACCATAAGATGAGTTTTACCAAGACCGGTTCCACCGTATATGAAAAGTGGATTATATCTGTTTGCAGGTGTTTCTGCTACAGCTTGGGATGCTGCATATGCAAACTCGTTACTGGTACCGCAAACAAATGAGTCAAAAGTATATCTGGTATTTAATGATGATGGTGATCTGGGCACTATTACTTTTTCTTTTTGAATTGTTTCTGTGGATGCTTGTATTTCATTGTAGGAATCCGGTGAGTTATCAGTGGAAGATTCGGCAACTTTAAGTTCTATTTCATAAGTATCATTCGCTACCCCTGAAACAACTTCTCTTATTAATGAAATATATCTGCTTTTAACCTCATTTTTGTGAAATTCACTTGGAACTTCGATTATAAAAGAAGACCCATATGAATCAATAAATTTTAAAGGCCTAATCCAACTGTTGTATGCCAGAGGTGAGATTATATGCTCAATTTTTAGTAGAGCATCGTTCCATATTTGTTTCATTTAAATAACACCGCCATCTCAAACTGAAGATAAGTTATAAACAGGTTTATCAACATCTGTTGATAAGGTATAAAGATAATTCCATAAAGTAAACAGGCAATTAGCTAATCTAATTCCTCTTGGAGGGTTTAGAGGCTAACAGAGAGGAAATGGATTTGCAAGGGCATTTATTCTATTGAAATTTAAAATAAACATTGACAAGAGTAGGTGTTTATGATTAAAAATTCTATTTCGCATAAGAAAAATAACAGTTAAGAGGTTATATATGAAACGGACTTTTCAACCAAGTAATATCTCTCGTAAACGTACCCATGGTTTTTTGGTACGTATGGCAACAAAAAATGGTCGTCTTGTAATAAAGCGCCGCAGAGCTAAAGGCAGAAAGCGTCTTTCTGTAACTATAGCTGCAAAATAAGTTTTTGCTCGTTCATGCCTGGCTTTGATAAATCGGGGCGTATTAGAAGTAGGGCAGAGTTCACTCAGCTTTCCAAGACAGGAAAGAGGCTCTATTTAAAAAACTTTATCTTGATTTATAATGATGCATCTACTTCAGTCTCTCGTCTTGGAATTACTGCAAGCAGAAAAGTTGGTAATGCCGTTAATAGAAACAGGATCAAGAGACTTTTAAGAGAGTTTTTCCGTAATAACAGAGACTCTTTCCCTTTAGCCGACTACAACATTATTGCCCGAAGCGGAGCAACCGCTCTCGGGCACGCTGCTCTTTTTCAGGAGCTTTCAAATGGGGTCAGCAGAGTCGGTCGGCACTCCGACCGCTAATTTAACAATATCACTGATTAGACTCTATCAGCGTTTCCTGTCGCCATTCACCGGTAATAACTGTCGTTTCTATCCTTCCTGCTCAGAGTATTCAATCCAGGCGATAAATAAGTATGGTTTAATTAAAGGTTCTTTAAGATCTTCTTTAAGAATTCTCAAGTGTCATCCATTTCATCCAGGTGGTTACGACCCCCTTATCTAGATTTTCGGAGCTTACATGGAAAAGCGTGTTTTAATAGCCGTAGTTCTCTCCATAGCTGTAATGTACGGCTATTCAATCCTGTTTCCTCCTGCCAAGCAGATTACTGCTGAAAACAAGTCAGCTCAGACCTCCCAGCAAGTTGATACAACAGCTTCAAATAAGGTGCTGAAGACGAATGAGCTGACAGCTCAACAAGTTGCTAACCAAGTACCGGTAAATGCCGCTAACGACTCTGATGTTCAAGTAGAAACTGATAATTTCTCAGTTGTTTTTTCCGCAACTAGCGGTGCTTTGAAAAAAGTTACCTTGAAGAAATTCACTGATCTGGTCGGCTCTGGTGCTAAGCAGGTTGTGCTTCATAACGAAAATGCCTCCAAGGGATATAATTTATTAACCGACTACTCAGGACTTAACTTAGGCCCTATGACATTTACTCCGGATCGTCCTAAGCTGGTGCTTTCAGGAGATGAAAAGAAGTTTCTCGAGTTCTCTGCGGTGACTAGCAGTGGAGCAAAGGTGGTCAAGCGCTATATATTCAGTGGATCAGGGTACGGAATTACTCTTGAGAATGTCATTAAGAATGGCACTGCAGCCTCAATTGAAGGCACTATTCAGACCGTTCTACGCAGTCGTTCAGCAAAACCTAAGGAAGATGCCGGCCGTTATGAAGTATTTTCTGCTGCATCAAAAACTGAATCAGGGGTAACTTTTAACACACCGGATGATATCGCCAAGGCTGAAAAGTCTTTTAGCAACACCGTTAATTGGACAGCATTCGGTGATAAATATTTCCTTACAGCACTAATTGCTAAGGATAAGAGCATCTCAACACTTAATATTAAGTCTTCTGAAGGATTTATTGAGCAGAGAGTTTCATCCCCAAAAATAACCATCAATCCTGGAGCTGAAATTTCAGTACCATATGAAATCTATATTGGCCCTAAAGATATAGATGTACTTAAAGCACAGAATCATAATCTGGAAGGGGTAATCGATCTAGGCTGGTTTGCTGTTATTGCAAAGCCACTTCTCCACTCACTTAAACTTTTTTATAAGTATCTTCATAACTACGGTCTTGCAATTATAGCTATAACCGTAATCCTTAAGATCATCTTTTTCCCACTGACACACAAGAGCTACAAGTCAATGAAAGAGATGCAGAAGCTACAGCCTCAGATGCAGGCGCTCAAGGAAAAATTTAAGGATGATCGTGATGGATTAAACAAGTCTGTCATGGAGCTTTACAAGACCCATAAGGTTAACCCGCTTGGTGGCTGTCTCCCTATGGTAGTGCAGATTCCGGTTTTCTTCGGTCTCTACAAGGCCCTGATGTTTTCCATTGAGCTTAGGCACGCACCTTTTTACTTGTGGATTATGGATCTTTCCTCAAGAGACCCTTACTACATTACGCCCATCATTATGGGTATTACTATGTTTATCCAGCAAAAAATGACGCCTACCAATATGGATCCTGTCCAGGCAAAAATGATGCTCGCACTTCCTGTTGTATTTACTGCAATGTTCTTAAATTTTCCATCGGGTCTTGTTCTTTACTGGCTTGTTAACAACATACTGACAATAGCCCAACAGATGTACATCAACAAAACTCTCAAGGAGGCATAGTCTGCCATGTATCCTTCTGACACCATCGCTGCTGTCAGCACCCCTGTCGGTGAAGGTGGTATAGCCATAATCAGGCTCAGTGGCCAGGACTCACTTTGCATCCTTAAAAAAATATTCAAACGTAAAAATGACGGTGGCTTTCTTAGCCACCGTTTTTATTATGGTGAGGTTGTTTTACCTGATTCACTCACAGTTATAGATGACGCCATGTGCGTCTACATGAAAGCTCCACGAACTTTTACATGTGAAGATGTTGTTGAGATTCAGTGTCATGGTGGAACTCTTATTGTCGAGCAGATACTCCGGATTGTAATTCTTTTGGGGGCCAGACTGGCCGAGCCTGGTGAGTTTACCAAACGAGCTTTTCTAAATGGCAGAATAGATCTAGTTCAGGCTGAAGCTGTTATAGACCTTATCAGAGGAAAGACGGAAACCTCGATTAATGTAGCAAGGCAACAGTCAAGCGGTGCTCTTTCATCTGCCCTTGTGGAATTACGAGATCATATCCGTCATTCACTTGCCCTTGTTGAAGCCTATATTGATTTTCCGGACGAAGATATCGGCGTAGACGATCAGGAAATGATCCTTAGCAGGCTTGCAAAAGCAATATCGCTTTCAGATTCGCTTATTGCAACCTATGAGGAGGGCAGGGTCCTTCGTGATGGTGTTTCAGTTATGATTGCCGGAAAACCAAATGTTGGCAAATCAAGCCTTCTCAATACCCTGTTAAAGGAAAAACGGGCAATAGTTACATCTATCCCTGGCACAACCAGAGACTTGATAGAGGAAGTCATAAATATTAACGGGCTTCCAGTCAAACTGCTTGATACTGCCGGTATACGCAATTCTGAGGACACTGTAGAGCAATTGGGGGTTGATCTCGCACTGGCGAGGATTTCTTCTGTCGATCTTATCCTTTTTGTTGTTGATGCTTCATCACCGTTTACTGACGAAGATAGGCATGTATATAAAGCAATTTCAGGCCGTAATATGCTTGTTGTTTTTAATAAGTCCGATTTACCCAGAATCTCAAATCTTCCTGACGAGCTACAGTCAATATCGGCGGTTTCTGTTTCAACTTTGAAGGGTTCAGGCATTGATGAGTTAAAAAGTAAAATTGCAGATACTTTTCTTCACGGCAAAGCGATTGATTCGCGCAATATAGTTTTTCTCACTAAGGCAAGGCATCGTGACACTCTCAAGGCTGTTTCAGCCGCACTCAACTTGTTATCTGATTCACCTGACAAGCTTGCACAGAGCGAGCTTGCTTCAATTGATTTGCGGGATTCACTGGATTTGCTTGGCAATATTACCGGTGAAACAACACCGGATGATATTCTTGATTTAATTTTCGGTCAGTTTTGCATAGGTAAATAAAAAATGTTCCACGTGGAACAGATAGCTTAATGCAGCGTAAATGCTGATGAAATTCGTGGTATACAGTATATTTTGAAGCTGCTTGTGAAACAGGAGAGGGCTTTGGTCGAATACGATAAGTATTATGATGTAATAGTGGTGGGGGCTGGTCATGCCGGGTGTGAAGCAGCGCTTGCAGGCGCAAGAATGGGCTGCAAAACACTGCTGTTGACAATAAATCTTGATGCGGTAGCGCTTATGTCCTGTAATCCGGCTATTGGCGGGCAGGCAAAGGGGCATATCGTTAAAGAGATTGATGCCCTCGGCGGAGAGATGGGTAAAAATATCGACGCTACAGGGATTCAGTTCAGGATACTGAATATGAGGAAGGGGCCGGCTGTCCGTGCTTCAAGGGCTCAGGCCGATAAGCAGCTCTACAGGCTGCGCATGAAAGAGGTGCTTGAAAAACAGGATAATCTTGATTTGAAGCAAGGTGAAGTGACCAGGCTCGCTATCAGCAATAACGCGGTGATCGGTGTTGAAACCCGCGGAGGAGTCCTGTTCAGAGGTAAGACAGTTATTCTGACAACAGGCACATTTATGAGAGGGTTAATTCATATTGGGCTAACGAATTATCCTGGCGGAAGGGCGGGAGATCTCCCTTCTCTGGGGTTGTCAGATCATTTACGAGAATTGGGGTTTGAAATAGGACGACTGAAAACCGGTACTCCGGCAAGACTTGACGGGCGAACGATAGACTTCAGCCGTCTTGAGGCGCAATATGGCGATGATCCGCCTGCAAAGTTTTCATTTTCAAAAACAAGGATTATGCAGAAGCAGGTTCCATGCTACATCGCTTATACAAACTCTAAAAGCCATGAAATAATCAGATCAGGTCTCGACCGTTCACCACTTTATGCAGGAATAATAGAGGGAGTAGGGCCAAGATACTGTCCATCTATTGAAGATAAAGTTGTTAGGTTCCCTGAAAGGGAAAGACATCAGACGTTTCTGGAGCCAGAAGGTTTGAATACGGTGGAATACTATCCGTCAGGCCTTTCTACGTCGTTGCCGATTGATATTCAATGGGCTTTCTACCGAAGTATTTATGGACTGGAAAATGTTGAGATAATGCGGCCTGCATATGCCATAGAATACGATTATGCCAATCCAGTTCAGTTACACACCTCCCTGGAAACGAAGCTGATAGGTAACCTTTATCATGCGGGGCAGATTAATGGGACGTCCGGGTATGAGGAGGCCGCAGGGCAGGGGCTGATTGCAGGAATTAATGCTGCGCTCAAGATTAATGGTAAAGAGCCGATAGTGCTTGGACGAAGTGACGCCTACATAGGGGTAATGATAGATGATCTGGTAACACTCGGCACTAAAGAGCCATACAGGATGTTTACTTCCAGGGCAGAGTACCGGTTGTTGTTGAGGGAGGACAATGCTGATCTCAGGTTGAGAGAGCTTGGGCACTCTCTAGGGCTTGTGTCAAAAGAGGACTACGATGTGTTTATAGTGAAAAGGGATGCGGTAGACCAGGAACATGAAAGGCTGAAAGTATCCAAACTATTGCTTTCTGAAGCTGACCCGGAATTTATGAAGGAGTTTGATCTTTTAGATATAAAGAATTCTGTGACATATGAACATCTTCTGAAAAGGCCTGATATTTCGTATCAAGAGCTTACAAGGCTGGATCCGTCACTCGCCATGATTTCACCAGAGGTCAAGGAACAGGTTGAGATACAGGTTAAATACAAAGGTTACATTGACAGGCAGCTCGACCATGTGAAGAGAATGTCAAAAATGGAGAGCGCAAAAATACCGGCTGGTTTTGATTATGAGCAAATTACAGGAATTACTGCCGAGGTAAGAGAAAAACTGGTGAAGTTTAAACCTGATACACTTGGGCAGGCTTCACGGGTTCCAGGCGTCACCCCTGCAGCAATTGCCGTGCTTTCCATTGCATTGAAAGCTAAAATTGAAGGGTGTGGCAGTTGATGAATATTCTTGAAAAGGGGCTTGAAGAGCTTGGGTTAACAGTGTCGGAAGAACAGGTAAAAGCTTTTACGCTTTTTGCAAATGAACTTCGCAAGTGGAATAGCAAGATCAATCTGACGTCAATTACTACTTTAGAAGAGATTACAGTAAAGCATTTCATAGATTCGCTTGCAGTGGCAAAGTACATTAATCCTTGCGGCAACCTTCTCGACATCGGGTCTGGCGGCGGGTTTCCTTCGATACCTTTAAAAATACTATATCCTGATCTGCAGGTAATTTCAGTTGATGCCGTAGGAAAGAAAATCAATTTTCAGAAACATATGTCCAGGGTTTTGGGTTTCAGAGATTTTAAGGCAATGCATTCAAGGGTCGAGGCGCTTTCCCCTGAATATGACGGGTACTTTCAGAGGATAATCTCCAGGGCCTTTTCAGATATTAATATGTTTGCGTCTGTCTCATATCGTCTACTGATAGAAAATGGAACCATTATCGCCATGAAGGGTCGAGACGGGCGAAGAGAGGCAGGTGCTGCTGAAGCAGAGCTTGTTAAGTTTAATCTTGCAATAAAATCCATAGAAGAGTACCACCTGCCCATGGTCAAGGATGAGCGATCGGTGATTACCTTGGCAAAAATGTAGCAATAAACGATATTGTTCCCCAGGTCGCCAAAAGCTGCCTTAAAGAGGCTCATTGCTTCTAGATAGGGCAATGCCGAGACTGTTCTCTAAAAACCGATTCTGCAGCAAATATGAAAGGCAGTTTTTTGGGAAATAATTGCAAAAAACGGTATCTTGAATATCAAGATTAAGCTGATAAGATTTTTATATAAGCTTAAAGGGGGAGATTATGAAAGCGATAAAGAAAATAGTGCTGTTCATTTTAGTTGCTATACAGATTGCCGGCTGTACATCATATAAAAGTCAATATGTCGCATTTCGACCTCCAGAAGCATATTCTAATATGCAGCAGTCCGGTGGAATATCTATCGGTGGAGCTTCGTTTGCCAACAGTGATCTTGCCAGTGAAGCATTCGGTTTTGATATTCTTGCAACCGGACTACTTCCGGTGCAGTTAGTCATAGAAAACAAAAGTGGCAGGCAATTACAAATTGTTACGGACCAGACTTTTCTAATTGATAAATATGGCGGCTACTGGCAGGTGGTTCCAAATAATGTGGCAATTAACAGGGTAGAAGGTTCCACCCAGCTAGCCGCCCTGGGGAGAGGGGCTGGCAAAGGGGCTTTGATGGGGGCTGCAGGTGGCGCGCTGCTTGGGGCTGCAGTAGGGATAGTCACAGGACAGAATGTAGGTAATGCAGTTGGCAAGGGGGCGGTAATAGGCGGGGTTGGTGGCGCAGCAGTTGGTACTGCTTCGACAGCAACATCTACTGACAGGCAGGTTGCCATTCTGAATGATATTCGGAGTAAAGGGCTTGAAGGTAAGGCTATTCCGACTGAATTTCTTTCAAATGGCTTCCTCTTCTTCCCTGCAGAAGCTAAAACTACGAGTGGGATCAGAATACAGATCAGAGAATTGGAAGGGGGACAGGTTCATAATTTGCAACTGAACCTGTAAAATACATATATGTCTGAAACAAAAGGGGTGCTCCTGTTGCAGATGGGGGGACCTGATTCGATAGATGCTGTTGAGCCTTTTCTTCTAAATCTCTTTTCAGATAGAGACATTATCAGGATAGGGCCAGCCTGGCTGCAGCCGTTGATTTCCAGATTTATAGTCAAGAGACGCAGGCGCCATGTTGAAGAAAATTATGCTCAGATAGGTGGGAAATCACCTTTACGGGAACTCACCGAGGCGCAGGCGCTTAATCTTGAGAAGGCTCTCGGCGGAGAGTATCGCTGCTTCGTGGCGATGCGCTACTGGCGGCCATCTACGGTTGAAGCTCTTGCTTGTATGAGGAAAGAGGGGATAACGGAGATAACCGCATTATCTCTGTATCCACACTATTCGAAGGCAACAACAGGTTCGAGTATCAAGGAGCTTAAAAGAGTTCTCGGTGAATCAGGGGTTAAGTTTAATGTCAGGTATATAGACAGTTTCTACAATAATACCGGCTATATAGATGCATTGGAGGAGCGGATTAGGGAGGGGATGAGCCAGTTTCACCCCCTTGCAGACATTGATCTGCTGTTTTCTGCACACTCTCTGCCGCAATCGTTTATTGATGAAGGCGACCCTTACCTTATGCATATAACAGAAACTGTGCGCCTGGTAATGGAGAGGTTCGATCTGCCGCACCATCTTTCCTTTCAATCCAGAGCCGGACCGGTAAAATGGCTTGAGCCGTCAACCGATGATATGCTGAAATCGCTTGCCGAAAAAGGGGTGAAGAACCTCCTGGTCATCCCCCTATCATTTGTTTCAGATCATATTGAGACGCTTCATGAGATTGATATCGAATATTCAAAAAAAGCGTGGGAACTTGGAATTGCCAAATTTGAAAGAATCCCGTCATTAAACAGCTCGCCGATATTTATTAATGCACTGGCTGTCATGGTAAAGCAGGCAAATGGTGAGTGAAGAGCGTGGCTGCAGATTTTGCGGTAAAAAAATTGAAGAGGTTAAAAGCTCTGTTTATGCCGCTGCAGGGGAGTGGCTGAGCGAAGATCTCTGGAAAGACAGCGGCGAGCTCTGCAATCAGTGTCTTGAGAACAGAGCCCGTCTTGCCATGATGTACATGCATGAGGTTAACAGATAAGGCAATTAATCCCTTGGAACTGCAAGCATTCTGTCCAGCGCGGTTTTAGCACGCAATCTTATACTCTCCTCAACTCTTACAACCGGCTTAAGAGTCTTCAGGGCTTCATAAATATCTTCAAGTGACGTCAGCTTCATGTTGGGACAAAAGAGCGCCTGAGAGGCAAGGATGAACTCTTTATCGGGGTTTTCAAGCTTAAGGCGATAGAGAATTCCAGCTTCAGTGCCAATGATAAAGGTTTTTGCACTACTGTTTCGACAAAAATCGTACATGGCAGAAGTAGAGCAGGCATGATCTGCAAGAGCGGTTACCAGTGGGTTGCACTCGGGGTGACAGATGAAGAGAGCATCGGGATATCTGGATTTCAGCTCCTTGACCGTTTCGGGTTTAAGTCTTTCATGGGTAGGACAGTAGCCGCCCCACATGTGAAATTTTTTATCAGAGAACTGGGATACATAATGGCCGAGATTTCTGTCAGGGGTAAAGATAATCTCTTTGTCATGCAGTGAATTTACCACTTTAAGGGCATTTGCTGAGGTACAGCAGATATCGCTTTCTGCTTTTACTTCTGCCGATGAATTTACGTAGGTAACAACAGGAATGCCAGGCAGAGTAGTTTTGAATTTTATGAGCTCATCAGCAGTAATCATATCTGCCATCGGGCAACCGGCATCTAGTCTTGGCAAAAGAACAGTTTTATCCGGAGAGAGTATTGCTGCAGATTCTGCCATAAAATGAACGCCGCAGAAGACAATGATATCGGCTGCTGTCTTTGCTGCCTCCTGGGACAGGGCAAGAGAGTCACCGGTAATATCGGCAATCTCCTGAACTTCGTCACGCATATAATTGTGAGCAAGTAGGACGGCATTCCGCTCTTTAATAAGATCTCTTATGGCCTGTTTCAGCTCGGTCTGCATGGATAACTCCTTAGTTTGACTCTTCGCGAAATAGTAGACAATGTTGATCTTACTGTCAAACCCTTACATGTCTGTACAACCAAGTTTTCCGTAATTATTATACTAACTCCTTGACAAAAGAGCTCCCAAGTTATTACTTTAACGATGTTAGCACTCAGCCGTTTGGAGTGCTAATTTTTTGTGTCAGAGGTATTTATGGATGGGGATATGAACATAAGAAGTCGTCAGATTCTCGAAGCAATTATCGAAGATTATATCTGCACGGCAGAGCCGATTGGAAGCAGTGCCATACGGAGTAGTCACGGCATATCTCTTTCCACGGCAACGATCAGAAACGTTATGGCGGATCTTGAGGAGATGGGGTTTCTGGCTTCTCCGCATACATCTGCAGGGCGCATTCCTACCGATAAGGCATACCGTTTTTATGTGGACTCTCTTCTTGCGGTCAAATCTGTCGAACGAAGTGAAAGAGAAGAAATCCGCCGTCGCTGCACAGTTGACGGCAGGGATGTTGACGGTGTCTTCCGCGAAATAAGTCATATGCTCTCTTCTGTGTCCCATTATATGGGGATTGTTGCTGCCCCCAGATTCAATGCAAACTTTTTCAGGCAGATTGATTTTATAAGGCTCGGCAGCCGCAGGATACTAGCAATTCTCATCTCGCAGAGCGGATCTGTTCAGAACCGTATCATAGAGCCACAAGAGGACATCTCTACCGATATGCTGGTAAAGATGGCAAACTACCTGAACGCTCTTTTACAGGGTCTGACTATTTCCGAGGTAAAAAGGCGTATTCTCGAAGAGATGCAGAGCGAAAAGATCCGTTACGACAACATGCTTGCAAGTGCTTTGAAGCTATCAGAGCAGGCGTTTGATGAAAATTCTTCCGGTCTTTTTATTGAAGGACAGGCAAATATCTTCGCCCAGCCTGAATTTGCGGATGCCCAGCGGATGAAAGAGCTGTTTAGGGCAATGGAGCAGAAAAACCAGCTTCTTGCGCTGTTGGACGGCTGCCTTAAAGCTCCTGGGGTCAATATTTTCATAGGTTCTGAATCACATCTTAACAATATGTCAGGTATGAGCCTTATCACCTCTACCTATATTTCAGGGAAAAATACGTTGGGTGTACTGGGTGTTATAGGACCAACAAGAATGGGGTACGCAAAGGTAATTCCAATCGTCGACTATACCGCAAAGATGCTTACAAGGATCTTGACTGTGGAATAAATGCAGTTTGTAAATTTAAGAAGAGAATTAATAAAAGTAATTGCGAGGTTAAACGGTGAAAAAAGATAAACATGCAGAAGAAAAGGATAAAGTTGAAGTTACAGAAAGTGAGACTGTCGTAGATCCACTGGCAGAACTTCAGGCAAAGCTGGTGGAAAAAGAGGTGGAAGCAGCAACAAACTGGGACAAGTTTCTCCGCGAGAGGGCGGATCTGGAGAATTACCGCAAACGTACCCAGAGGGAGAAAGAAGAGCTGATCAGGTATGGCAACGAATCGCTGCTGTCCGAGATTCTCCCGGCTCTTGACAATATGGAGAGGGCCCTTGCTCACATTGAGTCAGATTCAACCGACCCGGTTATTGTCGGCATCAGGATGACCCTGGATCTGCTGGTAGCTGCAATGAAGAAATTCGGTGTAGTCCCTGTGGACGCCGAAAAAGGCGGGGCATTTGATCCTGCTCTGCACCAGGCAATGGGTCAGATGGTTTCGGATTTGCCAGCGAACAGTATTGCGGACATCTTCCAGAAAGGGTATCTCCTCAACGAGAGACTGCTGCGACCTGCAATGGTAATGGTATCCAAAGGGGCAGAATAGTAAAAATGCCAGGTAAACCGGACTTTTTTTTGCTTCCCCCCTTGCATTAAGGCGAAAGAGTAACTAGTTTTCAGACACAACATAATTTTCGGAGGGAATGATGAGTAAAGTAATAGGCATAGATCTGGGAACCACCAACTCATGCGTATCGATCATGGAGGGTGGTGAGCCGATTGTCATAGCAAATGCAGAGGGGAGCAGAACAACCCCTTCAATGATAGCTATCACCGAGAGTGGCGAGCGTCTTGTAGGTCAGCAGGCCAAGCGTCAGGCAGTAACAAACCCTGAAAACACGCTCTTCGCAATCAAGCGTCTCATCGGGCGGAAATTCGATACAGAGGCTGTCAGAAAAGATATCAAGATTTCGCCATTCAAAATTGTCAAGGCCGACAACGGCGATGCCTGGGTAGAAGTCCGTGACAAGAAGTACTCAGCACCAGAGATTTCGGCAATGGTGCTACAAAAAATGAAGAAAACTGCCGAAGATTATCTCGGCGAAGAAGTAACAGATGCGGTCATTACAGTACCGGCCTATTTCGACGACTCACAGCGTCAGGCAACCAAGGATGCAGGCAAGATAGCAGGCCTTAATGTACTCAGGATTATCAACGAGCCGACTGCAGCAGCTCTTGCATACGGGCTTGACAAGAAGCATGACGAGAAAATTGCCGTATTCGACCTCGGTGGCGGTACTTTTGATATATCCATTCTCGAACTTGGCGATGGCGTATTCGAAGTAAAATCAACCAATGGAGATACCTTTCTCGGCGGTGAAGATTTCGACCAGGTTATAATCGACTGGATTGCCGATGAGTTCAAGAAAGAGCAGGGCATCGACCTGAGAAGCGACAAAATGGCTCTTCAGAGGCTCAAGGAAGCCGCTGAAAAGGCAAAGTGCGAGCTATCCACATCCATGGAGACAGACATCAATCTGCCGTTTATCACTGCCGATGCGACAGGTCCGAAACACATGAACCTCAAACTTTCCCGTGCCAAGCTCGAAGCGCTCTGCGCAGAGCTCATCGCCAGACTGGAAGGTCCATGCCGTGCCGCCCTGAAGGACTCCGGACTTTCCTCTTCCGAAATAAACGAAGTAATCCTTGTAGGCGGCATGTCCCGTATGCCGGCTGTGCAGAAGCGTGTACAGGACATCTTTGGCAAAGTTCCCAACCGTGGTGTTAACCCGGATGAAGTTGTGGCCATCGGTGCAGGCATCCAGGGTGGCGTTCTCAGGGGTGATGTCAAGGATGTTCTCCTCCTTGACGTTACACCTCTTTCTCTCGGGATCGAGACGCTTGGTTCCGTCATGACCAAGCTGATCGAGAAAAACAGCACCATCCCGTGCCGCAAATCGCAGACATTCTCGACTGCAGCCGACAATCAGCCCGCTGTAAGCATCCACGTACTTCAGGGTGAGCGCGAGATGGCATCCGATAACAAGACTCTCGGCAATTTCGAGCTGTCCGGCATTCCGTCGGCACCCCGTGGCATCCCTCAGATCGAGGTAACATTCGATATCGATGCCAACGGTATTGTTCATGTCTCTGCCAAGGATCTTGGCACCGGCAAAGAGCAGTCCATCAAGATTACAGCATCTTCCGGTCTCTCCAAAGAGGAGATCGACAAGATGGTGCGTGATGCAGAGGCCCACTCATCGGAAGACAAGGCGAAGCGCGAGCTGATCGAAGCGAAAAATCATGCTGACAGCACCGTTTACCAGACTGAAAAGTCACTGAAAGAGTTTGGCGACAAGATCGATGCAGCTGAAAAGCAGAAAATTGAAGAGAAGCTGGCTGAACTGAAAAAAATTATGGAAGGGACCGATCCAGAGGCCATAAAAAAAGCCGGTGAAGAGCTGATGCAGGCTTCCCACAAACTTGCAGAAGCTGTCTATGCCCAGGCTCAGCAGGGTGCTGCACACGGAGCAGATGGTGAGCACTGCGGTGCCGGCTGCGCCGACGACAAGGGGAAGAAGGCAGACAACGTCGTTGATGCAGATTTTGAAGAGGTTAAAGATAGCAAAAAATAATTTTCAGATGTAACTGTTTATATCAACGTAGGGGCGGGTTTAAATCCGCCCCTATATCTGTTTCCAGTAAAGCAGAAAAGGACTTAATTTTGTCAGACAAACGTGATTATTATGAAGTGCTCGGCATTCACAAAAATGCTGCAGAAGCCGAGATAAAGAAAGCATTCCGCAAGATGGCGGTACAGTATCATCCGGATAAAAACCAGGGTGACAAGGCCGCTGAAGAGAAGTTCAAAGAGCTTACTGAAGCCTATGAAGTCCTCTCCGATGCCCAAAAAAGAGCACAGTACGACCAGTTCGGCCATGCCGGCCTGAATGGTGGCGGCTTCTCCGGAGGCGGCTTTGGCGGTTCACCATTTGGCGATATCTTTGGCGACATCTTCGGAGATATCTTCGGTGGTGGCGGCGGTCAACGCCAGCGCAGCCGTGGAAGAAGGGGTGACGATCTCCAGTACAGCCTTAACATCAGCTTTGAAGAGTCTGCAGCTGGTACGGAGAAGCAGATCGATATCCCTTATGCAAAGCGCTGCGGCACATGCAGCGGCAGCGGTGCAAAGGCCGGTTCCGAGGCTAAAACCTGCCCGACCTGCAAGGGTGCAGGTCAGGTTCGTTTCCAGCAGGGCTTTTTCAGCGTCAGCAAAACCTGCGGCCAGTGCAATGGTGAAGGTCGGGTCATTGACAATCCATGCCCGGACTGTCGCGGAACAGGTTCTGTGCGTGACAAGAAGACTCTGACAGTCAAAGTACCGGCCGGGGTAGAGACCGGAGTGAGGCTCAAGCTCACCAATGAAGGCGGACAGGGGACTAAAGGTGGCGGCAATGGCGATCTTTACGTCTATATTGAGGTAAAAGAGCACTCAATCTTCAGGCGAGAAGGAAATGACGTCATCTGCGAAATCCCTATCAGCTTCACTCAGGCGGCTTTGGGATGCGAGCTTGCAATTCCTACCCTTGAGGGCAATGTATCCATGAAGGTTCCCGAAGGGACACAAACCGGCAAGATCTTCCGTCTGCGCAGCAAGGGGATTGTCTCTCTACAGGGTTACGGCAAAGGAGATCAGCTTGTTGTCCTGAAAGTAGAGACGCCTACCAACCTGAATAGTAAGCAGCGGGAACTTCTTGAGGAGTTTGCCAGGATAAGTGGCCATGATGTCAATCCACAGCACAAGGGGTTCTTTGACAAGGTCAAGGAGATGCTTTCTTAAAGCATTTATTTAAGGGGAGGCTATGCGAACATCCAGATTACTCGCAGCACTCACGCTTTCAGCGCTTCTGACTAACGCATTCATCCTCCCTTCGTTTTCCTTCTGTGCCGAAAAAGTGCGTAACAGCAAAGTCACGCTCTTGCAGGATCATAAATATGTAGATGCCCTCATAAGCGGCATTCGCAGCGCCAAGCGGGAAATTACCGGCTGTTTTTTTCTTTTCAAGGTTTCGGATACCCACAGCAGTCTCCCTATGGCTATTGTAAGAGAGCTTGTCGCTGCAAAAAATCGTGGTGTTGAAGTAACTATTGAGCTGGAGCAGGATGCCGGCAAAAAACGTACGGTCTACGAGCAGAACAGACGAGCAGCTTCACTTATGGCTGATGCAGGGATCAAGGTCCGCTTCGATACTCCACGCACTGTGACCCATGTAAAGGCGATGGTCATAGACCGGAGATTTCTCTATGTTGGCAGCCATAACCTGACTCAGAGCGCGCTTAAATATAATAATGAACTTTCCGTAATGATCGACTCGCCCGAACTGTCAGAAGAGGTACTTAGCTACCTGAACAATCTTTAACTGGAACTTCGTTCTATTTTCTGAGAATATGCCTCATGAAAAACGGATCGAGAACCTTTGTGCTATCTTTGCTAATTGCCTTTACCCTTTCAATTATTGTCGCAAGCTATTTCTACTCTTTTAATTCTACTTTTGTCTCCGCAATGCTGATAGTTAACAGTTTCCTCCTGACAGCCATTCTCTTCAGACCGAGAAAAAACAGTAATCAGTGCACGATTAACGGTACTACGGTAAAGCAGTGCCAGCTCAACAATGAAATCCTTAAGGAGAGCGAAGAGCGCTACAAAGCTTTTATCTCCATGAGCGGTGATGGCATCTGGCGTGGTGAGTTATCGCCACCAGTTGATATCAACTGGTCTCAGGAAAAGCAGACTGAATGCTTTGTTACAGGGGTACGTATAGTTGAGTGCAATGATGCTCTTGCCAGAATTTACGGCTATGATCGGGCAGAAGATATGATAGGGCTAATGACTCGTAATTTCTACGACCTTGATCAGTCTCAGGATGTTCGTGAGTCCCTTGAGGAATTTGTCCAAAATGGCTACGCACTTGCTGAGTATGAGACAATGCAGTATGACCGCGATAAAAAGCCGATCTGGCTTGCCTCATCACTGACCGGCATTCCAAAAACCGGCAAGATAGACCGCGTCTGGGGTATCAGGCGCGATGTTACGGAAAAAAGGCGCCAGCATGAGTTGCTTGAATACCAGGCGAATCACGACTCTCTGACTGATCTGCCAAACCGGTTTTACCTTAAGAATACGCTGGAAAAACACCTTGAAATGCTTGACGATCATGGCCGGATTGCTCTTATCATGCTTGATCTTGACCGTTTCAAAGAGGTAAATGACACCCTTAGCCATCATGCCGGAGATCTGCTGTTGAGTGAATTTGCAAAAAGGCTGCACCCGGTGGTTTCAGCAGTCGGGGGAGAGTTGGCAAGGCTTGGCGGCGATGAGTTTGCGGTGATTTTCACAAGAATCAACGATGAGAAAGATGCCTATTGGCTTGCTGAAAGGATGCTTAAATCAATTCAGGCGCCATTTGAAATCGAAAATATAAAAGTTGAGATTGAGGCAAGTCTCGGCATCGCAATTGCCCCGGACCATGGCCGAACAACCGCCCAACTGCTGCGCTGTGCGGATATTGCCATGTACAGAGCCAAAAAAGAGATGTGCCGCTACACGCTCTACGATACAAAGCATGATCCCTATACTCCTGACCGGCTTGCCTTGATGAATGATCTTGCCCGAACGATCCGGGCAGGTCAGCTGGATCTTCATTTTCAGCCGAAGATAAATCTGGCTGAAGGTGGTCTTGCAGGATTTGAGGCACTTGTCAGGTGGTATCACCCTGAAAAGGGGCTTTTGATGCCAGCCGAATTTATCCCTTTTGCAGAGATTGGGGAGCTGATAGTGCCTCTGACCTACCAGGTTATTGAGAAGTCAATTAAACAGCTCAAAATGTGGCGCGATGCGGGCATCAATACCACGATTGCCTGCAATCTATCTACAAGGCTGCTCATGGATGAGGATCTCTCATACCATATTGAGGCATTTCTTGAGAGTTATGGTGTTGATCCAATAGCCTTTGAGCTTGAGATTACGGAGACCGCCCTTATAGCCGAGCCTGAGAGGGCAAGAGAGATCCTCAGCAGGATCAGCGCACTAGGCGTGCGGCTCTCCATAGATGATTTCGGTACCGGGTATTCTTCACTGGCGCTATTAAAGAGCCTGCCGATAAATGCCCTGAAAATTGATCTGCTCTTTGTCAGTCAGATGCAAAAAAGCGAGCAGGATGCAATTATAGTTGCCTCAACCATAAACCTTGCCCATAACCTCGGATTGAAAGTTGTTGCCGAGGGTGTGGAGAATATTGAGACACTGGAAAAATTGAAGGAGATCGGTTGCGACCAGGCGCAGGGATACTTTATCGGCGTACCGATGAGTCGTGAGGATGTAGAAATATGGATAGCCGGTGGTACTTTTAACGAAAACGGTTATGAAGTGATGCAAGTAACGACTACAGCTTCTTTAAATTAGTGACAACAAGACAGGGCACTGACAACTGCTACCCGTTAATAAACTCTTTAATCAAAGGTACAGCCTCTTCCTTCACATCTTCAAGAATGTAATGGCCGCCATCCTTCCAGCTGTGAACTTTTGCCTGCGGAAATCTGCGAATCCACTCATCAAGAAAATGCCGGTCAAAGACAAAGTCCTGCTCCCCCCAGAGAATAAGCATCGGCAGATCTTTAAAAAACTTCAGTGATTCTGCTGTACTGCTGATTAGATCGTAGCCCTTGTCACCGGCTTTCAGAGGGATATCCTGCACAAAGCGGAGCGTTGCGATACGATTCTGCCACGAGTCATACGGGAGGCAGTAAAGGTTCTGCATCTCCTGGGACAGCGGATTCAGTTTGCAGCCGACGTAGGCAGCCCCTCTGGCAAAGGCATTGAAGCCCCTTACCAGCAGAGTGCCAAGCAGCGAATCGCGGCAGATTTTGATGCCCAGAGGCAGTTTCTTTGCCTTTGGCATGGGGAAGGCCGCAGTGTTGAGAATTACCAGCTTCTCGACCCGCTGAGGATGCCTGGAGGCCCATGTCATACCGATCATGCCGCCCCAGTCGTGAACAACGAGGGTGATCTTCTCCTGCAGATGAAGAGAATCAATCAGCCGCTCCAGATCGTCGACCCGCCTTGAAAGGGTATAATCATAGCGATCATCACCAGGCTTGTCGGAAAAACCGCAGCCGACATGGTCAGGGACAATGCAGCGATGGCCTGTGCTCAGGGCTTTTACAAGATTTCTATAGTAGAAGGACCATGACGGATTGCCATGAACCATTACCACCGGAGAGCCTGCCCCTTCATCGAGATAGTGATATTTAATCCCGTTCAGATCAAAATATTTGCCGGAAAACGGGTATTCATTTTTCAATAATTCGTTCACCACTCAACTCCGAGCATCAGGCAGTTAAGGCCGCTGCCGATGCCGAGAAGGCCGACTTTTTCTCCTGGAAGAATCTCCTCTCGCTCCGCAGCGATAGCAAGAGTCAGCGGCAAAGACACCGTCCCCATGTTGCCGAGATATTCGAAGGTGGTGAAGTCCTTGTCAGCGGGGATTCCCAGTGTTTTGAGAATGGCACTCTGGTGAGCTGAACCGACCTGATGGCAGACCACGCGGTCAACATCAGTTGCCTGCCACCCCATCTCAGGCAGAAATGCCGCCCAGGTGCGCCGACCAAGCTCGACGCCATGATTCATCACATTGACAGCATCGGTAGACATCTGCTGCACATATTTGCCGCTGCCATCGGGTATCACTCCCCAGAGACAGAGGCCGTGATGCTCAGGAGCAGCCTTTGTCTTACCGCCAATAAGGCGGTGCCCGGGAGTTGAAGAGAATGAACCGTCGGTGAGGAGAACTGCGACAGCGCCGGAGCCGCCGGTAAGCGTGGCTAGGGAAGAGGCAAACTGTGCCATATTTTTATCAGTAAGCATCCGTTCGATCATGATGTCGTTTATCTCCCGGGCTGTTTCACAGGAGACCACAAGACCGGCGCGGATCTGACCAAGCTCGATACGGTTGGCAACCTCAAGAATGCCGTTCAAGACACCGAGGCAGGCGTTGGAGATGTCGAAAATGGCGGCATCGCCGCTGACACCGAGGTTTGCGGCAACACGGCAGGCAGTGGCCGGCTCGAACTGTTCGCGGCAGACGCCGGTATAGACCAGTGCACCAAGATCTGATGGCTTGATTCCGGCGGCATCAAGAGCCTTTCGCCCTGCAGCAGCAGCTCCTCGGGAAAGGGGATAGCCCGGCTCCCACCAGCGACGCTCACGAATGCCGGTAAGTGCCTGAAGTTGTCCCGGAGCAACACGAAGCGCCTTGTATAGCGGTTCCAAACGGTTTTCCAGCTCCGTTGATGTAACGACAATCGGCGCAAGTTCGTAGCCGAGGGATGTAATCTGAACTTTCGAGTACTTCATGGGGCTCCTGACAGGTGAATAATGATCCACTGCATATCATTGTGGGGGTAATTACTAAACAGCATAAAATGCCATATTTAACAGCAACTGACAACCATAACATCGCAAAATGGCGATGAATTGTGAGTTTTAAGGCGGTTAACGGGGCAGTTGATGATCAATTCTTGAAAAACCGGGCAATTAGTGCAACGGCTCTGTCAATTCCGGCGGTATCTACATCCAGATGGGTCACAAAGCGAAGACGGTAGAGGCCGGTTGCCAATATGCCGGCGGCTTTCAGATATTCAAGCAGTTCTGTCGAACGCTCCCTGGCCTCACCAATCAGATCGACAAAGACAATGTTGCTCTGGGGCGCTTCCACCTGCAGGCCGGGCAGATCCTTAAGCCCTTCAGCAAGGCGCTTTGCCAGGCCATGGTCACCTGCCAGACGCTCAAGATGGTGATCAAGGGCATGAATGCCGGCTGCGGCCAGCACTCCGGCCTGACGCATGCCGCCTCCTGCCATCTTGCGAATGCGGTGGGCGCGGGAAATGAACTCACGGTTGCCACAAAGAAGCGAGCCGACCGGAGCGCCAAGTCCTTTGCTCAGGCAGACTGAGACACTGTCAAAGCAGCCGGCAATGCGGCGCGCCTCTTTGCGTACATCACTGCCAGTCAAAACAGCCTGGGCGGTTGCCCCGTTGAACAGCCGGGCGCCGTCCAGATGGCTGGCAAGCCCACAGTCTTTCGCCAGTCTGGTTGCCTGCTCAATGTACGACTGTGGCAGCAGTTTCCCCCCCAATGTGTTCTCCAGCGCCAGCAGACGGGTGCGGGCAAAGTGAGCATCATCGGGCTTGATGGCAGCCTCGATATCTTCAAGGCTCAAGGTGCCGTCAGCCTGATGCTGCAACGGCTGGGGCTGCACACTCCCAAAAACCGCAGCACCGCCCCCTTCCCAGCGGTAGCAGTGGGCAAATTGGCCGACAATATATTCATCCCCCCGCTGGCAGTGACTGAGGATAGCGCAGAGATTGCTCTGTGTCCCGGAAGGCACAAACAGTGCCGCCTCAAAGCCGAGCAGACCGCAGATTTTCTCCTGCAAAGCATTAACAGTCGGGTCATCGCCGAAAACATCATCTCCCAGTGGTGCCGATGCCATGGCGCTGCGCATCGCTGCAGTTGGCTGAGTTACGGTATCACTACGCAGGTCGACTATTTGTGCCATTGAAAGCTCCTTATTGGAAAACAACAGTGCATGTTACCCCTTGAAACGGTTGATCAGCGCCGGACCGTGCTGTGCAGTCCGGGCGAAGTGAACCGCCGGTTTGCCGAATACCATGGCGTAGCCGATGGTGTGATCGTCGGGTATGCCGAGGCGCTGGCGGAACTCAGGCAACAGATCGTTGATGGCCCATTTAAGAAGACCGTTCCAGACGGTGCCTACCCCGTTTGCCTGGGCAAAGAGCTCAAAATAGGACATGGCGATCAGGCAGTCAGGCAGCGGCGAAGCAACACTCTTCGGCACTGATGCAATCAGCAGGTGCGGAGCGCCACGGAAAATAATATCAAGCCTGCTTTCATCCCACATCCTGATGAAATTCGCATAAAATTCCATCCCCACCGGCAGGGCGTTCTCACGGACAAGACGTGACAGGCCGCTCATTACATCCTCGCGCAGCAGCGACATCTTTTCCCGGTCATCAACAACAGTAAAGAGAACCTGCCGGGTATTCATGCCGGTCGGAGCGTGCCAGGCAACATCAAGCAGCCTTTGCAGCAGCTCCGGTTCGAGATTTTCATCCTTGTAGCGCCGCACTGAACGCCGCCCCTTGATCAGAGTTTCGAGTTTAGCGGGATCGGGAAAATGGCCAGCCAGCGGACGGCTGCCGGAAGGCTTCAAGCCGAGTATGGAGACCGCCCCGGTCGGACAGATTGTCAGGCAGTGCTGGCACTTGTAACAGGTGGCCTCTTTTTCCGGAGCAATGGCTGGAAAACCGTTCTCCATGGCTATGATCATGGCCGGACAATCGGCGACACAAAGGCCGCAGCGGGTGCAAAGTTCCTTTTGAATTTCAAAGTTGAGCATGCAGGAAATCTCCTTTATGAGTGAATTTAACCTGAATCCGGTAGTTGGCGGCTGTCTGACAAGGGATAAATATAGTGAAATCGAATGTTTACGAAATAGCACTGCTTGTGCTAGACTGTTTGGATATATCATATTTCATCAATTAACTCTACCTGTCAGCAGAAAACCGCTGCTTTACAGCCAACCACTTCGCATTTTATAAGGAATATCATGTCTTTTGAAACTCTCGGCCTGCGGGCCGAACTGCTGAGCGCCATTGCCAGCCAAGGTTATACAACTCCTACCCCGATACAGAGTGAAGCTATTCCGGTGGTTTTCGAGGGTGGCGACCTTTTGGCCGGCGCCCAGACCGGAACCGGAAAGACTGCGGCTTTTGCTCTCCCTATCGTACAGATGCTCGGCGAAAATACACCCGTTGAAAAGCGGCGGAAGCCCCGTGCCCTGGTGCTTGTACCGACCCGGGAGCTGGCTGCCCAGGTCAGCGAAGAGATGAACATCTATGCCCGTCGGCTTGGGCTGCGCTCGACCATGATCTACGGCGGTGTCACCATCCAGGCGCAGATTGAACGGCTGCACCGTGGTGTCGATATTGTCGTTGCCACACCGGGGAGGCTGCTGGACCATGCCCAACGTGGCACCATTGACCTTTCCCGGATCAAGTTTCTGGTGCTTGACGAGGCCGACCGTATGCTTGATCTCGGCTTTATCGATGCGATCAAGGAAGTGGCTGCGTTCCTTCCGGAAAAACGCCAGACCATGCTCTTCTCGGCAACCTATCCAAAAGAGATCAAACAGCTGGCTGACGAACTGCTCAACAAGCCGCGCAAGGTTGAAGTCGCCCGCCGCACCATCACTGCCGATGCCGTAAGTCAGGCCGTCTACCAGGTTGAAAAGAGCCGCAAGCGTGAGATGATCTCCCACCTGATTCGTAGCGGCGGCTGGAAGCAGGTACTGGTTTTTTGCCGGACCCGCTACGGCGCAGACAAGCTGACCGAAGAGCTGCTCTTTGACAGCATCACCGCATCAGCCATTCACAGCAACAAGAGCCAGTCTATCCGCACCCGCACCCTGGCCCAGTTCAAACGGGGTGACTTCCGCGTACTGGTGGCAACGGACGTGGCAGCACGAGGGCTCGATATCGAACGGCTTCCCCATGTGGTCAATTACGATCTCCCCCAGGTGGCAGAGGATTACGTGCATCGTATCGGCCGTACCGGTCGTGCCGGAGAAGAGGGGGTGGCCATCTCCCTGGTCAGCCCGGAAGAGAATTCCCTGCTGCTGGCGATCGAGAAGCTGGTCACCTATAAGATTCCACGTCAGGAGCTGACAGAATTTCCCCAGTATGCGTCCAGGCGAAGCCTTAAGGTTAAAGCGGTTAAGGATGTCAAGAAAGTTGCCGGCGAAAGGAAACTTAAAGATAAGGCAGCTCGGGCTGAACTGGCAAAACCGACCCCAAAAAGGAAAAGGCCGGTAACCGAGAGACCGGCACCAAAGACAGGTCGCAGGGGCAGCAGGCAGTGACACTGAAGCCAAGCAGCGACCCGCTTCACGGGGTGAACCTGAAAACCATTGTCGAGTATCTGGTGGAGGTTTACGGCTGGGAAAGGATGGGGCTTGCCATTGATATCAGGTGCTTCACCAACAATCCTGACATCCAGTCCAGCCTGAAATTCCTGCGACGGACACCCTGGGCAAGGAAACAGGTTGAAGACCTGTATCTTTATGTTAAATCCGGAGAGACTTTTTAACGTGTAAAGATTTCCAAAATAAAACGCCGTGAAGCCTTATTGCATAGGGTTCCACGGCGTTTTATTTTGTCAGCAGAGAAATGAAGATACGACAACTGATGCATTTCCAGATTCAATAGCGCATTGCCGTCTTGATATTTGTCGGCGTCAGGTTCCGTGCGATTTTCCACCACTTCCCCTCCACCAGAACCGGTGCCAGAACCGCGGCAATATAGCCGATCGGTGCTGCCTCCGGGGCGATATCCTCGGCAATCATTACCACCCTGAAACCCACCAGATCACCGATGCATGGCCAGTCGTCAGCTTCGGCAACCGTACTGGTCCAGAGCTCACGACCACCGTCGGCAGCAGCAACCCTGATCCTGTAAAAGCGCTCCCCGTCATGCCCCCGTTGTCCCTCCTCCTCGACAATAGCCGGAAGCACCGCCTCAAGCAGCATGCGGTTGGGCAGATTGCCGCAGGCGTAATCAAAGGCAGCACGGTTGTCAGCAAACTCCAGCGGAGCAGAATCCTTTTTCCTGAACCAGTCGAACATGTGGCCCCCTTCGGAAGTTTGCGTAGTCAGACAGTGTGTGACCTGTGTCGATAGTGTACCAGCGAGTCGGCTTGTGTCGACTGGGAATGAATGAATGGCGTCAGCTTGATCTGTTTTGGCGGTGTAAGGCGTTGCGTGCTTGGCATGTGTAGAGGTCAGCAGAAGATGAGATGTTTGTTAAATTTTTGATTCATGGTACTATAAACAGTGTGTTTCTAAATTATGTTGAGTAAGGGAGGTCCTATGAAAAAGCTGGGGTTGCTCTTCCTATCATCGTTTACGTTCACTCTTATCGGCTGTTCACACTCACTCGAGATCAAGAATTTATCACAGTATCAGTCCAATTCCTTCAATACGGTTTCAAAAGAGCTGTCAATGGGCATCATAACCGCTAATTCCGGCAAAGATGGACAGCTGCTGGTAACCGGAGCCGCCCAGGCTTTATCTGGCTATATAGGACAGGTAGTCTATCCTTATTCAGCGGGCAATTCTGTTGACGTTGACATCATTTCCAAAATATCCATCAGCTCTGACCATAAAGGGTCCGGCTATAACTTCTGGATAAATTTCCCCGGCTTCCTCATCTGGGCACCCGCCTGGAACGGCTACGTATATGAGCCCTCCTATAAAGTAGATGTCAATATGATGAGGGCTGATGATAATTCCACCATTGAATCATTTTCCCTGCCGATCAATCTCGATGTCCGCCATGCGTCAATCGAGCGGACATGGACTGAAATATCATGGTTTGAAGTCGGCGCGATCGCTTTTATCGGCGGACTGGTTTTCATGCAGTATGATAATGATGTCACCCCGTTAGTGGACGCTGCCATACAGAAGCCGATCGGTGATTTCATCGCACAGGAGATGACGAACAGACTCCGCAATGCAAAAGGCTACAAAGAGTTAGTACAGAAACGCAAGGGGCAAAAGCCGAATTCTCTGGATGTTCTGCCAAACTGACGAAAGCTATCCAGGATGGTTAGGAGAATCGGTGGCTACTTTCTTCTAATCAATAAATCAACTCAACTTCTACACGTTTATTCCCACTCTCCAAAACTGGTAAAGCCGCTTCGCCGGGTATCCACGGTAAAGCGGCTTTTAAAACCATCAAGCACAGAAACTGTCAGGCCTGCTCTAAATCTACGGCTTCGTCGCAATAAAGATCGCCCGTAGCGGCGCGGGGTGTCCTTCAATCGTCCTCTCCCCACCATCCAGATCCAGAAAATCTGCCAGAGACTCAAAACTCATCCACTCAGTCGAGCGCTGTTCCTCGCAGCTTGTACGGGTGGCATCAACGCAGGCAATATTCGTGAAGCCGCAGCGCTGCAGCCAGAGGGTCATGGCCCCGATGGACGGCAGGAACCAGACATTGCGCATCTTGGCGTAACGCCCTGGTGGCATGAAGATCGTATCCTGCCCACCCTCGACAATCAGCGTTTCCAGAATCAGCTCACCGCCCGGACGCAGGCAGCCCTTCAGCTCCAGAAGATGGTCAAGGGGGGAGCGACGGTGGTAGAGAACCCCCATGGAGAAGACGCTGTCAAAGCAGGCCAGATTTGGCGGGACATCCTCGATGCCGATGGGGATGACATGGTGGCGGGGATCGCAGAGGTAACGCTGCATCACCTGAAACTGCAT
>JACABD010000016.1:0-2420 GCA_013377075.1 Geobacteraceae bacterium | reverse complement strand
GGATGACATGGTGGCGGGGATCGCAGAGGTAACGCTGCATCACCTGAAACTGCATCACCGAAACCAGAAAGGGCTCGATGCCGAGGACAAAGTCTGCACCGGCGCCCCGCATGCGCCAGCCGTGATAGCCGTTGCCGCAGCCGACATCGAGGACTTTTCGTCCGGCCAGCGGCTGAATATGCGGGATCAGCCGCTGCCACTTCCAGTCGGAGCGCCACTCGGTATCGATCTCGATGCCGAAGAGGCTGTAGGGGCCTTTGCGCCAGGGGTGAAAAGCCTGGAGCCGGGCGATAAGCTCTTCGCGGTTGACCTGGCCCAGATCAGAGCCGGAGCCGATGGCAACATTCTCCTGTAACGAAATGCTGGAGGGCCGCAGCTCCGGCAGCGCCTGGAGCGCGCTCATCCAGCCCGGCATATCACCGTACCGCTCTAAAAGCAGTTCCTCAGACAGGGTCTTTTGCAACTGCTCAGCCCAGCGCTCCTGTCCCATGGCAACAAGCTGCGGATGCAGGGAATCGTAGCAGTTCACTTAATCGCCACCAGAGAGGCAAAATTGAAGCACTGGAACCAGAGATCGGAGGAAGAGAAGCCTGCAGCCTGCAGCCGCGACCGATGAGAGGCGAGGGTCTCGGGGATCATCACCTTTTCCAGCGCTGAGCGCTTCTGGCTGATCTCCAGATCGCTGTAGCCGTTGGCCCGTTTGAAGTCGTGATGGAGCTCTTCATGGAACTGCTGACGCCCCGGCTCGCTGAATGCTACCTTCTCGGAGAGGATGAGCACGCCACCGGGCCTGAGCCCGGCATGGATCCGCTGAATCAGTGCCAGTCGCTCTAGCGGTGGTACAAATTGCAGGGTAAAGTTGAGGACGACCACCGAGGCGTTCTCAATTGTGACATCCTGCAGATCGGCACAGATCATCGTCACCGGGACGGTCGGCACAGTGTCGAGAGCCAGAAGCTCCCGGCCCCGCTCGATCATCGCCGGGGAGTTATCCACCGCAATTATGTCACAGTCCGGCCGGGTGATCCGCTGGCGCATGGCCAGGGTCACCGCCCCGAGGGAACAGCCGAGATCATAGCAGTGGCTTCCTGCCTGGGCATATTTACCGGCGAGGATGCCGATATTGGTTATGATCAGTCCGTAGCCCGGGACCGAGCGTTGTATCATATCGGGAAAGACTGAGACGACCCGTTCGTCGAATTGAAAATCGATCATGTGCTGCAGTGGCGCAGCATAGATGGCATCGGTTTTTTTGCTCACTCGCGTAAATTCCTTTTCACAGCGGGGGACGTTGCTTGCTAATCAACTAAACTGCCACTCGTCAGCTTATCTTCCAGTTCCGGAGCACATTCAAGCAATTCTCTTCCCCGTTTGACCGCTATGGATGCGCCTGCAGAGCCGATTCCCACAATCTTTCCTGCCTCTGTACCGCTATAGCCGTAATCTCGCACTGCCAGGCAGCAGAATAAGGCTTTAGCCCGCGCGATTGCACGTTCTTTGCCAGTACGCTGCATCCGATCCACTGTGATTCCGGTCACCGTGCTAACTCTATTGAGAAGTTCAGCCAGTGTGAACCGTGGTTTCTTCTGCCCCCTTCCAGAGGCACCATCAGTTAACATTTCCACAAAACTGCCACTACCGAGAATTCGCTCATCAAAGGGGGCTATATCACTACTCTCCAGACAATCTGGTTGACTGCGCTTCAGGCCTCCTCCGGTCAGGTCGTTACGCTTTCCTGTGGCCACTCCATCGGCTACGAACTGTTGATAGCCGCGCAAAGAGCTTTGTCGGGTGCTGCCGAAACGTGCCAATACTTCGACTGTTTCCTGCCCTTCCATGGTTACCTTGCCAAGTAATACTGCATGGCCGCTCCAAGGGTAATTGTCCAGTCCCTCAAGATCGGTAACCATACCGGCTCGCAGCGGATTCAGGTGTATATAGCGAACAAGTTCGAGAAAGTACGGTTCCTCTTCGCAGAGTATTGACTTGTAGCGGTTTTGGAACAAATGGCCGCTGCGCTGGTACTTACGATTGAAATAAACGGCATAACCTGTAAGCAGGCGGCGCATGGTTTCTGCAAGAGAGACTCTGGTCGGCATAAGAAGGAGATGAAAATGATTCGACATGAGCGCCCAGGCATAGCACTTGGTGTCGCTTTTCGAAAGCAGGGTGGAAAGACGGGAGACAAAACGTTCCTTGTCAGTATCATCAACGAAAATGTCGCGACGTTCAATTCCGCGAACAATAACGTGATGCAGGATGTCAGGTATGTCAAGGCGCGGCTGGCGTGGCATGAGCGGAAAATAGCACAGAAGTGTTTTGGTGACAATAGTTAATTAGCAAGCAACGTCCCCCAATGTTCGCCCAAAGAACTGTGGGTGAAGCTTCACTACCCGGCTACGGCCCGGTAATTCTATCGA
>JACABD010000015.1:50021-68597 GCA_013377075.1 Geobacteraceae bacterium | reverse complement strand
AAGTAGATTTCCGGATAAAGCCGAAAAATCTGCCGGTCTTAGCATGAACAGACTCCTGATCAAAATATGCCAGATAGTCTGCTGTCTGATGCTCTCTATTCTGCTGCATCTCCTCTTTTTTAAAGCCATCGGGATGTTCGGCCCCTGGGACCTGTCCCGGCCCGTCAATTCTCCGCTCACAGCTTATCTTGCTGAACCTGACAGCGAAGTTCCTGCAACATTCCGGAGTACAATTCCTGAAAAAAAGGTCCTTCTGCCGAAGCAGTCCGTTGCCGACGAAAATGATGGGGCTGCGCCAGAATCAGCTTCTTCTCAGAGCCCTCAGCCTGAAAGCGGGTCTGCGCTAAATGTGGAGAGCCCCTCCCGTGAAGCCGGACTGCACACGGCTTCACAGGAGGGTAAAAGCCGTACCCGGCTTGAAAATAGCGACTTCCTCTCTTCCCCCTATGAAAAACTCACCTATGTTATCGGCATGTTCGGAGCCCCGGTGGGGAGTGCCGAACTTGAAGCCAGAGATGATAACGGAGAGGTTGTCATAACCCTTCGCATAAGGTCGAACGAGCTTTTTTCAGCAATTTATCCGGTTAATAATTTCGTTCAAACCAGGCATGTCGGCAACAGATTCATCATGACAACCATCAACCAGCATGAAGGCAATTTTCGTAGCGAGGCGCTCTTTACCATCAATCCAGAGCGTCGCCGGGTAACCTGGAACAGTCCCCAATCCGGAGTCGGTATGCGCATGACCGTTCCGGTCAGTGACGTGTACGATACGCTCTCTGCGGTCTATTCCTTACGAAACCGCCAGTTGCAGGTCGGCAGGACAGAGACGCTGCATGTTTTTGACAGTGAAATTTATGCAGATGTGCCGGTGGAGATTTTGCGCCGTGAAGAGCTGGTTATGCCGAACCTGCGCAGGGTTGCCACTCTGCTGCTCCGTCCGCAGCAGCAGACAGCAGGGCTCTTCAGGCGAAGCGGGGAGCTGCTTATCTGGGTGACTGATGATGACAAGCGGGTGCCGGTGAAGTTTGTCACAACTATTGCGCTCGGCACTGTTACGGCGGAACTTGTTTCTGCCGAATCAAAACCAGTGGAGCAGATCCATTGAGAAGAGACTATTTATTCTTCTTGCGCCCCAGTAGATCTTTTGGATCTGTGAGCCCTCCGTTCCTGCCTTGATGAATTATTTTGTGTCGGCTGGTTTGTTCGGGAAGGGCGTTGCAGTGCAGGGCCAGCCTGGGCTTGTGCGGCAGGCGGCTGAGGTGCAGCATCTGCCACAGCAGGCTGTGAAGGGGTAATTTGCTGGGCTGAAGCCGGATCTCCCAGTTCGGGATAGAGTAGCTTGGCCTTCAAACGGTAGCGTGGAGGTATCTCGTCCTGACGGTTGGTGAAATTTGCGGCGCCTGTAGAGTCTTTCCAGGTATAGACCGCGCAAAGAGCCGGGGATGCCGTCAGAACCAGTGTCAGTAAAAGTAAATATTTCAAGGTTGTCTCCCGGTATCCCTGCCAGTATCCTGCAAGATTTGTTTCCATAAGCGCGCTACTGATAATATCTTCCCGTACCTTCAATCTCAAGAGTCAATTTGTGAAAAGGGTCATAAGCTGCCATAAAAAAGCCCCCGCCTCTTTCGAGACGGGGGGCAGGTTACACGATTCCTCCCAAATACTATGGGCGGGTGTATTGTGTGCCAGCAGCAAAACCACTGTTGTAGCGTGTGATGTAACGCTTAAGCTGGCTGACTGATACTGGTTGTCCAACAACACCAACTCCTATGGATGCGTCTCCGAAGGAAGATGTGGAAGGCCCTACGGCACTTTCAACTGTGTTGACGATTGTGCGGTTTGCGCCATTAATGTTGGCTGCCAGATCAGATGAGTAGTTGGTGAAGCTGATAAGGCTGTTTACTGTTGCTTTTCCGGAGTTGCTCAGATTGCGGTTGGAGAAGCTGTTTGAGCCATTTTGCAGGTACTGGATTGAGTCAAAGATAAGCTGCTTCATGAAAGTACGGTTATGAACATGGGCTCCTTTTTCAGCTGCGAGAAGCTTGTAGTTCATTGCTGTTCCCATGTTGGCTGCACCAGTGCCACCAGGAACTGTCACTGCAGTCCAGTTCTTCAGCTGTGTTGTGCCTGCTGCATCAGCATAGAAATATGGGTAGTTATCAGAGTAGTAAGCGCCTACTTTGCCAAGCTGCCATTTGAAGAAGTCCATCAGACGGCTGTAAAGAATGAGTTCGCTGTTGTCTGCAACTTCTTCCATGTCTTCTGAGTTATGGCAGCCATAGCAGCCTTTAATTCCTGAAGTATTGTTGTTCCATGTTGCCTTGGCTGCATCAAATGCTCCAAAGCTGTGAACATTTGTTGGTCCAAGGTGACAGGCAACGCACTGCCCTTTGTTACCGGATCCACGAATGTTCGTGGCGTTTCCGGATGAAAGAGCAGCGGTGGTGAAGTTGTCCATACCGAGTCTACCATGGTTCCATGGAGCTTTACGTCCGACAAGTGCATCGCCGACTGCTATTGCCGGTACACCACCAGGGTATGAGGAGGCTGCTGCTGTCTTGATAATGGTGCCGTCAACAACAACACCGTACTTGGAAGTATATGCCTGGGCAAAATACTGGGAATTGGTTGCAGTTGAGTAATACTGGAATCCGCCAAGGCCGTAAAATACTGCTGCTGCGCCGAGGTAGTGTGGGTTTTTGAAGCTTGAATTTGCGAAGTTACTGACCCCAATTCTCATTGATTTGCCGTTCTCGCGTGAAGCGTGGCATGGGATACAGAGGTTTGATTCGCCGACATTAGGGTACTGGAGAGTTGTCTTGGCTGAAGCACCGAATCCGCCCATACCGGCTGCATAACCGGTTGTCATTTGACGAACACTATTCGGGAAGTTGTTGTTGCTGTGGCAAGCATCGCAGGTAAGTGGCTGCATACCGGTGTTGACTGCTGCTGTGTTAGCCCAGGTGCTGTTAAGAGCTTGTACAAAGCCTGTAGGTGTATGGCAGGCGTTGCAGGTTGCAGCGGCTGAAAAATCCTGCTCCATCCATGGTTGGGCGTTGATATCACCGTGGCCTGAAGCAGCCCAGTCTGCACGCTCTTGACTGCCAACGCCATAGAGCGGGTTGTGTGGCTCGTGGCATGCTGAACAGTTATTGTTGCCAAGTGAAAGGTAGCGTGCATTAACCCCTGCAACTGCAGGTGCACCGTGGCGAAGGCTCAGAGCTGCACTGTGGCAGGTATAGCATCTGCCACTGGCAGCAGGAGTGATGTCCTGATGCTGTGTGCCGTGGCAGCCTGCACAGCCTGGCTGTGTGGAACCGTTGAGTGGGAACATCGCGAATTCGTTTGTGTAGTGGCCGGACTGCTTATAGCTTGCAACAAGGTTCTGTCCGGTGATGTCTTTGCTGGATCCGTGACATACCAGGCAGCTTGCATCAGCGGTTTTAATAATAGCATCCACCATTTGTATCGGAGAGGCGAGAGTGGTAGTTTGCCCGGAAACAACTGTAACGCCGGTTGCAAAGCCTTCTTTCAGAAGATTGCCAGAAGCATCAAGAAGTTGAGCATTTACAATAAGGTCGTTGCCAGGATAAACATCTACAGTTCCGGTGTTAGTGCCTAAATTGATAGCCCCTTTTGCAGTCGGAATTGTTGGTCCGGTTATTACAAAACGAGCGGTCGCTCCGACAGGAGGTGTGTATAGCGCTGCTGTTTTTCCGGCACTTTTGCCGTCGGCGCTCCAGACGAGTTTTGCGGAAACTGCGCCAGGACTAGAGGACGTGGTTGAATTGCTGTTACCACTACAGGCTGTCAATGCGAACATTAACAGGGCAAACAGAAGATACTGCATTTTAAACGTACAGGTTTTCATTGTGTCTTCTCCTTTTCATTAGTGTTTTAACTCCATGTTAACTGCTGGTGTTTACTGCCTTAAAACCTCCTTTGAATTTATTTCCCTAAGTAACTTAGGTTGCCTTGCATGTGCCTATGGAAACAGTAGACTGCCTGTAATCCCACCCTGTGGAAAGCTCAGGGTTTCGGTAATTCCACCGACTGAAAAAATTGTGGATCCTGAAACTGATGAAGGTGGATAGAAAACGGCTCCGCTCAGGGCGCCTGGGGGAAGAGCCACTCCACCGATAACGGTTCCAGAGGGGAATGTTACACCACCTATGACAACGCCGTTAGGATAGGTTGTGCCGCCAGTTACTGTCCCTGACGGGTAGAATGTCCCACCGACGATTGTGCCGTTAGTATAGATCGTGCTGCCTGACACCCCTCCTGTCGGGTAGAATGTTCCTCCAAGGATCACGCCACCTGGATAGGTGATGCCGTTAACGATTGAGCCTGGTGGATAGTATGTGCCACCTGCGATTGCACCATTCGGGTAGCTGGTGCCGCCCGCAACTCCACCTGTCGGGTAGAATGTGCCGCCGATGATCACACCATTTGGATAGGTGATGCCGCCAACCACTGATCCCGGTGGATAGTATGTGCCACCTACGATGGTGCCATTAGGATAGGCAGTGCCACCTGACACCGCTCCAGTTGGGTAGAATGTGCCGCCAATGATTACGCCGACAGGATAGGTGACGCCGCCAACCACGGAGCCTGGCGGGTAATATGTGCCACCTGCGATTGTCCCATTCGGATAGCTGGTGCCGCCTGTAACGCCTCCAGTCGGGTAGAATGTTCCGCCAATGATCACGCCATTTGGATAGGTGATGCCGCCAACCACTGATCCCGGTGGATAGTATGTACCACCTACGATGGTGCCATTAGGATAGGTAGCGCCGCCAACAACGGAGCCTGACGGGTAGAACACTCCACCGATAATAGTCCCGGCAGGGTAGGTGACTCCGCCAATAACTGTTCCGGCCGGGAAGGTGATTCCACCGACTACGGTTCCGGCCGGGAGTACAATCACCCCTTTCACTGATCCACCCGGGTAGGCTACTGAACCGATAATGACAGCAGTCGGATAGGTTACCCCACCAATCACCGTGCCTGCCGGATAGATGATGGTTCCGATAATTGTTGCATCAGGGAAAACTATGCCTCCGATCAGGGTGCTGTCAGGCGATGCGGTGAAGTTGTTGTTTGTTGAGTCAGCACCGTTTACTGCAACGTTGATTGATACCGGGGCATATGTCCCTGCGGTCAGATAAGGTTTGATTGTGTAAGAACCATTGATTGCTCCGTTAAAGCTGTATTTGCCAGTAGCATCAGTTATGGCAATACTTGAACCAATCCCGGATATAAGCACAGGGACATCAGCCATCCCGGTGCCATTCTGGGTGATTGTGCCGGAGATGGTATAAGTCTGCACTATGGGAGCAGCTGCGGTGGTTGCCTGTATGGATGCACCGTTTGAGCTGTTACTTGCTGCATCCTGAGCTGTAACAACGTAGGTGTAGGTTGTAGACGGGAGTGCCAGTGAATCTGTAAATGTCAGTGTTGAAGCTGGAACCGAGCCGATAAAAGTGCCGTCCCGGTAGATGTAGTAGGCAGTGACTGCTACATTGTCCGTGGCTGCGCCCCAGGTGAGGGTTACTGAATTTGATGTTGACGTGTAGCTGAGGTTGGTTGGCGGAGTCGGCTTGCTGGTGTCCGGTTGGGGTGCCGGTGGTTGCGGAATCGGTGTGATAACTGGCGGGAAGTAGCCGCCAGGGATTTCACCTGTGCTTGTCAATAGGGTCACAACCTGTGGGATGATGGTGTTAAGTCTTGACAGAGTCGGCTGGGTACCAAGCTGGATGATGTTGGAATTAGGATTGATGGTAACCAGCGCGGATGTTGTGGTAGTAGGAATAGTGTTTATCAGAGTGTTTATTGACTGGGTCATTACCAGCAGATCCTGCTGCGGCTTGGTCGGTGTTGTCCCGGGCACTGGTGGCGGAACCTGCGGGAAATTTGTGCCAAAAAACGGTGCAAGAACCTGTGTCGCTGCCTGCAGATTAGCTGCAGTGAATCTGCTGCCAAGGTTTTGGACTATATACTGGACGGCCATTTCAGTGCCAAGGTTTACCATGGCTGTTGTGATCGGGAACTGGGAGTTTGATGTTGATAGTAGAGACCTTACCTGCTGCGAGGAGCCGGGTAGGGTGGCGACAAGCATTATCATGCCGCTGTAGGGGGAGAAAATGTTCAGTGAATAGTTGCCTAAAGCGTCTGTATGGGCTGAAGGCGGGGAACTTAAAACGTTCGTGAGGGAACCATTGGCTGAAACAGCATAGGCAGTTACAGTTGCATTTGCTACTCCCCGACCGGTTGCCGGGTCAGAGACCCTGCCACTGAGCATGTTTGTATAAGGGGCTGAGCCACCAGCAAGAGTGCCACTGTCACCGCTACGGCCACATCCAAATAGAATAAGTGATAGAGAGGTGAGTATCAGAACGCCTACTGTAAGCCTCTTCCAGTTGATCCTCATCTGACTCCTCCTGAATACTGATGATATTGAAAGTTTGAGTAAACGAAATTATTTCTTCATTGTATGTACGGCTAATTAATTTGTCCCGCCCGAACCCCCTCCAGGTATAGCTCCCTCAAAATCCAGGTTTGGGCCTGAGAGTGAGTTGCCAGGGAGATCGAACGGCGGAACCGTGTTGTAAATTATTGTGGTGTAATCTATCGGGCCGAGAGGAGTAATCTGGTTTCCGGTGCCATTCGGGTCATAAAAATAACCTTTTGGGCTGTCTGTCAGGGTGAGTACGCCAATGCTGTTTTTTGTCGGAACCAGTTTCCATTTAAACAGGTAGGGAGCTAATTCAGGCGTAATTGTGTAGTTGTTTGCCGGGACATTGTGAAAGGCATAAGTCCCGTCAGCAGCAGTTGATACTGTGGCTGACGGTGTAGTGCCGGTCGCCAGACTCTCAATGCCGCCTGCGTCTTTGGTCGAGTAAACTCCCATATAAGAGTAAATGGTATATCTGCTGACAAACAGCTTGACACTGACCCCCGGTAATGGACTGCCATCGGCAAGGGTAATTTTCCCCGTGACGGTAAAGCCTCCAAGTGGGCCGCTGGGGGGGGTGACGAGAGGTGCAGCGGAAGTGCCACCACCTCCACCGCCGCCGCAACCTGAGGCGAATATTACTGATGACAGCATGAACAGTGGGAAAAAACGTCTAATATTGAATAAACCCATCTTTAATTTATCCTCTCAGCCCTTACTGATTCCAGATTCCGGGGAAATTGGAAGTGTGGCAGGTTGTGTTGCTGCATTTCTGCTGAACAGTATCGTAGTTGCCGACTTTTGTCGGGAACCCTCCGCCAATAGTTGCTCCGGGATTTGTAAAATTATTTATGCCAATCCCGGAGAAGTGCTTTGCGTAGTCGGTGAGGATGCCGATGTTGTGGCAATCGGTGCAGAGTGCTCCTCTCCCAATGTGGCTGGTATGCAGGTTCAGGGGCGGAGACACAAGACTGTAATTGCCTGAGTAGAAAGAGTTGTACTGTGGGTCATACTTGTTTGCACCCTGTTGGTGGCAAAGGAGGCAGTCTGTTACCATGGCAATCGTTCCGGATGACCATACAGGGCTGTCCTGTCCCCCATGGCAGCTTACACCTGAACATGTGCCTGTTGACTGGTTATAACCGTAGGAGAGATATGATTTTGCCTTGTAGCTGCTGGTGATGTGTACAAAGGCGCTTCTAACTCCGCCGGTGGCTGTTGCCCTGGCATGATTCGGTGTGCCGGATCCGGCATTCGGGTGGCAGCTCTTACAAGCAGGTATAAGCAGTGTGTGCTTGCTGTGGGCGAATTTCCTGTTTGGTGCTGTGCTGCCGTATGGGCCGTAAGGATCAGCCCCGTGGCAGGATATGCAGCCAACAGGGTTATTAACCGGGTTAGTGGCGTGGCAGATAAAGCCACTGACAGCAGTCGGGCTCATGCAGCTGATTCTTGATATTCCGCCACCCAAATCTTCGCCATGGCATTCTACACATGAAGCAAGGTTTGCGCTTTTATGGCTGGTTGTCCAGCCTGACGGGTGTGGCATTGTCTGTGACACCTGTGAGTTTGTACTTGCATCACCACATGCAGAAAGCGATGCCGTTAATAGCAGTATGCCAATAAATTTGCCGATATTTATTTGTGACATGATGCGCACCTCTGATTGTTCTGCCGACCATGGCACTTTACGCATGATGCCGGGTTGGTTCTGCCATCAAACTTGTGCTGGCTGATGTAGTCACCCTGATGTGGCAGCATTCTTTCAGGAGAGTCGGCAAATTTGTCAGCCGGTTTGATCTCTTCTTTGTGAGCGTGGCAGTCAGCGCAGAATCCTTCACTGTGGCATGAGACGCACGCCTGACGGGATGTCCCTGCATAAAAACCGTGTCTTTTGAAAAAGTCCGGTGTTTTGTGATTTAACAGAGCATAAGAGTCAGTGTGACATTCATTACAGTCCGGTATGCCCGAAACTGCTTCAGGGTGGGTGACAGCAATGCTCCTGGTGTTGGCGCAGGCATACAGGCAGCAGAGAATCATTGGTAAAACCAGAATGAGGATTTTACTTTTCACTTTTATTCCCCCCTTGACCGATATTGGTATCAAAAAGATATGTAAGTTTGACAAGGGCTTTTACTTCACGGTCAAAATCAGGAGAGCGCGAGTATTCAACGTTTGCCGCCAGTTTAAGCTGTTTGTTAAGTTCATAGCCGCCGGAGCCGGTTAAGGAAAAACTGTCTTTCACACCGCTGATTTTATTGTCAAAGTCGATGTTGAACAGGTCGGCAGAAATGTCAAATGCGCCTATTTTCTTCAAAGCATAGAGTCTGGTTTCAAGGTAACGAAGCCGCGGAGTTGAACCATCCATTCTGTGCATACCGAAGCCGGCTGTTACTATTTCAGGGGATGAATATTTGCAGTTGATGCCGTAGTAGTCGGCATCACCGGCAATATCATAGCTGTAACGTTTATAGTCGGCAGACAGGGTCAGATTCTTGGGCAGATTATAGGATGCTGCCACCCCCAGGGCGTTCATGGTCTCACCCGGCTGGATGAAACCGTTGTTCAGGCTGAGGGCATTGGTGGTCATGTGATAAAAATAGTCTGTATAGTTAATTGAGTTCAGGCTGGTGCTGATGTTGAGATTTTTGAGCGGTGTGGCGGAGAGAGTGTAAGAATGTTCCATCCAGTTACTGGTAATTGAGTTGTAGGATGAACGTCCCGTCAATTCGATGTTTTTGACAGGATGGAGCCAGATGTCAAAACCCTCTTCTTCACGGTATCGTGCGTTCTGGCTGGATTCACTCTTTAAGGCGCTTAAACCGATTGAGTAGATGTTGGGGTTGGAAAGGCTCACCCTGGTGCCGTAAATGGCTTTGCCTCCCTGTAAATCGGTTTCAGTTGTGACGGCCTTGCCGACAAAGGCTGCAGCGGAGAGTCCGGCAATGAGATCTCCACGGACATAGAGACCGTCAATCTTTTCAGCGGCCACTCCTTCAGTTACAAACTGGCGCCCGATGTTTACTGATGTGTTGTTATTGGCGAGCCGGTAGCTGGCGTAGAGATATTGAAGGTCAGTTTCACTATATTTGTCTGTACTTCTGTCACCAAGATCGACTCTGCCCCAGCCGCCGAAATACAATCCTAAAGTTGAGCCGTCTGATAATTTCCCAGATGTGTTTAGTTTCAGGTACTCGTAGGCGGGGTATAGATCCTTGCTGTCAACAGTGGTTCTGAACCTGAGGATTGTGGATGATTCACCTGTGACAGAAAAGTCTGCGGCCAAAACTGATGTGGAGATTGCCATGATTGATAAAAATGACAGGAGTGTTGCTGCTTTGCTGCCGGAATTCAATAAATGACTTGATATTCGCTGCGGGAAAAGTTTCAAAATGACCTCCTTTCTAAGGTTGAACAGTTATTTTGATACAAAACGAATGATCTATAATATGGCATCCATTTCTGGATAGTCTGTCTGAAAGTAAAATAAGTGCATTTACATTAGAGCATAAATCGTGCCGTTTGTTTGTAAGAATTATTGCAGCACGTTAATTATGGTAACAGAGAATTTTCATCTGTCCAGAAGAGCTGAGTTTATTTATTTTTATTTCGAAAAAGAAAATATTTAGAATTTTGTTTTATTTTTGATCGCCAGTGCAATGGCGTAGATTTCTGTGCGGGGACGCTCTGTTTCTGCGGAAACACGGGTTACGGTGTCTTTTAGGGAGTGGTCTTCCAGGAGTGATTTGATCATCAATTCGATATCGTGCTGCGGGGTGTCTTGACGCTCTTCAGCGGGGGAGATGAGGATTACTATTTCGCCTTTTACCGGCTGTTTTGCATACTGCTCCAGGAGTTCGGCAGGGGTGCCACGGCGGAACTCTTCATGCATTTTTGTCAATTCTCTGACAACTAAAGTTTCACAGTCTCCAAATATTTCGTTAATATCGGTAAGTGTGGCGATCAGACGGTGGGGCGCTTCATAGAGAATTATGACTCTGGTATCAATTTTCAGTTCCAGCAGGCGGCTCTTCCTTTTTCCCTGCTTTGGCGGCAGAAATCCTTCGAAGATAAAGCGGTCAGAGGGGAGGCCGGAGGCTGAAAGCGCCGTTGTAATGGCTGATGCGCCAGGGATTGGGACAATCCTTATGCCATGCCCTGATGCCGCTTTTGCAACGCGATAGCCGGGATCAGCGATGCATGGTGTGCCGGCATCGGTGATAATGGCGACATTCTCTCCTGCCATAAGTCTTTCGATAAGATAATCGGTCTTGAGCTGCTCGTTGTGGTCGTGGTAGGGTGTCATCCGCGTGGCGATACCGTAATGATTGAGCAGTTTGCGTGAGTGGCGGGTATCTTCGGCAGCGATCAGGTCGACCTCTTTGAGGGTTCTGACCGCCCTGAATGTCATGTCCTCAAGGTTACCGATCGGAGTGGCGACTATGTAGAGGGTGCCGCAGCTGTTTTGTGACATTTTAAAGTCCTGTGGAGTAAAGGAGTTGTTTTTGTACGGTCGAATTTTTACACCATTTCAGCTTGGCAGGTTCACCATAATTCCAGAAGGTGATCCTTTGCCTGAATCCTGCAATGTCCCGCTCTACCTGAGCAAAAAAGGCGCTTTTGGTTCCGGTGAGCATGAAACAACAGCCGCGTGTCTTGCCATGCTTGAGAAAATTCCGGCCATGTCAGGGATGAAAACTTTCGATCTTGGCAGCGGCACCGGTATCCTTGCTATTGCCGCACTGCTCCTGGGCGCAGAGACTGCTGTGGCAATTGATATTGAGTGGCCTGCTGCTGTTTCATGTGCTGCCAATGCCAGTCTGAACGGGGTTTCAAATCGGGTGCTGACAATCTGCGGAGAGCTTGACTCTCTCTCTGGCGCCGGATTTGATCTGGTCATGGCGAATATCTACGCCGATATTCTCATGCCGCTTGCAGAGCGGCTCGTGGAGCTTACGCTTCCAGGTGGTCATATTCTTCTTTCAGGCATCCCGCTTCAGGACAAGTATGACATCTGGCGGCGTTATACCATGCTTGGCTGCACAGAGGTCAATGCCGTAATCGGTGAAGAGTTCGTGACCTATCTACTAAGAAAGAACCTGTCTTGAAACCTGAAAATTCTTTTAAACACAGAGACACAGAGTAAACCCAGTCGATTTGATAAACATGTAGAGAAGTGTGATGCAAATATTTTATCAATTTTGTGTGATTGTGATTGAACCCCTAACGATTTCTCTGTGTCTCACTGCCTCAGTGTTAAATTGCAGTTAATGCTTTGTGCCTATTTCCCCAGAAAATCCCGGATCCTTCTGGCTATCCCTTCTGCATCAAGTCCCAGCATCTGCCTGAGTTCGGCCTGGGTGCCATGCTCAATGAAGCGATCAGGGATGCCGATTCGTTTTACCTTTAGACCTGTCAGCCTCTCATCGGCAAGAAGTTCCAGCACCGCACTGCCAAACCCACCCTGCAGGGCGTTCTCTTCTACGGTGACAATGGCTCCGCACTCCTTTGCGACTGAAAGGATCAGGTTTTTGTCGAGAGGTTTGACAAAGCGTGCATTTACCACGGTCGCCATTATTCCCGCATTTTCGAGAAGGGCTGCCGCTTCCAGCGCCGGATATACCGATGAGCCTATGGCGATTATTGCCAAATCACTGCCGGAAGAAAGCTGCTCGCCAACGCCTATCTCCAGCTCCTTTATATCTCTGTCCAGAGTCACGCCAAAGCCTGCGCCCCGCGGGTAGCGAAGGGAGATCGGGCTGGCCGCGTTGACGGCTGTCTTCAGCATGCGACGCAGTTCATTCTCATCCTTTGGCGCCATTACGGTCAACTGTGGCAGATGTCTGGTAAAGGAGATGTCAAAGGCGCCGTGATGGGTCGGGCCGTCATCACCCACCAGACCGGCGCGATCCATTGCCAGAGTTACCGGTGATTTTTGCAGGCAGATGTCGTGGAACAGCTGGTCATAGGCTCGTTGCGCAAATGTTGAGTAAATTGCCGCAACAGGTTTGAACCCTTCCAGGGCCAGGCCTGATGCAAAGGTGAGGGCATGCTGCTCGGCAATGCCAACATCGAAGAACCTGTCAGGAAAAGCTTTTGAGAATGGGGTGAGGCCGGTTCCTTCAGGCATTGCAGCAGTAATGGCGACAATCTTTTTGTCTTCTTCTGCAAGCTGCACCATTGCATCGCCAAAGGCAGCGGTGAATGATATGGGTGCGGCTGCGGAGGCAGGCGCTTTGCCGGTCTGCAGGTCAAATCTGCCGACACCGTGAAACCTTCCCGGTTCGTTTTCAGCAGGCTGATAGCCGCACCCCTTTTTTGTCGCGACATGAACAAGTACGGGTCCTTCAACATTCTTCAGGTTACTGAAAATCTCGATCATCTGCTCCAGATCGTGTCCTGGAATTGGTCCCAGGTACTCGAAGCCGAGCGCCTCAAAGAGTGCGGCTGGGGTGAGGAACCCTTTGAGCGAATGTTCGGCTCTTCTGGCAAACTGGAGGATGTTGCGGCCGAACGCCGGAATGCTTGAGAGAAGGCCTGCCATCTCCTTGCGCAGCTCGCGATAACTGCTGCTGGTCATCTTGCGGGAGATGAAGGTGGAGAAGGCGCCGACATTCTCGGAGATGGACATTTCATTGTCGTTGAGAACAACGATGAGGTTCTGTTTGAGGTGCCCGGCCTGATTGAGCGCCTCAAAGGCCATGCCCCCTGTCAATGATCCGTCGCCGATAACTGCGACAACCCGGTTGTTATCTCCTCTGAGCCCGCTTGCAACGGCCATTCCCAGACCTGCGGAGATGGATGTGGATGAATGCCCGGTTCCGAAGGCATCGTGCTCTGATTCGCACCGCTTGGGGAAACCGGATAGCCCGTCCTTCTGGCGCTGGGTGTGGAACAGGTCGCGTCTGCCGGTGATGATCTTGTGTGTGTATGCCTGGTGCCCCACATCCCAGATGAAGCGGTCTTTGGGGGAGTTGAAGCAGTAGTGAAGAGCGAGGGTCAGCTCAACAGCGCCAAGGTTGGAAGCAAGATGTCCTCCGGTTTTAGAGATGTTTTCAAGGAGAAAGGTTCTCAACTCAGCGGAAAGGGTTTCAAGATCCTTGACAGAGAGCTTTTTCAGATCTGCCGGATCGTTTATCTTGTCGAGTATCGTTGTCATTTGTGCTATTTGCCTTGTGATTATCTATCCAAGTTCTATATCATACCAGCTGAAAAAGAGATAGGTAGTTTAGAGGGTCAGATGAATCTACAAGGTCTTTACGGTGCTGTTCCACTTGCCCACTATTTTTTCAGAGAGCGGCTCAAAGCCGGTGACAGGGTGGTTGATGCCACCTGTGGAAACGGGCTTGATACGCTTTTACTGGCAGAGCTTGTCGGTATCAACGGCAGAGTCTGGGCGTTTGATGTTCAGGCGGATGCAATCGAAACTACCAGAGCGCTGCTTGCAGAAAAAGGGTATGCCGAGTGGGTGACTCTGGTTCATGGCGGCCACGAGTTGATGGCGGAAACTGTTGATGAAGAGGTGATGGCGGTTGTTTTCAACCTCGGCTATCTGCCGACCGGTGACCGGGAGGTGAAGACCTCTGCAGCCACAACCGTTGCGGCGCTTGACGCGGCAAGGTCGCTGCTGCTGCCAAATGGATTGATCCTGATTGCTGTGTACACTGGGCATGACGGGGGAGGGGATGAGTGGCTGGCCGTAAAAGAGTGGTGCGAGAGGTTGAACCCCCATCAGTTTAATGTCTGGCAGTCAAGACAGCTCAACCGCAGCGAAAGGGCACCTTTTCTGGTTGTTGTTGAGAAGGTGGCGCCTACCCCATCTTTATCAGAAAAGCACCGATGAGAATGACTATTGCCGAGGCGAGCCTGATTCTGCCGAAGGATTCTTTGAGGAAGATCATACCGAGGAGAACGCCGAAGAGGATGCTTACCTGCCTGGCCGGGACAGCATAGCCGACCGGCGCCATCTTCAGGGCATAGCGAAAGGCGATAAATGATGCCATGAGGATCGGGCCGCTGATGAGGATCAGCTTCCAGTTTGTGCGCCACTCTTCGATAATCCGCCCATTATAGCGGCTGCGCATGATGTTGATTGACATCAGGGTGAACATGAAAAAAACCATCAGCCAGGTGAAGTGAAGCGGTGAATACTGCATGACCCCTGCCTTGTCAAACATTACGCCAAACGAGTAGACAAAGCCTGCTGCCAGGGCAAATCTTACCGATGAATCGCCAAGATTTCTGAATGGCCTGAGTAGTTCATCCAGAGTGAACTTTTGCAGTTGAACCGAGTAGGCGCCGAGTGCAACCAGAAAAATGCCGCTGCCGCCGTAAAAAGTGAACCGCTCACCCATGATAATCATACCCCATAGTGGGACGTAGAGCATGGAGGTCTGGCAGAGTGGGTAGGTAAGGGAGATGTCGCCGGAGCTGTATGATCGCCCGGTCAGAAGGTGATAGAGTGCAAAACAGCTGCCTCCGCCAAGGGCCATGAGGAGCACCTGTCTGTCAGGTACTGGTATGGGCTGGTTTAAAAAGAGTAGCAGTAGTGAGAACATCAGTCCGGAGCTGACAAACATCCACCAGATGAAGACGGTTTTGTGATAGCTCCGCTTGACAAGCAGGTTCCAGAGGGCGTGCATGACCGAAGAGAAGACGATGAGCGAGAATGCCAGGTTAGTCATTTGTCGGATTATAGCGAAGAGGGAAAATTTTAGCGAGAATAAAAATGTCGATCCGGCAGGCTTCTAGGAGAATTTTCTGATCGCATCTTTCAGATCGGAGAGTTTGTACGGCTTCTGGATGAAGCCGACAATATCATGATCTTTAAAACGCTGTGAGACCTCTTCTTCACTGTAACCGCTGGAGATGATAATACTTATTTCAGGGTTAATCTTCGTGAGCTCGCGGGAGCATTCTTCGCCGTCCATATTCGGCATGGTAAGGTCAAGCAGGACAAAGCTTATATCGGCAGTAGCCTTGAACTTTTGAATGGCATCAAAACCGTCAATTGCGGTAACAACTGTAAAACCGAGTTCTTTGAGGAGTTCAGCGCCTATTTCACGGATTATTTCCTCATCGTCAACAAGTAATACCGTCCCGCTTCCATGCCAGCTATCAGTGACTGTAGCGGTATTGGCAGTTGTAACCATTATATTCCCTGCCGGGAAAATAATTTTAAAGCTGCTCCCCTTGCCTGGTTCACTCTGCACCATGACACCCCCCTTGTGACTGCGGATGATCCCCTGTACAGCCGCCATACCCAGGCCGCGACCGGTAAATTTGGTGGTGAAGAACGGGTCGAAAATCCGCTCCACTGTCGGCCTGTCCATGCCGCAGCCGGTGTCTGTAATCTCAAGGCAGAGATACTGCCCAGCATCGAGATCCTCAGCCAGCTTAAAACTCTTCAGATAGTTCAGATCGCACTCCTGCAAGCTGGTCTTTATGCTGATTACCCCGCTTTCGTTGTTTATGGCCTCTGAAGCGTTGATCACCAGATTCATTATTATCTGGCGCAGTTGGGTAGCATCCGCCTCCACACAGGGAAGGTAAGGTTGCAGATCAAGCCGCAGCAGACACTTCTTAAACACAGAGACCTCCAGCAGGCTCATCATATCCTCAATCAACCGGTTGAGGTCAACCTGCTCTATGTGATATTTACCCTTGCCCGAGTAAGCCAGCATCTGCCTGGCGAGATCCGCTGCACGGAGGGCGGACTGCTCAATATTCCGCAGATTGTCGCCTGCCGGTGAATCCTTGTCTATACGCATCATGGCAAGCTCGCTGTTGCCGATGATGGCGGTGAGAATGTTGTTGAAGTCATGGGCAATACCGCCGGCAAGAACCCCAAGGCTCTCCATCTTCTGGGCCTGGAGAAGCTGTCTCTCAAGGTTGATGCGCTCACTTTCGGCCGCCTTAAGGTCTGTAATATCTATGGTGTAGCCGGCAATAATGGCGCGGTTCTCGTCGCATTCAATCGGAAACTTGTAGGTGATGTAGTTACGGCCATTGAATGTTTCGTCCTTTTGCAGGCTCTTTTTTTCAAGTACCACCATGAGATCGTCAGCAGTCATTTTATCTGCAAACTCCATAGGGAAGAGCTGTTGCATGGTTTTGCCGATCATCTCTGCTGAAGGGATGCCAGTCATCTTTACGAAATTGTCGCTGACTTGTAATACCCTGCTATTAGCTCCATTTACCTCTTTGATGAAAGTGTAAACCGGGGAATACTTCATGAATTGAGCAAACAGCCTGGCGTTGAAGAGCAGCTCCTGCTGCAACTTTTTGATGGTTGTAATGTCCCTTATGAAGGCAATGCATCGTCTGTCTTTGGGGAGATAGCTGGCGCTCACCTCCACGATCAGCTCGGAGCCATCCTTGCGCCTGTGTCTGCCCTCAAAACGGTCACAACCTTCGCTGATTACTTTGGATATCCGTGCCCTGATATCCTCTTCGCTCTCAATAATTTCGATATCACTTACCCGCATATTTAGCAGCTCTTCAGGTGAGTAGCCGCTCATGCGGGAGTAGGCTTCATTGACATGCAGAATTCTGCCGTCACTGACAGCAACCATCCAGAAACCATCAACCGAGGTAAGCAGGATAGTCTGGTAGCGTTCCTCTTCCAGTTCCCTGGTTACCCGGCGCACCTCTGTATCAGCTTCGGCAATCAGTTCCAACCGCCTGATCAGCAGCGATCCAAGAGTGATGATTGCCACTGTCGACAGTGTACCGATCAGCAGAAAAATATAGGAACTTTTCCTCCAATGTTCCAATACCTCATCCTTTTCGCATGAGGAGACTGCAACCAGATTCAATGGGGCTGGCAGTTTTTTGTATGCAATGATCCGCTCAGATTTATTGTCGCCGCTGAGGTTAATAAAAAGGCCTTCTTCTTTTTGTGGCAGATGCTTTTTGAAGAGATCGGTGTCTCGCATATTAAGATTGAAGAGCTTTTCATCTGATGGGGAAACTGCCAGGTACTTACCATCGCTACGCAATATGGCAAGCTGTTCCGATGGTATCTCTCTCAGTTTGTCATAGAGAGACTCGAAATAGCTGCTTAGAAAAGCTATGCCAATGGTTCCGGCAAATGAGCCGTCCGGATTGTTTAGCCGCTTTGACAGTGAGAACCGCCACTTGCCGTCGATCCTGTTTTTATAGGCATTAGCAATATGAATATCGGCAGAGGGGTTTTCAGTGTGATAAAGATAGTACTCCCGGTCGGCAATGTTCAAATTTCGATGGGGATACTCAATTGAATTACAGACAATGTTGGCTCTTTTATCAACCAGGAATATTGAACCTATCTGTGGTCTGCTTTGCAGATGGGAGTTGAAGAGCCGGTGAAGCTGTTGTTCACTCATTTTCTGCCAGCCGCCATAATCTTCAAATTCGGCGATAATGGCGTTAAGAATCAGATGCCCTTCGCCGATTGACCTGACAGCATGTTCGGCGGCAGTTGTGGAGCTGCTTTTTATCTGGTGCTGAGCATGTTCAATTGTAGAGTAATAATCTTTTCGGATACTCCAGATTATAAAGAGGATCAGGATGCTGACCATAACAATGATCAGTCCGAGTATTCTATTACGAACCAGATAATTGTTACGCATTCCATGCCCTCGATAAAACCTTTGATTGGAATCCTATTATAAAACCTTGTGGCAATAATTCAAGGCGGGCGAAATTAAATGTCAAATAGCTGCTCCTGTGGTACTGTTTTCTGCAAGGAAAATATTTAATGAAAGTAGCCCATATGCCCGAAAGCACACACCCTTTTCAAACCCTGACCCCCGGCTTTATCATGGACGCAATCGAGAGCCAGGGGTTTGCCTGCGACTGCCGCACCTTTGCCCTGAACAGCTACGAGAACCGTGTCTATCAGGTGGGGATCGAGGATAGGGAGCCCCTTATCGCCAAGTTTTATCGACCGAATCGCTGGAGCGAAGGACAGATCCTAGAGGAGCACGGTTTCTGTTTTGAGCTCAAAGAGCATGAACTGCCGGTGGTTGCGCCATGGGTAAATGGTGACGGGCAGAGCCTCTTTCATTATGGAGATTTCCGCTTCGCCCTCTACCCCCGCCAGGGTGGTCATGCCCCGGAGTTTGACAATCTCGATAACC
>JACABD010000015.1:0-49921 GCA_013377075.1 Geobacteraceae bacterium | reverse complement strand
GCCCTCTACCCCCGCCAGGGTGGTCATGCCCCGGAGTTTGACAATCTCGATAACCTCCTCATCCTTGGACGGATGCTTGGCCGGATCCATGCCATTGGCGCAATTCGACCTTTCGAGCATCGCCCGACCCTTGATCTGCAGAGTTTCGGTTATAGCAGTGCGGAATTTATCCGGGAGCGCTTCATTCCGGCTGAGTACCGTGATAGTTATACTGCGCTGACAGAGCAGTTGCTGGCAGCCATTGAAACCATTTTTGCAGAGGCTGGCAACATCAGCTATATCCGCTCCCATGGCGACTGCCATGCAGGCAATATCCTCTGGAGGGGCGGTGCGCCCCATTTTGTCGACTTTGATGATGCCAGGATGGCTCCGGCAGTGCAGGATCTCTGGATGATGCTGTCAGGTGAGCGGCCGCGGCAGACAGCCCAGCTGGCCGAACTGATCGAAGGATACAGTGAATTCAACGACTTTAACCCAAGACAGCTTAGGCTGGTCGGCGCTCTGCGGGCTCTGCGCATGCTCCACTACAGCGCCTGGCTCGCCCGCCGCTGGGAGGACCCGATCTTCCCCCGCACCTTCCCCTGGTTTAACACCATCCGTTACTGGGGTGAGCAGATTCTGGAGCTGAGAGAGCAGCTGGCGGCGCTTGAAGAGCCGCCCCTGGAACTGCCGTAGATTGGAATGCCTCTGTTGACTGTTGCAATTGCTTATAGTATTTTACACTATAAGGAGCGGTATGAACGCAACTCTGATTTTTAAGACTAAGGAGTCCAGTGGCGACTACATCCGGGAAATGGTTGTCTGGCGGCTTGACCAGCCGGTGCCCGGTTGCAGGCATAATTTCAAGTACCGCTTTTTTTATGGAATGGTTGATGGGACTTGCCTTGTCAGGTATGACAACGAGCGTGGCAAGGGAGATCATAAGCATATGGCAGGTACTGAGTGCCAGTATCTATTCCGCAACTTGAAGCAGCTGTTTGCAGACTTTCTTACTGATATCGAGATTATTCTGAGAGAAAGAGGTGGGGTATGAGAGATTTGAAAATCGGGATAAAACCTTTGGCAGAATCCAATAAAGAGATGGCTGCACTATTTGACCAGTTCGATAAAGGAGTGTTCCCGGAACAGCCGATTGAACGGGTATATTTTCATGATTTCAAAACCCTGCTGCAATATATTACGCCGAAACGCCTTGTGCTACTTGAAGTCCTGCACGCAACTGGCGCTATGAGTGTTAATGCCCTGGCAAAGCTCTTGAAACGGAGCTATGCAAATGTGCATGAGGATGTAAGGGTTTTGGAGTCAGTCGGTTTGATCGAGAGGGACAGTTTCAAACGTATCTGCGTACCATGGAATGAAATTGATACTACCCTGAAGTTGGCGGTGTAAGCGTTACTGTCTTCTCAGGTGATGCTTTAAAAATGCTATTGTCCGTCAGGCATATAAAACCTGCCGCTAACAGCAGAGGAACCATGAAACAGCTGATCCTGACAATAATAATGCTTGTCTCCATTTTCTGCTCAGAGAGAGTGAATGCCGATATCTATCGCCTTGAAGGTGAAGACGATGTTGTCACATTCTCCGACAGCCCGGGTGACAGGCGTTACAAGCTGGTTATGAAAGAGCAGCAGCTTCGCTCCACGAAAACAGCGAAGGAGAGCTCTTCTTCAGCTAAAGAGGAAAGAGTGAAGGGGACTTCAGGTTTTGAAGGGAGCAGTTCAGGCAGGTCTCTGCCGGTTGATGGAGTGATTACTTCAACTACAGGTATGAGAAGCGACCCTTTCAACGGCAAGCTGACCCATCACAATGGTCTGGACATTGCCGCCCCGAGCGGCACGCCGGTGAAGCCGGTTGCTCCGGGGACGGTTATTTTCAGTGGCTGGAAGGGTGGCTATGGTAATACGGTCATTCTCGATCACGGGGATGGCATGGTGACTGTCTATGCCCACCATTCAAGCAACAGTGCCAGGGAGGGGGATCATGTAGAGATGAATTCTGTAATCGCCCTGACCGGTTCCACCGGCCGCTCCACCGGGCCCCATCTGCACTTTGAAGCATGGCAGAATGGTGCCAATGTCACCCAGAGCTTCTTGCCGGGGAGTAGTCCTGCCCGCACAGCCGCCAAACTCGTTGATGCGCCTATTCGCAGGCATCTACAGAGTGACGGCACACTCCTTTTTACAAATCTGCGCTAAATGAAATTCTGATATGACCTGAAGGTATCCCAAACCTTTAGGGCTTTATCTCGACAGGAGTTGGTGCAAGCAGCTCCTCCGGCAGGGTAATCTCCTCCAGATCCGGATTTAGCGGCACTCCACCATGCTTGTCACAGCTTTTTTCAGGCTCTGTTCCGGCAATGAAAAACTCTTCAACCTTCTTCGGACATTCACTGTTTGCCAGGTAGCCATTGGCCGGGTCGATGGTGAGTTTCAGCACTCCTTCGGGCTGGATGAAATCGCCAACCGGCCTGGCGCTGACAACCCCCCGCATGAACTTCTCCCAGATCGGCGCTGCCACAGCCCCACCTGTGAAGCCCCGTCCACCGGGCTTTGGCTTGTCATAACCCACCCAGACTCCGGTCACAACCTGAGGCGTATAGCCGATAAACCAGGCATCGCGGTAATCATTGGTCGTTCCGGTCTTTCCGGCAGACGGGTAGAGTGCGCTGAATTTCTTCAACGATTTTGCCGTGCCGTAGGTCATGACATCCTTGAGCATGGCTGTAGTGACAAAGGCTGTTTCTGGTGAAATGGTCGGGGTAACAACCGAGGGGTATTCTAAAGTCGTTGTCTGTCTGTTACGGTCGAAGACGCGGATGATTGCCCGGGCTTCAGCCTTCAGTCCGCCGTTGGCAAAGGGGGTGTAGGCCTGCACCATCTCCTGGAGGGTCTCCTCCTCAGTGCCAAGGGCCAGTGAGAGATCATTGGCGTTTTTAAGAACAAGACCGGCCTTGCCTGCAAACTCGGTAAAATACGGGATGCCGATATTTTCGAGAAGCTTCACGGTAATGACGTTATTGGAGTGGGCCAGCGCCTGCCTGAGCGTGATTGACCCGAGTTGTTCGCCGCCGTAGTTGAGTGGCGTCCAGCCGGCGCCGCTGCCGCTTGAGTAGGTGACAGGGGCGTCGTTCCAGAGGGAGGCTGCCGTTATCCCCTTGTCAATGGCAGCTGCGTAGATGAGCGGTTTTATGGATGAGCCTGGCTGGCGCCTGGCTGTCATCGCTCGGTTATAGGCGCTTTTGCTGAAATCGACCGACCCGACAAAGGCAAGAATGTCGCCGCTGGAGGTGTCAAGGCTAAGGAGCGCCCCTTGCAATTCCGGTGAAATCTTCCTCGTCCCTGCGCGAACCGCCTCTTCAGCCAGTTTCTGCAGTTTAAGATCCATGGCTGTTGCAATATCCAGCCCGCCAATTTCAACAAAATCCTTGCCAAACCGCTCTGCAAGCCTGCTCTTTACCAGAGCCAGATACTGCGGGGTCTGGCTCTGCATGGCGTATTTAACCTGCTGAGAGCGGAGTTTTTTCTTTACTTTTTCGCTGATCATTTTCAGGTCAACCATTCGTTTCAGCACCACATCGCGGCGGGTATTAACCTTTGCCGGATCACCCAGCGGATTGTAGCGACCGGGATTTTTCGGTACTCCGGCGAGGATGGCGCATTCACCTTCGGTAAGCTCTTCCGGGTATTTGTCGAAATAAATCCGCGCTGCCTGGGCGATTCCCCAGGCGCCGTTGCCGTAGTAGATCTCGTTGAAATACATCTCAAGAATCTGTTTCTTGGTGTAGTTTTTCTCGAACTCAACGGCCATAAACCCTTCGGTAATCTTGCGATCAAGAGATTTTTCACCGGAGAGGTACTTGTTCTTTATCAGCTGCTGGGTGATGGTTGAGCCACCTTCAGCCATCCGCCCCTTGACCACATCCTTGACCAGCGCCCTGGCAATGCCACGGACATCAATGCCGCCATGTTCGTAAAAACGGGAGTCTTCAACAGCGACCAGAGCATTTTGCAGAAATGGCGGAATTTTATCGATCGGCGTCCAGTAGCGTTTTTCAGGTAGGATGCGGCCGACAAAGCGCCCCTCCCGGTCAAAAATCCTGATGGATGAGTAGCCGGGGGGCTGGGTAACGTAGGTGGTCAGCGGTTCCTGAGCCTGTACATGAGTGGAGTGGCTTAGAAGCAGAGAAGAGAAGATTATGGCTATGAGGATTAACTGACGGAATAATCTTGAAATGGCTAGAGGCAAGGTAGTTGCTTCTCCTGATTATGCATTATTTTAAATTTTCAGACCCGTCCTCCACTTTTTTAGAGTAGGACAGGTCTGATTTACTTTACTTTTTGCTACAGGTCAACAGAACAAAGGTATCATTGGACAGATTTGTTTGGCAGATGGCATCAGCAGACCGGATTGCCTTTGGTCTCAATGTCGAAAATACTCATGACCGTTTCCGGTGAGTAGATGCAGACTTCATGGTGAGTGCCGCTCTTGCCCGGGTATGTCCATTCAACCTGGTCACCCTTGCCGCTATGTACCAGATTGACCCTGCTGCCGCAAACTTGCTCGACCCTCTGCCACATTTCATCAAGGGTCAGTAACTCAAAACCCTCGATCTCTTCGGCATGGTTGATATTGTCCATGAACCGGTCAATCAGGTCATAGTCAAGAAAGTCATTCTCTTTGCGCCACCATTTTACAAAACTGTGCTCATCGCTTCTGAGTTTGACCAAAGCGCTGGAAATTTCAGCTCCTCTCATGACATACCTCCCTTGTCCGCCTTACTATGCGGACGATATGTACTCCTGCTATATTCATTATACGCCGGCAGTAATAATGAATACAGCCGATAATTTGCCTTGTTTTTGGCGATAAAACAGCTCTTGGCAAGATGAAGGTTGGTTTTTGATTGAGCGGCTGTGAGGGGGGAAGGGTGTGAAAGGTAAATCGCCGTGAAGCCCGGTGTATTCTGGCTTTACGGCAATTTTATTGAATCAGTATAGCTTTAACTTTTCTGCGCGAGAAGTTACGACAAATACATCCGCGAACATTGGAACATATCTTAGAATACATCTTCCCATGCAGAAAATGCGGACTGAGTATCTATGTACTGCCGTCTCGCATCGTCTCCAATATCAATCCAACTATACTTTTTCCTCATTTTTTTCATATTTGTTAATTAACTGGGAAAAATAAGTTATTTCAAGGAGATAATTGCTTTTGGAGTATTAAATGATACAAGCCCGGGAGAGTCCGGAAAGCCTTACCCTGCCGAAGGGCTGAACGATAGAAAAGGAAACTACTGAAACCGGGTACTATCGAACCGCCCGGTGTGGGCCCGTATGACGAGTGGTGAGGGGGCTGTGGGAGAAAAACCCGGCTATCTGATTCGGCATTATCTTAACGTGGTACTTTCGTTAAATTATTTCAAGATTGGATGCGACTAAGGTGCCGCTTGATATTGTCAGTGACCCATTAATTTTTGTACTGCCTATGAAGCTGTTGAAATCATCGCTTTTGCCACCATCAAAAGTAATCGTAATAGCCTTATTCAAAATAACGTCTTCGGCAAATGTGTTATCAATCCCTTCAATAACAGCTCCATCTGCGGCTGCATCAAATGCATCCTGAATTGTGGTGTAGTAATTTCCCCCTGCTTTGAAGAATGGCTTGTTATTGAAGGTAGCTATAACAATATATTCTAGCGCACCTACTCCATGTGATACTAATTGGCATGTTGGATCCGATTGGTCAGCACAGTTACCTCCCCAACCTGCAAATATCGATTTACTATCTGGAGTTGTATAAAGTCTAACTACTGTCCCACTATCGTAGCTTCCAGCACAACCACTGTCTGAACCGGTTATGCAGTGTACGTTAATATTGTTTGGACAGGGAGGATTGATACAGTATTTTGTTATTTCGTTAGTATTGACTGCTCCTGCACCAGAACCATTTATAACCACTGCTATTCCTGATTGCATCCCTACAGCATTAGTAGAGACCGCTGTAAAGGCAATAAAGCAAATTACCAACACTCTCCCAATCTTTGCTTTGAACCATATAGATTCATAAAATGAAAGCACTCCTATCTTGTTCGTTGATTCCTTAGTCATTTAAAATCCTCCCAAGGCTTAAAAATCATTTTTATCGTTCAAAATAGTTTTGTCTAACGGCGCGAGAAACCCAGTGGGGTCAGGCTTGCAATCTTTGAATTATGTCTATTTCCAGGACTTTATGTAGATTTGCCCCGGCACATAAAAGTGCGCTCACATTATAGTGACATCAACAGCCTGTCAACTGCGAAAGTGTGCAAAAGGGGGGATGAGAATGAAAGAGTTTGCTGGTTGAAAGGCGATGTTACGCGGATCAAAACTGATAAATTCTGATGAAGGCGGATCTATATCTAATAAACGGTATTTGATCACGCAACGACGCAACGAACGCGACGAAATTCAAACGATAGAAAGGACTTATAAGTACAACAAACCGGTGAATCCCTTTGTGAATTAACAGCATGATTTTACGTCGCGTCGTTGCGTTCGTCGCGTGAAACAGCTTTTTTCTGATTTAGCACTATTGGTGGGTATCAGACTATTAACTGATTTTATCAGAAGTTATCCGCATGAAACGGTTTTGCTTTTCAAGTTTCAATACGCCAGATCAAAGGCATTTTTGATATGTTCAATTTTGTGGGAATAGCTGCCGTCAAGCAGTATGGCGATGACGTCGAAGCGGGCAGGGGAGTCGGTTTTCTTGTGCTTGGCGAGCCAGGTGAGGGCGGCTTTGCTGATCTGCCGCTGTTTGAAGGGGGTTACAGCTTCCTGGGGTACGCCGTAGGCGAGGCTTTTGCGGCTTTTTACTTCGACAAAGACAATGGTGTTGCCGTCTTTGGCAACAATATCGACCTCGCCACCCTTGCAGCGAAAGTTCCGCTCGATGATTTTGATGCCGCTTCGCTCAAGGAACGATGCGGCTAGCTCCTCGCCACGGCTGCCAAGGCTTGCATTCTGATGCCCCTGGCTATTTCCCCCAGTCACGGGAGTACCTGAAGTCCCTGTCGATGGTTCTGTTGGAGACTTTGGCGATGATAGGCAGTCTTCTTTTGAAGTGTGAGCTCATGATCTTATGGCGAATCTTGGCGATAAATTCTGCGTTGAAATTCTCTGCCAAAAGCTCCTCATCGGTCATTCTCAGGTCTATCATCCGGTACATCAGCTCATCAACCTCCCGGTAGGTAAAGCCGAGTTCCTGCTCATCGGTCTGGCCGGCCCAGAGGTCGGCAGAGGGTTTTTTGTCGATCACTTCCCGAGGTATCTCCATCTCTTCCGAAAGCTGCCATACCTGACTTTTGTAGAGGTCACCGATGGGGTTGAGGGCGCTGGCCATGTCGCCAAAAAGGGTGCCGTAGCCCAGCAGCAACTCAGTCTTGTTGCTGGTGCCGAGAACAAGAGCCGAGTGCAGGGCGGAATGGTCGAAGAGGATGGTCATACGCTCCCGTGCCATCTTGTTGCCGCGGCGCATATTGTCGGCATCGGGAAACATCTCGAAGTAGGGGTCGACCATGGGTGTTATCGGCACAACCGAAAAGTTGACGCCACAGGCATCTGCAACAAGCCGGGCATGGGCCTCGCTCTCCGGGTTGCTGGTCTTGTAGGGCATGCAGATGGCATGGACATTTTCGGCGCCAAGGGCCTCGGCAGCCAGAAAGACCACAAGGGCAGAATCAATCCCGCCGGAAAGCCCGAGGATCCCTTTCTTCAGGCCGGTCTTGCAGATCTCTTCACGGACAAAGTTGACAAGAATTTTACGAAGCAGTTTTGTGTTTACCGAGAGGCAGCTCATGATATTAACCTCTTATCCTCGATATGCTGAAGTTCGCGGATTGTCAGGTGCAAGTTTTCATCACGCATTAGTGGTGAGAGGATACGCTCGCGTCTCAGCTCCCCTTCGCTCAATGTGGCAAAGACCAGATCCTCTTCCATCAGCTTTGCTCTGGCAATGGATCTGCCACAAGGGGCGATGGCTTCCGACCCCCCCCAGAAGTTGATGCCGTCTTCGTAGCCGACACGGTTGCAGTAGATTATTCTGGCATTGAGGAATGTTGCTGTTGTTGAGGTGAGCCGCTGCCAGGCGATGGTTGAGCCAAGCCTTTCATCGTCTGAAAGTCCCCGCCCAGGGCTGCTTGAAAGGCAGATGATTGTTGAAGCTCGGTCCATGGCGAGAATGTAGGGAGCAGAGAGATGCCAGAGGTCTTCGCAGATCACCATGCCGAATCGGCCAAAGCGGGTGTCAAAGGCGCGGAAACGGTCTCCCTGGGCCATGTAGCGCTGCTCGTCAAATAGTCCGTAGGTTGGCAGATAGACTTTGCGGTGAACATGGACAATCTCACCCTTGTCGAGGAAAATGGCGCTGTTGAAAAACCGGTAGTCCGAAGTTGCTTCAACAAAACCGATGGCTATGGCGATATCTCCGGAGAGTGCCGTCAGCCGGGCGATTTCAGGTGAATCAAGGCTTAAGGCCACGTCAGGGACGAGATCTTTCAGAAAATAGCCGGTGAGGGCAAGCTCCGGAAAGACGATCATGTCAGCCTTTTCCTTGACAGCTGCTGATACTTTCTCTTCGATCAGCGCAAGGTTGTCAGCTGTGCAGCCGAGTTTCGGCTTTATCTGGGCAAGGGCAACTTTAAAGTCCATAAAAAATCCTTGGTAAATTTTTCACGCAAATTACCATAGTCATGAATTCAATTACAGCAGAAACTATATCACGAACAGCCGCTTTGTGCTCATGTCATAGGAATAGCTCTTGAATGAATCTGATTAAATGACTACAATCCATGGGTCGAAAAGGGGGGGTCACAATGCGTATAGAGTGCCCGGAGTGCAAGTTAAGCGGAAATATTGACGACTCCACAGTCCCTGCTACAGGGCTGGCAATGATATGTCCACGCTGCAAGAAACATTTCACTGCCGAAAAAGTGGTTGCACAGGGAGCTAATGCTGCTGCCATGATCGACACCTGTCCCAAGTGCCAGTACGCTACCTTTACTGAAGAAAAATTTGCCATCTGTCCTAAATGCGGCCTTGTTGTGGCTGATTACCATAGGGCGCTACTTGCCTCCCGTTCTGCGCCAAAAACACGTACGGTATCACCGCCTCAGCGGCAGATGACTGATCAGCCAATCCCACCTCCCAGGCTCACAGCTGAAGAACTTCTCAAAGAAGAAAATGCACGGAAAAAGTACGGGTTCGACAAGGTCCCAGGTGTAGTCGAGGTTGTTGAGGCCCCAGTTGCAGCAGCAAGGCCGTCGGTAGAACTGCCGCTGCCGGTGCTTGCTGCAGGGTGGGGCACGATTGTGGCTTCGGTGTTTCTTATCGTGTTCGGTGTTAACGGGGTCATGGAATACATGGCTAAAATGAAAGAGGCAAAGGCGGCAATTGAGGCATTTGAGGCTGCTCAATCTGATCTGTCAATCTTTATGCAGTTTCTGCTTTTCCCGGCCGTTTCGATTGTTTTTTCTCTGGTGTTGCCGGTTGTTGCCATTCAATTCATGAGAATGCGGAAGTGGACAGTAACCGCCCTGTATAGGGCTGCATGGGCCACTGCGGCCCTGATTGCAGTTATGAAGCTGAGTGACCTGATTTTTCACTTCAAGAGAGCTGCTTCCGATTCATCCTTTTCCTATTATGCACTGGGAACTTTCAGCGAAATGATGATGATGGTACTTTTAATTGCTCCGTTCATTGTGCTTGCAGAGTTCTTGCATAGTGAGCACTTTGAAAAAACCGAGAAGTTGTTCTTCTGATCAAACCCCTTTTTAGTTGACAATACGGCCGAACTCTTAATAAATTAACAACTTTATTTCAGATAATTTCGGAGGATTTGATGTCTGCTGAGCACAAAATTGCAGTTCTTCCTGGTGACGGAATCGGCCCGGAGGTTATGAACGAGGCGCTTCGCGTGCTGGATGCGGTCGAGGCGAAATATTCGGTGAAGTTCAATCGTACCCATGCCAATGTTGGTGGTGCGGGTATCGACCTTGAAGGTAAAGCGCTGCCCCAGACAACGATAGATATCTGCAAGGCAGCGGATGCAATTCTTTTTGGTTCTGTCGGCGGACCAAAGTGGGAATCACTCCCCCCTGACGAGCAGCCTGAGCGCGGAGCTCTTTTGCCGCTGCGCAAGATTTTCGGACTCTACGCCAATCTTCGTCCGGCAATCATCTTTCCTTCCCTTACCGGTGCATCCTCACTCAAGGAAGAGGTTATTGCCGGTGGCTTCAATATTCTTGTTATCCGCGAGCTGACCGGCGGGATCTACTTCTCCCAGCCAAAAGGGATTGATGGCGTCGGCCGCGACCGTGTCGGTGTCGATACCATGCGTTACTCGGTGTCAGAGATCGAGCGGATCACTCACGTTGCTTTCCAGGCTGCACGCAAGCGTGGCAAAAAGGTCTGCTCCATTGACAAAGCCAACGTCCTCTCCACATCCGTCCTCTGGCGTGAGGTTGTCATCGGCATCGCAAAGGAGTATCCTGATGTTGAGCTGACCCACATGTATGTTGACAACGCTGCCATGCAGCTGGTGAAGTGGCCGAAGCAGTTCGATGTCATTCTCTGCGAAAACATGTTCGGCGACATCCTCTCCGACGAAGCCGCCATGCTGACCGGTTCCCTGGGTATGCTCCCTTCAGCCTCCCTTGCAGAGGGGACTTTCGGTATGTACGAGCCGTCAGGTGGTTCTGCACCTGACATTGCCGGTCAGGGGATTGCCAACCCCATTGCCCAGATCCTCTCCATGGGGATGATGCTCAAGTTTTCCTTCGGCATGCTCGACGCTGCTGATGCAATCGATAATGCCGTGGCAAAGGTTCTGGACCAAGGGTATCGGACAAGGGACATCTATTCGAATCTTGCTGGTGAAAAACTGATAAATACAAAGGAAATGGGCGACGCTATTATCGCCGCTCTATAATTATTTAAGCAAAGGAGCTTGTTCATGAAAGTCGGAATTGTCGGTTGGCGCGGTATGGTAGGTTCGGTCCTCATGCAGCGGATGCAGGAGGAGAATGATTTTAGCCTCGGCTTCGAGCCGGTTTTTTTCACAACTTCCCAGGCTGGCCAGCCAGCCCCCATGAATGCCGGTACGCTGAAAAATGCCGATGATATTAGCGAACTGAAAAAGCTCGACATCATCATCACCTGCCAGGGGGGTGACTACACCAAGGCAGTTCATCCGCAGCTGAGAATCGAAGGGTGGAACGGTTACTGGATCGATGCCGCATCGACTCTGCGCATGGAAGACAATGCGGTAATTATCCTTGATCCGGTCAATAGAAACGTTATCGACAAGGCTCTTGCAAGCGGCCAGAAAGACTTCATCGGCGGCAACTGCACTGTCAGCCTGATGCTGATGGCCCTTGGCGGGCTCTTCCGTGCCGACCTTGTCGAGTGGATCTCTTCCATGACCTATCAGGCCGCATCCGGGGCAGGTGCACCAAACATGCGCGAACTCCTCTCACAGATGGGGGTGCTGAGTGGTGTTGTCGCCGAAGAGCTGAAGAATCCGGGCTCCGCAATTCTTGAAATCGACAAAAAGGTGACTTCAACCCTGCGTGATGGCTCAATGCCGACAAAAGAGTTCGGTTTTCCTCTTGCCGGAAATCTCCTCCCCTGGATCGACCGTGAGGTTGAGGATGGACAGAGCCGAGAGGAGCTGAAAGGCTACCTTGAGACCAACAAGATCCTCGGCTCAGCCAGCCCGATCCCTGTTGACGGCATCTGCGTCAGGGTAAGTGCAATGCGCTGCCACAGTCAGGCGATTACTATCAAGCTGAAAAAGGATCTGCCCATTGCCGAGATAGAGGCGCTTATTGCCAATGACAATCAGTGGGTAAAATTGATCCCTAACAACAAGGCCGATTCACTGGCAGGTCTTACCCCACAGGCTGTTTCCGGCACTCTTACTGTGCCAATTGGTCGTGTCAGAAAGATGAAGATGGGGCCTGAGTACGTGCAGGCATTCACCTGCGGTGATCAACTCCTCTGGGGGGCTGCAGAGCCGCTACGCAGGATGCTCCGGATCCTGATGGAGAAGTAGGGTCGGATGCGATTTTCGGCCAATATCTGCGTAAGTCTTCAGGATAGTTTGTGCGACGTGGCGCTGCCACGCCCCCGCACTATCCTTCGACAGCCTTGATCTTGGCTCGAAACTCACATCCTTTGATAACCGTTAATTTTGAAAGCGCCTTTTGTGGGCGCTTTCGTTTTTTCCCCTGAAGCCCAGAGCCCGAATTTATGCCACAGATAAAACTGACAATTGAATATGACGGCACAAATTACGTCGGCTGGCAGTTTCAACCCAATGGAATCTCGATTCAGGAGGTTATGGAGGGGGCTATTGCCAAAGTTCTTCGTGAGCCCGTGACGCTGCGTTCGTCAGGCCGGACTGATGCCGGGGTTCATGCAAGGGGGATGGTCGCCTGTTTTGTGACTAAGAAAGTTCTGCCGATGTCAGCCTATGTTGACGGAGTGAACTGTTATCTGCCCGCAGATATTGCTGTTGTTCATGCAGAGCCGGTTTCTGATAGTTTCAATCCCCGTTTTGATACGAAGGGCAAGCATTATCGCTACACTGTTCTCTGTGACCCAGGAAGGTCGCCTCTTTCACGGCTCTATGTCTTGCAGTATAAGGAAAGGCTTGATGTCGAGCGGATGAGGCTGGCGGCTGGGCTGTTTGTAGGCGAACACGACTTTGCCTCATTCCGTACCAGTGGCTGCGCGGCAAAGACGACAGTGCGGCGAATAGACTCAGTAACAGTAAGTTGCGAAGGGGACTTTTTGCATATTGATGTGAAAGGTTCCGGCTTTATGCGCAATATGGTTAGGATAATGGCTGGAACCCTGGTCGAAATCGGTCGTGGTAAGATGTCAGGCCAGGATATAATCAGATGTCTGCGCGAACCCGGTTCCCTGGCAGGACCAACAGCCCCGCCACACGGACTATGTCTGATACAGGTCTATTACTAAAGTGCAAGTTATTTGTTAAAACTTGCCAAGTTACCCCATATTCGTTTCGTGAATTCAAATAAAAAATCAGGCCGTGAATTATTATGCCTGTTTTTTTAGAGCTAAATTTAAAGGAGCAGTTATAAGACTCTACCCTCCCAGAGCACCCGGCCAAGGCAGGTTAAATCCGCCAAAACTTCCTTTGACACGGTCTCTTGAGTTCCGTGATCGCTCTCAAGCAGCGCTCCTCCATTTCCTAGAAGGGTTACATCCCGAAAAGCGATATTGCACTCCCCCATTTTAAAAAGAAAGCGTCTTCCATCCTGAAGTATCGTATCCTCTCTGCTGATTATCTGGACGTTGCCAAAATTATCGTGAAGAATGATTGTGGTGACAAATGGCGCTTTTACTGTTTCTGTCAGCCAGAGCATGTCATTTACCGACATCTTGCCCGAAGGTTCACCAGCAATAAGGTGTCTTACATCTTCATTTGAATTAAGGTGGTAGACAATTGTCTCCATGAAATGTGGATTGATATCAGAGTCCCCACCGACGAGAGTTGATGCATCTATACCATATGCCTTGTTTATTGCGGCCAACTGACGAAGGTTCGGGCGGACGTTGCCTGTTTTCCATTTAGAGATTGCCGTGCCGCTGACCCCTACCTTTGCACCGACTCCACGTATTGAGAGTTTTGCAATCTCGTTGTTAATGAATTTGGCTAGCTGAGGATATTTCATGATCTGCTCCTTTAAAAATTGAGTCGCGTGTGCAGGATAAAATTGGAAGATAATAATGTCTTCTTTTTTGTTTACGCTATGTTGAATAAAATCTACCACAAGCATTTTGTTCGGCAAGTCAATCGAAAAATTTTTATGAATTATCATGAAAATCAATCAAGTCTAGTGCGCCATATTCTGAATTTATTTTATGTGCATTAATCAGCCGGTTTTGCGATTTTTCGGAAAAACGGTTTTTTTATGTTAAGAAATGTTTTAATGTAATACGAATTATCATTTCGGGAGGTTTGAGTGTGAGTCAGACAGTTTTTATTACAGGAGCATCTGCAGGTTTTGGTGCAGCATCTGCCAGAGCGTTTGCTGTGGAAGGCAATCGCCTGGTGTTGACTGCAAGGCGTATTGATCCTCTAATAAGCCTTCAGGATGAGCTTTCATCTAAGTGCCAGGTGCATATTATCCCGCTAGATGTCAGAGATCGTGAAGCGGTTTGCGCCGCCGTTACCGCCCTTCCTGCTGCTTTTGCCAATATCGATATACTGATAAATAATGCAGGTCTTGCACTCGGTCTCGAACCAGCTCATATGGTTGATCTCGATGACTGGGACGTTATGGTTGATACAAATATAAAAGGGCTTATGTACTGTACAAGAGCCATATTGCCGGGTATGGTCAGCCGCAATCGCGGTCATATAATTAATATGAGTTCAACTGCCGGTGAATGGCCCTATCCTGGAGGTAATGTTTACGGTGGGACAAAAGCGTTTGTTACACAGTTTTCGCGGAATCTACGTGCAGACCTTCTTGGTTCAAAAGTCAGGGTGACATGTATTCAACCGGGAATGGCGGATACTGAATTTTCCAATGTTCGCTTCAAGGGTGACAAAGGGAAAGCTGCGTCAGTATATGCAGGCACAGAGCCGCTGACTGCCGAAGATATTGCGGAAACCATCGCGTGGGTAGCATCAAGGCCGTCTCATGTAAACATAAATACTCTGGAGATAATGTGTGTGGATCAGGCATGGGGGCCGTTTGCCATTCACAGGTCAGAAGATTCGGGCAAGCAGGAATGAGTTTTTCCTTGACAGGTAGAGTAATTTCAATTAGATTACGAACTTTCCGTAAAGCAGGGGTTACTTTAAATAGAGTTGTGAGGTTTTGATGAAGACGACACAGGTTGCAAAAGAGGGTGAATTCACGAGAGAGTGGTATCTCGTTGATGTTGAAAATAAGGTTCTTGGTCGTGTTGCGACTGAGATTGCCAGCATTCTTCGCGGTAAGAAGAAGCCTATCTACACTCCAAGTGTCGATACAGGAGACTTCGTTATTGTGCTAAATGCCGACAAGATTGCTCTGACCGGTAATAAACTTGCCGACAAGACTTACTACAGCCACTCCGGTTTTCCGGGGGGAATCAAGTCTGTCACTGCGGGCAAACTTCTTGAGAAGAAGCCGGAAGAGTTGCTGAAAAAAGCTGTAAAAGGGATGCTCCCGAAAAACAAGCTTGCAAGTCATATGCTCAGCAAGCTTAAGATTTACAGCGGTACTTCGCACCCGCACAAGGCTCAGATGCCGAAAGTTTTTGAACTTTAATCAACTTTATCAGATAAGATCAGGAGATAGTCATGGCAGCAACCAAATATTACGGCACCGGTAAAAGAAAATCCTCAATAGCACGCGTCTGGCTTACACCTGGAACCGGGGTCATAACAGTAAACACCAAGACAATCGATGCTTACTTCGGTCGCGAAACCTCCAAGATGATAATTCGCCAACCGCTTGAGCTTACAGAGAATGTCGGTAAGTTTGATATCTATGTAACCGTAAAAGGTGGCGGTGACTCAGGTCAGGCAGGAGCTATCAAGCACGGAATCACCAAGGCTCTTCTCGAAGTTGACGCTACTTACCGCGCTACTCTCAAGTCAGCTGGCTTTATCACCCGTGATTCACGCGTGAAAGAGCGTAAGAAATACGGCAAGAAGGCTGCTAGGGCGAGCTTCCAGTTCTCCAAGCGTTAAAAGCTGCTTTTTGCATACATATAAAAAGAGAGAGTCACTTATGTGGCTCTCTCTTTTTGTATTTTGTATTATTTCTAACGGCTTGCCTTGAAGGCATCGCAGTAAATGCTTCTGATAGCTCTTTACTGCCAGCCGCAAGTGCTTGGCTTATTGCTGCAACAAGTGAATCGTAATCCCCTGAAGTCTATCAGTGCACCGACAGTAAGTAGGCTTACTGACTCATCTCAGCTAATGCATTAGATGTTAAATAAGTTAATGTTTATCTGCAAATAGCCGTACTATAATAACTTGTCGCTTATTACTAAAAGTCAGGAGGCCAGATGCAGACCAATCATAGAGCTAACGGTGGATCCGATGACTAAGGCGCCATATTACCACGACCTTACCAAGACGGTTCTTGCACTGCTTCTTCTCGCTATCCTCATCTCTTCCTCTTTCTGGATAATGAAGCCGTTTTTCCCTGCAATCATCTGGGGAGGTATGATAGTTATCTCCACCTGGCAGGTAATGCTGAAAATCCAGTCCAAGGTCGGTGGCAGGCGCTGGCTGGCCATGCTAATTATGCTGTTTTTATTGATATCGCTGCTTATTATTCCCATGGCGCTTGTAATAACTTCTCTTGTAGAAATGTTTCAGGAGCTGTTTGTCAGCGGAAATCTGCTGACAGAAATGAAAATTCCCCAGCCGCCTGAGTGGCTCGGCACTGTTCCAGTTGTTGGCAGCAAGCTGGTTGTCGGGTGGAAGGAGTATGCAAGGCTGAACGCTGCCGATATCTATTCTAAAGTTTCGCCGCATTTGAACAGCATCATTTCATGGTTTTTGTCACAGGCAGGAAGCCTTGGCATGGTATTAATGCACTCTTTTCTGACCGTTGTGGTTGCCGCCGTAAGCTATATGCATGGTGAGACAGCGGCAAAGGGGATCACACTCTTTGCCAGAAGGGTGGCAGGCAGAGCCGGTGAGGATGCGGTTATGCATGCGGCAAAAGCTGTAAAAGGGGTCGCAGTCGGGGTTGTCGGTACTTCACTGATTCAGGCACTCCTTGGCGCTGGCGGTCTGCTTGTTGCCGGAATAAACGGAGTCGGCCTTCTAGCTTCGCTTATTTTTCTTTCCAGCATCAGTCCGGGGGGGCCGTCACTTATTCTTTTACCGGTAACTGGCTGGCTTTTCATGAATGATCAGATCGGCATGGCAATATTCATGGCAATATGGACAATCGTTGTCAGCAATATTGACAGTGTCATCAGACCGATTCTGATCAAGACCGGCGGCGATTTTCCGTTTCTGCTCATCTTCGTCGGGGTTATCGGCGGACTGCTCTCCTTCGGGGTTACCGGGCTTTTTATCGGCCCTGTTATGTTGGCCGTCACTTATTCACTGCTTGTTCAGTGGGTTGTGGAAAAGGAGGCGGATGAGGACTCAGGTTGACATCTGATTAATCTGATCTGACCTGATAGCAGGCTGTTTTATGCGGTTCAGAGCAAATGCATTCAGGCGCGAACTGTAATCACCGGTATGCTGCTGGTCATAGGCCTTTCGATGAAATCGACCGTAATGCTGCTGCTCTCGCTCTTTATCTCGACAATAACCCTGCGGACAGGGCGCACAACCTTTCTTCAGGGAATAGTGCTGCTGGTTATCTTTTCGGTTTATCTCTTTACAACGATCATTCCCTGATATATCGTTCAGATTAATGCAAGCAAGAGAGGAGACCTGCTTCCAGGTTTCCTCTTTTTATTAAGGAGCTGTGACATGTTGAAAGTTGCTATTGTGGGTGCAAGTGGATATACAGGGGTTGAACTGATCAGGATTTTGCACAACCATCCTGAGGTTGCTGTTACTACCGTAACATCGGAACAGAGCGCCGGGAAGCGGATTTCCCAGGTATTCCCCTCACTTCGGCATCGCTGCGATCTACAGCTGGAGGCCCTTGATCCGGGAAAAATTGCCGCAAAAGCTGATGTCGTCTTTACCGCTCTGCCACACAAAGCTGCCATGGCGGTGGTGCCGACTTTCCTTGAAAGTGGATGCAAGGTGATTGATCTTTCGGCAGATTATCGGCTTCATGATGCTACCGAATATGCAGCCTGGTATGAGCCCCATCTTAATCCCGAACTTCTTATCCATGCTGTGTACGGTCTTCCAGAAGTGAGAAGGGAAGAGATCGCCGGTGCGGATCTTGTTGCCAATCCAGGTTGTTATCCCACAAGCGTTATTCTTGCGCTGATGCCGCTTCTTAAAGAGGGTCTGATCGATACAACTTCGATCATAGCCGATTCCAAGTCAGGTACATCCGGTGCAGGACGGGGCGCAAAGGTCGATACCCTTTACTGCGAGGTAAATGAAGGGTTCAAGGCATACGGTGTCGGCGGTCTCCACCGTCATATTCCTGAGATTGAGCAGGAGTTGTCACTTCTTGCCGATTCAAATATCGTGATTTCTTTTACCCCCCATCTGGTGCCCATGGACAGGGGGATTCTCTCCACTGTGTATGCTATGCCAAAGGGTAGTCTGACTACCAAACAGTTGCTGGATATCTACGAGGAGCATTATGATGGCGAGGCGTTCGTGCGGGTGCTTCCTGAAGGTGAATTCCCGTCAACGGCCTTTGTGCGGGGGAGTAACTTTTGTGATATCGGTCTAACAGTCGATAAACGGACTGGCAGAATAATTATTGTCTCAGCTATTGATAATCTGGTGAAAGGGGCTTCCGGTCAGGCGATTCAGAACATGAACATCGTCTGCGACTTCCCGGAGATCATGGGGCTTGAGTTGATACCGGTGTTTCCGTGACGAAAAGGGGGCTTGATCAGAGCCCCCTTTTTTTATCAGTACCTGTTCCTGAATATCCGCATCATAATAACTCCAAAGATCGAAAACGCGACTCCGACGCAGAGTAGCAGGTAGCCGATGGTGTGGCCTGCACCGAGGCCCAGCAGGTCAACCCCTCTTCTGAAAACAATCAGCCAGATGCCGCTGAACACACCGATCCCTCCAAAAATGTAGATGCCAAGAGCCGCCATTCCAAGTTTCATGGTTGATAATTTCTTCATTGGTCCGAATCACCTCTTACTGACAGGTATTGCTGTTATTTTTTATAAACGGCGGCGTTGTTGCCGACGCCTCGTTGCTTGGTGGTGAACTTACTCCACCGCGATACGCTCTCACCCTGTAAGTGTAGGTCTTGAGTGGATTGATTCCGATTGTGTCTATGAACTGCATATCATTTCCAACTCCGGAATGTCCAGTCACTTTTGCTGTTTTTACCCATTGACCGTTCCAAAGCTTCGTTTCCACTTCAAACGCCTCTTCATCTCCGGACTGGTCTTTCCAGTTGAGCTGGATTCTGAAAGATCCAAGAGCTGTAGCTGTCAGGCTGACAGGGTGCCGTGATGACGTGGTTGCGCAGCTGTCAGCAGTATATGACGAAATTATTCCATTGGCGTCACCACCCGAGCCGTTGCAATAGGTGGTTGCCTTGTAGGAGGCAACTGCGTAGCAGTAGCCTGTCTCGGCCGTCAAGCCGCTGCTGCTGTAGGTGAGCTGATTACCTACAGTGTCGGTAGTGCAGTCGCTCCCCTGGCACTTCCTGACTCTGAACCCTGTCTGGTCATTTACCGTGCTGGCAAGCCATGAGAGATCATTCTGGGTTTCATTTGTGCCCTGGGCAACCAGAGATCTTGGCGGATTAAAGATCAGGGTTGTGGCAGTTGCATTGTTGCTGGCAACAGCTGAACCTGTTCCAGATGTCGGCCAGGCCGGGTTGAACGCTGTTACCCGGTAGGTGTAGGTGCTGTTCGGGCATGCCTGGCTGTCGGTAAATGTGACGTTGTTCTGACCTGAGTAGCTGGTGTTGTAGATGGAGAAATTCTTGATCACCATGTCAGGGTTATAGTTATGGGCAAACCAGAGTACTCCGGCTCCAGGGGTTTTGGGATTGGCGACGGTGGTATCAGACACAAGAACGCCATTAATGTACAATTTCAAAGAGCCGCCGTTCTTGACACCAACCACGTGATACCAGGTGCCGGTGTTGAAAGGGGTGCCATTGACGCCCGATGAGCCAACCCCAGTGACGCCTGTGTAGCCTGGATCATAGCGCCAGGCGAGTCGTGCGTCGCCATTAGTCGTCCAGATTTCCGGGGATCTTGTACTCCCGGAAACTTCAAAGGTGAATATGCGTGAGTTGCCTGGAATGGTTCGCAGCTTCATGTCAAACTCTATGGTGTGCTGGTCGCCATCCAGAATGCTGGTCGAAGGGCTGTAGATGCTGTTAGCCGAGGAGAGGATCAGACCGCCATCTTCGTATGCCGGAGTACCGGAGCCTGCAGTCAGATGGAGTCCGCTTCCCGATGAATCGTTCAGGTTGCCGTTAAAGCTGTAGCGTGCCTTGAGTCCGTCAATTGTTCGTGCCGTAGGGGTGATGCTATGATAGATCTCGCTACCAGCCGGATTACAGCTGCTCCCGACGCATCTTTCGATGTTGTAACCTGTTTCACCATTGGCTGTATCTGTCCAGGTCAGTTGCACCGATGTTGCTGTCAGCGTGGTTGCTGAAAGCGTTGGTGCCGTCTGGATAGTGGCGATTGATACGGTGTTGCTGGGGTTGCTCTCCCATGGGCATGTGGCCGTTTTGTAAGCGGTCACTTTGTACTTGTAGGTTTCACCCGGTATGAGCCCTGTATCGACATAGGATTGAACCGAGGCAGCAAGCTGTTTGTATGGTATGGTGCCAAAGCTGCAACTGCTCCCCTGACAGCGGTAAATGGTCATGCCGGTTTCATCAGTAAATGGATCGTTCCAGGAAAGTTTTACCTCGGACTCGGAGGCTCTGGTTGCTGCAAGCACTGTCGGCTGATCGGCCACCAGCTGGACAGCGTCAAAGTAAACCGTGTTAGTTGCCGTACTTCCGGCTGCCCCCCTGGAGATACCACACTCGACATTACCGATTGTTATGGCTCCCCCTGGATTGTTCAGGGGGATGGTAATCGGTACTGAGAAAGGTACCCAGCCGCTGTTGTTTCTGCTGTCAGTTCCGGAGATCCAGATGGACGGGCTTGACCAGTTGACACCCCAGCTTGTCAGGTAGCAGAAGGCGGCGTGGTTGGCATCTAGAGGAAGTGCCAGGTTCATGTACCCTTTCAGCAGATAGTTTGTGCCTGGCGCCAGATTAGTCAGGGATTGATAGAAAAGTTTTGATGAGTTTGCTGTCAGGGTCGTAAATATTCTCATGCTGTATTGTCCGCTGAAAACAGGACTGCTGTAAGCGCCGATACCCGACATATTTGGATAACCGTTCCAGTAGGAGGTACCTGACTCAAAATCAGAGTTGAGCAGCAGGTTTGCTGGTGACGGCGTGATGACATTGCCGACAACACTGGTTCCGGTTGCACCAATGGCTATTTTACTGCCCAAGGAGGCAGCGGGGAGGGTGGCGGCGTAACGTGAAGCAATTTCTGTTGCTGTCAATGCCCGGCTGTAGAGGCGCACTTCGTCGATTGTCCCTTTAAGCGGATTAAAATTTGAGTAACCGGTGCCACGTCCCCCCAGATAAAGCGGGACATTATTGGTAATTATCTTCGGTTTGGCTGCCAGCGTGTTCAGACCGTACTCTACGCCATTGACAAACAGCGACTCTTTGCCGGTGGTCGAGTCGTAGCGGGCAACCAGATGGTACCACTGCCCAGGTGTAAGCTGCGGGCCTGTTAAAGTCTGATAGTAGGGGGCTGAGCCGTTGGCCGGAGGTGAGTCTTGCGAGCCAAAGCCGAAATAGACCCGTTGCTGGGGATTGGTCGGGGTGGCGTCGGCAGTGGCATCAAGCCAGATTGCGTACATTTCGTAAGGTATATTGCCATCACTGGTTGATTTTGAGATGATTCTTGCCCAGTCGGCGCTCTTTTCATATTTGTACCAGAGCTCTATGGATATCTGATCAGTGATGTCAAGGGGTGAGCCGGTTGTGTCGGCAATGTTGATGTAGGGTGCGCCGTTCAGCTTGAGGGCATTACCGTTGATGCCGCCTGTGACAATACCGTTGCCGGTTGTGAACCCGCTCAGGGTTCCGTTCAGGCTGCTGCCGCTTTTGTCAGCGGTTGTGCCGGTAATGGTGCCGCTTGTCTCCTCAAACGGCCAGTAACCGACCAGGCCGCTGCCAATGACGCTCTCTTTTGATGAAGCGCTGGTTGCCGAGGCATTACCAAAGTATATGTCTATTGCTGAATTGGCGCCGCTTTTAAACCATACGGTGGCAGAAGTTGCGGTTGAACTGGCAATCCAGTACGGCAGCTCGACTCCGGCTGTCCGGTCCCAGAAGCGGATATCGCTGAAGTCAGCCTTCATCTCTGTGTCGTACGGGATCACAACCTGGGTGATAAAGTTGGGTTGGAAGCTTGTAAAACTGAGTGGCAGCCTGCTTTTCCATGATTGCCCGCCGCTACTGCTGAACGGCATGGAAGGAGAAAGCATTGGTGCAATGCTGTAGTTGTAGGTGCTGTCGCTACAGGCAGAGCTGTCGTTATAGCCGGTTGCCGACGGTGCAGTGGTCGCCACGCTGCTGAAACTGCCAGAGCATGGAGCTGCGCCAAGGCAGCGTTTTACAGCAAAGCCGGTGTCAGCAACATTTGTCTCAACCCAGGTAATATTTGCCTGGGTGGTGCCGCTTGGCACGATGAGCAGTGAAGTCGGGGCTGCATAGCTGGCAATGGCGTATTCGCTGTTGCTGTTCGGTGCGCTTGGCGGGCTGGTGGCGGCACAGCTGCCGGTGATGACAGCTTTGATCTGGTAGCCGTAGGTGGAACCAGGTGTGATCAGATAATTGTCTGCATAGGTAACAGTGCTGCCGACACCGGAAGCTGCGGCAACAGTGACGGGTAGTTTGGCAAAGTCAGAACAGCCGGCATTTATGCAGCGCCAGACTTCAAAGCTGGATTCATCGGGGGTGTTGTCACGCCAGGATATATTGATCTGCTGCTCATTTACCCTTGTGGCAACAACATTAGAAGGGGCTGCCGGGATACCGATTGAAACCGGTGAAGTGGCAGCTGACGGTCCGCGCAACCAGATTGGAGCGCTTAAGTCACCACGCCATGCAGAGATTCTGTAGCGGAACGTGCCGGAACAGCCGACGCTGTTGTCGGTGTAACTGGCCATGGCTGAGAGTGAATTGTCATTTGGTGGCAGCAGGGTGACGGTGCTATTTCCGGCAATGAAGCCGCAGGCAGTTTCACCGTTGGTATTATCCTGGCAGCGCTCCAGTTTGAAGCCGGTTTCGTTTTTGGAACCATCAGTCCAGCTGAGGGCAACGCTTGATGTCCCTGGGGTGGCAACAACATTTGTTGGCGCTGCCGGATCATCGGAGAGCTGGCAGACGGTGTTGCTCGGCGCTGTTTCTCCGGCAACCGGTGTTGTTGTTGTCCAGGCAGGATTTACCCCTTTTACCCGGTAGCAGTAGTTGACAGCGGCAGCAGTCTCCCGGTCTGTGTAGCTCACCTGTGAACCAAATCCGCTTTTGGCAGCTACGGTAATTGACTTGTCAACCCTTGGGAAGCTGCTAGTGGTGCAGTCAGACCCATCACACCGTTCGATGGTGAAGGAGGTTTCTCCTGATGTGGTATCTGTCCAGGTGAGGGTGTTCCGGTCAACTGCCAGGGTCGTGGTGTCTGTGACAACATTCACCTGATAATCAGTCAGAGCCGACCCCGAATAGCTGAGGGTGACCGGCTTGCGGAAACGCCAGCTGCTGCTGTCCTGTGCAAGTGTGTAGGGCGCGCCGCTGACATCCAGTGATCCGAGGGCAGATGATGGCGGAGTGGTCGTGGATTTTCTGACCCTCAGCCATTCCCAGTCAGCTGAATAACCGTAACCCGCATAGCTGGAGTCAACGCGTATGCCGAGCAAAACCGGTCTGGCAGTGATGCTCTGGCTGATATCGCCTGGACTCCAGTAGCTGAGGTTATTGCTCCCCTCAACATCGCTAATGCTCGGAGTGAACGAACTGCTGTTTTTGTTGTTTATCTGGAAAATAAGGGAATCTGACTGGGCAGTGCCTGTCGGCGGCGTTGTAGACATCTGTGTGTAGGCAGCGTTGTTAGAGTAGTATTCGGAGCCAGGGGAATGCAAAATTCCGGCATTGCTGTACCAACTGCTGTAAAAGCTGATCGGGGTGAAGCCGTAGCTTGGTATAGTCTGGGTTTTGACTTTTGCCTGTACAGCATAACCTGCGCCAAAACTGTATGGAGCCTTGGTGCGCAGATGTGAGCCGGAATTGGTGCCGTGCAGCATGCTGTTGGCAATGGTGAAACCGGTCAGGTTGGATGAGGCAAGATCCCATTTCGCGGCGTCAAGCCCGCTTATGTCGGTGTAATCAAAGTCGTCAAAAAAGTCGAAAGTTGCAGAGCCGCTACTCTTGGCGGTTGCCAGCGGGTTGTCGTAGTAGAGATAAACACTCTTGCCGGTGGTAATCGGCACGCTTGGGAACTTGACGATCAGTTTGGTGGCAGTGCGGTTGCACTGTGAGAGGAGATCATCCTTGTTGGCAAGATAGTAGCTCAGGTAATTACCGTCACTGTCCACCAGTCTCAGGTCTTCGCACAGCGTTGAAACCACGTGGGAGAGAGTGAGGTTCCCCGGTGCAAGCAGCGAGGTGGATGCTGCCGGATATGGCGCCGCGCTGCTTGCTGTTTCCCAGAAACCTTTGGCGCTGTTGCAGGACGGATCCTCGCTCTTGTATGCCCTGACCCTGTACCAGTAACTACTGTTGATCGGCAGGCCGGTGTCGCTGAAGCTTCTGGTTGCTGCTCCGTTTGCAGTGAGGGTTGTCAGCACGCTGCTGCAGGCAGAATCGGCGCAGCGGTCAATTTTGAATCCGGTCAGGTCGGTAACTGTGGCCGGGAAACTCCAGGTCAGGTTGATCTGGGATTCGGAGGCGCGGCTGGCTGTGACAGCAGTGACCGGCAGCTGTGGTACAAACTGCACCATGTCGATCCAGGCAGATCCTTGGGGAGCGCCGTTGGCAAAGCAGCGGATCTGTACCGAGGTTGTCCCGGTCGGGATAGTTACGGTCTCACTCCTTAATGACCAGGCAGTGGTGCCGCTGGCATTAATGCCTGGAGAGTCGATATTGGTTCCGTAAACGTCGCAAATTGCAGTGCCGGCTGTCAGGGTGCTCTTCATGTAGCCGGAGAGGGTATAGCTTGCTCCAGGAATTACGGTGACTGTCTGTGCCAGTCCGAGGGTTGCACCGGTGGCGGTCAGCTTAAGACTCTTTGCACCGCTGTAGTAATTGCCCGTTGTGCTGTCGCTGCTTGTGCCTGTGGCTGTGCCGACTGCTGTCGGCCAGGATGTGACACCGTTTTCAAAGTCCGGGTCAGTCAGCAGGTTTGCCGGAAGCGGTGTGACTGCGGTGGCGACAGTGGAAAAAAAACCGTCCCAGAGCTGACTGAAACTGTAACCGCTGCCATTTGTTTCGACCGTTCCAGGAGTGACTACCGGTTCGACTGTGGCATATTTGCGCGCATAGATCCAGTCGATGCTGAACTTGCCGTTACCGCCGCCGCTATCGCCAGCCATAAATGATATTCCATATGGTGTTCCGGTATAACTGTTCGAATAGATCGGGCTGCCATCCTCCTTGAAGACGCTCCAGCTGTTGTTGCTGTCGCCGGTCATTGCGGCTCGCCAGCGGACAAACGTGTCAGCAGGTACCTGCTGGTTTGAGGCTGCGCTGTTGAAATATGCCTGCAGCTTGTTACTACCCACATCGAAGATCCCCGTATCACCAATGCCGCCAAGTCCGCGAATTCTGATGAGGTTCTGGCCGAGGTAGGCAGAGGATACACTGACTCTTGCCTCCAGACGGTAGGGCTGGGCTGGCGGCGACACTGCGCTCATGGAGAGATAGTTTCCTTTCGAGCTGTTTGCAGTTGCATCCAGGTTTGCCAGACCGCTGCCAACGGTTAGAGTTGCTGCTCCGGTCACGCTTGAACTCCACTGGGAGCTGAGGGTGGTGCCGTTAAAATCATCGAAAAAATCAAAGATCTGGCTGCCGCTGACACTGGAAGCTGTGGCTGAAGCATTGCCGAAGTAGAGGTAGAGGCTGTTTGCAGGATTCAGAGGTTTGAACCAGATTACTGCCGAAACGCCGCTTGTGGCGCTCTCCAGCCAGTAGGGGAGTTCGCGGTTGGCAGTGACATCGACAATCCGCAGGTCGGAGAAGTTGCTGTTCATGCCGCTAGCGTAGGAGACAGTGATTTTTGTCTGAAAGTTTGCCTGGCCATTGGTCATTGTCAGAGGTACCCGCTTAGTCCAGACTCCCCCTGCGGCAAGGCTGAGACCAGCGTTATAGGCCTTGACCCTGTAGCTGTAGTTACTGCTGCTACAGACAGTGCTGTCGCTGTAGGTCGGATAGGCGCCGCTTCCTGATGCTGGCGGCAGCTCCACCGGCAGCTTGCTGAAATCGCTGCATCCGGCTGTCTTGCAGCGCCAGAGTTCAAAACCGGACTCGGTATCGGTGGTGTCATTCCAGTTGACATTCACCAGTGTGGTGTTGATCCCTTTGGCGGTTAAGGACGATGGCGGATTGTTGGTGGTTGTGGCTGCTGCTGTGGCGTTAATGGCCGAATAGGCACCATCCCAGCCGCTGCCGTTCCAGCCTGGACTTCCGGTACATGCCTGGGCAAAGCTTTTGAACGGACGGATCCGGTAGGTGTAGGTGGTATCCGGAAGAACTGAGATGTCACTATAACTGCCGGTTGTGGCTGTTACGGTAGCAATCTGGCTGAAGTTTGCCGGATTGCTGCTACAGTAGCTGTCACTGCCGGTGCAGCGCTCGATCTTGTAGCCGGTGGCATCAAAGGAACTCCTGCTCCAGGCAAGGTCGAGTTGTCTTTCCGAGGATCTGCTGACAGTAAGTCCGTAGTACGGGGTGACGGACAGGTCATCAACATAGGCAGTGCCGTCGGGGAAGCTGGTGGCAATGGTGGCTGTGTCACCGCTTGAGGCGGTAAGATAGGCGCGGAGATACGTGTTGGCGTTTACTGTGGTGATGGTGCTGGTGGAGACTTCGCTCAGGCAGTGCCAGTTGCCGTCCTTGTTGAAACTGTAGTTGGTGTTGCCACTCTTGCTGTCAATGATCGGAATGGTCGTAACCATATTGTTGCCGTTGACCACAAGCTGACCCTTGTTGAGATTTGCCTTGAGGCAGGCGCTGATGGTGTATTTCCCGCCGTTTACAATGTTGACCGGCTGCTTCCTGCCAAGGGATGGTGCCGGGAGATCAACCGGGATCTGATTGCCGCTGAGAGCAGGGTCAGTGAGGGTTGCCGTCGGATTACCGTAATAGAGGTATATGCCGCTGCTGTTGGCACCGTTTTTAAACCAGATGGTAGCGCTGGTTGCCGACGAACTGGTGATGAAGAGTGACGGCAGAACGGTGTTGGTGGTGCTGTCGTACACCCGCAGATCCCTGAAGCCAAGCTGTGGCTCAGTGCCGTCAGTAATGGCTGTGTCGCGGCTGACAGTCACCTGGAAAACCGTGTTGGCAGTGAGTGCCGTCAGGGCTCTCTTTGACCTCCAGCCAGCTGCAGCCAGGAGTGAGTTGTCACCAAGAGCGCTCAGTTTTGAACCAACCGTTGCTGAAGCCGGTGCTGTGGCGATGTTCCAGGTACTTGATCCGGTTACCTGGCTGTTGTCAGCTGTCAAGATGAAGCCACGGCTGCCGCTTTTTACTGCTGCTGAGGAAGTTGTCGCTGAACCTGCATAGTTGCCCCCCACCGGGCTGTACCAGGGTGTGTCCGGGTCAGCTGATTCAAAACCGCCGTCCATGAGGACGCTGTCCGGCGACGGGAGAATCACGCCACTGGCAGCTGAAAAATCGGAGCTCCAGCCTGTGCCGAGAGCCTTTACCTTGTAGCGGTAGGTTGCGCCCGGGCAAACAGCGCTGTCAGTATAGCTGCTGGTGGTTGCTCCGGTTACGTTGGCAAGGAGGGTAAAGTCGCTGCACGGGCTGTTACCGCTGCCATCCATACAGCGCCAGACCTCAAAGCCGGTGGCTGCAGTCGGGTAGGACGGTATTCCCCAGGTGAATTTTACGGTGGTGCTGTCAACCGACTTGGCACCGTAACCGCTTTCCCCATTATTATTAGGGATGTTGAGGTTGGAGGCAAATGTTGTATCCGGTGGCGGTGGCGTACCGGTGGTAACGGTGCTGTTCACCCAGCGTGAAAAGCTTGAGGCGCTTTTTGTCCTGATACCATAGCAGTAACTGGTTGCCTGTGTCAGTGTGCTGTCGGTGTAGGTCAGGGTTCCCTGCGGCACGGTTGCGATGATCTCGGTGGCCGGATTCCAGGCGATCGGTTCAGTCGTGCAGGCACCGTTTCTGCGGGCTATTTCGTAGCCGCTTTCATTGCGTGAATTGTCTGTCCAGTCGAGCTTTGCCGAGATGTAGGATGGGACTATTGTGACCGGGTAGGGGCTCTGGATGTCATCACCACTGATTTTCAGTACAACGTAATCGGCATTGCTCTGGCTGTTCATGGCAATACCGGCGACAAAGATTTCTCCATAACTGTTGGAGACAATGCCGTACGGTTTGTCAAACCATTCCTGTGAGCCGTAGAGGGTTGTATTGTTGTCCAGATTGCCCAGTGAATCGATCTTGAAGGTGATGATGTCACGGTTATTGGCCTGATCCGGGTTGGCGCTGTTTGTTGTGGTTGCGGCGATATAAACTGCACCGGATGGGTTCATGGTCATGTCAAACATCTCTTCCGTACTGTTTTCCCGCAGTATCCGTTTTTCCCAGATGACAGCGCCGTCTGCAGCGCTGTACCGGATGACATGAATGTCGCTGTTGCTAACGTCGGTCTGGCTGTCACCAGCAACGACAATACTTTTGTCAATCGGGTCATACTTGATTGAGACAGCTTCGTCATCACTGGCAGCCGGACCATCGTAAACCTTTGCTCCACCCCACTGTAGATTGCCGCTCGCATCGTACTTCAGGGTGACAAAATCCCTGTTGCCACTGGTATTGGTGCTGAAACCGGTCACATAGATGTTCCCGGATGGGTCAACGGCCAGATCGTTGGCCATTGCATCGCCATTCTGTCCGCCATAGGTACTTTCCCAGAGGAGTGCGCCGGTGGAAGCGGCAAACTTGGCGGTGTAGATGCCATAGCGTAACACTGAGTTGACCAGATTGCCGGTCATGCCGGTGATGATGACATTGCCGGAGGGGTCAAAGGCGACTGCAACAGGCTGATTGTCATCCCCCTTGTGTATCGGTGTGGCAGCCCAGTAACCGGCTGCACCGGCACCACCCGGTGGAAAGCGGAGCACATAGATGTCATGTTTTTGAAGGTCGAGTGGAGAGTGCAGCCCCATGCCGACAACAGCGACGTTATTGCTACTGTCGGTGGTGGTTGCAATGGAGATAGCCTTGTCATCACCGCCACCGTTTGGCCCGTTATACTGATGGCTCCACTGGTTGATTATTGCTTCGTCGGTTTCAGGCTCCGCTGCGGCATTTGCCAGATATTTGATGGTGTAGATGGAGTTCATGTCTGTCAGTGTCGCAGGATTATGGAGCCAGGAGTAGCCGGAAACTATGATTTGGTTGTTGTTGTCAACTGCGACACAGGTTGCCTCGTCACCCTGCTCTTCAGGGTCGTTGTAGCGCTGGCTCCAGGTTTTTGCCATGGTGCTGCGATCAAGTTTGACGGTGTAGTAATCAAAGCCGCCTGGGGTGAAGAAACTTTTGCCGGTGACAACCGGGTTGCGATCCGGGCCAACGGCAATGGAGAGGGCATAATCATCGTTGTTAGCCACACCGGCGTAGCTGTAGATCGCCGCAGGCGCAACGCTGCCGGTAAGCTGGGTTATGGCATGTACCGTGGCGGTCGGATAGGTGATCTGGTCGGCAGAGGCGAAATCAGCACCGCTGTAGGCTTTTACCCGGTAGTAGTAATACTTGTCGCCAGTGAGAGAGCTGTCTGTGAAGCTGGTACTGCTGCTGCCATCGGAAACCACCGTAACTTCAGAAGGGATGTCGAAGTTACATGGCGTTGCCAGCAGGTGTGTAGTGCCGTTTGTGCAGCGCTCCACCCTGAATTTCGGAGTGACGTCGTTATTGTCCTGCCAGCTCAGGTTGATGGCGCTGTTGGAGGTGGTTGTTGCGGTCAGGTTGGTCGGTGGGTTGAGTGTTCCCTGATCGTATTTGACCAGGTAGTAGTCAAGGTTGTCCAGGTCGAACAGGTAATAACTGTCACCACTTGCCACTGTCTTGCCAGAGGCCGATGCCGGGAAATTATGGGCAACGGTCAAGGTAGTGGCATCATTGGAGAGGATTTGCCTGAATTCGCCGTTGTTGATGCCGGAGGTCAGTTTGACGTAATAACCGCGCCAGCGGTCAGTTGCCCAACTGGCACCGCTATTGACAATCCTGACCGGCGAGTCGCTGGTACCTATGGCTGCGGTTGTGGCTCCGCTTTCAATAGGGGCGGTTTCATCGGCATAGCCGGCCACCAGTAGTCTGCCGGTGAGCGGATCAACCATGGCGCTGATTGCTCTGTCTGAAAGGTTGGCGCTGCCGTTGAACCTGCGCTGCCAGATTTCTGCACAGCTGCCATTAACAGGTTGACACCCTTTGCGGTATTTAATGGTCTGAAAATCCACGCTACCGGAAATGTCAGAATAACCGGCAATGTACAGATTGCCACTCTGGTCAGCTGCTATGGAGAGAGGGGTGGCGCTGCTTTCTGCGCCGGGTGAGAAGACTGCCTGCCATTTTTCAACCGGAGTACCAACGGCATCCTCATACCTTGCGGTAAAAACTTTGTTGATGCCTCCGGTGGACATGGTGCGGCCGGTGACGTAGACGTTGTCGAGAAAGCGGCTTTCACTGTCAACGGCCAGCCCGCTTGGCTCATCATCGGAACCGCCGTTGTAGATCTTTTCCCAGAGGAGATCGCCCGGATTTTTGCCACTGCACGGGGCATTGCTGCCGGTGCAGTATTTGGCAGTGTACATGTCGCTGTTATGGTCGTTGTAGACCGTACCGCTTACGACCAGATGCTCTTTGGAGTCGAAGCGGATGAACAGGCCGCTGTCATTGTAAACATGCCCCTGCGGCGGAGTTGCCATAGCATACTGTTTTTCCCAGAGTTTCTGGCCGTCAAGATTGTAGACAATGGTTTTGAAAAAATGGTCACTGCCGCTCCATGACTGGCCGGTGACCGCAACCATGGAGCTGCTGAGGGCGACGCTACGGGCTTTGCCAGTTGTCGCATTCCCTGCAGCCGGGATCTGCCAGACCAGGGTGGCGCTACTGCCATTATCCTGATATTTTTGCAGCATGAACGATTCGTTGTCGCTGAATCGTGAAGAGCCGCTGACATAGACATAGCCATTGGCAGCTGTTACTGCTATTGCTGTGGCCATGTCGGTGCCGATAGCATCGAAGCTCTTTACCCATGACTCCTGAGCGGTACCATCCCCTTTAAGCACCGGATTTGCCGGGTATTTGACGGTTATGATGCTGGTGTCTGCACCGGCGACATTTGCTGTGACAAAGACGGCGCCGCTTTGGTCCACTGCCACTGCCACCGCGCGGGCAGAGGTGCCTGAGACGTTGTAGATTCCTCGCCAGAGGATGCTGCCGCTGCTGCTCATCTTGACGGTGTAGATCTCTTCGTTGACTTCTCCGGGCAGAATCTGGTAGCCGCTGATGATGGTGTTACCGCTCGAATCAACAGCTGTGGCAGTCGGTACCTGTTTGCCAGGTCGGTTATCCCGTAGCGGAAACGGGGGGATGACATCTCCACCAGCCGCAATGGCTGTAACGGTCTGGGGCAGTAGCAGTGACATCACCATGAACAGTGACAGCAGACTGCGCTTGAAAAATCCGTTATTTATTCCGGATCTGATTGTAATTGAATTGCCGGCCATTTGTTCCCCTCCACGGCTCATTATCATTGCATCTCCAAAATTAGCTCTCTGTCGAAAAATATTGTCTACCATGGCGTCACCCTGTTCCAGAGGTTCTTGTCAGGCCAGGTGCCGCTGTTATTGGTTGCGCCGGAGTGACAGGAAATAGATGCTTCATTTTCTACGGTACTCGTGAGCAGGTTGGCGGAAGGATAGCCACGATACTGTCCGTGGCCGGTAGCGTTACCCCCCGCCTGGTCGATTGACCGCATTGCCTGACCTCCGGCCTGAACTCCTTTGCGATGATTGTAGTTCAGGCAGTCAGTCTGCATAAGCCTTGGCAGGCCAGAGTTGTGGGGTTGGTGGCATTTTGAACAAGGATTTGAGTGCTCGCCGGAGATTTTGTTTTTACCCCAATCCTTGACCGATGCATGCACTCTGGCAACGGATTTCCACGGGGCCTTGCTGGCGTTGGTAGAGCTGTTGACTGCACCGGTATAGCTGCCAAGCAGGGATTTTTTCGGGTGGCAGCGCAGACATAGACCGGCAAACTGCTCGTCAGTCTCAGCTATTTTGCCGGAACCAAAAGTGGTTTTGTCGGTGTTATAGCGGTACCACTTGTCGTTCTGGGTATCGTAGGGCAGGCTTGGTCCTGTGCCTGGGGTGATCCCACCCCAGCTCTTGGGGGTACTGCGTGAGCCGTACGGAGCTGGTGGTGGTTGATCTTCCTTGTATGGTGAAGTGAGCCAGGTGTCTTTGAGCAGCGGTATGGCCATTACACGGCTGCTTCCAAGTGACGGACTGATGCCATGGGGGTCGTGGCATGGGGTACAGAGACCGTTGATTGTTCCCATAATCTGGGTTGTCGGCCCCTGTCCCTGATCCGTGCCTGAAGCCTTCAGGTGACCGCCGACGATCTGTTTGCTCTTTTTGAATTCAGTGCCGAGCTGGTACATTGCCGAAGTCCTTGAGCCAAAGCGGAGTCCGTCACGATACCCCTTGATCGGCTGGGTCGCGCCAAAAGTGCTGTTGTATCCCCACGGAGTTGTTCCTCTGGAGTTGGTCATGTGGCAGTCGAAGCACTGGCCTGCTCCTGCATTGAACGGGTTAACCACACCACTGCCGTTTACCTTGCCTCTGGCAGAGTAGGTCATGGTGTAGCCACCCTTGCCGGCTGTCACCTCTTTCAGATTGCCGCCATTATAGCTGCCGGAGAAGTTCAGGTAGCTGGCGGTAACACCGGTTGCCTTTGAACCGTGGGAGTTGTGGCAGTCAAAACACTGGACATTCTGTCTGGCGCTGCTCATGCCGCTGAATCCGGCTCTGCTGTTGGCAATATTGGCATCAACCCCGGTTGTTGGGTCCCAGCCACCCTGGTTTGCAGCGGCGTTACCATGGGCTGACATTGCCTTGGTTATTTTCGATTTTTTGTTGGTATTGGCGTTGGAGTAGTTGCTCCAGCGGGCTGTGTCTGTCTGCTGATATCTACTGGCAATGCTCTGACGATCCCAGGCGTACTGGCGTGGAGTCTTGCAGTCGTTGAACGGTGTCGTGTCATTGTTCTGGTCACTGTGGCAGCCGATGCAGACTGCGGTGATCTTGGCTATCTCCTTGCGTTCGGTGTTGATGTCGGGACTACTGACTTTCGAGGCACTGAACTGGACTGCCGTTGCTCTCCCCTGGGCGGTTGATGTCAGTCTGTAAGTGGTTGGTCTGCTTCCTGCTCCGTAGATGACCAGATCAACCTTGGCATTTTTGACGGTGCTGTATGTTTTGTAGTTGTACCCTTCGTGATAGCGGGTATCGATGAGCCCCTGCTCGGTAGCCTCGAAATGACACTGGTAGCACTGCTCATTGGTGACCGTTACCCCCTGGACATGGTGGGAGTTCCCCTTGAACTGACCCATGATATCAACCCTTGCGCCCACATTGCCGGTGTGACATTTGGTGCAGTCCCGCGGCAGACCAAAGGCCGAATGGCGTGGCACCGGCTTGTTCTGGTGGCATTTGCTACAACTCTGACCGCCACCATGGCTGTCTGAGAAGCGGTGCTCATGGCACTTGGTGCAGACATAGCTGCTGTTGTGGCCGTCGCCGCCGTCGTTTCTGTAATGCTGGCTGCCGCTTGTGTGGCAGACGTTGCAGATACCGTCGATGGTGCCACTGCTCTTGGCGTAATCAGCGCCGGTATTTTTCTGGGTGAATTTAACAGTTGCCCGTTTTTCCGGGATCGGGATGCCGAATTTTCCGTCTGTTTCTGTGGCTACTTTGTCATGAATCATATAGATGTTGCTGTCGCCATGGGGATCATGGCAGTCCCAGCAGAACTTGCCACCTTTCCATGTCCCCTTGTAGCCACCCTTGCCAACGCCGTAGCGGTTCGGATCCCAGTCCCAGCCGCCGGAGCTGATGAAGCCCTGATAATGCTTGTGTCCAAAGTGAACGGAGGATGCCCGTGCCTTGACCGGCTTGATGTATCCGGAGCCGGGATTGTAGCCGAGCTGGTATTTCGAGTCAGTTGCGCTGTGACAGCCGTTGCATTTGCCGCCGGAGTCATCGTCGTGGCACTGGAGGCAGACCCCCATCATCATGTACTGATTCTTGACATCATTTTTCTGGTCTGTACTCCAGATGCCGGCGTTGGTGTTGTGGGTACGCATGTCGCTTGAGTGGCAGAGGGTACCGCTGTCGGTCATACAGGATGTCCCCTGCATGTTACGGTGATCCGGTCGTGCTACCTGAGTGCCGTCCAGCCACTTGTCAGTTGCGCCACGGGAGCTGCTGATGTTTGCCAGTTGCGGTGCCAGTGACTCAATGGAGTTGTGGCAGCTGCGGCACTCATCCTCGGTGCGGGACATGTGGCAGTAAACACATTCGTGGTCGAAGCGGTTGTTGAACTGGTTATGCATCTTCAGCCGGAACGGATTGCTGGCATCCTTATGGAGAATGCCGTTGTCGTGGCAGTACCAGCAAGGGTTGCCGGTTGCCGGGAATGCGGCTGGCGGGTTGCCTGACTTGTAGTTCCCCTTTGCGGCGGTGCGGCCATGACCGGTCTCTCTCCATTCAGGCATGTTGATCCGTGCCTGGATATTGTTGAAACTGCCGAAGTCATCCTGGTCAGGCAGGGTTTCGTTGCCGTGGCAGGAGAGACAGATAACTTCGCTGTTGACACTCATCCCCCAGACAGGATCACTACTGCCGTGGCATTTGGTGTTTGAGCAGGACTTCACACCTGTGGTGCGGAAGTTGTATATCCCCCCCTGAAGGAAGTCGACGTCACGGATCTTGTTGACATGCTTGGCCGGATTAAGGTGTGCGGTTTCACTCATGGTGCCGGTTGCGCCGTCACGATGGCAGACAATGCAGTCGCCGTTCACTACGGTCTGGGCATGGCATTCGCTGCAGCTGAAAGATGTCTCCAGATGCCTGGCGTGGGAGTTTGCCCGCGGCATGTTGACCCCTTCATTGGCGAACATAGGCATGGCGGATTTCCACTCTTCACCCGGTTTCCACCCACTGTATATTGCCAGCACCTTGCCGTTAGAAACAGTTGTACCATTGTGGCAGCTGCGGCACTCTCCCTGGGAATGGCCATGGCAGCCGTTGCAAGCGGTCCTTTTGCCTGCAGTCCATCTCAGTTCCTTGATCGTGGCGGGGTCGGTGGTGCCGTCACTGTGGCAGTAGAGGTTGTTACAGCTTTTAGTCGCAGGATTGTACGAAGGGAGAGGATAACTGTTTCGGTTACCGTCAATTTTCCAGAAGCTGTTGATGGCAATATCTTTGACGCCATTGACATGTTTGGGGGGAATGAACTTGCCACTGCTGTAGCTCCCCAGGTAGACCGGATTATCGGTGTCATCAATGGGCGGTTTGCCGATGATCGGTGTTTTTGCCGGCACAGTGCCGGTATGGCAATAGGTGCAGGGGTACTTCCTGATCCATTTCATGCTGACCAACCGCTCGTGACCATCGGTCCCCATGGTCAGCTCCGGTGAACAGACCTGCCTGGAGGCGCTCCAGTTGCCTAAAATTGCTTCGCAGTTCTGCTGGTTGCTGTCAATTGTCCGGCCCCTGTGGCAGGAGAAGCATTTCATCGTTTTGTCCGTGTCAGCCCAGTTGACAGGTGTCAGCGGCGTGTTTGCAAAGGCTCCGCTGTGGCAGTAGCTGCTGTTGCATCCCCGGTCAGATGCATAACTGCCACCATCTTTGAAGTCCACGTTTTTGACGTGATTGACATGAAGCGGTTTCTCGTTGATGGTTGCGTCGTCTGCAGCTGTCCTTGAGTGGCAGCGTTCGCAGCCAAAGCCGTAGCGTGATTTGTCAGTATGCTTGCCATGCCTTCCTGACAGGGCGGTTACAGCTCCACCTGTGTCATGGCATGAACTGCAGGTGAGGCTTGCATCCCCCCAGATTACCTGCTTGTAGCTGGCAGTTTTGTCAAAAGGCAGGCCGCTGCTGTGGCAGTAGATGGTTGTGCAGCTCTTGCCAGCGCCGCTGTAGCTGCCACTCTGATTGAAATAGACGTCAGCGCTGTTTTTGTTAATGTGCCTGGAAGGATTCTGGTCAGTTCTGAGGGCAGAGCCGCTGGCAGCTGTTTCATAGTGGCAGACAGTGCAGCTGATGTTGGCAGCGACTCTATTGGCTGAAGCATGCCCCGGGTGGCTGTTGGCAGTTGCCGAAGCGGCAGCGCCTGAGGCGTAATCCGGAGCCCCTTCCGGAGTGCCTGTGCCGTGGCAGCCGTTGCAACCAAGGGTTATGCCGCTGTTCCAGGCTGGCGGGGTCTGATACAGGGCGACGCTGGTGCCGGTTTTACCGTTTGAATGGCAGTAGAGGTTATTGCAGACTTTTGCAGCAGAATCATACTGCCCAGCCGATGCGCCGGAGTAATCCTTCAGCCGGTTAACATGGAGGCGTCTGTTTTGCACAGTCCGGTCGGCGCTGACGGTCTTTGCATGGCATTCGGTGCAGGAGAGACTGACTCCGATAACAGCATCGTTATTAATGTGAGCTGTGTGGGCGGCTGTGGCAATTGGATAACGACTTGTCCTGTTGCCGCCATGGCAGCCGCTACAGTCTGTTCCCAAAACTCCCTGGCCGGATTTCCAGCTGAAACCGGTGATATTGGCAAACCCTCCATTGCCGCTACTGTGGCAGTAGGTTGAGATACAGCTGCCGCCGCTCCAACTGAAGCCGTTGTCAGTGACAGGTTGGGCAGCTGCTCCGTAGCGGTAGCTCCCCTTCATCCCTTTTGTTGTGTAGCCGAAATAGACCTGGGCGGCAGCTCCCGATTCCTTGTCAGCCCTACCATTGGCATGCTCAGCCGGGGCTGTGTGGCAGGAGCTGCAGGTGAAGGTATAGCTGGACTCCGTTGAGAGTGAGGCTGCAGGCATGGCGCCATAGGAGCCTTTTTCCGGCATCACGGTGCTCTGATAGTGCAGGGAATGGGCACCGGCACCTCTGGCTGCAAAGCCACTTCCTTCAGCGCTATGGCAGCCGTTACAGGCCGGTGTTGCGCCCCCCCACTCTGGTGAAGGGGTGCTGCCATGGCAGTAGGTGTTCAGGCAGCTTTTGGCATTTGCGCTGTAACTGCCCTGAATTGCGGCGGCAAGCTTGACATCAATAGCCCTGTTGAGGTGGCTGGTGGAGTAGCTTCTCAGTCTCCCGGCTATGCTGGCATCGACAGTTGATGCGTGGCAGCTGGTACAGATTGTGGTCCCGACTGATCTGCCGCCTCTTGTGTGAGTTTTGTGGCTGTTACGTTGTCCGGCTGCAGTCATGTTGGCATAGTTCGGTTCCCCGGCAAGCGACGTGAAACTGGCAAAGATCCCATCGGGCAGGGCAGGGGTACCGTGACAGCCGTTGCAGCCTAGAGAACGCTCTGAATACCAGTTTGCTCCTGTCATGCTCCAGAACCGGTTTTGCCTTGTGCCGCTGCTGTGGCAGTAGTTGCTGCTGCACTGTCCCGAACCCTGCACCGCTATTTTCCCTGCCATGACACCGGAGTAATCCTTGAGTTTGTTGGCATGGGCTGCCGAAATGACGATCCGGTTGGAGGAGACTGTCTTGGCGTGGCAGGTTGCGCAGCCAAAGCCATTACCGCTGCCAAGGGTAGAGATGTTTAGCAGGTGTGCAGCATGTTTGCCGCTCGATATGAGGCTGGCGCTTACAGCGTCGCCACCATGGCAGCCGGTGCAATCGCTGGCCAGGGCACCGCTTCCCCAGACCGGTGCAGTGGCGCCGTGGCAGTAGATGCCGGAGCAGCTTTTGCCAACCTGATCAAAACTGCCGCCATCACTGAAGAGAACATTTTTTGTGCCGTTGACATGATTCGGTATGGAGACAATTGTACGGTCATCCCCTGGTGAAAGGGTGGCAAAATGGCAGGATCCGCAGTAGATGCTGCTGGTTATGTGGCGTTTATGATTGCCCGATGAAATTGGCATGTAGGAGCTGCGGTTGCCGCCGTGGCAGCCGCTGCAGTCTCCTGGCAGGGATCCTCCCCAGGCTGGCGCAATATTGGCTGCACCACCTCGGGCGTCGCTATGGCAGTAGAGGTTGCTGCAACTGCCGTTTCTCGGGGCTATATGCTGGCTTGGTAGATATGCCGGATAGGTCAGGTCGCCGCTGTAACTGCCGCTGCTGTTTGGTGCGGCACTGAACTGCACGACCAAAGAGCGCTTGCCTGCGGCAGAAACATGGTCAAAGTTGCTATGAATGCCATGGCATCTGCTGCAGGAGTTGCTGGTGCCGTAATAGTCGCCATGTTTCTTGCCGGAGCCGGACAGGGCCGGGTGACTGCCGTCGTTAGGAGGGTTGCCGTGACAGGTGGAGCACCCATCCAGTGACGTAAGTGGAGGGCTCCCCCAAGTCGGGGTGTTGTTTTCAAAATGGCAGTTGACATTGCTGCAGCTCCCTGTTGTCGGTGCGCTGCTTTGCGGAAACTGCGAACTGCTGTTTTTGTAGAGGGCGTTTTGTGGCGAACTATTGATATTGCCGGCCAGCTTGATCATGCCGTCCCGATGGGAAGAAGTGTAGCTGCTGCTTCCAGGGTGGCATGGGGTGCAGGCGGTGCTGTCGGTGGTTGCTTTCAGGTGACGGCGGTGATTCCCTTTGAATCCACCGGTCTGGATGTTTCGTGTTTCCGCATCAACCGGCCTGATGTCTGCCGGGGATGATGTCCCATGGCAGTCATAACACTGAATTCCGGCATGCGAAATGACAGGTAAAAAGGTTAAGGCAGCCATGGCTGCAAGGAGTTTGATTACATTGCCGCACCGGCCGATCACATGGCGTTCCATAAATGTCTCCCGCTAAGCTATTTAACTGTAGGTATTTAATCTGCTGAAATCAGTAGAAACTTTTTGTCAGGAATTCAGTCTGGGCTGATTTTTTAATTAAAATAAATGTAAGGCTGTTAATTTATTGCAAAACATGTGCCTTATCTAATAAATTCAATTGATTACGTGTGGGTTATGCTGTGGGAGGGATAATGCGATGAAGGGCTATCCGGTTCAGGTAGCTCTGTTGTAGTGGTATCTGGTGAGATTAACCATTATGGATGTTAAAATGAGGATTACTACTGAAGTGGCATGGGAGGCCCAAAGGCCGGCAGCTGAGGTGCCCAGTGCAGATTAAGTGCCGGGCGGATCTTAAGAGTTTATCTAAGCGGAGTTTTAAAGAATTCTGTTCAGAAACGTTCTTATTCTCTCGTTGTTCATCCCTTCTGCAAAAAACTCCTGTGGCGTCCCTTCTGCAAGGAAGTTACCGCTCTCCATGAACATGACCCTGTCTGCCAGTTCCCGGGCAAAGCCCATGTGATGGGTGACGATGATCATGGTCATGCCATCGACTGCCAGAGAACGAATGGTTTCAAATACCTCACCGACAAGTTCCGGGTCCAGAGCAGAGGTCGGCTCGTCAAAGAGCATCAGCTTTGGCTTCATGGCAATTGCCCTTGCTATGGCAACCCGCTGTTTCTGACCACCAGAGAGTGTGGCAGGGTAGACCCCCTTCTTGTCTATCAACCCTACCTTGGCAAGCATGGCCAAGGCTATCTCCAGCGCTTCTTCCCGGCTTTTTTTCTGTACAGTCAGCGGTCCTTCCATGACATTTTCAAGAACAGTCATATGAGGAAAAAGATGGAAATGCTGGAAGACCATGCCGATCTCGGATCTGAGGGCAGATATTACCTGGGGCTTGTCGAGGTGAAGTCTGCCATTTTTGCGGATATAACCGGCCTCTTTCCCTTCAAAGATAATATGGCCGTCATCAATGACTTCAAGGAAATTTATTGCCCGTAGCAGAGTGGATTTCCCTGAACCGGACGGACCGATGATGACAAGCTTTTCTCCTGAGGAGACGTCAAGATTTACACCGTTTACTGCCGTAAGGCTCTTGAAATGCTTGGTGATCCCTTTGAGGCTGAGAAGGTACTGATTATCTGTGTTCATAAATTCCTGCCCGGTACTCTATCTTTTCGAATATGAAGGTGAAGATGGTTGTCAGAAGCAGATAGATCAGTGCTGCAAGCACCAGCGCCGTTATATTGAAGTACGTGTTGAACAGCTGATCTGCGGACCTCATCAGCTCTACCATGGCAATAGTGGAGACGAGTGCGGTGTCCTTGATAAGGGCGATGAATTCGTTCCCCACCGGAGGCATCAGTCTCTTGTAGGTCTGGGGGATGATGACCCGGCGCATTGCCTGACGGTAGGTCATGCCGATCGCTTTGGCTGCCTCCATCTGCCCATGGTCAATGCTCTGGATAGCTCCCCGGATTATCTCCCCGAGATAGGCTGAGTAGTTAATGCCAAGCCCTATGACAGCCGCAGTCATGGGGGGCATTGTTATGCCGAGTGATGGGAGGCCATAGTAAATGAAAAAGAGCTGGAGGAGCAGCGGTGTCCCGCGGAAAAACCAGATGATAAACCAGCAGACAGAAGAGAGTGGCTTGAATGGGCTTATTCTGCCAAGTGCTATGAACAGGCCGCCCAGGGGTGATATCAGCATGGTACAGAGCACAAGGAGCAGTGTCATCAACGCCCCTTTCATAAGGGAGGGGAGGAAGCTGACGGCATCCTTGAAAAAGTTCATATAGGCAGGGCGCTTCTGCTTGTTGATGGATGCGAGGAAGTTTTTTGCTTCGCTATTATCAGGATAGAGGGCAAGCACCTCTTTAGTGACTATAAGAGCCTTGTCCTGCTCATCAAGGGAGAAATGAATCCGCCCCATCTGCATCCGGCTACGGACGAAGTCATCCCCCTCTTCACCTTTGGCCGGTGTGGGAATCTGCCTCAGGATCTCCAGGGCTGCATTCAGATCACCTGACGACTGAAGATCTCCAGCCTTTCTGAAAAGCTGATCGTAATCCGTGGCAGTTGCCTGAACAGACTGGGATGACAGGGTTGTACACAAGAAAAGCAGGGCCGTTATGGCGACCCTGCTTATGAATTTACTGAAAAAAGCCATTGTTTACCTTGTATTCCGAATAACAGCAGTTATTTTCGGCTGTTACCACTTTTTCGGATTGGTGATGTCTTCTGCAAACCACTTTCTGGAGATCTTGGCCATTGTCCCGTCTTTCACCATCTTGTCAAGTGTCATCTGGACTTTGCCAAGAAGGTCCTTCTCACCCTGGCGGAAGGCTACTCCAAATGGTTCCTTGCTGATGAATCCGGGAAGGGTCTTGAATTTACCCGGGCGCTTGGCAATGAAGTCACGGCCGGCAACATTGTCAACAATGACAACGTCAATTCTACCAGCTTCAAGGTCAAGCAGTGCTTTTGGGTTGTCCTCGTACTCTTTTGTCTCGGCAGGTGCCGTCTTCAGCTTCTTTACAGAGTTAAGTGCTGAAGAGCCTTTCTGTACGCCGACCTTGACGTTCTTGAGGTCGTCCAGCCCTTTGAAGCGCTTTTCCTTATAGTTAACAACCGCAATCTGGCCATCCATGATGTACGGTTTGGTGAAGTCGACCTGCTTGGCACGCTCGTCAGTGATAGTCATGCCGTTCCAGATGCAGTCGAATTTCTTGGCGTTGAGTGAGTGGATAACGCCGTCCCATGCGGTTGGCTGCCATTCGATCTTGATGCCGAGACGCTTGCCGAGCTCTTCGGCGGCATCGATGTCAAAACCGATCAGCTTGCCCGATGCATCCCGGTAACCCATTGGCGGGAATGAGTCGTCAAGGCCGATGACGAGCTTGCCTGCAGACTTTACCTTGTCGAACGAGCCGTCAGCGGCAATAGCAGATGTTGCGAACAGTGCCAGTAGTGCGGTTGCAGCGATAATCAGTTTTCTCACGTTAATCCTCCGCTTTGATTTTTTACTCTTCCGTAAGAAGAGCCCTGTCATTCTCGAAATTGGCGTGGCGTAACTCATGGAATTTGGCAATAAGTTTTTCAACGGTAAGAGCCTTCTTTTCATCACCTTCAATGTCAAAAATGATTTCACCCTTGTCCATCATCAAAAGACGATTGCCATACTCTATGGCATGGCTCATGTTATGGGTAATCATCATGGAGGTAAGTTTGTACTCCTTGATGAATTTATCTGTCAACTCCAGAACTATTGCCGCATTTTTCGGGTCAAGGGCGGCGGTATGCTCATCCAGAAGGACAAGGGCCGGTTTTGAAAGAACCATCATCAACAGTGTCAGCGCCTGTCTCTGGCCGCCGGAGAACATGGCCAGATTCTCCTTCATCCGCTCCTCCAGCCCCATTTTCAGCTGGATCAGCTCCTTGCGGAAAAACTCCCGCATCTTGCTGTTAAGACTTCTTTTGAGCCACTTGAACCCTTTGCGGTAGGTGATCATCATGTTGTCTTCAAGGCTCATGTTGGAGGCTGTGCCGAGAAGCGGGTTCTGAAATATTCGCCCGATATACCTTGCCCGCCTGTATTCAGGCTCTCTGGTGACATCGATGTTGTTGACTGATATTGATCCTGTGGTCGGGATGATTGTCCCGGCAATGAGGTTGAAAAGGGTGGACTTGCCTGCGCCGTTACTGCCGATAACAGTTATGAAGTCCCCTTCCTTAACCTTCAGGTTGATCTCTTTGAGAGCCAGATTTTCATTGACAGTTCCGGCTCCGAACAGCATGGAAGTATTCTTGAGTTCAATCATTTTGACACCATAGCCTTTGCTGCAAACTTCTTCAGCTTTCTGCTTTGGGTCAGAACCAGAAGAACTATGATCAGCAGCCCCTTGATCAGATTGAGGTCATTTGGGGTCATGTTGATCAGGTAGCCATAGTAGCGGCCAAGATACATGACTCCGTGGAAAAGAATCGAGCCCATGATTGCGCAGAGTGTGAGAACACCTATCTTGTTGCTCTTCATGACAAGGAACTCACCGATCATGACAGATGCCAGACCGGAGATGATGATCCCTTGGCCGAGGCCCACATCGGCAAAACCCAGGTACTGGGCGGCAAATGCGCCGGAAACGGCTACAAGACCGTTTGAAAGGCCTACACCGATGGTTTTCAGTGTTTTCGGGTTGACCCCCTGGGAGATAACCATCTGTTCGTTGTTCCCCATTGCACCCATGGTCATGCCGAGATCAGTTCTGAAAAACTGGTCGATCAGGAGCTTGATGACGAGAACAACAATAATGAAAAAGACCAGCAGGAGGTATTCATCGGGAACTATACCTGCAAAACGGGTTGATACGGAGCTGAGGATTGTATCCTGGTTAAGAAGCGGCACATTGGCTCGATTGCCGAGAATCCTGATGTTGATCGAATAGAGCATGGTCATTGTCAGAATACCGGCCAGGAGGTTTGGAACCTTCAGGTGGTTATGGATGATGGCTGTGACAACTCCGGCCATGACACCGCCGACAAAGGCCATGAGCAGGGCAACCCAGCCATTGTAGCCAAGGAGAATCCCCTGAACCATAAGAGCTGCGCCAAGGGGAAATGAGCCGTCAACCGTAAGGTCGGGAAAATCGAGGATTCTGAAGGTGATAAATACCCCGAGAACCATGATGCCGTAGATCAGACCTTCAACAAGAATTCCTTCAATCATAGAAAAACCGTGTACCCTTTACATAAATCAGACCTGACATAATGAGTAGTGCCAGGTCTGGTATGAGTGTGACAATAAAAGCTGAGAATTATTTTTTTGTCAGTTTGCCGTTTTCAACGATCTTGTTGGCGCTCTTCAAGATGTCGGCAGGTATTGTCAGGCCGAGTTTCTTGGCAACATCAAGATTAATGAGCAGGTCAATATCTTCGGTCTTTGTCATAAAGCGGGTCGGCATCTGCTCCGGCTTTTTACCTTTGAGAATCTCGTTGACCATCTTGCCGGTCACACGGCCCATCTTGTAGTAGTCAAAACCCCATGCAGCAAGCACAGGATAGCTCTCGGCAGAGCTCGGATCAGCAGACATGATAGGCACCTTGTTTTTCATGGCGACATCGGCCACTGCGCTCATTGCAGAGACAACAGTGTTGTCAGTGCTTATGTAGAGGGCATCGACACGGCGGATAATGGATTGTACTGCCTGCTTGACCTCGGCAGACTTGGATACGGTGGTCTCGATATACTGGATGCCAAGATCCTTGCATGCCTGCTTTACCACAGCTGCAAGCACAACGGCATTCTCTTCCGAGCTTGTATAGACATGGCCAAGCTTCTTGACCTTCTTGATCTTGAGGAGAAGCTCAATCTGCTGCTTTACCGGGGTCATATCGGAAACGCCGGTAACATTCTTTTCACCTTTTTTCAGTGAAGATACAAGTCCTGCCTTGACCGGATCAGTTACAGCGGAGAATACAACCGGTGTTCCTTTCAGGGTGTTTACCAGTGACTGTGCGGTTGGGGTCGCCACGCCGACAGCTACGGCAACTTTGCCGGCCTGGAACTTGTTGGCAATCGATGCGGCGGTGTTAATGTCACCATTGGCGTTCTGGATATCATACTCAACAACTGTCTTTGAAGCGGCCAGCTCATCCTGAATACCTTTTACTACAGCATCAAGGGCCGGGTGGGAGACGATCTTGGAGATGCCGATTACGGTTTTCTGGGCAGGTTCTGCTGCTGACACCATTGATGCTGCCATCAGTAAAAGCGAAGATGCTACGGTTAACAGGAAAATCTTTCTCACGAAAACCTCCGTATTTTGAATAGTTAATGGTAGAATTGTCAGACCATTTTAGCGGGTTATGCTAGCATTTTATCCCCCTTTTGGTCAATCTGATTGTGATGGCTAAGGAGGGTGTAATTATCAAAAGATTGACTCAAACTGAAATCAAATCCAGAATAACCACCCACACTATACCACTAATGGAGTCTGAATGAAGCCTACTGAAGAAAAAACCGTTGCAGTAATTCCGTGTATTGTCGAGGTGACCGGTCTCAAAACCGCTCAGGTACTGCAGACCGTAGCGCTTTTGCAAGAGGGTTCCACGGTCCCGTTTATTGCCCGCTATCGCAAGGAACAGACCGGTGAGCTTGATGAAGTCCAGATCAGAATGGTCGAGGAGCAGTTGACCTACTTCCTCGATCTGGAAGAGCGCAAACTTACCATACTGAAAACAATAGAAGAGCAGGGGAAGCTCACTGATGAGCTGCGTCAACGCATTGTGTCGTCGCGCCAGAAAACCGAGCTTGAGGATCTGTATCTGCCCTATAAGCCCAAGCGGCGGACAAAGGCGACCATTGCCCGTGAGCGGGGACTTGAACCACTGGCAGATATAATCGCTGCCCAGGAGATACTTAATGGAACTGTTGAGGAGCTGGCTCGGCCGTTTATTAATCCTGATAGAGAGGTCCCCGATGCCGCCGCCGCCATACAGGGGGCAGGGCATATCCTTGCAGAAAGGCTTGCTGACAGTGCCGATGCCAGAGCCATGGTGCGTCGCCTGACGGGTGAGCAAGGGGTAATGACTTCCCGGGTCACAGCAGCCTGCAAAGGGAAGGTCAGCAAGTTTGAAATGTACTATGACTATCAGGAGCCTCTGAAATCGGTCCCTTCGCACCGTATGCTTGCCATGCGCCGCGGCGAGAATGAGGAGGTCCTTTTTCTTGCGATCAATGCCCCTATTGAGGAGATACTGACAGGCCTCAAATCCCGGCTCATTCTGCGGGAATCGATTTTCAGTTCCGTGCTGGAGATGGTCGCTGAGGATTCCTACAAACGGCTGATCGCTCCCTCCATTGAAGTCGAGCTTCGTCTGGAGAGCAAGGATCGTGCTGATGAGGCGGCTATTCATGTTTTTGCCCGTAACCTGCGTGAGCTGCTGCTGGCAGCGCCTGCTGGCGGCAAGAGGGTGCTGGGGATTGATCCCGGCTTTCGAACCGGCTCCAAGCTTGCTGCAATTGACTCAACCGGTCGCTTTCTGGAGCATGTCACCATATACCCCCATGTCGGCGAGGGGCGGGTTCCCCATGCAAGGCAGGAGCTGCTCCGGCTCGTAAAAAGTCACTCGGTCGAGATGATTGCTGTCGGTAACGGTACGGCAGGTCGCGAGATGGAGCTTTTTGCCAAAGATACTCTGAAAGATGCAGGATTAGTGGTTCCGGTTGTTTCGGTAAGTGAGGCCGGAGCCAGCGTCTATTCAGCTTCGGAAATTGCCAGGGAGGAGTTTCCCGAGCTGGATCTGACCGTGCGCGGGGCAATCTCCATAGCAAGGCGCCTCCAGGATCCATTGGCAGAGCTTGTGAAGATTGATCCCAAAAGTATTGGCGTCGGCCAGTATCAGCATGACGTAAACCAGTCGATGTTGAAGAAGTCTCTTGAAAGCGTGGTTGAATCCTCGGTTAACTTCGTCGGTGTGGATCTGAACACAGCTTCCTGGGCGCTGCTCTCCTATGTTTCCGGGGTAGGGGCATCTCTGGCAAAGGCCATTACCTCTTACCGCGACGAGAATGGCTCATTTCTTTCCCGCAAAGCGCTGCTCAAGGTGCCCCGCTTTGGAGCCAAGGCCTTTGAGCAGGCGGCAGGCTTTCTTCGTATCCGTGATGCAAAGCACCCGCTCGACAACAGCGCAGTCCACCCGGAGCGTTATAAACTGGTCGAGACAATGGCCGCTGATCTTGGCGTTTCTCTTGCGCAGCTGATTGCCGACCAGTCGCTGGCGGGCAGAATCGATCTAAAAAGTTACGTGAGTGAAGGGGTCGGTCTGCCGACACTCAAAGATATTGTCGAAGAACTTAAAAAGCCGGGGCGTGATCCGCGCAGTCAGTTCAAGGCAGCCGAGTTTCGCGATGATATCCGCGAGATCAAGGATCTGGTAGAGGGGCTTGTGTTGCAAGGGGTGGTGACCAATGTGACTGCTTTTGGTGCCTTTGTCGACATCGGCGTTCATCAGGATGGACTTGTGCATATAAGTCATATTGCCAATCGCTATGTCAAGGATCCGAGTACCGTTGTCAAGGCAGGCGATCTGGTAAGGGTCAAGGTGCTTTCCGCCGATGCGGAGCGCAAACGGATCTCCCTATCCATAAAAGAGGCAGGGGTAGAGAAGCCTGCTTGAGTCGATGTTGATTAATACCATTGTTTGTAAGGCAATGCTGCATAGCTTAAGTTGTTGATAATGCAGGCTGAAATGGCTCTTTAGAATATTGACTGATAAATAAATGAGTTTGATTGATAAATAGTTGTTGACGAGTCTGGATAGTAATGGTATTAATCTGTTTCTTCAATTGTCGCGGGGTGGAGCAGTCTGGTAGCTCGTCGGGCTCATAACCCGAAGGTCGCAGGTTCAAATCCTGCCCCCGCAACCAACAAAATCAATGGCCTGCAGAAATGCAGGTCTTTTTTTTTATTCCATGTACCCTTCACCATGTACCCTTGCCACCCGCTTGTTTCGCCGCACCTGCCAGCCCATATCAACCTGCAGCCTATGTCGCTTCGCATGATCTGATTTTTTCAGAACTCTGCTTTTGCAAACGGGCCTTGCAACCCTCTGTGTACCCTTGCTGTACTCGTTAAAAAAGTGCGACTGTCAACATAAGTTCTCGAATAGGCTCTGTTTTTTAACTCTGTGCTATAAAAAATTCAGGAAAGCAATTTAACCCTGGAGCAAGGCATGAAAACGAAGAGAGTCGTCAAAAGCAGATCACCTCGTGCTGATCGGCAGTTTGTTTCACCACGCCAGCTGATGGTTCGATGGCGCTGTTCACGTAGCGGGGTCGATCAGATTTCTGCTCACGCCGGTCTAACCAGGCAGAACGAAAAAAATGCTCTGCGGAGCAATAGCGTCAGCTACATGTTGAGCGAAGTCATTGCTTACGAACAGACCTGCATGAAGCGGGCCTTAGCACAGGTGTAGACCATGGCATATCTGAAAAAGCGCGGCAACTTTTGGTCGATCAAGTATCGAGATGAGAACAACGTCCTACAGACAAAAGCACTGAATACTGACAGCGAACAGATCGCCAAGGGGAAGCTGGGAGATTTCGAAAAATTAGGGCCGGCAGCCATCATCAAAACCGGAGGTCTGTCTGGTGCTGCAGGTGTTCCTGCAGCGACTAAAACTCCTTTGGAAACAGCTGTACAGGGTTTTGTTGAGCACATCAAGACGCACTTAAACAGCGAAAATGGTGTCAAGAATGTTTCAGTGCTCAGAAGCATTTTCGGAGAGCTATGTCCGGGCCTGGAATTTGCGCGTGTTGGCTCAAGAAAATACGTAGATCAAAATCGTCCGTTATTGTCAGCGGTGCATTTGCAAGACCTCACTACGGCCAAGGTTCAGGACTATCTTCAAAAAATCTTGCAGGTCAAAGATAAAAATGGGAGGGTCTTACGCGGTTACGTCGGCAAGAAAACGCGGAACAGGTACAGGGAAACACTGCATCTATTTTTTGAATATGCGCTTACACCTGGGCGCTACAGTATGTCTGGAGAGAATCCTGTAAAGAAGATCAAATACCTCAAGCTGGATAAACTGGAGGTTCGTTTCCTTAAAATTGCCGCAATAAATAAGCAGCTCGCATGTCTTGCCGAATACCCTCTGCTGCAGGTAATGGTTGCAGTGTATATTTTTGCGGGCCTCAGGCGAGATGAGGCGCTTTGGCTGACACACGACGATATTGATCTTGAGCGCGGACTGATAGATGTGCATGGAAAAACAATCGATCGCAAACACTGGGAACCTAAAAACGGCGAGAACCGCCAGGTTAGAATCAACACGCGGCTGCGCAGCTATCTGGAGCAATACAAGCCGGCGTCGTCCGAGCACGGATGGTTTTTTCCGAATCCTGCCGGAGGTCGTTGGGATCGTGATGCTTTTTCTGAACACCTCAGAAAAGTAAACCTTGAGAAGCTGCAGTTTCCGGAACTTAAGGCGAATCCTGCTCTTGAGATGGCGGTAGCAATTTACTTGTATAGCACGTTGGACTGGTGTGACATCGTTGCACTGACAAATAAGGACGTCGATCTTCAGAAAAAAGTCATTCGTGCTAAAAAAAAATATACTTGGAACATCCCGATCAACGATAAGCTGCTGCCGTTTATCGAGGCCTACTGTGCATTTGGTGATGAAGATGCTCCATTAATCAAAGATTCCAAAGGAAATGCCTGGGAAGAAGACGACTTAGACGACGAGCTCCATAAGGTTTATCGGGAAAAAGAAGTCGACTGGTCCTGCGATGAATATCGTCATACCTATGGCACCCAACTCGCTATCAATAACGTCAGCACGAGGAAGATAGCCATGCTCATGGGTAATTCTGAAGAGATAGTCATAAAGCACTACGCTAAATTTACGCCGAAAGATATACCGGATAATCTTGATTTTTGAATATTGAGATATTTAGGAAAAATACATGTCAACACTTCCGCGCAATCAGGCCTTTTTACAAGGCATGATGATACGATTATTCATGTGATAATTTCAACGCGAAGGAGTTAGCATGAAAACCAAAAACACAGAGGATGTTTCACCGTTCATGTCAGCAAAAGAGATAGCAAGTCTTTTGCGTTGCTCGCGTTCATCGGTAAGTCGGATCGCCGACCGACAGCGCTTTACTCGGCTTTTTCTCGGTTCAGGAGAGCGAGGCATGGTTAGATATATGCGGAGTGATATCGAAAAGTACTTGAGCAAGCGGACGCATAAACCGGCAGCTGCCAGGTAGAGTGACATCTGCCGTAAGTTCGGTTTTATAGCTATCGAGGCGGCAATAGAATTACTAGAATTCATGCTGCTTTGATTCGCAAAAATGTGTTCGACTAAGTTCTGCAGAGATAATTGTAACTATTCGTAACTTGACAAATTAACCTTGAGTGAGGCTTAGTTGGAGA